>JBCAZH010000082.1:5929-11772 GCA_038533155.1 Pseudomonadota bacterium | reverse complement strand
TAGCGTCTATTGCCTATATTTCTTTAGTGAGCCGCTGCTCTGGCACTCGGTTCAAGGTTCAGTGAACCCGACATCCAAATTCGGGGTCTGACATTGTGCAAGTCATTCGCGTAGGCCAAAAAAAGCCGGGCAATGCCCGGCTTTCGTGAAGTGTGTTCGAAATCGCCTATTTCTTGGTCTTGCGAGTGACCTTTTTCTTAGCCGTTTTCTTCTTTGCAGGTCGCTTCTTGGTGGTCTTCTTCTTAGCAGGCGCTTTTTTCGCGGCCGCTTTTTTGGTCACCGTCTTCTTTTTGCGCTTAGTTTTCTTGCCCAACAGTTTGTTGATTTCACGATCAACCGCACCCATCGCGCGATCTATTTTGGTTGCCCGTCGGAAATGAATCCGCGCGCTCGCGAGGTCTTCGCGGACCAATTTAAGTTGATCCCTGGACTCTTTCGCTTCCGCTGCTGCCGTTTCCTTTAGCTTTTCGAGCTTCCGGATCTGGGTGCGCAATTCGCGCTTCACTTTGGCGGATGTCGACTTACCAAGTCTTTCGGTTTTCTTGGCAATCTGCTCGGCCGCTTTCTTGGCTCGATTACTCGAAGTCTTGACCTGTCGCGTGAGCTTTTTCCTCTCACGATCCAGTGCCTTCGTTGCACGAGTGGCAGCGGTGATCAACTCTTTCTTAGCTTTTTCGAAAGTGCTGTGCTGAGCGTCTAGCGCTTTGGTCATTAGTGAACTCCCGGGCTTCCCCCTGACATAACATGGCCAACTATACCCTGAATCGCATAGAGTTCGTATTTTGGTGTGTAACGTATACTTTACCGGCTTGATGTTGGGGGCGATGTTATGAGTTCGAGTCGACGTTTCGATGGAAAAACAGTCATTGTGACTGGCGCCTCGGCCGGGGTTGGCGCCGATGTGGCGCGCGCATTCGCGAGCGCCGGCGCGCGATTGATGTTGGTGGCACGCGGGAAGGATGCACTGCGTGATTTCGCTGCCACTTTGGAGTCGACGACCAAGGTCGCGACCTGCGCTATGGATGTATCCGACACCAGTGCATGTCGGGATCTGATCAAGCGGACACAGCACGAGTTTGGCTCGGTCCACTACATCATCAACAATGCTGGCGCGCATCATCGTGGGAATTTCGAGACGATTGACGCAGATCATATCGCTCAGATGGTGGACGTCAATTTGCGCGCGCCATTGATATTGACCCAACTCGCACTACCTTCTATTCGCGAGTCGGGCGGTGGCGCCATCGTCAATATCGCGTCGATTGCGGGCACCACACCGGTGCCGGGATCGGCGGTTTATAGTGCGACCAAGTTCGGATTGCGCGCGTTTACTTTCGCGTTAGGAGAAGAACTCCGCGGGTCGAACGTGCATGTCGGTGTCGTCTCGCCGGGCCCCATTGATACCGGTTTCATCATGTCAGACATCGACGGCGTATCCGATCTCACGTTTTCCCAACCGATGAGCACGCCCGAAGAAGTCGCTGATGCGGTATTGCGGGTGGCGCTCGGCGAGCGGGTTGAAATCAAGATGCCGACGATTAGCGGGATTTTGGGAGACATCGGTTACCAGTTCCCGTGGGTCAAGCGACTTCTTCGCCCTATGCTCGAACGCAAGGGTCGCAAGGCAAAGGCGTTCTACAAGGCGCGCGCGGCGACGCTAGGCCAGGCTGACGAGCAATGATCGGCGATCGCTGTGTCGCACACGTTAACGTCGCGACACTGAAGTACGTGAAAGACGACCCGCGTGCTCAACCGTTCTTCGATGCGGTGCCCGAAATCAATGCGCTCGCAGAGCGTTCTGAGGGGTTCGTGTGGCGCCTTGACGATGAGGCGGAAGAGGCGCGCGCTGCCCAAGTCTTTGGCGAGCCGGGGCTATTGATTGCACTCTCGGTTTGGACATCGGTAAGTGCGCTGCAACAATTCGTTTACCGGTCGGCGCACGGCGGTTACCTGCGTCAGCGTGCATCCTGGTTCGTGCCTCGCAACAGCGCGAACAAGGCCCTGTGGTGGATAGAACCTGGGGTTTTGCCCACGATTGATGAGGCTCGGCATCGGTTGGACTGGTTGACTCGCAATGGCCCTGGCGAGGTAGCATTCGATTTTTCGACAGGAACGTTGCAGGAGAAAGCCTCATGAGCGCAATGGACGATCAGGAAATCATGAACGCGACGGCGGCGCTTGATGGGTGGAAGATAGAGGCAGGGAAACTCGCGAAAACCTTCAAGTTTTCCGATTTCGTTGCAGCGTTCGGATTCATGTCGCGCGTTGCGTTGGTCGCGGAAAAAATGGATCACCACCCAGAGTGGTTCAATGTCTACAACACAGTTCGGGTCGAACTGACAACGCACGACGCCGGCGGGATCACCGCCAAGGATTTCGAGCTCGCTGGTGCGATGGATCGATTTTCGAGTTAGCTAAACCGCGCTCATTTTCAGGAACGCGTCCCGAGTCAGGTTCTCGCATCGATCGTTGAGGACCCTGACGTTGTCCTCAATTCGGATGCCGCCGAACGGCGTTAGCTCATCGACACGCTGCCAATTCACCATCGCCTTTTCGTCGCTCGAGCGCAGCGGGTCAAGCAACATCGGAATGAAGTACAGTCCCGGTTCAATCGTGATGACCTCGTTAGGTCCCAGCCCGCGCGTTAGGCGCAGGTGAGGATCTTGCTCGGGGCGCTCAGTCGGTGCGCCACTCGCATCGAGTTGGTGTCCCCCAACATCGTGAACCTGTAGGCCTAAATAGTGGCCTAGACCGTGCGGCAGGAATACGCGCGTCACGCCTGTGTTGACCAACGCTTCAGCGCTGCCGTTCGCGATCTGGTAGTCGAGCAACAGTTTCGCCATTCTGTCATGCATACGCAGGTGCAACGTCGGGTAGTCGACGCCAGCGCAAATGTCATCGCAAATTCCAGTTTGCAGCACGTCCATGGCTTCGATGAGTTCGCTGAAAAGACCAGAATCGGCAGCATAGGTTCTCGTAATGTCGGACGCATAACCGTCCATCGCAGCGCCAGCATCAATCAGAAAGCTGCGTCTTTTCTCCGGTCGTTCGCGATCGCGATGTTGGTAGTGCAAGATCGCCGCGTGCTCGTTCAGTGCGACGATACTGTGGTACGGCAAGTCATGGTCTACGGCCTGGATAGCACCCAAGTACGCGTGATGAATCTCAAACTCGCTCGTGTCACCCGCAAGGAACGCATCGCGGGCAGCCGAGTGCGCGCGAGCGCCCAACATGCTCGCATTGCGCATTTGCTGAATCTCGTAGTCACTCTTGGTGATTCGAGCGTTGTCGAGCCAGCTGATTGCGGCACTCGGGTTGATCCGTTCAATCCCCAAAGTCTGCTCAGGTTCTGTCGTCAATCCGATAAAAATCGGTGCGCGCGCGGATGTTGGCAGGTGCTGGCGCGCCTCGGCGGCGGTCTTGATCGGTCGAACGTCGAACTCGTCAGCCCAGTATGGGTCGGGAGCGTCCGGGACCGCGTGCCAGTAATCGTCTGGTTGGCAGTACGCGAGTACAGGTTTTTGGCCGCGACCAAAAATGACGTAGCAGTCCGGCGTGCGAACCAGTGGTAACCACCAAGCAAAATGCGGATTGACGACAAACGGGTGTGTGGTGTCGTCAAGGAAGCGGTAGATCAAACCACCCGCGTAGACCACAGCGAGATCCGCACCAGCCGCGTCCAGGGCGCCCTCGTACGATTGAATGACGTTCTGAAGGTGCGCTTGGTACAGGCTGTGGTCGGGCATTTCTATGTTTCTCATGGGGCGTCAGTATACCCGCAACCGGGCAGTTGCACCGTAAGCGTGCGTGTGCTGACATTGCTCGCTGGTTCTTTTTCCGGAGTGCGCAATGAGGTTCTACACGCGATACGGGCTATTGGTGGCGGCCGCCGCTTTTCTGACCTTCAGTTTGAATGCCTCCGGCTATGATCGGATCAGCTCGATGCCACATGCATCACGGTCGGAGATCATCTCGACGCATGGAATGGCAGCGACCAGCCAGCCCCTAGCGACGCAGATCGCGATCGATGTGTTGAAGCGAGGCGGTAGCGCCGTGGATGCAGCGATCGCGGCCAATGCTGCACTCGGGCTCATGGAGCCGACGGGGTGCGGTATCGGCGGTGACCTGTACGCCATCGTATGGGACGCCGAGCGCGAAGAATTGACCGGTTTGAACGCGAGTGGTCGCTCGCCGCAGGGATTGACGCTGGAGCAGTTGCAAGCGGAGGTCGAAGCATTGGATCGCTCAACGATCCCGCCGCGAGGCCCGTTGCCGGTCAGCGTGCCCGGCGCAGTTGATGGTTGGTTTATGCTGCATGAGCGGTACGGTCGGCTGCCGATGAAAGAGGTTTTGGCGCCTGCGATCGGTTATGCCCAAGACGGGTTTCCGGTCAGCGAATTGATCGCGTATTACTGGGAACGCAACGCACGGGTTCTGTCAGAGTACAAAGGCTTTGAGGAAACCTTCATGCCGGGCGGTAAAACGCCAGCCAAGGGCGACGTCTTCCGTAATCCACGTCTCGCCAACACTTATGCCGCGATCGCTGAGGGTGGGCGCGACGCGTTCTACAGCGGGCCGATAGCAGAGGCGATCGCCGACTACGTGCAAGAGCAGGGCGGTTACATCACGGTCGAAGACCTTGAACAACATCGGTCGGATTGGGTGACCCCTGTGTCGACGACGTATCGCGGCGTCGAGGTCTTTGAGTTACCGCCGAACGGTCAAGGCATCGCGGCCCTGCAGATTCTCAATATTCTTGAAGGATTCGATATTGCGTCGATGGGGTTCGGCAGCGATGAATATGTGCATACCTTTGTCGAAGCCAAGAAGCTGGCGTTCGAGGATCGCGCAAAGTTCTACGCGGATATGGATTTCGTCGATGTGCCGGTGGATTGGCTCATCTCCAAGGAGTATGCGCAATCGCGGCGCGCCGAGATCGGGCCGAAAGCGTCCAAGCAGTTGCCTGCTGGAGACGCGCCCATGGATGGCGACACGATTTACCTGACGGTTGCTGATGCCGACGGCAACATGGTCTCACTCATCCAGTCGAATTATCGCGGCATGGGTAGCGGCATGACGCCGGGCGATCTTGGATTCATTCTGCAAGATCGGGGCGAGCTGTTTTCTCTAGACCCAGCACATGCGAATGCCTATGAACCCGGCAAGCGGCCGTTCCACACGATCATTCCCGCATTCGCGTTTAAGGACGGTAAGCCGTGGCTCTCGTTCGGTTTGATGGGCGGCGGCATGCAACCGCAAGGGCACGCCCAGATCATCGTCAATATGATCGATTTCGGCATGAACCTGCAGGAAGCGGGGGATGCCGCTCGAATTCGTCACGATGGGTCATCGGAACCGACGGGCAGTCGGATGACCGATGGCGGCACCGTCTATGTCGAGAGTGGCATACCGGAAGCCACGCGTAAGGCGCTGGAGGCGAGGGGCCATGAGGTCAAAGTCGGTGGTGGCGGCTACGGTGGCTACCAGGCGATCATCCGTGATCACGAGCAGTCGGTCTACTACGGTGCTTCGGAAGTCCGTAAAGACGGACAAGCGGCGGGATACTAACGGATGAGCGACGCGGTTTGGCTGACCGGGATTACGACCACCGGGACTCCTCACATCGGCAACTACGTTGGCGCGATTCGTCCGGGTATTGAGAGCTCGAAAGATACCGCGCGCAAGAACTTTTACTTTCTTGCCGATTTGCATGCGCTCGTAAAGAGCGAAGCACCGGACAAGATCCAACAATCGACGCTGGAGATTGCGGCCAGTTGGTTGGCGCTTGGTCTGGATACGAGCAACACCGTGTTCTATCGACAAAGCGACATACCCGAGATTCC
>JBCAZH010000082.1:0-5829 GCA_038533155.1 Pseudomonadota bacterium | reverse complement strand
ATCGCGCAGCGATTCAATCATCACTACGGTGAGATTCTGACTTTGCCGGAAGCGGTCATTGACGACGCGACAGCGACGCTGAAAGGCTTGGACGGTCGTAAGATGTCCAAGAGCTATGGCAATACCATTCCGTTGTTCGAGCCACCGAAACGGCTGCGAAAGCTGATCATGAAGATCAAGACGAATTCGCTCGAACCCGGTGAGCCGAAAGATCCGGATGATTCGACACTGTTCGATATCTACAAAGCGTTTGCGAGTCCGTCTGAGACGGAGGCGATGGCGGCGAAGTTCCGTGAAGGCATCGCTTGGGGTACCGCGAAGCAGGAGTTGTTCGAATACATTGACGCTCGAATTGCGCCCGCGCGTGCCGAATACGACCGTCTGATTGCGGATCCGGGACATGTGGAGCAGGTGTTGGCGGATGGTGCGGCGAAGGCGCGCTCCGTCGCGACGCCATTGATGACGCGGATTCGCGAAGCGATCGGTCTTAGAGCGCTGTAGTTCGATTCAACATCGATGATGTTCCGGCAGTACGCACTGCGCTACGTACACAGGCGTTTCGCGCTATCGTGGCCCGATGAGCCCGAATGATGACGAGTTAGCGCGCGCCGACAAACCGTTTGTTGTCCCCTCGGCGACATTGGCGTTTGACGCGCCCTTGCGATGGCTTGAGCTCGGCTGGCGCGACTTTAGAAAGGCAAGTGCGCTGTCGGTGCAATTCGGTCTGGTCATTTGGTTGCTGAGTGTTGTGGTGTCGGTCATGGCGTGGCACTTCGGCAGCCTTGTGCTGTTCCTAGCGCTGCTTTCAGGGTTTGTCTTTTTGGCGCCACTGTTGGCGGTGGGTTTGTACTCGGTGCCGCGCGCGCACGAGGAAGGTAAGCCGCCTAGCGCGCGTCGTGCGCTACGGCTGATGCAGCGTGTACTGAGTCAGGCCGGCGTCTTCGCTTTGGTTCAAGTGGTCATCCTGATGATCTGGTCGCGGTCTGGCATGGTCCTCAACGCGCTGTTCATGGTCGAGCGCGGCGAGTGGGATGTGGTTTTGCAGTTTCTCACTGTGGGTTCGGCAATCGGTGCGGTGTTCGCATCCCTGACTTTCGCGTTGACCGTATTTTCTTTGCCGATGATCGCCGATCGCGACGTCGATATGGTCACCGCATGCGTCTCCAGCATCAATGCAGTCTTGCGCAACAAGCGAGTCGCCTTGCTGTGGGCGCTATTGATCGCGACGCTGACGTTTGTTGCGCTGGTAACGCTGGGCTTGGGTCTGGTCGTCGTTATGCCTTGGCTCGGGTATGCGGCATGGCACGGCTATCGCGAAACGCTGGATGCGAGTGAATGGCCTAAGATGTCCGCGTGAATATGCGTCAACGCCTGAGTTTCACAGCGAGCTAGTAACCTGCGGCTCGATGTGTTGGCTCGCCGGTGACTTCTGAGTCTTTGTCTTTCGATGCTGCCACGAGGAAACGGCGGTCGAACTCTGCTTCTGGCGTCGGTCGACCCAAGAGGAATCCCTGAATCTGATCACAGCCCAAGTCCACGAGGCAGCGCAGTTGTTCGTCTGTCTCTACGCCCTCGGCCACAACTTGTAGGTTCAAGCTGTGCGCCATTGCGATCACCGCGGCGCAGATCGACCGATCTTCGTCGCTGTGTTCGAGGTCTTTAATGAAGGACCGGTCAATCTTCAGCTTATCGACAGGAAAGCGCTTCAGATAGGCGAGCGAGGAGTATCCCGTTCCAAAGTCGTCGATCGAGATTCTGCAACCGAGCGCCTTAATGCCTTCAAGCGTGGCTTTGGTGCTTTCCGCGTCCTGCATGATTAGGGTTTCGGTTAGCTCAACATCCAACCAGTGCGGCTCTATGTTTGCGGAGCGTGCGATTTGCTCTAGCGCACGTGCGGGAGCAGCAGTAGAAACTTCGACGCCGGACAAGTTGATCGCAATTGGCACGGGTTCGATACCGGCATCGATCCATTGACGGACACGCGCGGCCGCCGCCTTGCTCACCCACATGCCGATGTCGGTAATGATGCCGGTGTCTTCCGCGAGCGGAATGAACGCGCCTGGCGGCACCATGCCGCGCTTCGGATGCTGCCATCTCACGAGGGCTTCCGCTCCGACTAGCCTTAACGTTGCCGCTTCAAACTTGGGTTGGAGATGCAGCACCAGTTGGTCGAACTCGATTGCTAATCGCAGCTCCTCCTCCATGGTGAGCCGATCGCGAAGCCGGTCGTTGATCTCCGGCGAAAACTCTAGGCAGCGTTCTTGGCCGGTGCCTCGGGCGACGTGCACCGCAGCACGGGCATTTCGGAGCAACGACTCGGCATCCGGCCCATGCTGCGGTGCATGGGCGATACCCACGGTGACCGACATGGACGTTTTGCCGCCACCGATAACCCGGGCATCGCTGAACTGACGCAGCAGTCGTTTCGAGGTCTGATCTGTGTACCGCGCCACGGCCTCATCGTGGATGACGATCGCGAATTCTTCAGCGCCAACCCGTGCAACGATGTGTGTGTCGGCGGTGCCACAAACCTCTGTGCATGAACTGAGCAACCGATTCGCCAACGCGCGCAGTGTTTGATCGCCTGCGTCGAGCCCAAAGCTATCGCTGATTCTGTCGACGTGGTTGAACGACACTACCAAAATGCTGGTGCGTTTGAGATGCGTGTCATCACCGCGCAAGGCGTCGACGCTATCGATCAAACAGCGACGGTTGGGAAGCCCTGTGACATGATCATGGTTGGACAATCTGTGAATTTCCGCGCGACGCTCAATGCGCTTTCGCTGCCACCCGAATCCGAGTCGAATCAAAACGAGTGCTGCGAGACCGTATAGCGCGTACGCGAGAGGCGTCGCCCATGGCGCCCGTTCGACTCGAATCACGATTGAGGTGGTGCGCTCGCTCGCCGTTCCTTCACTGTTTACACCAATGACTTCAAATTGGTAGTCGCCTGCGTCGAGGTTGGTGTAGGTGATCGCATTGCCACTCGCAACAGTGCGCCATTGTTCCTCGAACCCATTGAGTCGGAATTGAATCTGGTTTTTCCGTGGATCGACGAAGTCCAGCACCGACACGCCGAAAGACAGAACACTGTGATCGTACGGCAGAACGATCTCGCGCCGTTGACTTCCGGGCGGATCAAACTCGACACGTTGTTCGTCGACTGAAACGTGGCTGAGCGCGACGCGCGGGGGTTCGCCGCCTTCTGAGATATCGTTTGGGTTGAATGCATTGAATCCGTTGGATCCGCCGAATATCAGCGTGCCATCGGATGCGCGATGGTGAGAGCCGAAGTTGAACTCATCGCTCTGCAGTCCATGGCGCGAGTGGAAAACACGAGATTCGCCGGTAGTTGGATCAAAACGCGTGATGCCGTTGTTGGAGCTCAACCATAGTGCACCCGTCGCGTCTGGCAGGATCCCGTAAATCGCATTGTCGGCCAATCCATCGTTCTTCGAGAAATTCTTGAAGCCCCGCCCGTCGTCGGACAGTTCACTCAGCTTGAGACGATCGAGTCCGGCGCCGCCGGTACCCACCCACACGGTGTTGCTCGGTGCATCAAAGTAAACGGAATAGAGTCTGTCGCTCGCTAGGGTCGTAGCGTCATCACTAACCGGCACAAACTGGCGCAACGCGCCTGAGGCTGACTCAAACTGGAAGAGGCCATTGCCATCCGTCGCGATCCATACATCGCCGCTCGGGGCTGATGACAGCGCGGTGACTCTGGCGCTGCCAAGCACTTGGCCTGTGCTGCTCAGTTGCCCCAATGCTTGTGCGGTTCGTGTGCCGTGATCGATGATGCTGATGCCACCACCGAACGTGCCGACCCAGATTTTGCCGCTAGGATGTTGTGTTATCGACATGATGCCGTTCGATCGCAACCCCGAGCTGTCGCTGCCGTCCATCTGGTAGTTCGTGACGGTGCGTGCATCTAGGTCTAGCACATGAACTCCGGAGTTCATGGTGCCGACCCAGAGCAGTCCTGAGTCATCGATCAACATGCTCATCGCATTGTTGATACCGATCTCGCGACCGAATATGTCGTCGAGGGATATCAGTGGTGCCTCGCCTGCGGGTTTGTAGAATAGACCGCGACCCATAGTGCCAATCCAAAGCCCTGAGGGCTTGGTCGCAAACGATGTGATCATCGCCCCATCTAAGGGCTCATAGCGCAAATGACCCATAGCCCAGCTACGCGGGTTCCAATTGGAGACGCCGCCGCTGCGAGTGCCTACCCACAACATCCCAGAGTGGTCTTGCTGCAAGACCAATGTGTGGTCGTTGCCAAGCGATGTCGCTTTGTCAGGATCGGCTCGATAGGTTATGAACGTGCCTGTCCGTCGATCAAAGAGGGATAAGCCTTGTGTGGTCGCGACCCAAAGCCGACCATCAGAGTCTTCGAGCAAGTCGCGAACATAGTTGCTGGGTAAATCTGTAGCTCCTTCACCGGAACGGTAGTGCTGGATTTCCCCATCCGCGCTTATCGCGTTGAGTCCGCCTTCGATCGTCCCGACCCAAGTCGTCCCGTCAGAACCATGTGCTATCGACACGACCGAATCGTCAGACAACTGCAGATCGGAGTCTGCGGTCGATGAGTACACTGTCGATTGGCGGGTGTTTGCATCGTAACGATAGAGGCCTTGGTTGGTTGCTACCCATTGAACGGCGTCATCATCGAACGAAATGTCAAACACCCGTGCATCGTCAGGTACCCCGAGCTCCGACTGTGCCGACCAGTGAGTAAACACCATCGTGCCAGTGTCGAGCGAGCTGACGCCGTCGTTGCGGGTACCGATCCATACCGTGTTGCCTTCAATGGCCAGGCTGCGGACTGCGTTGCTACGGATCGAATTGCTGTCCGACGGATCGTGCCGGAAGACGTCGAACTGTTCAGTCTTTGGATCAAACATCGCAACGCCGCCACTGTCGGTTGCAATCCAAATTCGGCCGTCGCGGTCCTCCTCGATGTCCCAGACGAAGTCGTCCGCCAGCGCCTGGTCGTTGCCGCGTTCGGCAACGTACTGAATCACTTCGGCGCCGTCGTAACGGTTGAGTCCGCTTTCGGTTCCAAACCAAAGGAAGCCTTGCGAGTCTTGGAAGATCGCGGTGACGGTGCTTTGAGTGAGCCAATCACTGTCTAGCGATTCGAAATAGATATCGTGGGTCAGCGGCGCGACATGCGCATGGTCGGCGAGCGCAAGTTGACCGAAAACGGCGATAGCCAGAGCGGCTGCCCTGGCTATCGCCTTGTTAACACTTGAGTGGATTCGGCGGATCAAGCGCATGCCTCAATCGCCCTTCCTTTTTTTTCCAGCTGCAAGCTGGCTTCGCCAATTATTCCTGCGGGACCCACTGAGAGACATCAAAATCACCATCGACGCTCTGGCCCCAGATATAGCCTTGACCCCAGATGTAGCCCTGGCTCCATAGGTAGCTCTGCGCCCAGACATAGCTTTGGCTCCAAAGGTAGCTCTGGCCCCAGATGTAACCTTGACCCCAGACGTAGCCCTGACCCCAGACGTAGCCGTCCGCCTCGGTGTAACGCGTGCCTTGTGCGTCCTCCCAGAAGAACTCACCGTCGTCATCCACCTGAACCGGGCCCACTTTTCGATCGACGCCTGTGTCATCGGTGATAATTCCATACGCCTGCCCGCCGCAGTCGGGTGTCGGGTTCAATACGGCGGCGTCTGCCTGGATGAGACCGCTACCTTGTCGCAGCACGCTCTCGGCTTCGTCGCTACCATTCTTGTTCAACGGTTTAGCGGCAGAAGTCAGCCGACATTTAACGGCCTCAGGCGTCAAAGTCGGGTTGGCTTCCAGCATCAAGGC
>JBCAZH010000081.1:2729-11793 GCA_038533155.1 Pseudomonadota bacterium | reverse complement strand
GAAAGTCCCCAATGCCTCTTGATAGGTCGCAAGCAGGGCCGGGCGTGTCGGTATTGCGGTCTCAAGCTCAGTGAGGTTTTGTTGAAGTTCTGCGCGCACGAGATTGAGGGCAGCGTTCGCATCACTCGCTGCATTGATGTTGTCGCGCCATTGCTCCACTAGGAACGCGAGAAGGACGCTGGCAAAGATCGCAAACGACTCCAGTAACAGGCGCGGTAGTGCTGGCTTTTTGGTTGCGATGACTCTAATCCCTGATTCGCCGAACTCCGTCTAGCGTACACGACCCGACCGATTGCGTGTGTTTGGCATCCGGTCTCCCGTCGCATGGCTGCGTCTGAACTCTGAGGGTAACAAGCCCCAGAATCGCCGGAATTGTTGACTAAAATAGCTGTGGTCGAGAAATCCACTGGAATATGCAACCTCGGCGATCGGCAGGTCGCTTTCCACGAGAAGGCGTCGTGCCTGTTCCAATCGAGTCTCGACCAAGAATCGTCGCGGCGTTTTCTTCAGATGTTTCTTAAAGCGTCGCTCCAACGCACTGACGCTCAAGTGCGCAGCACTCGCGATATCCGTGACGGATATGTCCGTTGCATAGTTGGCTCGGACAAACTCAACCGGCTCGCGCACGGCTTCGATATCGGAGCGCGCGTTCGCGAAACGTCCGAAGTGGCGGGTCATGCCGAACGTGCCAACCACGTCTCCCGCATCAGTCAAGATCGGCCGTTTAGTGGTGGCAAACCACGCGATTTCCCCGCCGTCTGTGGTGTTCATCTCCAGACGATTCGTGACTTCGCCGCCCTGCAGTACAGTCTGATCGTCCCGCACATACTGGGCCGCGAGGTGAGCGGGCGAAAAGTCGAAATCCGTCTTGCCAGCGAGATCTCCTACGGCGCGGATCCCCTGGTGTTCGAGAAACGCCTGGTTGCCATAGACGAAATGGTTGTCTGCGTCTTTGATCCAAAACAGTACGTCAGGGATCAAATTCAACATTCGCAAAATACTATTGACTTGAAGAAGAGATAATAAACCATGGTTTTGTATGTATTTCATAAAACTAGAAAAGGACAGAATTCTGTATTCAGAGAAGCGCTGCGCCGAAAAAGTTGTAGCTTGGACTTATTCTGTCATACCTCTCTGAGACTTTCTTGGCTTACGTTGTCATTTCTCCAGAAGCTTGCGGGGGAGCAGATGGGCGGCGAAAGAGTTCGCATGGGGATGATCGGGGGCGGGCCCGGTGCATTCATCGGTGCGATACATCGACATGCATCAGCATTAGATGGCGATATAGAACTCGTTTGCGGGGCGTTCAGTTCTGACGCAACCACGAGTCAGTCCTTCGGGTCCTCGCTACATTTGCCGCCGGCGAGGTGTTACCCGAACTACCAAGCTCTGTTCGAGCAAGAGGCCAAACTGCCCACAGGCGAGCGTATGCAGTTTGTCGCCGTAGTCACGCCGAACCACTTGCACTTCGAGATTTGTCGAATGGCCTTCGAGCACGGGTTTCATGTTTTCTGTGAGAAGCCAGCGACAATGAGCACCCGTGAGGCGTTAGAGCTCGCGCAAATACAAGAGTCCAGCGGGTGCCTGTTCGCGCTGGCGCACACTTACACGGGTTACCCCATGATCAAAGAGGCCCGGCAACTTGTGGCTGCTGGCGGGCTTGGACGGATTGTGAAGATCGTCGTCGAATACACCCAGGGGTGGCTTGCCTCGTCCGACGCTGATTCGTCGAAGCAAGCAAGTTGGCGTCTTGATCCGACGAAGTCCGGCGTCAGTTGCTGTATGGGCGATATCGGGGTTCACGGAGCGAATCTCGCGGAGTACGTGAGCGGCACTTCGATAACCGAACTGTGCGCCGACGTCGGCACGGTCGTACCTGGTCGTCAGCTCGATGACGACGGTGCGGTGTTGCTACGCTTCCAAAATGGCGCGCGAGGTGCGCTGCTCGCAAGCCAAATTCATATCGGTGACGAGAACAACCTGCGTCTGCGGGTTGTGGGCGACTACCGTGCCCTCGAGTGGTCGCAGCTCGAGCCCAATACACTTTGGGTGAAATCGAATAGCGAATCGACTCAGATGCGTCGCGCGGGAGTCGGCGCGCTGAGTCCACAAGCGACCGGCGTCATGCGCACACCGGCAGGGCACCCTGAGGGGTACATTGAGGCGTTCGCCAATCTGTATCGAAGCTTCGTCGCGCAGGTTCGAAAAGTGGCGACAGGCGGCAAGGTGGCTGAAGACGGCGTTGACCTACCTGGTATGCAATCAGCCATTCGGGGCATGGCGTTCATAGAGAACGTCATCGCTGCAAGTCAAAGCGATAAGAAGTGGGTGCCGCATGCAGTCCCTACAGGACGCGGAGCACTGCAATGATTCGTGGCCCGGGCATTTTTTTGGCACAGTTTTGTTCGGATGAGGCACCGTTCGATTCGTTGGCGAACCTCTGTGGCTGGGCTGCCGGGCTAGGCTACAAAGCGATTCAGATTCCCACCTGGGACTCGCGAGTATTCGATCTCGAACTTGCCGGAACGAGTCAAGTCTATTGCGACGAAGTGGCGGGAATCGTCGATGACGCTGGGCTGAGCATCAGTGAGCTGTCGACGCACCTGCAAGGACAGCTCGTCGCATCCCATCCGGCCTTCGACACTCTATTTGACGCGTTCGCGCCAGATGCTGTGCGGGACAACCCCTCCGGCCGCACCGAATGGGCGGTGTCGCAACTCCTTAGTGCGGCACGTGCAAGCGAACACTTGGGGCTGCAAGCACATGCGACGTTCTCAGGAGCGCTGCTATGGCCCTACGTTTATCCATGGCCGCAGCGTCCTGCGGCGCTAGTGGACGAGGGCTTTGGAGAGTTGGCGAAGCGTTGGCGTCCGATCCTCGATGCCTTCGACGTGGCCGGCGTCGATGTCTGTTACGAACTGCATCCCGGAGAAGATTTGCACGATGGTGTCACGTTCGAGAGGTTCGTCGACGCCGTTGGCGGTCACGTGCGGGCAAACATTCTGTACGATCCCAGCCACTTCGTGCTGCAGCAACTGGATTACCTAGCCTTTATCGATTTGTATCACGATCGGATTCGGGCGTTCCATGTTAAGGACGCCGAGTTCCGCCCTAGCGGTAGAAGCGGTGTCTACGGTGGCTATCAAGGTTGGGTCGATCGGCCCGGACGTTTCCGTAGCCTTGGTGATGGTCAGATCGATTTCAAACAGGTGTTTAGCAAACTCACCCAGTATGGCTATGACGGATGGGCCGTTTTGGAATGGGAGTGTTGCTTGAAGCATCCCGTAGACGGCGCGAGAGAGGGCGCCACGTTTATTCAGAGTCATCTGATCCGCGAGCCAGAGCACGCGTTCGATGATTTCGCAACGTCGGGTAGTGACCGCGATAGCGTGCGGGCGTTACTCGGTTTAGCACCGGCGCAGGTAGATTCGAAGGATGACTGAGCAAGCACGACAACGGCTTTTTACAGCGAGTTGCTTGGCATTGACGGTGACAGCGATGACATTCGCGATTCGCGCAGGAATTCTCACCCAGCTAAGTGATGCATACGGACTGAATGATCGCCAGCTCGGCTGGATCAATGCGATGGCTTTTCTGGGCTTCCCCGTTGCGACAATGTTCGGCGGTCTGTTGTACAACTTTCTTGGTGCGAAACGACTCATCATGCTGGCGTTCTCGGGTCATGTTGTCGGGTTGCTACTGACAATCGGCGCCACGGGATTCTGGACGCTATTGATTTCAAGCTTTTGTGTCGGCTTCGCGAATGGCGCTGTGGAAGCCGGCTGCAATCCTCTAGTTGCGGACCTCTACCACAATAAGAAGACCGTGATGCTGAATCGCTTCCACGTGTGGTTTCCCGGCGGCATCGTGATCGGTGCCTTAGCCTCTCTCGGGTTAACAAATCTAGGGTTCGGTTGGGAAGTGCAGATTGCCGTGATGCTGGTTCCGACAATCGTGTACGGGATCATGATCTTCTCGCAACCATTTCCAACCACGAAACATATCAACACATCGACGGGCGCAAACCTTCGCGCGATCTTCAGTCCGCTGTTTGTGTTTCTTTCGCTATGCATGACTGTGAGTGCGACCACAGAGCTCGGTACACAACAATGGATTGAGCGAATGTTGGGCGCGTCCGGCGCTTCACCGATGCTGATCATGGCAATGGTGACCGGAATTATGGCGATCGGCCGCTTTTTTGCGGCGCCGTTGATCCGTCGCCTCAACCCAGTCGGGGTGTTGTGGGTGTCGTCGTTGCTCGCCGTATCCGGCGTCTATTTGATGAGCCAAGTGTCGGGTGTGCTTGTCTATCCAAGCGCCGTATTGTTCGCGTTGGGTGTGACCTATTTCTGGCCCACGACCGTCGGGCTCGTCGCCGAGCGGGTTCCGAACAGCGGTGCGTTGGGAATGTCGTTGATCGCGGGCATTGGCATGTTCGCTGTCAGTATTTGGAATCCAATTATCGGAGGCTGGATCGATAGTGCAAGGGCCCAAGCGACGTTAGCTGCCGTCGATGCCGCGGATGTCGAGCGACTGGCAGGGCAGGCGACGCTGGAGCGCATGGCCATTTTCCCTGCCGTTCTGCTGATCTTGTATGCCGTGTTGTACTTCTGGCAACGCCGACCGGCAGTGAATCCGTCGAAGGCGGACGGGGTTGGAAGCCATGTCTGAAGACAGTCCGTTCGTAAACCGTAGACAAGCGATGGTGCTTCTATCCGGCGCTGGCGTCGCTTTGAGCTTCCCGAGTCTCGCGCAAGCTTTGCTCAGTTCAGCAAACGATGAGCGTGGGGTGTTGTTCGATGCGCGACAGATGGGCCTACTCGCTGTTTTAGTGGAGGCAGTACTTCCGGAAACCGATACACCTGGCGGACGGGCGCTTGGGGTACCGCGATTCGTGGATCTTCAGTTGTTTGCGTGTCATTCGACGGAAGAGCAACAACGCGCCTTGGCTTTGTTGGATAAATTCGGTGAACGCGCGAGTAAATTTTCCGACGCGCCACCAGAGGAATGGCCAGGATCTTTGCGAGAGTCGGTCGTATCCAAACTCGATCTCGGAATGCGCCCGTTCGGACGGTCCGACGGGGAAGCCTTCCGATCTCTGAAGCGTCTGATGGTCTTCGGATACTTCACCTCCGAGCGTGGCGCGACTGAGGTTTTGCGCTACCAAGCTGTGCCGGGCGGGTTCAAGGGCTCGATTCCTTACGAATCTGTTGGCACCGCTTGGGGCTCTCTTGCGTTCTACTGAGGGGCTTATGCGATTTCAAGACATAGCGATCGGTGAAACCAAGGACGTCTACGATGTGATCGTCGTCGGGTCAGGCATGAGCGGCGGATGGGCAGCGAAGGAGTTCTGTGAAAAGGGGTTCAAGACGCTGGTCATAGAACGAGGTCGCCTGGTCGAGCATCGAGAGGGCTATACCGGAGAAGGCAAAGGGCCGTGGGAATTCCCCAATCGCACTAAAGTGGAAAAGCGACTCATCGATGAGCGGTATCACGTTCAACAGAAGTGCTATGCGTTCAACGATGCGACCAAGCAATTCTTCGGCGACGATCATGACCTGCCGTATAGCACTGAACCCAGCACAGGTTTCGATTGGATCCGGGCAAATCAACTCGGTGGAAAATCCGTGTTGTGGCACCGCCAGTCCTATCGGTTTAACCGATGGGATTTCGAAGCGAATTTGGCAGATGGGGTGGGTATCGACTGGCCGGTTCGGTACTCCGACTTGGCGCCTTGGTACGAACGTGTCGAGCGGTTTGTTGGGATTAGCGGTAATGACGATCAACTGGACCAACTGCCGAGTAGTGTGTGTCAACCACCGTTCGAGATGACCAAACCGGAGCGTCACATCCAACAGCGGCTGGCGGATGCGTATCCTGATCGTCCTATGATCATGTCGCGTGCGGCGCATTTGACCAAACCGTCCCGACTCCATTTTGATCAAGGTCGCGTGACGTGTCAGGCACGCAATGAATGCCAGAAGGGCTGTTCATTCGGCGCATATTTCTCCTCGCTCAGCGCAACGCTTCCCGCAGCTGCGGCGACAGACAATTTGAGTATCGCACCCGACAGCGTTGTGCACAGTCTCATCTACGATGAGACAACAAATCGCGTTCGAGGCGTTCGGGTCATTGACAACGAAACATTGGCAACACGTGAGTACTTCGCGCGTGTCGTGTTTTTGTGCGCCTCAACACTCGGCAGCACTCAGGTTCTTCTGAATAGTCGATCGAAGCGTTTTCCGACCGGATTGGCGAACAGTTCGGGCGTTTTAGGTCGGTTTCTTATGGACCATAACTATAACGCCGGGGCGCGTGGTTACATCGATGGGTTCGACGAAGAATACTATTCAGGTCGTCGCCCAACGGGAATCTACATACCCAATTTCCGCTTCAAACCTGATCGATACCATGCGAACTATTTGCGTGGATTTGCCTATGCTGGCGAAGCGCGCCGAGAGGATTGGCGCAGCCATGCGTGGAAACCTGGCGTCGGTACTGACTTTAAAGCGCAACTGACACAGGCGGGGCGATGGAGTTTTTATCTAGCGGCACAGGGCGAGATGTTGCCGCGCTATGAGAATTCCGTGGAACTGCATCCGACCAAAAAGGACAAGTGGGGTATTCCACAGCTGCACATTGACTGCCGGTGGTCGGATAACGAGGTTCGCATGATGGAAGATGCGGCGCTGACTGCAGAGCGCATGCTTAAGCAGATCGGACTTTCGCAAGTGTCGTCATGGATGACCGTCAAGGAAAACAACCCGGGTTTGGCGATTCATGAAGTCGGGACGGCGCGCATGGGGCGAGACTCGAAGACTTCGGTTTTGAATGGTTACAACCAGTCGCACGACATTCCAAACCTTTTTGTGACGGATGGCAGCGCGTTTACGTCGAGCGCTGTCGTAAACCCGTCTCTGACGTTCATGGCATTCACAGCACGGGCCGCGGATTACGCGGCTCGCGAAATGGGGAACCGACGACTATGAGAGTTTGGTGTGTTTTGGTCAGTCTGGTGCTGTTTTCGGGGTGTAGTGGTCAAGCGAATACTGCTGTTGAGACTGTCGACGAACTCAGTGAACGGCCGATAGGCGTGCAGCTTTGGTCTGTACGAGATGCGTTGGCCGAGGACTTTGAAGGCACGCTCAGGGCGATCGCCGAGATGGGCTTTGACGGCGTTGAATTCGCCTCGGACTACGGTCCCTATGCAGGCGATGGTCCCGGCCTTCGTACGTTTCTCGACCAATTGGGGTTACGTGCGTCTAGCGCGCATGTTTCTTTCGATATGTTGTCGGCGGAGTCATTGCCTTCAACGATCGAGTTCTTTCGGGCGTTGGACGTATCGCTGCTAATCATTGGATGGGACCCACGTGGTTGGGATGAGAATCAGATTCAATCGTTAGTATCGGATCTCAATGCAGCCTCTAAGACACTGGCCCAGGCGGGAATGCAAATCGGGTATCACAACCATGCGCAGGAATTCGGCGGGTTTCGTGGCGCGACGTTTTGGGATTTCATCGCGAGCAATACGAACGATAACGTGGTCCTGCAGATGGATATTGGTTGGGTGGTGAACGCAGGCCTATCACCTATGACGTTGATCGATCGCTATCCAGGAAGGATCGCAACCGCACACTACAAGGTTTATCCGCGAGAGAGTGACACCAAGAGTCCGATTATTGGGCAGGATGGATTGGATTGGCGGCGGCTGACGGCTAAGGCCATTGAGGTTGGTGCGTTGGAGTGGGTCGTGTTGGAGCAGGAAGTATATCCAGACGGTTTGACTTCCCTTGAGTCGGTCGCTGCATCTAAGCGGGGAATTGATGCTCAGCTGGAGTAAGCCCATCCGAGGTCGCGAGTATGCGCTTTGCGCATTGCTCCTTTGCATCTTTCTGACTGCATGCGAAAGCACCGCTTGGCAGTGGGAACGGGTTCAGGGGCGGGGTGACGTACCGGTTGCCCGGCACGAATCTGGTCTCGTCGCATTCGACGGGCGGATATATATTCTCGGCGGACGTCGAATCAATCCAGTCAACGTATTCGATCCGGTCACAGGTGTTTGGTCGACCGGCGTTGCGTCTCCGATCGAGCTGCATCACTTCCAGCCGGTCGTTTTTGAAGACTCGATTTATCTCATTGGCGCAATGACTGGAAACTACCCGAATGAAACGCCGATCGCGCGGATCGTTCGCTATTTGCCCGATCAAGACCGTTTCGAGTGGGGACGCGAAATCCCGATCAGTAGACGTCGTGGCGGTGCGGGTGTTGTGGTTCACGATGGGCAGTTTTACATTGTGGGTGGCATCACGAATGGCCACGTTGGTGGCTCTGTGTCATGGCTCGATCGCTACGACCCTAACACTGACCAATGGACGGTGTTGCCGGATGCACCGCATAGTCGAGATCACATTCAGGCGGCGGTGGTCGACGACAAACTGTATGTATTCGGCGGCCGCAGAACATCGCAGAGAACGGGCAATGTACTCAATCTGACAGAGTCCAACAGTGACGTGTTCGACTTGCAGAAGGGGACATGGGAAGCGGTTGACCGCGAACTTCGAATCCCGACGGAACGCGCGGGCCAGAGCGTTCTCGCCTGGAACGATGAAATCGTCGTGTTGGGTGGTGAAAGCGCCTCGCAGCAATTGGCGCATGACGAAGTGGAGGCATTTAATGTCACCACAAAAAGATGGCGCAGATGGCCGAACCTTAACCGAGGTCGACACGGCACCGGTGTCGGGGTGATTGGAGAGTTCGCCTACACGATGGCCGGTAGCGGCGAGCGTGGTGGCAGCCCTGAACTGATTCACATCGAACGACTCGCGTTGCCAATTCGATCGCTGACGTCTCCCACTGACGGCGGCCGCTCGCATCAAACTTGGGATCCCGTGGTTCTGCAGTTTCAAGGGCCGGATGCCTCAGAGCACGGCACGATCAATCCGTTTCTAGACTATCGACTCCATGTCACGTTTGAGTCCGACGACTTGTCCCTTGTGGTTCGCGGTTTCTACGCGGCGGATGGTCGTGCAGCGCAAACAGGAGCGACTTCCGGCGGCGTTTGGCA
>JBCAZH010000081.1:0-2629 GCA_038533155.1 Pseudomonadota bacterium | reverse complement strand
CATTGGTCACCGCAAGGGCAGTCGACCACCCAACGGCGCGCCATGGCATCGTTTATCAAACGACATGATCCGTATCGACACCCGGTGCTGATTCACACCCATTCGACGAGCGAGGAAAAGACCAGCATCTTGTCACCACTGCTGGGATTCAAGGACATCGATGGACTGTCGTTTCAAGTGGGCGACCCAACACGCGTTAACAGGGAGGTCCGCCTTTGGCGCGAGGCGGCAATGCGCGCGGGTCATCCATGGCTAATCACCATGGACGAAATTGGTCCATGGCAGCGCGGTGCCGTACCCGACGCTGATGAGCATGACGACCACAAGGTGCTGCGTCGGGAGGTGTTGTGGGGGAGTCTTCTGGGCGGCGCGGCCGGTGTTGAGTGGTATTTTGGGGCGCACTTCCCTCACAACGATCTCACAGCGGAGAATTGGCGTACGCGAGGCTCACTGTGGAAGCAGTCCAGAACCGCCGCAGAATTTTTCGAAACACTGCCGCTTGTGGATATGGCGCCGTGCACGCGAACGAAGGTGGCTTATTGCCTCGCCGAGCCCGGTAAACTGTACGTGGCTTATCGGAATGCAGGGCAGGCGCTCTCTCTTGATCTGAATGGTGTTCCGGGTGAGTTCGACGTGCGTTGGTTCAACCCCATTCAGGGTGGAGAATTGGTGGTTTCCGGTTTGGAGAGAACACGGGGTGATCAGATCGTGGTTTTAGACAGTCCGCCCGATCGCGACGTGGACTGGGTCGCCGTTGTTACTCGACGGTCGAACTAGGCGCGTGGTTGAAGATCACTTTCCAAATCTTCAGCACACCTTTTTGATCCTCTCTAAACACGATTAGATTGTTGGTCTCGAAGGCGACCGGATCACTTGCCGGAGTCTTACGCCATTCACCACGCACGCCGCCCTCGGTGACAACGATATCGTCGAATCGCTCGATGGACCGGTAGTAGTGTACGTGGCTCACACCCGTGGCTTGGGCCGCTGCCTCCAAATGCGACAGTAAGTTGTGTTCCCCTCGGATGGGCGCTTCGTCGGGCGCCATGATGACCGCATCATCATGAAAAAAGCCCAGTCGCTCTCGAGCCGTCAACATGCGATCGTCCAGTGCGCGAAGGATTGCGTTAACACGATCGGTATCGGTTTGAACCGCGCTATGGACAGGTGTCACTGCGGCGGAAATAGTTAGACACAGAATCGCCAAGCTAAAGAGTGCGAGAGCTATCCGACTGTTCATACGTCACTTAGGAACTCAACAGAGAAAGCACCCAGTGTACCCAATCCTTTAGGTTTTTGATTCGAATTAGGGTATATGTTCGCGACGTCCTGCGAGACTCGTGCTGTTCCTTATTGCGCTGCGTTGCGGACTCGGTCACCATCGGGTTGCGGTCAAGCCAGTAGGAGCACACCGATTTCAAAAGATCCCATGCCCAAGAATCCTTGGGTCAAGTGGTTGTTGGGCGAACACCCAGCGATGGTTTTTTCGATCCTTTACTTGATTGCCTCGCTAATCGGTTTGCTCTACTCGTGGGCGTTTCTGAATGCGTTTGGCATCAACGTATTCCGTTATGCAGATGTCAGTGACTTCCTATTGGCGTCTCTGAAAGAGCCAATGACTTGGTTGCTGGCCTTCGGTGCGCTCTTGTCGGTTGCATTCGATAACGCCTGCAGTCTCCGACTTGAACGTCGTGGGCTCCATCGTTGGTTTCGATGGTACGGTAGCGAGCGATACCGGCGAGTCAACTACATTGTGTTTTTCGGCTTGACCGGTGTCTTGCTGTTTGGATATGCGGTCGGCGAGGCAGATAAAATACGCAATGGCGGTGGCGAGAATTTTTCCGTTCAACTAACGGACGGCACTCCACCAAAAGACCGTTTGATGTTAGGCACGACTGCTCGGTTTGTGTTTCTGTTCGACTCAGAGCAAGAACGTGTGGAGATTCATCCGACAGAGAGCGTTCTGACTCTCAGCAAACTGTTGCCGACGAAGACAGAAAGAGCAAAGGCCGAGTAGTGTGCATGATCTAGCGTGAACTGGCTTGAGAAAGGATTTTCTCCAGGTAGTGAAACGCGCGATCGTCCTCGGATTGAGCCAACCAAAACATGGCTTGTTTTCGAACATGCTTTCCGTAAGTTCTTGTCTCCACGACCGCGATCAGTGCGTCCGTCGCTCGAGAAGATGGTAGCTGCGATAGTGCAAAAACCGCGTTCTCGCGCACTTTCGCACTCGGCTCTTTGTGAATCGCGTTGAGGATCGCGGCTTCTGCGCGCGCACTGCCGGTGTTGGCTAGCCAGAACCACGCGTCGGAACGAACTTCCGCGTTTGTGTCAGTGGTGCCCACGTGCACCAAATCAGAATGACTTGATGACAGTCGCGCCTGAGCAAACGAAAACACAGCGTGCTTTCGTAGACGATGGTCCTTATCCTCAAACATCAAGGCACGCACTGCGTCAGCGGAGTTTACGGCGTGGTTTTGCATCATCCAGAAAACGGCGTTCTCGCGCGTCTGCCGGGGTTGTTCGGGTGCAATCAACTGCTTCAGCGTTGGAACTGCAACGTCAGATGGATGTGCGGCGATTGCCGTGATCGTGTGCTCCGCGAGGTTTGACGTGCTAAGGCCGTGAT
>JBCAZH010000080.1:0-11803 GCA_038533155.1 Pseudomonadota bacterium | reverse complement strand
CAAGAAGCGCAGTTCTTGTCGCGTGCTTATAGGGCATGGTGTATCTCCATGGGTGTTTACAGCGGCATGACGCCGCAAAAGTCGCTCGATACGTCGTAAAAGCGCAACGCAAAGACCTATCTCGCTGAGAATTGACAGGTTTGACGTTGCGGATTTACGACAACACGGATGCAAATATTCCCGGCTCACATAATGCAGTCAAGTGTTTTCGATGTAACCATTCGGAAAATCCTGCGCCCAATCACTAAGTTAGTGAACATAAGCGCGCTGCAATTGCTCTTCAACGCTGGAATTTCCGACGCACCGGTCGGTCGATCGCAAAGCCACCCTGCTCAAAGACGTAGACCACTTTGGTCCCGAAAAGCACCGGTTCGATAAGCGATCGCTCTCGTTCTCCGCCCGTTTGTCGCACATCGGCGACGAGGCCTAAAAAACGAATTGTTCCTCTACCGTCTTATGTCTACTATCCGCGCACTCCGACGGTCCATCGCAATCTAGGTTGTGTTCCGTCGTCCTTTAGATATGGAGTTTCAAACATGAAGGCATTGGCTAATACGCTTGCAGCTCTGGCAGCAACGATGTCACTCGGCACGGTCGCCCACGCAACCGACGTCAGCTACGATTTTCTAGAAGTGCGGTTTCTCGATACTGAAATCGACGGTTCCAATGCCGACGGAGATGGGTTTCTACTCGGCGGTTCGTACAACTTTCATGAGAATTGGCTGGTCATCGGCAGTTACACGTCGCAGGACTTTGATGGTGACGTCGACCTAACCGGGTTTGAAGTCGGTGTGGGTTACGTCTGGCCGGTTGACCCACAATTTGATTTGTTCGCGACCGGCAGCTTCGTCGACTACGAAGTCGAATTCGGATCGTTCGACGCGAGCGAAGATGGCCTTCGATTGACAGGTGGTATTCGAAGCCGCTTCAACGAGAAATTTGAAGGCCGCGCTGTCCTCAACTATCTGGATCTCGACGACAGCGATACGTTCATCCAGTTGGCGGGCGACTACTACTTCACCGATGAGTTTGCCTTTGGAATCACGCTGGATGTTGGCGGCGACGTCGATACCATTACTTTCGGCGGCCGTTGGTTCTTCGGTGATCGCCGAGTCCGCTAGAAGCATCAAGTAAACCCGCGATTTCGGTTATCCTCGACGTACGTCAAGTTCGAGGATAACCGATGACCCCGATCTCAGAATTCGAGAAGGCATGGCTCGAGAGACGAACCCGCGAACTTGTCAGGGATGACTTGTATTACGCCGCGGCACGTATGATCGCGATGCGAGAGCTGGAGAAAATACGCCAGCGGCTGCCGCGTCGGCGGTCGTGATAAACTTTTGGGGTTTCCCTACCCGAGACGCAGAAGCAAATGTCGAAACTCGATCAATTGCGAGAAATGACTGTGGTTGTCGCCGACACAGGCGACATTGATGCCATCCAAAAATATGCACCCGTCGATGCGACCACCAATCCCTCGCTGCTCCTAAAAACCGCCGAAGACCCAACCTACGGCGCCCTACTCGACCGTGCGATCGCTGCAACGCCAAGCGCGTCATCGTCCACTGAATCAGCCGCCGCAGTTGCCGACCGATTTGCCGTGTTGGTCGGCCAAGAGATCCTCAATCTGATCCCAGGTGTCGTCTCGACAGAGGTCGACGCGCGACTGTCGTTTGACACGGCCGCAAGCGTCGCAAAAGCCCGGGAGCTAATTGATCTTTATGCTGCCGCTGGCATTTCCAAAGACCGAATCCTGATCAAAATCGCTTCGACTTGGGAGGGTATACAGGCTGCGGGAATACTCGAGAAGGAAGGAATTCGTTGCAATCTCACGTTGCTCTTCTCCGCCGTTCAAGCACTCGCCGCCGCACGCGCTGGCGCGTTTTTGATATCGCCGTTCGTTGGCCGAATCCTTGATTGGTACAAAGCGCAACAACCGGAAACAAGTTTCGATGCATCCAATGACCCCGGAGTCGCATCCGTTCGCGGCATTTACAAACTGTACAAATCAAAAGGATTTGAAACCGTCGTCATGGGCGCGAGTTTTAGAAATGCCGGACAGGTTGAGGCGCTTGCTGGCTGCGATCGACTCACCATCAGCCCAGGATTATTGGATGCTTTGGGCGACGATGACGGCGAATTGCCACGACAGCTTGAACCATCAGACCTCGACGGGGCACCGGACTGTGATTTTGAGAGCGAAGCTGACTTCCGACTGCAATTGAACGCAGACGCCATGGCTACCGAAAAGCTCGCACAAGGCATTCGGTCGTTCTGCGCAGATCAAATCAAGCTCGAACAATTGATTCGAGATCGCATCTGACTTCGCGAACACAGCGAATCTTCCAAACAACTCAGACAAGGAGAACCGAACGATGTTTCGACGTCTACTCTTGACCGCCATTGTAATGAGCACGGCAAACGCCTACGCGGCATGCGACGCGCCGCTGCTCGACCAGACGTTTAAGTCATTGAACAGCGACGAGGAAATTAACCTCTGCGAATCGTATGAAGACCGTGTCGTCTTGGTCGTCAACACGGCAAGTAAATGCGGCAACACCCCGCAGTATGATGGCCTTGAGAATCTCTATGAGGAATACGGCGAGCGCGGGCTTGTCGTGCTCGGGTTCCCATCCAACGATTTCGCGGGACAAGAGCCCGGCACAGAAGCGGAAATCGCCGAGTTCTGCCGACTGACATATGGCGTTAAATTTCCAATGTTTGAGAAGATCGTCGTCAAAGGCGACGACGCGCACCCGTTTTACCAAGCGCTCGCTAAATTGGCAGACACTCAACCACGCTGGAACTTCCACAAATTCTTGATCGGTCGAGACGGAAAGTTCATCCGTGACTTTTCGCCGAGCACCCAACCGGAAGACAAAACAGTCATCGCGTCCATTGAAGCGGCACTCGGTTCAGAGGCGGGCTAGTTCGTACTATCCAGGAGTGCCTCGACCGCGTCGAGGTCCTCCTGGGTATCAACCCCGGGTGGCGGAATCTCGTTTGCAACGGCCACTCGGATTGATTGACCAATGTACAGAGCACGCAGTTGCTCCAACGATTCGGTCAACTCCAACGGACAGGGTGGTTCCTCCACGAGCGCTAACAGCCGCTCTGCCCGATACGCATAAATCCCAATATGGCGCAGCCGGTCCATATGCCCTGGTCTGCGCGCAAACGGAATCGGCGACCTCGAGAATGTCAGCGCAAACCCTGCTTTATCCGTGACGACTTTGACGCAATCAGGGCTCGCAAATGCGTCATCCGTGTCGATGGGCGCGGCAAGCGTCGCCATATCCGCATCGGGTTCATCCAACAACTGGGCGACTTGATTGATCGACGACGCCGGTATCATTGGCTCATCGCCTTGAACGTTGACGATACGCTCATTGCGCCATCCGTTCTGCTGGACGACCTCCGCGATGCGATCGGTTCCCGACTGATGGTCACTGCGGGTCATCGCAACGCTCGCGCCGAACGCTGATGCAGCGTCCGCGATCTCCTTGCTATCGGTAGCGATAGTGACGGACGCCGCGTCGGACGCCAAGCATCGCTCCCAGACATGTTGGATCATCGGTTTTCCAGCGATTAACGCCAGGGCTTTCCGAGGCAAACGCGTTGAGGCAAGTCTCGCTGGGATAACAACGTGGAAGATCGTTCTCACGCCACTGGCACCTCAGTCGTTAGACTCAGCAAGCGATTCACGAGCGCATGCCCCTTAGTCTCCGCAAACACGACACGCGCAGGTACGATCCAATGTCGCTGCTCCAGCGACTGATACTTCACGGCGTCTTTCTCCGTCATTAAAACGTCGAGTTCATCGCTTGGATTGAGTTCCGCGCGCTCAAGCACTTGGTGATCGCCGACAGGAATCAGATTCACGCGAATCCCGAAGCGTTCCAACGCATCCACAAAGCGTGTTGGGTGGGCAATACCGGCCACAGCATGGACATGTTGCCCTGAAAAAGTCTCTAAATCCCGCTCGACGCCAGATTCTCCATTGACTGCCGTTTGGATCGTCAACGAATACGAGATCTCAGAAACACCTGGAATTTCACCACCCGAGCCCACAATCAAATCAACATCACTGAGACGTGACATCGGCTCACGTAACGGTCCCGCCGGCAGGCAACGCGTATTGCCCTGTCCGCGAGCGGCATCGATTACCACAATTTCCATAGCACGGCCGAGACGATAGTGCTGTAAGCCATCATCGGCGACGATCAATTCAGCGCCGTCCTCTTGGGCTGCCCGCGCCGCGGCAACACGGTCGCGACAAACGAAAACCGGCGCCCCTGTCGACTCGGCTAACATCTTTGCCTCATCACCCGACCGAGCGGCGGTCACATCATCGCCCACTCGCAGTGGCCGAGCGGGTTCTTCGCCGCCGTAGCCGCGCGAAACAATGGCCACCCGACAACCGCGATCTCTGAGTTCACTGACCAACCATCCTACGAGTGGGGTCTTGCCACCACCGCCCACTGCGAGGTTCCCTACGACGACGACCGGAACATCGAGATGTTGCGTCGTGAAAATCCCTTGCCGGTACAACATTCGCCGGATCGCAACGATTGACCGGAACAGCCATTCCAACGGCCGCAGAATCCAGCCGCCCGCGCCATTGTCATACCAAACCGAGTAGAGCCAACGCTGTGTGCCAGTCACGAGCTTTCTTCGCTAAATTGCATCCGGTGTAAGGCAGCATACTGGCCACCCGCCTGCACCAATTCGCGATGGGTACCCTGCTCCACGAGGCGCCCTTCATCGAGCACGATGATCTGATCGGCACCCTCCACTGTCGATAAGCGATGCGCGATGACCAACGTCGTGCGCGACTCCATCAAACGCTCGAGCGCCTGTTGAATATGCCGCTCCGATTCGGTATCCAAAGCTGAAGTTGCTTCGTCGAGAATCAGGATCGGTGCGTTCTTTAGCAATGCGCGGGCGATCGCAATCCGCTGCCGCTGCCCTCCCGATAGCAATACGCCCCGATCACCGACCATCGTCTCAAAGCCATTGGGGAGATCTTTGACGAACTCCATGACATGGGCAGCCTCGGCCGCCTCGCGCATCGCCTCGTCAGACACGTCTCCTAGCGCCCCGTACGCAAGGTTGTTTCTGATCGTGTCGTTAAACAACACGACATCTTGACTGACCAGCGCGATCTGCGATCGCAGCGACTCTAAGGTATAGCTGTCAATCGGCTTCCCATCGATCCGAATTTCGCCCGCATCATGGTTGTAGAATCGCGGCAGAAGACTCGCCAGCGTGGATTTTCCGCTACCTGATCGGCCGACGATCGCGAGCGAAGTGCCTGCCGGCACTTTGACACTGAAGTCCCGCAAGACCGGAATTTTCTCATCCGAGTATGAAAAGGACACATCCTCAAACTCGACTTCGCCACGAACGCGGTCCGATGCATGCCCCCCGTCATCAACCTCAGTTGGCGTATCGAGGATCTCAAACACACTATCCGCGGCAGCGATTCCCCGCTGAATCGCCGCGTTGATATTGGTCAGTCGTCGAAGCGGATCCAGCAACAGAATCATCGCTGTCATAAAAGCGACAAACGCGCCGGGCGTCAGCTTATTGTTGACGGACAATTCGCTAGCGAACCAAATAACAGCCGCAACTGCGATCGCGAAGATGACTTGCGTGACCGCCAATCCAGCCGCTTTGGTGATAACGAGTTTCATATGTTGTCGCCGGTGTTTCTCATTAGCCGTCTCGAAGCGCGCGCGCTCGTAGTCCTGACCACCAAACACTTTGACAACTCGATGCCCCTGCACGACTTCTTCGGTTACCTGACTGACCTCACCCACCGAATCTTGAATTCGCGTCGAGTAGCGCCGAAACGTACGCGCCAGCACACGAACCAGCACAGCGATGACGGGAACCACGACGGCAACGAGTAGCGTTAACTGCACACTCTTGTACACCATGACGCTCAACAGCGCGATGAGCTTCAGCGTGTCTCGCACCGCGATGGTAATCACATTGGTAGCCGATTCGGAAATCTGCTCGACGTTGTATGTCACCATCGACAGCAACGGACCCGACGATCGCGCATCAAAGAACGATGCAGGCAACTCGAGGTAGCGAGAGAAGACATCACGCCGCAACCGGAAGATAACGTGCCGGCTGATGTTTCCAAGTGCATACTCGGAGAGAAAGCCAGCAACCCCGCGAAAAATAAATACCACGATGAATGCAATGGGAACCCAACGGGCAACACCCTCTTGCCCGATCAGCGCTTCGTCCGTCAGAGGTTCCATCAACAGAGACAGGCTGGCTTCCACGCCTGCGGTTAACAACATGCCGACCCCGGCAATCACAAACAACTGCCAATGGCGAGCGGAGTAACTCAGCAGTCGACCATAGACCACTCGTGCATGCGACTTCCCACTCGCTTCGGACGCTTCAGTCATCGCGAGAGTTGACCGTTGCGATATTGACTGCCGCGAAACCTAGGTCCGCCGTCACATCCATCGCGCGAATCACCGATTGGTGGGTCGCATTCGCATCGGCAATGATCGTCACCGGTAACGCGGTGTTGCCATCCGTCGTTTCGCGAATCGCACGGCGCAGCGTGTCAGCCGCCCCGTTGACCAATTCGCGATTGTTAACGAAGTACTGGCCGTCGGCGGTAATCGTAATCTCAAGAACGTCGCGCTCGACGGGCACTTCAATCGGATCACTGCTGGCCTGTGGCAGATTGATTGCTACCGATGACTCCCGTTTGAAACTGGTCGTCACCATAAAGAAAACCAGCAGCAACAGAACAACGTCGATGAGAGAAGTGAGATTGACTTCGGGTTTTTCTTTTGGCCGCCCCGACAGTCTCAAGCTTGACCCTCCTGACGCCGACCGATCGCCTCGATCAGCTTCAACGCTTCCTTTTCCATTTGCACGACCAAAGCGTCAACGCGATTACGAACATAGCGAAAGCCAATCAGCGAAGGGATCGCGACGGTCAATCCCGCCGCAGTCGTAATCAGGGCTTCGGAGATGCCACCCGCCAAAACCGCCGGATTGCCGACACCCGCTTGAGTGATCGCCGTAAACACTTTGACCATGCCCACCACGGTGCCTAGCAGACCTAACAACGGTGTAATCGCTGCGATCGTCCCTAGCGTATCGATGTAGCGTTCGAGCTCGTGCACGACATGCCGTCCGGTGTCTTCAATGCTCTCTTTCATCGCACCGCGATCACGGTCGCGATTGGACAACCCGGCGGCCAAAATTTGGCCCAGCGGCGACCCTTGGTGGAGCGACTGTAAGTGCTGCAGCGTCAACTCGTCGTTTTTCACCCACGCCCATACCCGAGACGTCAAGTCCTTCGGGATGACGCGCTGCTGCTGCAACGTCCAGTATCGTTCGATGATGATGCCGGTAGAGATGATTGCACAGAGGATGATGGGTGCCATCATCCAACCGCCGGCCCTGACAATTTCGACCATAACTCGCCCAAAATCGGTTTCAGCGTGAATATTACCGTTCTCACCGTCGCCCTACCACAGCTTGGCGCCTCCGGCGATGTCGTCCTGACTGCAAACTCTGAGACTTAGCGCGCCGACGTCAGCTGTCTCGAATACTTTCGCACCGTGAGAGCGCCAAACCGCGACAACTTCCGGGTGTGGCATGCGCCAACCCTTCCGCCGAGCGTTTGAAACCCAGGCGTGTTTCGCGCTCAGCGCGGCGACGAAGGCGCGGTGCGACGACGTGATGCTCCCATGGTGTGGCACCAACACAAGTCCCACGGCTGGCACATTGAGATAAATCAACTCACGTTCGGCGGCTTGCTCAATATCGCCCGGCAGCAACGCGCGGCCCCCCGACCGGCTGGAGACGACCATGACGCACGAGCGGTTGTTGTCCGACAGGGCCTCTTGCATTGCAGTCGGCCAGAGAACTTCGAATTGAACGCCATCCCGCTGCCACCGCTGACCTGCGACACACTCAGACTCCGGCGTGCCGAGCCAACGCTGTACGTCGACGCCGGCGCGAAGACCTACGAAACCGCCCGCATGGTCCATATCGGAATGGCTCTGCACAGCGCGATCCACCCGAGTAACGCCACGGCGCTGTAACCATGGCACCAGAACTCGGGCTCCCGCGTCCGACCCGGGCCACTGAGGTCCCGCATCAAACACCAGCAGTGTTGAGGAGGTCGCAACCGTAACCGCAAGACCGTGACCGACATCATGCGCACGAATATCGAAACAGCCTTGCGGGGGCGGCGCTGGACGCGCCAAAAACAACAGTGCAGCGCCCGCTGACGCAGTTAATCGAGCGGGCCACCGCGCCGCAAGCACGGCCCACAACATCGCAGCAATAACCGTAGCGACGACGTAGGGTGGCGAGTCCGCGACATGTAAAGCGATCCACGAGTTCTCCGAGAGATGATCGATTGTCCACAGCACTCCCGAAACGACCCATGCCGGAATCGCCCACAGCCCATCGACCGGTAAACCCAGCGCGACGAGCAATGCAGTCACTAGCAAGCTTGGCACGATGACGAAGCCAAAGACCGGTATGAACACAAGGTTAGCGAGAACGGAAACGGTGCTGAAAAAACCGAAGACAGTGGCCGTACCCGCGGCCATGACGCTGGAAAGCAACACTTGAGCGCTAACGATATCGTCAACTCGCGAGGGTTGCTGCCAGCGGCCGAGCCGAACCCAGCGATGCAGGCTCAGCAAACAGACTGCGCTGAACGACATCCAAAAACTGAGCGATTCGATGACGGCCGGATTCAACACCACGATTAATACGGCGCCGATCGCGAGCATTCGGTAGCCCGATATCCCAACACGTTGCCAATGTGCGAGCGCCACTAACAGAGTCGCTAGTAGGGCGCGTTGCGCTGGCATGCCGAATCCGGACACGACGGCATAGCAGCCCGAGACAAAGACCGCTCCCACCCATGCGATGTCCTGTCGCATTAGCCAAACGGGCGGTGGCACCCATCGAAACGCCCAAAAACCGATACCTGCCGCCAGACCTATGTGGAGCCCAGAGATCGCCATCAGATGCGCAAGACCGGTGCGCTGCAGTCGTTCAGTGACGCTTGGCTGCATCTCTTGACGCTCACCCAAGACCAAGCCGAGAAGTACACTGCGCGGCGCGCCCACCGGGAGTTGCGACGTTAGGCTGGCGCGGATACGGTGGCGAATGTCCTCGACCCATGCCATGAACGAATCGCAGGGAACGAGTGCCGGCCGCCCACGGGCGGTAGCAATCGCACCCACCCCGAGCAGTCGGTCGATAGACTCTCGCCCACGTCCGCCACGTACGACTACACTCGACACATCGAGCCGCGTGTGAATGCACTGCCCTGCCCGCCAGTCTCGGTCGTTCGGCAGCCGAATGCGTATTCGCACCGGCAAGCTCGCGTCACGCGTGACCGCGATCGCTTCCATGTTGTAAGCGCCAGACACCGGTGTGTTCAACAAACGCACCTCGGCTGCGACACGCGTGACATGACCGTCAACCACCCACTGACTTGCATCGAAATTGGATCGCGCTGCAGCACTGATGCTTGCGCCGAATACGAATACCGAGACCAAGATGGCGATCGTTGAACCGCGATAGCCAGTAGTCGCTATGCCGACGGCGATAAGCAGGATCGCCGCGAACGTCGAAATGGCACCTGCCTCCCAAGCGCAGGCACCCACGAGCGCTAACGCACTTGCGACAAGAATCAATGATCGGTTTCGCAGTGCAGCATGTGCCCAATTGTCCACCTGCGTTGCGGATCGCAGCCTTCGCTAATTCAGGTCCCGCGATCGAGAAACCCGCGACAAGACAGTTAGCGCAAAGTCTTGAGCTGACCTTTTTCGAGCGTCAGTTCCCGATCCATCCTTGCAGCGATGTTACTGTCGTGCGTGACGATGACGAGGCTCGTCCCGTACTGTTCGTTGAGTTCGAGCATCAACGCCAGAACTTGTTGTCCCGTCTCGTGATCCAAATTCCCGGTCGGCTCGTCTGCCAACACCAGTGCAGGTTTTGTGATCAACGCCCGCGCAACCGCTGCGCGCTGGCGCTCTCCACCGGACAACTGCGAAGGTCTATGGCTCAACCGTTCGCCTAGGCCGACCTGCCCAAGCAGCTCAGCGGCCTGCTCCAGCGCATTCGAGCGGGAATCGCGGCGAATAAGCAACGGCATTGCGACGTTCTCGACGGCGGAAAACTCAGGTAGCAAATGATGGAATTGATAGACGAAGCCGATATGTCGGTTGCGCACATCGCCACGCTGCCGATCACTCAAATCTGCAAGGTTCTCACCGCGAACAGAAATCGAACCGGCATCCGGTGCATCCAACCCACCCAACACTTGCAACAGTGTTGTCTTCCCGGATCCAGAAGCGCCGACAATCGCGAGGCGCTCACTCGCGGCGATATCGAGATCGACGCCGCGCAACACTTGCAATGTATTCGCACCTTCTTCAAAGGTGCGAGTGACACCTCGACACACCAATACCGCATTCTCATTGACGGACTCAGTCAAACCTCAGCTCCTCAGCCGGATTGGTTCGCGAGGCTCGCCAAGCCGGATACACCGTTGCAGCAAACACCAACGCCAACGCAATCGCCACAACGAAAACCACGTCACCCGCCCGCAGATCACTCGGCAAATCACTAATGAAATAGACGTCCTCAGCGAGCAGCGTAATCCCGAACAAACCCTCAACACCGGCGACAATGCGCTCCAGGTTTAGGCTGACTAACGTGCCAACCAACACTCCGCTGACCGCGCCTAACAAGCCGATCACGCTGCCTTGACTCACGAATATGGACAACACACTGCCGCGCGATGCACCTAGCGTTCTCAGAATCGCGATGTCAGCGCGTTTGTTTCGGACGACCATGACCAAGGTCGAGACAATGTTGAATGCGGCGACCGCAACCACCAACGACAGGATCACGAACAGAATTGACTTGGTAACCTGAATCGAACGGAAAAACGCCCGATGTCGCCGCGTCCAATCACTGATCATCACGCCGCCACCTTGGGCCACCGCCACTTCTCTCGCGATCGACGGGGCGTCAAACATATCGGTCACAGAGAGGCGAAGGCCGGTAACGTTATCCCGCAATCGCAATAAGCGCCGTGCGTCATCGAGATGGACGAATGCGTAACGCCGATCAAACTCATACATACCCGCGCGAAATACACCTGACACCGTGAACCGGCGCATTCGCGGCAAGATACCCGCCGGCGTCACCGTGCCTTCAGCGACCATCAAAGTGACGCGGTCACCGATTTCGACATTCAACGCTTTGGCCAACGCGTCGCCGAGAACAATGTTGTAGTCACGCGATGCTAGTGCTTGAACACTCCCGTCCGGCGCAACGACATCAAGATCGGCCACCGTTGCTTCATCCTCGGGCAATACACCGCGCATGACGATGCCGCTGACCGTATCGGGACCGGCCAGCAGTGCGCGGTCTTCAACATACGGCGCACCGGCCGTCACTCGGGGATTGGCGAGTGCATCGTCGCGGCGCAACTCCCATGCCGCTAAGCTGCCGTCGATGCCCTCGATCGTCGCATGTGAGGACATCGCCAGCAGCCGCTCGGTGAGCTCTCGTTCGAAACCGTTGACAACCGAGAGCACGATAATCAATACGGCAACACCAATCGCAACGCCCAACATCGAGATCGCGGAAATAAACGAGACGAACCCGCTGCCCTTGCGAGTGCGCACGTAGCGACTACCGACAGTCATCTCATAGGGTGCGTTGGACATCAGCCGTACCTCAACGCTTCTGCCGGATGTACCGCTGCGGCCTTGCGAGC
>JBCAZH010000079.1:5389-12254 GCA_038533155.1 Pseudomonadota bacterium | reverse complement strand
GGCGATATCGACCGCTGGTGGCTGCTCCGTTCGCCCGTGTTCGAGACCGAAATCGATTCATCTGAGTGGCACACGGCGCTGGTGGCACTAGACAACGAGATCTCGCGCCAGCGGGAAGACTATCTGGCCCGTCCGGAACTTGGACCACTCTAGTCGGGAACATCCTCATCTGGTGGCCGAGTTTTCATCGCCACCAGGTACAGCGCTAGCGTCAATAAAGACATCGCTGCTGCAGCGATGAACGGCGAACCGGGTAGGTAGATCAGGGCCTCGTCGCCGGCCGAAATTGTGAACAATCCCATGTACACGACTGGCGCGAGAATCATCGCAACGCTGGTCAGCGCTGACAGCCCGCCTTGCAGTTCGCCCTGCGAGTCTTCATCGACTCGGTTCGAGAGCTCTTGCCGGATCGCGGGGTCTTGCATCGATGAGATTAAGGCGAGCGTGATCATTGCGTAGACCATCCAGCCGGCGGTGGCAAGGCCAATGCCAGTCAGGGCGATAGCCTCCACAATTAACGCGATCCAAATCGCGCGCACGACCCCGATTTTTGGCAATAAGACTTGAATCACTACGGCGGAAGAAATGAAAGCGATGACGCCGTAATATGCGATCGAAAATCCTACGGCTTGGTCGCTCCAAGCAAATCGCTCGATAGCGACATACGACCACACCGTGGGGTAAACCCAAGACGACAACGTCGCGAAAAAATACACAGGCAGTAGCATCGTGACGCCGGGTGTTTGGAACAGACGTGTCAATGTACCGAAGGTATTGGCGCGTTCCCATGAGAACGGACGTCGCTTGTCCTCGGTCAAAGACTCGGTCACGACAAAGTAGCCGAACAGCGTATTCAACGTGGCAAGCCCGGCACCGAATAGGAAAGGAAGGCGCAGGTCGATTTCGCCAAGCATGCCGCCGATCGCAGGACCAAAAATGAAACCCGCTCCGAACGCCGCTCCGATCCACGCGAATCGAATGCCGCGTTGCGCTTTGGGCGTGACGTCCGCAACGTACGCGTTGGTCGTGGAAAACGTGGCGGCGAAGATGCCTGCGAACGCACGCACCAGCAAAAACGCCCACAGGCTTGAGACTAAACCGAGCACTAGCATGTCGATCGCAAACGCGGCGAGCGACAGCAGCAACACAGGTCGGCGACCGTAGCGGTCAGACAGCGCGCCGAGGATCGGCGCGAACACGAACTGCATCACTGCATAGAGGAATACCGCCAAACCGCCCCAACGGGCGGCTTCTGCGAGCTCTGTGCCGGCGAGCTCCATCACGAGTTTGGGCAAAACAGGCGTCGCAAGGCCAAAGCCCATCGAGCTGATGAACGCGGAGATCACCAGAAAGATGAAGGCACCCTTGGCCGGCCCGGTTTCGCTGCGCGGTTGGTCGGAGGAGTCGATGGGGTTGGTCCTTGCGGCGGTGGTTGAAGGCGCCGCTAGCTAGCCGGCGATGTAGCTCTCCAGCTGCTCGATCGTGAATTGTTGCTCTGCGATGATGGTCTTGACGAGGTCGCGGAGCGAGATAACACCGATAACTTTGTTGTCTTCGACAACCGGCAAGTGGCGAAACTGACCATTCATCATGATCGCCATACACTCCTCAATCTGCTGCGAAGGCCGAGCGCAAACGACTTTTTTCGTCATGATCTCATCGACGCGCGTCTCTTTGGATGAGCGCTCCTTCAGGATCACGCGGCGCGCGTAGTCGCGCTCCGAGATGATGCCGACGAGTTCATCGCCCTCCATCACTGGCAACGCGCCGATCTGCTTGTTAGCCATTTCCTGGACTGCCTCGAAAACTGTGGCGTCCGGCGCAATGGACCACACGTGTGTGCCCTTCTTGTCGAGGAGTGTCTTGATCGACCGCATGTCTTGGATCCCGCCAATGGTGAGTTTTTAGTCTACCGAAACTGGCGCGGCAGGCCACCCCTAGTTGTGTTGGTCGAGGCTAAAGCGCTGTTGGCGTATTCGAATATAATCGTCCGACGCACGGGAGACAGGCATCGACATGTTGGATCAAATCAGCGTCGTGATCATCACGCGCAACGCCGAGCCCACGCTCGGTGCCACGCTGGAGTCGGTGCGCGAATTCGCTGAAGTGGTCGTTTTCGATAACGGCTCAACCGACGAGACCGTTGCGCTGGCAAGCTCGTTCGCCAATGTTGCACTGCACGAAGGTGCGTTTACCGGTTTCGGTCCCACGAAAAACCACGCGGTGTCGTTGGCGAGCAACGATTGGGTGTTGTCGCTGGATGCGGATGAAGTGGTGTCCGCGGCGCTCGCTCAGGCTCTGTCGCGATGGTCACCAGAAAACGCGCGAGTCGTTGGCGAGGTTCGACGTGATAACTACTTGATGGGCGAGCCCGTCCGTCGCGGCGGTTGGGGTGCGGATTGGCTGGTCAGACTGTTCAATCGAACGCGGCATCAGTTCAATGACAACGCTGTTCATGAATTCGTCGTGACATCCCCCGACACGATAAAGCAGCGTTTGGCGGATCCCATCGAACACAACGCGATCCAGCATCTGGGTCAGTTTCTGACAAAAATCGACAGGTACTCCGAAATCCGGCGGGAGACGAGTGACAAAACGTATCCACCGGTGGTTATTTTTCTGAAAAGTCTGTTCGCGTTCTTTCGTAGCTACGTGATTCGCGGCGGCGTTCTTGCGGGCTGGCGTGGTTTGGTCATTGCCTGGAACGAGGCGAATGGCGTGTTCTTCAAGTACATGAAGGTCTACGCGGATCGCGATCGACGTTAGTTCCGTCCTCGACTCACGTTGTGGTCGTGAGATGCCCGAAGGCCGCAGGTATCGGCTATAGTGCGGCGAGATTCAACGGACAGGAAACTCCCCAACGTGCCTGATCAGTCATTATTCGAGAATGCTCCGAAGCAAACCCACGATCGCGTGCTGGAACTATTGAGCGCGGTGGGACCCGATGCCGGAGCAGTTTTGGATATCCCTAGTGGGAGCGGCGCGTTTGCGAAACGACTTGTCGGACTCGGCTATCAAGTGTTCGCCGGCGATGTTGTCGATCATGGCCAGCCGGATGGCGTGACGTTTCAGCAAGCAAACATGAATGAACCACTGGATATGCCAGATCACTCAGTGTCTTGTGTGACATGCATTGAGGGCATTGAGCATTTGGAACGACCTTTCGATTTCGTTCGTGAATGCCATCGCGTACTAGCGTCGGATGGGATGTTGGTCATCACAACACCGAATACCTCCGCGCTGCGCTCACGTTGGCGCTACTTTCTGACTGGATTTCACAACAAGTGTAAGTACATGTTGGACGAGACCGCGCCGAACCCGCTGCACCACATCAATATGTTGTCTTTTCCCGAGTTGCGCTATCTCTTGCACACGAACGGATTTCGGGTGGAGACCATCACTACGAACCGGATCAAAGGCATCAACTGGCTCTATCTTCCGTTTGCTTTGGTGCAAATCGCAATGACGCGGATTGGAATTGCTCGCGCAAAGCCGACAGACATCAATCCGATGCTGAGTCGCGAGGTCTTAGGGCAGATGACAACATTGCCGCTTCTGCTCGGCGAGTCGATGATTGTGACCGCGCGGCCGAACGGCAACCGAGCCAACTAGGCAATCGTCGCCACGCTACCACGGTGGCGGGAGCGTTCTCGTCCTGCGAAAAGCCCCATAAGGATCGCGGCGAACTGCGCGAAACGGAACGCCACACTGTCGACTGGGGTCGGGAACATGAGCAGGAGCACCGGCGGCGCCAAAGCGGCCAACATCAAAAGCTGTGTCGCTAGCTTCGGCATCCAATGCGCGCGCTTGGCGATACGGATCAGAGCTCCGGTCGCGAGCGCGAAAACACCGTACAGCATCACGTACATCGCCATGCATGTCGCCGCTGTGGATAACGGGCTGTAGGGCAGAACCTGTTTGGCAATCGGCCAAGAATACTGGCGCGCAACCGTGAACTCCCACAGCGTGACGGCGAACACGAACCCAGCAACAGTCAAGCCATCGCGCCAACGCAGTGCGGTGAACTTGAGCGCGGCCAGCGGCAGAGCGGATGCTACTGTGTTGGACCACAGTGACATCCTGTCGTCGGTCGCAAGTTCGATAGCGTCACCCAAGACCGCATCCCGTGTGTCTTCTGGTGCGAGGGTCGCCAGGATCCATAAGCAGCATCGGTCAAGCGTTGATTTGAGCGCGATCATGCTGGTGCTGCCACAAGATCAAGGCCTTCGACCATCCGGTTGAGAGATGCGATCGCACGACTCAACTCGATTTGCCCATCGTGGGTTAAGTGGAAATATTTCTTAGCACGGCCCCCGCGTGTGGCGGTTGCTTCCCCAAGTTTGCTGCGAATCAATCCCTTCTTCTCCATTCGGGATAGCGTCGCATAGAGCGCGCCAACCGACACACGGCGCGCGGTTCGTTCATAAATCTCGTCGAGAATGCTGGTGCCATAGGCATTGTCACCCGCGTGCAAAACTGCTGCGAGGACGGTCATTTCAAACTCTCCGAGGCTCTTAGGTTTACTCAATTCACAAATTCTCGTTGCATTTATTCTACTTTGTAGAGTAAATATATCACCGACGCAATTCACTGGGGATAGATGATGCGAGTCACGCGATACAAATGCGCCTTACTGCTATTGGGTTTTTTCCTCGGCCACAGCGCTTCGGCGGGTACTGTTGTTCGTTTTACCATGAAAAGTCAGGCGCTGGAGGGCAACCTTCTGGGAATCGACGTCGAGCGACCGGTCGAGGTGTATTTGCCTGAGGGATACGGCGATAGCGACAAGCGCTATCCGGTCCTGTACGCGCTCCATGACTTTTTCGAACGCGAGGACGCGCTGTTCGACCGTCACGATTTCGACGCGTTGTTGGATGTGGCGATTGCCGACGGACGTTTGCCGCCGGTCATCGTAGTCACATCGGATTATTCGACGCCGACTGCACACTCGTTGAACACCAATTCGCCGGTGACAGGTAATTGGCGCACGTTTCTCGTCGATGAGTTAGTCGGAGAGATCGACAATCGTTTCAGGACTTTGCCGCACCGAGATAGTCGCGGCATTTTCGGCTACCACATCGGGGGATATGGTGCGATCCGAACCGCATCCCGACATCCGGACGTGTTTGGCGCAGTCTATGCGCTGCACCCGGTCGCCACCGGTATCGGCCATGTCCTGCGCAGCGGCCGTACAGACTGGAATAAACTGGCAACGATGACGTCGCTGGATGAGCTCGAAGGGGATTGGATCTCCGGCATCTTTGCATCGATTTATCAGGCGCATTCGCCGAACCCGGATAACCCACCGGGGTACATGCAGTTGTACACACAGATCGTGGACGGTGAGCACGTGGTGGACGCAAGCATCTACGAGGCATTCGAGCGTCGCTTCTTTCTTGAGGCGGAGATTCCCGATTTCGCCGATGCGTTGAACTCACTGAACGGCTTCAAATTCGATTGGGGTCGGCATGACCCGAACAACGATCATGTGATCTCGAATCAATACTACACACGCAAGTTACGGACCTACGGAGTGGCACACGAAGCTGAGGAGTACCAGGGTGGGTGGGGTAACAAGAATTTCATCACAGGCGGTCGGTGCGACTCGGACATGTTCCCGTTTTTCCGCGCTTTGCTCGTGACCGAATAGCAAAAAGCCGCCGACAACGCAGGTTGCCGGCGGCTATTTTGAATCACGCTACGGATTATTGCCGCGTGAGCTTGAACGTCATGGACAAGTACTCGCCTTCACCATGGTTCTCGTACATCTTCATCTCTTCGATGTCCTCAGACGGATAGGTCGCGACGGACCGACTCGCGTAGGTTTGTTTGGTCATCGGGTTAACGGCCTCACCCGTCCAAACGATGCCATCGATCTCCGCATCCCATTCGCCTTCCATCGTGAGGACCCCGGTGGAAAACGTATCGTTCCATGTGGTCCAGTACTTGCCGGTCACGTTGTCGTAGCCTGTACGTCCGACGCCCTCGAACGGCTGGCCCATGGCGAGCCCCTTCCAGTACTCAACCAAAACACGGCCGCCCAACTCTAGGTTCCGCTCGACGGTCATTTCCATGCGTTCCGGCTCCGCGCCAGGCCCCATGTACATCATCATTTCGGCATTGAAGTTGCCAACGCTGTCTGCCAGCTTTTTGTGCGGTTCGCCGGGTGTGCTGGCAGCAGCCATTGCCGCCATGATGTCCGCTTCCGACGGCATCGCCATGGTGGCCTCGTCTTTTTCGTGATGCCCCGCGATTGCGACCGCCGCGATCGCTGCCAGAGACGCGCCCAACAGTATCTTCTTCATAAGTCTCATCTCCCCACAAGAATGAATCGACAGTATACCTAGTCTGCAGGCTGTGCTCTTATGACAACTTTCGATACGGGACCTTTGCATGCGTGGTTGGGTTGTCGGCATTGGCCTTTCGCTGAGTCTGGTTGCACTCGCGGATGATCCGTTGCAGCTTGCGCCCTCGGACTGGTCAAAGAAGGCGGGATCGGGCTTGGTGACCTGGTCCGCGCCAGCCAGTTTCGAAACGTTGACCTATGCCGAAATGCCGAAAAAGGTCGAGATCGACCAGGCACAGATTTTGGCACGGACGTTTCTCGAGCGAATGGGCTGTTCCCAACCTCGCCAAAAGACCGCGGAGCAGTTGGACGCGTTTGATTGCGAGATCGAGCGCGACGGCAAAACACTGCGTATGTTCGCCATTGCGAGTGAACGCCGATCCGACGGTCCGATGGTGACGATTCACGCCGCCCCAATGGATGATGCACAGGCACTTGCCCGTCAAGCGCTGATCGCACCCCGTGCATCCGCTCTCGCGTCTGGGCAGCCGCCGGCGGACTCTGCGCCCAGAGCTGTGC
>JBCAZH010000079.1:4225-5289 GCA_038533155.1 Pseudomonadota bacterium | reverse complement strand
TTTAGTGATTCGAACTCGGGCTACGCGTCTGGCACCGGCGGCGTCGGGGGCGCGCGCCGAGTCGTCGCAGGGCGCTACCGTATCGACAGGTCAACGCTTGAGCTGAACTACAGCGACGGTCGCCAGGTTCGAACGTCTCTGTTCTACAGTTCCAAACGCAAGGTTGATGCCGAATACGGTCAATTGGGCGTTGTGTGGATTGGTGGCAAAGGATTCAAACGTGTCGAGTAATGACCGAGCGAGTTGCGAGTGGATGTGACGCAGGTCCTCGTCGAAACTGTGAGTTGTAGCGCATGCTTATGTCTATGAAAGGTTTTTTGATAACAGTTTCTGTGGCCGGTGTATTGAGCGGCTGTGTGTCACCTATGAAGTACGAGCCGGGCTGCGTGGCGATGGCGGGTGATCGAATCGAGGTCACCGGGTCGCGTTTTGTGTGGGATAAGTTCACGGACATTCGCCGCGTCGATGACGATGGCAATGTCGTTCCGGCCTATCCGGATTACCCGCGGTCGGGCAGGGTCGAGTCGACGGGTCGGCAGCTCAAATTTATCGACGACACTGGCGAGTTGGTGGGTGAGTTGGTGGGACATTCAGCGGACGGCCAACGTTTTTTGCTGACGACAGAACAGTTCGAACAGGTTGAAGCGGGCGCCGAAATTCCCGCTTGCGCGCTGACGCTAACGGACTGAAAAACCACTCAATCCGCATCTGTTTGCATAACACCGGCGAAACAAATGAGACCTGGTTCGTGTCTTATGCTGTGAAGCACATGCTACAACAGCAGAATCGACAGAGAGTTTTCGCTAAGGGTCAAGATGTTTAAGCACGTTCTATCGTTAGGGTGCGTTGTCGCAAGTGCTGCGGTGAGCGCAGCGCCGGCGGGGATTTCGCCGGTGACGCTTACCTATTCTGAACCTCTACAATTGGTTGCTCCGGACGCAATCAGTCGTCAAAGTGCGACAGTTGATTCGCGCAATTTGACGTTTGACGCGTTCGGTCAACGCTTCGATATCGATCTAAAGCCCAACCGATCACTGCAGAATCAGCGCAGCATCGATTCAGCA
>JBCAZH010000079.1:3050-4125 GCA_038533155.1 Pseudomonadota bacterium | reverse complement strand
TTAACGACAATGGCCAGGATTCGGAAGCGCGCATTCTGTCGCGTATGAACACGGTCGATGGCATCTACAGCGATCAAGTCGAGTTGCAGGTGAACGTCGGCAGCTTGGATATCTTTACGAATGCGAACGACCCTTTTTCGGAGGTTACCGATGCGGGCGACTTGCTCGACGAGGTCAACGATTTCAGGACGAACTCCGCGGCACAACGCCAATCGGGTCTGACCCACTTGTTTACCGGGAGAAACCTGGACGGCTCGACCGCAGGCATCGCATTTTTGGGTGTTGAGTGTCGTGGCCGGTTCGGTGTTGGGCTCACCCAAGCGACTTTCGGTGCGGTGACAGATGCGCTGATCGCATCGCATGAGATCGGCCATAACTTTGGTGCGGAGCATGACGGCGAGGCAGGGTCTGCTTGTGAAGCGGAGCCAGAGAATTTCTTAATGGCGCCGAGCATCAGTGGCAGCCGAGAGTTTTCGAATTGCACCTTGCAAGTCGTTCGCGCGGCGGTCGACGGGGCTGCTTGCGTATCGTCGCTCGTTTTGTCCGAGCTGGGTTTGTCTGCGCAACCCGCGCCATTAACAGCCCAGGCCGATATTGACGCCGTGGTTGGATTCAGTGCGTTGAACGAAGGCACTCAAGCCTTGGCCAATGCGGCGATCAGCGCGGCCATACCGAGCGATATCCAGGTCATTAGTGCGACGTCCAACGTCGGCAACTGTACGGTCAGCACTGGTAGTGTCGATTGCTCCGTGGCGACGCTGGATCCAGAAGCCGCACTCGATGTCGAAATCACCGTTCGTGCCAGTACCGGTGGGTCGCGCACGATCACCGCAACGGCGACGAGCGCCGAAGATACAGATTTGACCAACAACGGCGCGCAGGTCGTCGTTGAGTTTGACGCCGCAGTGGATTTGGTTGTTGTGGGTGGAACCGCCACCGCACAAACCAGCCAGGCTGCTGCGCTTCCGATTCAAGTCAATAACGCTAGTGATGATGTGGCGGATGATGTGGTGGTTACGATCACCCCAGATTCAGATCTCGAGATCCAATCTGCGGAGTGGACCGGTGTTGGTAC
>JBCAZH010000079.1:0-2950 GCA_038533155.1 Pseudomonadota bacterium | reverse complement strand
CCTCGAATTCGGTTGCAAACTCGGCCAAGGGCGGCACAATCACGGTTCCCCCCGTGATTGGAGATTTCCGTGCCTGTGACCGCTCGAATCCAACGACTTTTCCTGCTTGGAATGGCTTTTGTCCTATCGGCCTGTGGTGGAAACTCCGATTCTTCCTCTGACGCTGCCAACAAAGAAGCAACACCCATGTCTGAAGCCAGAACTGCGCCTTTTGCGGACCTCGATGCGAATGCCCCCGTTGCAGAGAAGCGCCCAATCACGATTGAGCAACATGGTACCGAGCGGGTAGATCCGTACGCTTGGATGCGCGATGAGGGTTGGCAGGAAGTGTTGCGAGATCCAACGCAGCTGGATGCGGAGATTCGTGCCCACCTAGACGCCGAGAATACGTTCTACAAAGCGGCCACCGATGATCTTGCTGGGTTGCGTGAACAGTTGTTTGAGGAGATGCGAGGACGCATCAAAGAAGACGACAGTACGGTACCTGCTGTAGACGGGGACTTCGCCTACGCGGTGCGTTACCGAGAAGGTGGAGACTACCCGATATACGTTCGCACGCCGAAGGAGGGCGGTGATGAGACGATCCTCTTCGACGGGGACAAAGAAGCGGGTGACAGTGAATTCTTCCGAATCGGATCGGTGGACCACAGCCGAGATCACAAACTGATCGCATACGGCGTCGACCGACTGGGGTCGGAGTACTACGACATTCGCGTTCGTGAGATCGCGAGTGGCGAGGAGTACGAAGAGACACTGTCTTCGACGGACGGTGATGTCGTCTGGGCGGCCGATTCGAGGTCTTTCTACTACGTTGAGCGTGATGACAATCAGCGACCGAAACGGGTCAAGCATCATGTGCTTGGTACGCCTCAGTCAGAGGATATCGTCGTCTACGAGGAACCGGATGACACTTACTTTCTGTTCACCGATGTCACCCAGAGTGGTGAGTATCTGTTGATCGGGAGCAGCAAGGGGACATCCAGCGAGTATCGCTTCTTGCCGATGGATGCGGCCCCTGGCACGGCGCCGACTTTGATTGCCCCTCGCCGCGATGACGAACTCTACTACGTCGAGCAGCACGGCGATCATTTTCTCATCCAGACCAACGCAGAGGGTGCAATCGACTTCAAGATCGTCAAAGCGCCGATCGATAATCCGGGGCGCGAGCAATGGGAGGACTGGTTAGGTCACCGGCCTGGCACCTATTTGCTCAGCTTGGTGCCGTATCGCAACTACATTGTGCGCTTGGAGCGACGCAATGCGTTGCCGCGCATTGTTGTCTCGGATGTTGATCGTGACAACGAATACGATATCGATTTTGATGAAGCTGCATACAACGTCGACTTTGATTCGGGTTACGAATTCGACACAACGAATTTGCGGTTCACTTACGAATCGCCATCAACGCCCGAGCAAGTTTTCGATTTCGATCTCGAGACGCGTGAGCGGATACTGCGCAAGACGCAAGAAATTCCGAGTGGTCATGATCCTGAACGCTATCAAGTTGAGCGGTTGTTCATCGATGCGAGCGATGGTGCCAAGGTGCCCGTCACAGTCCTGCGCCTGAAGTCCACAGCTGTAGATGGCACTGCGCCGTTGATGCTCTACGGCTATGGCAGTTACGGCTCGACGATGCAGGCATGGTTCAGCACCAGCGTGCTGTCGTTGGTGGATCGCGGCGTGATTTACGCAACCGCGCATGTGCGCGGCGGCGCGGCTATGGGTCGTCAGTGGTATCTCGATGGCAAGCTCGACAAGAAGAAGAACTCATTCTCCGACTTTGCGGATGCAGCTGAGCAACTTCAGAAACTCGGCTACGGCCGTGAAGGCGAAACGGTCATCTACGGTGGTTCAGCCGGTGGTTTGCTGGTTGGCGGTACCCTGAACCTGCGACCGGAGTTGTTCGGCGGCGCGATCGCCGCAGTTCCATTCGTTGACGTCATCAATACGATTTCGGATGCTGAGTTACCACTCACACCACCTGAGTGGGTGGAATGGGGCGATCCGATTAACTCGGCTGAGGCGTACGCCGACATCGCGGCGTACTCCCCGTACGACAATATTCGATCAGATGTGGAGTACCCACCGATTCTGGCGACCGGCGGCGTGACTGATTATCGCGTGACCTACTGGGAGCCAGCCAAGTGGGTGGCTCGGATGCGCGATGAAGCGTCAGGCGGACCTTTCTTCCTGAAGATGAATATGGGTGCCGGCCATTCGGGTTCTGCCGCTCGTTTCGAACGGTTGAAGGAACGGGCGCACGACTACGCGTTTGCTTTGAAAGTGTTTGGTCTCGACCAGAGTGCTGTGGACGTCGCGGAGTGACGTCCTAACGCATTTTCAATATCGCCTTCCAGTGTGCTGCGCTCACCGGCAAAATCGATAGCCGATTGCCGCGTTGCAGCAACCGCATGCCCTCAAGTTTCGGATTCATTTTGAGTTCGGCTAACGTGATTGTGCGTTCGAATTTTTCTTCGAACTGCACGTCGACCAACTGCCAGCGGGGCTTGTCTTGTGTCGATTTGGGGTCGTAGTACTTCGCATCGGGATCGAATTGGGTGGGATCATCGTACGGTGCGCTCGCGATTGACATGATCCCGACAACCCCTGGTTCTGCGCAGCTCGAGTGATAGAAAAATGCCTGGTCACCGACCTTCATTTCGTCACGCATGAAATTGCGGGCCTGGTAGTTTCGAATACCATCCCAGGGTTCGCGCTGATCTCTCACGAGATCATCAATGCTGTATCCGTCCGGTTCGGATTTCATTAACCAATACGCCATCGTCTCTGCCTTGCGAGATAAAGCTCGAATCATATCGGGGATTGGTGCTGTCACAAAAATTTCATTTGAGCGTTGAATCTGTCCATCGACGTTCGTCGAATCTCCAGGTGTTCGTAAACACACATTTGGGAGGAGATGGATGAACAGAGCGATCATTGGTCTTGCCGC
>JBCAZH010000078.1:9354-12334 GCA_038533155.1 Pseudomonadota bacterium | reverse complement strand
GGGCTCCACGTTTCGTCTTTGTTTTGAGCGACCGCTACCCGGTTGCGGCCATCGTATTTAGCGCGGTACATCGCTCGATCCGCCCGTGCGATCAGCGACTCAATGTTGCGGTCATCCGGGATCATGCTCGCAACGCCGAAACTGGCAGTCACTGATAGTTCTCGGTTGCCCACGGCGACCGGCGTCGCTTGGATGTCAGCGCGAAGCGCTTCAGCGATCTCCTCAGCGGTCGGTTCGGGTTTGTTGGGCAGGATCAATAAGAACTCCTCCCCGCCCAATCGTGCGACGACGTTCTGCCCGCCACGCTGCTGACAAAATCGCTCTGCGATATGTACGAGCACTTTGTCACCGCCCGCATGCCCGAAACTGTCGTTCACCTGCTTGAACCGATCGATATCGGCGACGATGACCGAGAGCGGCCGCCGAGTCCGAACCGCATTGTCGAACGCTTCGTTACCAAGCTGAACAGAGCCGTGGCGGTTGTGCAGACCCGTCAATTGGTCCAACAGTGCCATGCCGCGCAGCTGTCCTGCGAGGTCGGAGGAAAAGACAAACAGCACCATCGTGCCCACAGCGATATAGCCGAACGGCAACGTCAGCATGCCGAACTCATGATGCTCCTGCAGTGCCGTCACCGACGCCGCGCGTCCGAGACCGAACGCAATCGTTGCGGAGACGGTCTGAACCAAACCAAACAACGCGAGCATCGTGCCCAGTGACAGATCAGCGACCCGGTTGCCTTGGTTGTTGGATACCGAGCGGGCGCGGTTGTCGACACGATTGCGCAGGATCATTGCAGCTAGAAAGAACGCGGCAACCCCAGCCACGCCCGGCGCTGATGCCTCGCGCAGTCCGTCGTGCGGGCTGATGATCGTGGAGGTGATTAACACCATCGCGCCGATCGATGCGACGAAGACAAGGCTGATCAAAGTTGAGCGATCCCCGACTCTCAAACAATGCCCGAACGATGCGAACACAATCAGCGCGATTGCCATGGCTTCGACCATGAAGTCGTAGGGTAGTTTGCCGAGCAACTCCGGCCCAAGACACTCGACACCCCACCGAAGTGTCGCGGCCACGAACGCGATCGTCCAACACAAGGTGTAGGCCTCGCGGATGTACTTCCGCCACGACACGAACGCGATCATCGTGTACATCGCACACGCCAGCGTCATCGTGAAACACAAAGGATCGATAGAAGTCGCGCTCATTGCGGCCTAGGCCAGATTCTTCAGGGGAGGTAGTGTGCCGGAGCTTGCGGTCCGAAACCGGGCTTGGCGCACGTTTTATGGTAAAAAGCCTCTTGCATGAATATAGTATTAATACTATATTTTATTGCATGGTTAGAAAGAAACGTAGTGAAGAAGCCCCGGTTTATAACCGCCTTGCAGCATTGCGGGCGGATCAGGGGCTGACACGACAACAAGTCGCCGAAGCGGTGGGGGTGCACTACCAGACCATCGGCTATTTGGAACGCGGCGAATACCGACCGAGCCTACTACTGGCTTTGCAGATCTCCCGCTTGTTCAAACTTCCCGTCGAAGCGATTTTTTCGCTCGACCCGATGAGCTCGATGAGTGAGCAATTATTTGATTCGAAGAGGATTTCATCATGACGAATCCTGATGCGCAGAAACTGCGCCGCGAGATGATCGACGACGTTCGACGCAAGGCCGAGCGTGACTTCCACGACACCCGCTACGACTTTGTTCGACCGTTGGGACGCCGCCGCGCGCTAGTAGTTTTGGTGTTTACTTTATTGGCAGCCTACGCCGTGCTGAACTATTTCGACTATCCCGAGTTCGTTCTACCGGTTTTTCTACTGTGGGGTGTTTCTCTGTGGCTGATTCGTATGTCGACGCGCGGCATCGTCGACTACCCTGATGAGATCGTCGACGAGCGAATGCGGTCGGTACGTGGACAAACCTACCGATACGCCTTCATGGGCGCTTGCGTCTTCATGAGCGCCTACATGGTGTTCTATATCGCGAACCAGTTGATGGCGAAGCAGGGATGGGTCCTACCGACAACCGCCGATCAGATGCACGACTTGTCGTTTTGCCTGTTCTTCGCCTGCATGAGTCTGCCAAGCGCGATCTATGCCTGGAACGAAAAACTAATTTAACCGGTGCCGCAGATGTCCGTTACTTCGGCTTCGTTGCGCTGCCTTCAGCTTTCGCGAGCTGCTTCGCCTGCGTGACCCAGTTGTCCCTCGCAATTCGCCCTTTGAAGACTTCCAGTTTCGCATCGACGATATCGATATCGCGCTTCAGCCAGTCAGCGACCTGCCAGAAGTAGTACACGCCGTTGCGATTGAGCAGACCCTCGAGCTTCGGCCCGACACCAGAAATCCGTTTCAGATCGTCCTTCTTACCGTAAGCGGCACGCTCCAAGAGCACTGGGCCGGATTTCTTGGGCTTTGGTTTCGGCTTGGGCGCTGGCGGCACCGATAGCTTACTCAGTTTTGAGTCGATGGCTGACAACCGGGATTCGACACCACTCAAGTCGGTACGGGGCGCGTCCGGCATACGAATGGAATTCACAGCGGAGTCGACAGATTCCATGCGCTGAATCAATGGTGCGAGATCGACACGCGGCGCGTCCGGTAGCTTGATTCTTGCAATGGCGGATTCCACGGACTGAATCCTAGTCGTCAAACTCGAAAGGTCGACGGTCTTCGGCTCCGGTAATCGGATGTTCTTGATCGCGGCTTCCAAAGCACCGATGCGAGCATTCACGCTGGAAAAATCGATCGACTCACTTTCTGGGATCTCGATGTTGTTGACCGCAGTCTCTAGTGCCGTAATTCGGTTGCTGATGCCCGAGAGGTCGACAGCTTCAGGTTCAGGAATTCGGATACTCGCGACGCCGCGTTCAACCGCTTGCAAACGAGAGGTGATACCGGACAGATCAACCGCTGCCGGTTCGGGAATGCGGATCGAGTTGACGCTGCTCTCGACTGAATCGAGTCTCGCGAACAC
>JBCAZH010000078.1:5923-9254 GCA_038533155.1 Pseudomonadota bacterium | reverse complement strand
CGGGAATGCGGATCGAGTTGACGCTGCTCTCGACTGAATCGAGTCTCGCGAACACGTCGCTCAAGTCAGTGGCAGGTGTTGGGTCGGGGATTCGGATCGCCTTAACCGAGCCCTCAACTGAGTCGAGTCTCGAAAACACATCGCTCAAATCGGTGGCAGGTGTTGGGTCTGGCACTCGAATTGATTTCACGCTGTTTTCCACACCATCGAGCTTCGCGAATACATCGCTGAGGTCTGTCGCTGGCGTCGGGTCCGGGAATCGGATCGCTTTCACCGAGCTCTCAACGGAGTCGAGTCGTGCGAACACGTCGCTCAAATCGGTTGCCGGCGTTGGGTCTGGGATTCGGATCGATTTTACGCTGCTTTCCACGCCGTCCAGCCTCGCGAATACATCGCTAAGGTCCGTCGCTGGTGTCGGGTCAGGAATCTTGATGCTGCCGACGCCGGTATCAATCGCATCAAGACGCCTGTTGACGCCGGACCAATCCATGCTCGTGAACTGAGAGAAGCTCTCCGTCACATCCACGAACTTGCGCCGCGACCACCAATACCCCAAGACAAAACTGAGGATCGAGGCCAAGAGAAAAATGAGTGTGAATTTCGCCAGTAGATAAGCCATGACTTGCCTCGCTGAATTAGGGTTTGGTGACGCGGATCACAATGCGTCTGTTTTGCGCCTTGCCCGCTTCGGTGCCGTTGTCGGCGATGGGTCGACTTTCGCCGTAGCCGATTGCTTGCATCCGTGCCGCTTGCAATCCACGAGCGGATAGCGCGATTGACACGGCATCGGCTCTTGCCTGGCTGAGTACCCGGTTGTTCTCATCGGATCCGACCGAGTCCGTGTGTCCTTCTACAATCAACGTGCCTGGGCAACTCGCTGCGATTTCGGCCAGCGTGTCGAGGAGTTCATCATTGCTATCCGCAATCTGGGCGCTGGCGGTTCGAAAGCGAATGGTTGCGTTTGATAGCGCTTCAGTGAACTGTTCATTACAACGATCAAACACAGCGGGCGTTGGTTCGGGCTCCGGCTGCACGGGTTCGGGTTCGGGTTCCGGTTCCGCGACGGCAGGTTCCATTGAAACTTTCGGCGGCACTCTGTCCGCGCTCACACTGACCGCCGTCGGGCAGATCAACTTCCCTGCCCATGTCTCGCAGTGAGTCGATTGGGCAAATGCGAAGGCGGTATCCACGGTGTCGTCATCAGCGAGGTCCAATCGGACACGAACGCTTTGACCGTCGACCGCAATTTCCGATACGTCGTAGTCGGCAAGTCGAGCGCTAACGTCGTCTTCGATTTGCCGCTCCATCGCAGGCGCGATGACGAAACTGCCCAGCAACCAAAGCAGCAACAATCCCAGCAGCGGCAGTAGCCCCCAAGGCCACCAGCCGGCGGGTGACTCCGACTGCCGCCAATAGCGGCGCGTCGAATGCGTCTCTTGATGAGACATTCCGCTCTTCTCAGTCATTCCTCTCCCCTTGAACAACTCGGACGTGCGACCTCTGTGGGCCGCTTGGTCTCTAGTTGAGGCTACCTGTTCGACTCACAACGGTGCAAACCCTGTCAATTCACTGTCGAACCAACCCAAACCGCTTCCGTCATGTTGCAATGCAGACTTTCTCGCCCGCACAAAAGTCACAACCGCCGTGCGGCTAGAGTGTGTCCGGCACCACGATATAGCCCGAGTCCGCGTCGCCGAACGTCGTTGTTCGACCGAGTTGGTAGTAGGCGGCGACCATCAAACAAACGATGGCGTCGAGCTTGTCCTCGTTGTGCTTTAGCCGTTTACCGCGAAGCGCGGCGATGGCCGCACCGTCGAATTCACAGTCCAACCGATCGGAAATCTGTATTTTAATTTGGGAGTCACGAGACCGATCCAGCAAGAGTTCTGCAAGGCGTATTTGTCCCCCACGCCGATGTTTGACGGACCCCTTCTTGTACGCAAGACGTTCCGGTAGACCGAACAATTCAATCATCGCGGGATGTGGGTAACACTCGATTTGCCACGCCGCATTCGGTGATCCGAGCGAACGAAAGCCTTGAGCTTCCAGCGATTTGCTGAGTCGAACGCTGCCTGCATCGGGGTAGAGGCTCAAATTCGAGGGGTGGCAACCGGCTTTACGATCCCGATACGTTCGACTCAGTTCTGCCTCACATGCCCGTTGCCCGGTCGGGTTCTTGATGATCAAGGGCGCGTCCACTGCGATGCCGCGGAGCCCAGGCGCCCCCTCAAGCATCGCCTCAATCGCGGTCTGTCCAACAATACCACCAACAACCTCGTCGACTCGCAAGGTGGCGTGAACTAGCGTGCCGAGTGCAATCGCACTCGCGTTGCGCTCGGTTTGCCAGGCAAGGTCGATACCCGCGAGCATGATTTCGGCGCTTTCGTGATGAGACATAAGCTTGCCCAAGACTTGCGGTCGCGATGAACAAATAGTGCAGGAAACCGATCTTAGGTGTTGCAATGCAAACGCGAATCATTATCATTACGATTAATGAATGAGCGAATCTCGCCAAGACCTGCTAAACGAAGCCAGCCTCGGGTGATCCCCGCGCAGCAGCTGTTTGGCCCATACCGCGAGGTTCGGATCGAGTTTCGTGGCGAACACTACAGTCTTCGCGTCACGAAGAACGACAAGCTCATTCTGACCAAATAACTCGAGTAGCCAGCCAGCGGACGCCCCCTGCGACCGAACCCGCGAGCCAGCCACCTCCTCTAGACCGGATTGCTTTCGGTCACACCACTATGGGGAATCGGTGATGCGCTTTTTATGGCTTTCTCTCTTTGCTGCAGCGTCTGGCGCTGCGAGTGAACAACCACCCATCGACAACATCATTATCGAGGCCGCGAAAACGCCGGTCACCGAAGCGGAGCTGGCGACCCGCATTAGTGTTCTCGATGCAGACCAAATCGACCGCGAGTTATCGCAGAACATCAGCGACCTCGTCCGATTCGAGCCCGGCGTCGATGTTGTCGATCAAGGCAGCCGGTTTGGCTTTTCTGGAATCAGCATCCGCGGCGTCGGCGGCAATCGAGTCCAGGTCGAAGTGGATGGTGTCCCCGCGGCAGACGCTTTCTCGATCGGCAGCTTTTCCAACGCGGGTCGAGATTTCGTTGACATCAACAACATTCAACAGGTGGAGATTACGCGAGGCCCGGCCTCCGCCTTGTTTGGCTCGGACGCGCTCGGCGGTGTTGTGAGCTTTATCACGGCAACGCCGCAGTATCTTCTCGCGGACAACGAGAGTTATCTCGACGCCTCTCTCGGCTACAACAGTGTGGATTCCAGTGAGGTCATCGCGATCACGGGTGCGCAACGCTGGGGTGCGTTT
>JBCAZH010000078.1:0-5823 GCA_038533155.1 Pseudomonadota bacterium | reverse complement strand
TCGCGCCTGCGGGCGACGATCAGCCAGGAATGGCGCGGTGGTAAAGGTCCGTTCGACTACGTCCGATGGCGCGTGTTCCACCAGGAAAGCGAGACCAGCCAGGATACGATCGAAGATCGCGAGACCCTGGTGTTCGGGGCTCCGGGAGCGGTGCGTCGTAACCGAGGCTTTGTCTTCGATCAGAAGCTCCAAGGTGCGGAGCTCAATCTCGCGAGCAGCTTCGACTGGTTGGGCGTGACTCATGCTTTGTCTTACGGTTTCGAGTACGAACGTGCCGAGACCGAGCAAATTCGCATCGGCACCGAAACCGATCTGATTTCCGGCCAGACAAGCAACACCGTGGGTCCCGACACATTCCCGGTGCGCGACTTCCCAGTGTCGAGGACCAGCCGTACCGGCGTGTATCTGCAAAACGCGATTCGCATCGGTGATGTGACGCTGCTGCCCGGTGTTCGCTATGACCGCTTTACGCTGGATCCGCGGCCCGACGCCATTTTCTTAGCCGACAACCCCGGAATCGAATCGGTCGCCATCGACGACGCGCAAGTCTCGCCGAAATTCGGTGCGACCTGGCAGATGACGGACAGTGTGCAGATCTACGGGCAGTACTCGGAGGGCTTTCGAGCGCCGCCGGTGAACGACGTCAATATCGGATTCACCAACCTCCAATTTGGCTACACCGCGTTGCCGAATCCGGACTTACGTTCTGAGTCGAGTCGAGGATTGGAGTCTGGCATCCGAATCAACACGCAGACTGGGCGCTATGAATTCGCCGCGTTCGAGACGCGCTATGACGACTTCATTGAGTCGCTACAAGTTGTCGGCTTCGATCCGATTTTGCAGGTCATCCAGTTTCAGTCGATCAATCTCGGCAACGTTAGGATTCGCGGCGCTGAATTCAGCGGCAGCTACCAGCCAGCGGCGTTACCCGACGGATTCCAAATTCGACTCGCTGCTGCTTACGCCGAGGGCGAGAATCGCGACAACAACCAACCCGTCAATTCGATCGCACCGCTCAACGGCGTGTTCGGTGTTGACTATCTCTCACCGGCGGAGCAATGGGGGCTATCGGCGCTCGCGCGCGGTGCGGCGCGTCAAGACGATCTCAACGAGACGCAAGGCGAGCTGTTGAGTCCGGCGGGATACGTGATCTACGACATGACAGGTTTTTGGAAACCCACCGAGGCGACACGCCTGCGCTTCGGTGTGTTCAACCTCACTGATCACGCGTTTACCCCGTACCTGGATGTTCAGGGGATCCCGTCTGACACGGTCGATGCGATCCGTTTCCAACGGCCGGGGCGTGAGTTCAACGTCGCGCTCGACTGGCGCTTCTAAACCCAATCCAAAGGGAGATTGAAAATCATGAACAAGAGCCTGTTGCCAATATGCTTCGGCGCCGTGTTGCTCAGCGGTTGCGCCACAGTTGAACCGGCCGTCGAGACCACCGTATCCGAGCCAACCTACGAATTCGTCGCAAACCCTGCATTCGCGCAAATCGGCGCCGCTGAGGCGTCCGTCGACAAAGATCGCCTGGCCATTCTCGCTATGCAGGGCGATTACCGTGTCAGTTTTGATTTCGTGGAAACGGTCCCGTTGGCGCCGGACTACTCGGAGTTTACCGAGAAGACCTCTGGCGGCTTCGAAACGGTGCGCGTCGTATCCGAGACGCCCGAACACATCGTGTTACAGCATTTGTTGGTCGCGCCGTCCGGTCATGTCATCAAGCACTGGCGCCAGGACTGGACCTTCGAAGCGCCCGAGCGTTTCGAGTTTACGTCCGATCAAACCTGGCGGGTGAAAACACTCGCGCCGGAAAAGACGGCCGGTGCATGGACTCAGTGTGTGTTTGAGGTTTCGGACGCCCCGCGCTATTGCGGTACAGGTCGGTGGAATCACAAGTACGGCGTGTCCACGTGGACGAGTGATCGTACGTGGCGGCCATTGCCGCGTCGGGAGTACACCGTACGCAGCGACTACAACGCGATCAACGCAGAAAACCGTCATACGATCACGCCTCAAGGCTGGACCCACGAGCAGGACAACACCAAAACCGTCCGTGATGGCGAACGAACGACCGCGACTCTGGTGCGGGAATTCGGCTTCAACCACTACCGCAATATTGCAGGCTACGATTTCAGCCCAGCTACTGACTACTGGAGCAAGACTGAGGCGTTCTGGGCATTGGTCCGACAGGCTTGGGATGAGCGGCTTAATAAGAGCGGCGAGCTGATCCTGACTACGGACGTCAGCGGCATGCCGATTATTGTCTCGATGTTCGAACAGGCCGAACAAGCGGACACGACCAGCGCTGCGCAGCAACTCGAAGCGATTGCTGCCGTACTCGATGAGCACACATCAAACGGAACGACCGAGACCCAAATGACCCGTGCGCGTGAGTTAAGCAACTCGAACTACTGAACCAGACCCGGACTGGACACTGAGGCTGACCGCGGGGCGTGCTGGTGGCACGTCCCTGGTCGGCTTTCGGCGTCCTCTGTTGCAGCGCAATGCGCACGTTCGCGCGCATTTGGTCAAGATAACGCATTGGTTAAAAACGAATTGCCGCTTTCATCGAAAAAATTTTGCATAACGTAAGGCGCAGATATCCCTAGAAATTCTCAACATTTGTCATAAATGGGCGGTTAAGAGCAATTGACGAGGTGTTGAATCCCATTCCTGAGCTGACGTAGCGTCGGGGACGTTGTTTGGCGGAGCCAAGTCGGCGGCAAGACCTTCACGACTCCGAATTTTCTTGGGAGCTAGGATGAAGACTATGGGGATTTTTTCTCGGGGCCGCCGCTGCGCCGGCGTCCTGCTTGGGGCGCTGTTGGCGATGCCGGCAGCATTTGCAGGTGGATCGAGTCCATCGAACACGACGACAGCACTCGCGGCGTCGCCACCGACCAACCAAATTATCGTTAAATATAAAGCACTGGCCGTCAGTCCTTCTCAGATTGGTGCCAACATCGCGAGCGGCAATATGGCCGACCAGGCTCGGGTGTTGTCTCAGTCGTTGGGGATGCAAGTCAGCAACCATCGACGGATGGCGAACGGCGCGATGGTCTATCGCGTCAACCAGTGGCGTAAGCCGAACGAGCTTGCGTTCATGTTGGCGAAGTTGCAGGCGGATCCCAACGTGGAGTACGCGGAGCCCGATCTGCTGCTGCAGCCAATGGCGACTCCGAATGACTCACGCTACAACGAGCAATGGCACTACTTTGAGTCGACCGGTGGACTGAATCTGCCGACCGCGTGGGACACTACCACCGGCGCGGGCACCGTGGTCGCGGTGATCGATACCGGCTATCGCGCACATCCAGACTTGGCCGCCAACTTGCTGCCAGGCTACGACATGATCAGCGATACGTTTGTGTCCGTTGACGGCGACGGCCGTGACAGCGACGCGACCGACCCGGGTGATTTTTCCACCGCCGGACAATGCGGACCGGGTGAACCGGCACGCAGTTCCAGCTGGCACGGCACGCACGTTGCCGGAACGGTTGCCGCGGTCACCAACAATGGCACTGGCGTTGCCGGCGTGGCGTACGGCGCGAAGATCGTACCGCTGCGCGCGCTCGGTCGTTGCGGCGGCTTCACATCGGATATCGCTGACAGCATCATCTGGGCATCGGGCGGCAGCGTTCCGGGAACCCCGGCGAACGCGAACCCTGCAGATGTGATCAACATGAGCCTCGGTGGCGGCGGTTCGTGCTCGACGACCACGCAGTCGGCGATCAACACGGCACGTGCAAACGGATCGACCATCGTCGTTGCGGCGGGCAACTCGAACACCAACGCTTCGGGCTTCAACCCGGCGAACTGCTCGGGTGTCATCACCGTTGCGTCCACCAACCGCAATGGTGGGCGAGCCTACTACTCGAACTTCGGCGCGGCCGTTGATGTGGCAGCTCCGGGTGGCGACGTGCGTGCAAGCGCTTCGAATGGTGTCCTGTCCACGTTGAATAGCGGCAGCTCGGGTCCTGGCAGTAACAACTACGAGTTCTATCAGGGCACCAGCATGGCCGCACCGCACGTCGCGGGACTGGCAGCGTTGCTGAAAGCTGTTGACTCGACGCTGACACCGAACGAAATCGAGTCGATCATCACATCGACCGCGCGATCGTTCCCTGCGACCTGTAGCCAGTGCGGTTCCGGTATCGCTGACGCTGCTGCGGCCGTTGCCTCAATCTCCGGCGGCGGTGGGGGTGGCCCCGGCGGCGGTGATGATGTCCTTGAGAACGGTGTTGCGAAGACGGGTCTCAGTGCGAGCACCGGTGCCGAACTCCGGTTCACACTGGAAGTGCCCGCGGGCGCGACCAACTTGTCGTTCCAGATCGGTGGCGGTTCAGGCGACGCAGACTTGTATGTGCGCTTCGGTTCACCACCGACCACGTCGACCTATGACTGTCGCCCGTATCGCAACGGCAACAGTGAAACCTGCAACATTTCCAATGTGCAGGCAGGCACCTATCACGTCATGGTTCGCGCCTGGTCGACGTTCTCTGGCGTCAGTCTGACAGGTAGCTTCGACGAACCGAGCGGCGGTGGCGGCGGTAACCAAGGCGGTTCCGGCAGTTTGAATGATCTTTCCGCATCGCGGGGTAACTGGCTGCGCTACACCGTCGAGATTCCGTCAGGTATGTCGACCCTACAGGTTCAAATCTCGGGTGGCAGTGGCGACGCTGATCTGTATCTCAGACGCGGCTCGCAACCGACCACCTCGGCCTACGACTGCCGGCCGTACCTCAATGGCAACAACGAGGTTTGTACGATCAACAATCCACAGCCGGGCACTTGGCATATCGGCATCCGTGCCTATCGCACGTTCTCTGGTGTGGACTTGTTAGCGGAGTGGTCTCCCTGACCTGAATTCCTCCTAGGGAGGAGTGTTTTCGGGCGCAGTGCTAACGTGCTGCGCCCTTTTTTTTTCATGTGCACGTTGACGTGCTGCCTCCGGCTGGCCCAAGCTCTTAAACTTCAGAGTCTCGGAGCACACTCCTATGGCCGCGGCAGCGCACCCTTCGCCGATCAACTGCGTGTTGATCGCAGGTGGCAAGTACCACGACATCGACTACGCGCGGCTAGAGCTGTTGAAGTTGCTTGCCGAAGACGCTCGGATTCGTGTCCGCGTGTTTGAGGACTACGAGAACGCAGACGCGATTCAAAAAGCGGACTGTATTGTCAGCTACACCAGTGATGTCATTCCGTCGCTAGGGATTCAGGAAGTGTTGCGCGATTGGCTGCACGAGGGTGGTCGATGGTATGCACTGCACGGAACCAACTCCGTGTTGGAGCTTCGCGAGGACCGGCTGTGGGACGCACCGCGGTCGGCGCCGTTGTTTATGAGCCTCGTCGGCTCACAGTTTGTGAGTCATCCGCCGATCGCACCGTACACCGTGAGTAACGTTGCCCCCGAGCACCCTTTGGTTGCGGGTATCGAGGCTTTCGAAACCGACGACGAGCTATATCATTTGGAAATTCACGGACCCATCGAGGTGCTGCTCGAGACGGAGTGTCACGAAACCAGCCCAGGGTTTGTTGAGGGCGATCACGCGATCGGAAAACACCCGGTGTGTTATCTGAAGTCGCATGGCGATGGCGCCGTGCTGTACCTATCGATCGGCCACGCTCGTAGCCATCACGACATGCGACCATTGATCGAGTATTGGAACTCGGAAGACCGTGGCGCGTGGGCAAGGCCCGCGTTCTACGAGTTGCTGCGCCGCGGCCTCCGGTGGATGAAGCGAGAGCTCTAAGCTGTCGCCTCGCCCAACGCCCCGCGACGCGCTTCCAGTTCCGCGCGAATTTCGTGTGCGCGCT
>JBCAZH010000077.1:11175-12439 GCA_038533155.1 Pseudomonadota bacterium | reverse complement strand
TCGATGACGTAGGCGCTCTGCTGTGGCACAACTACTGCGGTCTTGAAAATTACAAAGACGATCAGCGCTGCAAACACGGCGGCGACGATAAAACTGGTTTCTGGCATTAGCTTCCTCCTCAATAAATTCTTGTTTCGTCGGTTCGCCGCATCTAAATCGACTTGATGCGCAAAAGCGAGCCGTCGGCTTCGGTGATTACCGCCTCTTGACCTGCCGTCATTGCTTCTTCACCGACGTTGACTGCGTTCCAGCGTGATCCGCGAAACTCGACGCGTGTCGATCCACCTGCTCTGACATCTTCGAGCACGTTCACATGTCGACCGTCGACTTGATCAGTAAAGCCGATAGGTTCGCCGCGCAACTTGGCGTACACCCGGTTACGAAACGCGACCATAGTCGTGATCGCAAGCAGTGCGAATGTAAACCACTGAGCGGCGATCGGAAGATCTATTCCCGCGAAGCCGACGAGCCCGGTTAGCACCGCCGCAAGCCCCACAAAAACGAGATAGAACGCAGCGTCGACCGCCGCCAATTCAGCAATCATCAGCGCTAGGCCGATCACAATCCATCCCCACCAAACCATCGGTATTCTCCCTGTTTGATCAATTGCCCAATTATACGGCTTTTCCGATTCGAACCGAATAGCCTAGCAACGCCCTAGAAGCTGAAAGTTATTGAAAAAACACGAAATTTCAGATCCATCAGTGGCTTAGATCCAGCGTGTTTTCAGATCTAGTCATCGAAATTGCAAGTTCTTATATGAGAAAAATGGCTCATAAATCGTATTTTTATCTCAACAGCGGACATAGTTTCAGGCGTAATTGCGATTTGACCTGTTGAACCCTCACAATAGCGGCATATCGCTGCAGAACGATAACGAAGGGGCCCTGATGTTTGCACGTTCGCGTCTGTATGCGTCACTTATGGTGACGCTCGGTTTTCTTGTCGGCTGCACGGGTGAATCCGACAGCGCCGATTCTTTGGATATCGCGAAAGCTGCGGTTCCGATCAAAGTCGTTGTCATGGCGATGTTCGAGCGGGGTGAACCAACGGGCGATGATCCGGGGGAATTGCAACGCTGGTTGGAAGGGCTCGACATCTCGACCACGCTTCCATTCGAGGCTGGCGAGTCCAATTTGTACCTCACCGATGACGGGGTCCTAACCGTGCTGCTCGGCGGTGGGATTCCGAACGCGACCGCCACCGTCATGGCGCTTGGCTATGACGAGCGGGTCGATGTGTCGAAAGCATATTGGCTGGTGGC
>JBCAZH010000077.1:0-11075 GCA_038533155.1 Pseudomonadota bacterium | reverse complement strand
TGTCGATGGCATACATCACCGCGGTCAACCCAGGCATTCTGTCCGAGACTGGCATGGACTTCGCGGCGGTGTTTGTCGCGACCTGTCTCGCGGCCGCGGTCGGTTCGATCGCGATGGGATTGCTCGCGAACTATCCGGTTGCGCTGGCGCCGGGTATGGGGCAGAACGCGTTTTTCACGTACGCCGTCGTGCTTGGCGGTGGCCACAGTTGGCAAACCGCGCTAGGTGCGGTCTTCATCTCTGGGATCTTGTTCGTCGCGCTGAGCGTATTGCCCTTCCGCGAGTGGTTGATCAATGCGATTCCCCGAAATTTGAAGCAAGGCATCGCCGGTGGCATCGGGCTGTTTCTTGGGTTCATTGCACTACAGAACGCAGGCTTGGTCGGTGACAACCCGGCGACGTTGGTGCAGATTTCCGACATGACCGCCTTCCCGGCCGCCGCGTGCCTCCTTGGGTTTGTGCTGATCGTTGCTTTGACCGCGCTGCGTGTACCGGGCGCTGTAATCATCGGCATTCTGTCGGTCGCAGCACTCGGCTGGCTGACCGGTCAGGTCGCTTTCCAAGGCGTATTCTCGACGCCGCCATCCCCCGGTCCTGTGCTGTTCCAGTTGGATATCGCCGGTGCGTTCCAGCTCAGCATGGTGACCGTGATCTTGTCGTTCTTGATTGTGGATGTGTTCGATACGGCGGGCACCCTCGTCGGTGTGGCGATGCGCGCCAACTTACTCGACGCGAACCACAAGTTGCCACGCTTGCGTCGCGCATTGCTCGCAGACTCCGGGGCGACCGTTGCCGGAGCGTTGTTCGGCACCTCATCAACCACTAGCTTTATCGAGAGCGGTGCCGGTGTTGAAGCGGGCGGTCGGACTGGCCTGACCGCGGTCGTTTGCGGTGCGTTGTTTATCGCTTGCTTGTTCCTCGCGCCGTTGGCTCAGAGCATCCCCGCGTATGCGACGGCGTCTGCGCTTTTGTTTGTCGCGTGTCTAATGGCACAGAGTCTCGCGACGCTCGATTGGGCGGATGTTACTGAGAGTGCTCCGGCCATTGTTGCGGCAATCGCAATGCCGCTGACATTTTCTATTGCCGATGGGATTGGGCTTGGTTTTATAACGTACGCGGCGGCAAAAATTTTGTCGGGTAACGTTTTTCGTTGCTCGCCCGTTGTTTACGTAATTGCCTTGATCTTTATTCTTAAGTACGCGCTGATCGCCTGACGAATTTCTCATCGAGTCGGCGCCTGTCGTGGCGACTTCTGTTGCATAAAACCCGCAGTTTACAAGGCATCGCTTTGGTATTATGTTGCCGCCGCGATTAATGCCGAGACTGTAACAATTCGGTCACAGAACCGAACTAGCCTTGGCGGCCGTTTTGATAAATACATACCCAGCCCTGCAGGGGGAAACCGTGAAAACTTCCACTTCTTCTTACTACTTGAGAAAAGTAGCTGCCAGCCTGTTGGCCTGCTTTTCGCTCGCTGCTGTTTTGGCCAGTGCGCCAGCCGTAGCGCAAGAAACCACCGGCTCTGTCCGTGGTGTGATTACCGGTCCGAACGGCGAGCCAGTCTCTGGCGCGACCGTAACGGTGACCAGCTTATCGACGGGCTTGACCCGTACCGTGTCGACCGATGCCAACGGTCTGTATTTCGTCCGCCAGCTACCGGCTGGTGTCAGCTACAACGTCATCGTGACGTCGGACAAAGGCAACGCGGTAACCGAGAGTCTGCCCCTGACCGTCGGTCAGCAAGCGCAGTTGAACTACGCGCTGAACCCGATTGAGGAGCTGGTGGTGCTCGGGACCATTACCGAGGTTGCTGAAACCGCGATTGGACCGACAGCGGTGTTCGATCTGGAAGCGCTGCAAAACTCGCCAGCGATCAACCGGAACATCAACGACATCATCGGCCAAGACCCTCGCGTCTACATCGACCAATCCAGCAATGCCGACTCGATCCAGTGCAACGGCGCGAACCCGCGCTTTAACAGCCTGACAGTTGACGGTATTCGTCTGAATGACGGCTTTGGTCTGAACTCGAATGGCTACCCGACACAGCGTATGCCATTCCCGTTTGACGCAGTGTCTGGTGTTGCGGTTGAGCTCGCGCCGATGAGTGTCATTTACGGCGGTTTCTCCGCTTGTAACATCAACGCGGTCACGAAGTCGGGTGGTAACGAGTTGTCCGGTTCGGTATTCGTCGATTTCACCAGCGACTCATTTATCGGCGACTCGATCGAAGGCAATACTTCTCAGATCTCTGACTTCGACGAGACTCGCTACGGCTTTGAACTCGGCGGCGCACTTATTAAAGACAAGCTGTTCTTCTACGGTGCGTACGAGCGCTACGATGGCGTGGATTTCAACGATCGCGGTGCGATCGGTAGTGGCGCAATCAACGAGGTGGCGGTTTCACAAGCCGACCTCGACGAAATCGCTCAAATCTCGCGAGACATCTACGGGTTTGATCCTGGTACCAGCTCGCCGAGCAACTTCGAGTTCGAAGACGAGAAGTACATCGCTAAACTGGATTGGTATGCAAGCGACACGCAGCGCGTTGCGTTCACTTACATGTTCAACGATTCCACGAACACCACGCCGTCGGACGGTGAGGGGAATGAGTTCGAATTCTCGGAGCACTTCTACAATCGTGGCGCCGAGCTCAATTCAGCAATCCTGAGCCTCTACTCTGATTGGACACCCAACTTTTCAACTGAGTTGAGAATCTCTCGGACAGATGTCGATTTTGTACAAGAACCGCGTGCCGGAGATTTGTTTGGCGAGTTTCGTATCGAGCTGGCTGATGTTGATGTCTACCTTGGCGGTGACGACAGCAGGCACGCGAACGCGCTGAACTACACGATCGACCAGTTGGTGGCACGCGGTCGCTATCAGGCGGACGACCACACGATTACGTTCGGTTACGAGCGCGAAGCCTACGACATCTTTAACCTCTTCTATCAACATGTTGATACAGAAGTGCGCTTCAGTGCGTCCGACGCTACCTTGAACGACGACAACGCGACACCGGCACAAATCAATGCCGAGGCCATCGACAACTTCCGGCAGGGGTTAGCGAATCGGGTCTTCTACGGAAACGCGATCAGCAACAACCAAGCCGACATTGCGGAAGCCTTCGAGTATGCGATCAACTTCTTGTACGTTCAGGACGAGTGGCAGGTCAATGATCGTTTGTCCTTGACCTACGGGCTGCGCTACGACTACTACGAGACCAGCGATGCGCCGAACGAGAACCCGGAGTTCACAGCGTCGTATGGCTTTGCTAACAACGCGACGCTCGATGGACGCGATTTGTTGCAACCACGTTTCGGCATCACCTTTGATGCGACGGACACGCTGAGTCTTCGTGGTGGTATTGGTTTGTTCTCTGGCGGTAACCCGAACGTGTGGCTGTCCAACACCTACAGCAACACCAACACGACCGCCGTTCAAACCGACGCCGACAACGTTGCCCTGTTCAGTCAAACCTATGACTCCTCGGCGAGTTGCGAGGCGGGTGTTCCCGTACGTGGCCCAGGCTACTGTGTTCCCGACGATTTGGTCGCTACCGTTGCTAGCGGTGACGGCAGCAACTTCGAGATTGTCTACCTCGACCCTGATTTCGATATTCCAAGCGAATGGAAATTCACGGCTGGGCTGACTTGGCTCGCGCCACGGGACTGGACAGTTTCTGCAGACGTGCAGATCACGCGTGGCCAAGATACCGCGATCTATAAGCGCGGCGATTTGGAACAACAGAGAGATGCCCAGGGCAATCTGCTGTTTAACCAAGGCGTATATCCCGTTTATGACGATGTGCGTGTGCGTTCATTCGTTCTTACGAACGCAAGAAATGGGAACGAATCTGAGTCCATCTCTGTTGGTGCCTTCAAGAGCTGGGATAACGGATTGGACTTACGACTCGGCTACGCCTGGACGCAAGCGGAAGACGTAAACCCGATGACTTCGTCGGTTGCGTTCTCGAACTACGTCAACCGTTCGTTCATCGATCCTCAGGCTGAAGAACTGGCGCCGTCCAACTGGGCCATCGAGCATCGGTTCACCGCCGTCTTGAACTACACGAACTACTTCTTTGGCGACTACGCGACGCGAGCCTCACTCTTCGGTCAGTATAATTCCGGGATTCCGTTCAGCATCACGCAGTCCGGTTTCGAGGGAACGGTCCTAGCTTATGGTTTCCAGCCGTTCCTCGGATTCAACCAAAACGTATTGCCTCCCGGCGGTTCGCGAAACAGCGAGGAAGGCCCATCGTTTAGCAAGGTCGATCTTCGAATCTCGCAAGATGTGCCCGGCTTTAGCCCGGATCATCGCGGCCAGGTGTTCTTCGTGATTGACAACCTGACAAACCTGTTGAACGACGACTGGGGTGTACTGGAACAGCCGGCATTCCCTTACGGCGTTACTCAAAACCAGATCGACAACAACGATCAGTTCTTGATTAACGGTCAAACGTCGCTCTGGACGATGCGACTCGGTCTGCGCTACGAGTTCTAACTCGAAGCGTTAACCAAACCGAAAACCCGGCGTGGCCGAAGCTGCGCCGGGTTTTTTTATTGATTGTTAGTAGATCAGACGTCTCCAGCAGCGCATCGATGTTCCGAATTTGCGCATTCTGAGAACATATTCAACACTTTTTCGGTCAGCACGAGCTAGATGACGCGCTTTTTGTGCTATCCATCGTGTCCAAAGAAAGTAAACGAGTTTTGAAAAAAGTCTTTCTGAATCCACCTGTTATTGACTCTCCCTTGGCATGGCGGAAGCTTCATAGTTCGTCATAAATGAGACGATTTAACCAAATTTTCATAAGACTTCGTTGACAAGGTTGCCACTGGGGAGGTTTCTTATGTCGCATGACGCTGGGAGGTAAGGGGCTCGGCGATGAAAACAGGTTGCTCGCTGCGATGGCGATGCGACCTCTGCACTGAGTGGGGACTCATGCAGTTTCGAAAACGAATGTCTTGGATCGCACTTGGGTCGACCGCACGCCTACGGATGTGGCTGGCGTCACGTCAAGTCCAGACTTCCGGGAAACCGACAGTATCGCGGATTTGCTCAACGCGACCTTCTCCGCGTTGTGAGCGCACCAAGCGTTCGTGCCGAACCCGATTAACACACGCCTCTCAAATCTTGGCCCGATCGTTCGAAAGGGAGCCTACTATGCGTCATCTTCCACTGCAGAGAATACTTCTCAGCCCCAGGAAATCTGCGTTCTTCGCAGTACTCTTGCTTTTCATTGGTAGCTTGAGTTCGACCCTGTCCTTTGCGGCAGAGTCGGTTTCATACGAATACGATGCCCTTGGACGGCTTGAAAAAGTCACTCGGGACGATGGCACGAATACCATCGAAATCGTCTATGAGTATGACGCGGCGGGCAACCGAACCGCTCGCACTGTTGGCTCCGGAGCGCCACCGCCGCCACCCAACAGTCCGCCCAATGCAAACAGCGACTCTGTGACCGCACCATTCTTGTTTGCGACGGTTTACTTGAATGTAACAGCGAATGATAGCGATCCCGATGGAGACCCTTTGACGATTACGGCTATCACACAGCCGACGAATGGCTCAGCATCGATCCACTCAAGCTCGACCATACGAATCTACGCAATCCTGTCTGGAACTAGTTTCTTCAATTACACAATCTCCGACGGGAACGGAGGAACTGACTCAGCAACCGTGGCCTTCACGGTGCCGAATGGAGGCAACCCATTCTTTTCAAGAGGGCCGGCACTCGACGCAATCGATGGTTCTCAACAAGACGGTGCCGCTGAGGGCGCGGGAGGTGTGAAATGAATTTGCTAAGCCATAAGAACCGGATGTTCTCCCAAGCACTAGCCGGAACCGTTGTTTGTATCGTCGGATGTTTATTGAGCGTAGGTTCGTTCGCCCAAGATCCTACGCCGCCAGAGGAGCCTTCTGCAGTCGACCAGAACGGTGTTCAGTTGTACTCCGGTTCGCTTTCGGTTGAGTACTATCACGGCAGCATTGGTCCGGAAAGGGGTGAACTAACACGCACCGAGTCAAGGTCGGAGAACGGCTTCATTTCAAGCCATTCCATGCGCCCGCGAGACAACTTGCTCGATTTCGAGATTTACTACAATGATGATGATTTCGAGTTTAGTGTCTCGGCCGCGTCCATAGCTGAAACCTTCGACTATAGCCTTTCGACGAAGCAGTTTACGCCTGTAAAAACGACTCTTGCGACTCTAGAAAATGTCGCCAACTCGAACACGTTCACGGCACTGATCTACACAGCGCCCAGTGGGGATGTTTACACGTTTGAGTCGACCGGGTTGTTTGAGACGGCAATGCTTTACGAGTTCAGCGCTCCTGTCGCGAGCCTAAGACGCATCGAGTACACGGACGGGGAAGTCTGGGAGCTTAATGGCCCAATAAGCGGAACATCGCCGAATGGATTTAGGTCGAATAATCTCGGCTACAGTTCGTACCCGTATATGACCAACCTTGGTTACGTCCGTTGCGAGCAATCCAATTGTCCTGCGTATAGTTCAAATAGCTGGCCCGGATCGCAACACCATACCCAGCCCACCTACACCCGTGGGCAAACTGTAGGCGGGTATTACATGTCGGGGTCTCAGCAGGTCCCGTACCCGCTTCGGAGTCGAGATGCGACGGTGACGTACTCTAACGGCGACACCATCAAATACAACTTTGATGTTCAACAACCTGGTCACCCCATTGACGAGAGTCGTGTGTTGTCGGTCGAGAGGTATGGTGCGACTTGGACTTACAGTTATAGCAATGGCGGGAACAGTGTAACTGTGACTGAACCGTCTGGTGTCAAGAGGGCCTATCAGTTTGGTGTTGGCGTGTACGAAGGAAGAATGACGAGATCGGAGATTATCCCAGTGGGAGGCGGTGCAAGCCTTGTGACCAACTACGCATACGCGAACGGACACCTTCACCGGATAACCTACCCAGAGGGCAACAAAACGGAGTATTTCAGAGATTCCTGGGGTCGGATCACGGAAGTCCGCAATACAGCTAAACCCGGCACCTCGACGCCTATGCGCCGTGAGTTCTTCACGTACGAGACGTGTAACTCTGCCAATCGGAAGTATTGCTCGAAACCCCGCCAATACACAGACGAACTCGGCGGGGTTACGAAGTACAAATACTCGGCAACTCACGGAGGCTTAGTGGAAACGCAGTTGCCTTACGTGGTAGGGCAAGGATTTCTAAAAACCAATTATCACTACGGACAGTTCCATGCTTGGTACCGGACCTCGTCCAGTCCTACTCAAGTCCGAGATCCTCGCGGCGTGTGGCGAGTGACCAAAGAGCTCACTTGTGTTGTGGCAACGGAGAGCGCGGTATGTACTGACGGTAATTCCGATGTGCTGGTTACTGAATACGTCTATGAGCAAGGATCTTCGTCCAGTCCAAGCAACATCAACATGATTCGCCAAACCGTCCGTTCCGGAAATAGCTCGGTCTCTGAATCGACTCACTTCACGTACGATACCTGGGGCCGCTTAGTAGTGCAGGATGGGCCCGTGCCTGGGCCAACGGACGCGATTTGGTACGAGTACGACAAACGTGGCAACGTCGTTCGAGAGACTTATGCGGATCCGGATGGTTCGGGCCCGCAGCGGATGACTTACGAACGAAAGGAATACAACGCCCAGAATCAAGTTACTTTGATCGAGAGCGGCCGAACGACAAGCACCAATCCAAGCAGTCGTGTCGATACCGTGCTCGACTCGCTGTCGCAAGTTTACGACGGCTACGGCCGATCCTCGCAGTCACGAAGTCGAGACTCTGGCGGAAGTACCGTAGCGTTGTCGCAAGTCTCCTACGACACGTCGAGTCGAGTCCTTTGTGAAACCAGTCGGATAAATGCCTCTGCGCTGACTTCGCCACCTGCAGCGTGTTCGCATTCGGGTTCGAACCAGAAAGACCGAATCACGAAGACGTTCTATGATTCCTACGGCAGATCCGATGAAACGACATACGGTTTCGGAACGCCGGTTGCAATGACAGAAGGGCGCACGTTTACCAATAATGGTCAGGTCAAGACGGTATACGACGGCAACGGCAATCTGACCACCTACGACTACGATGGTTTGGATAGGTTGATACAGACCCGCTACCCAAACAAGACTGGATCCGGGAGTTCGTCGACAGACAAGACGACGACTTCCTACCTGATCCAGAACGGGCGGTCTACATCGCTGCCGCGCTTTGAGCGGAAGCGCAGTCACTTTCAAGGCACATCTGCCGAAGTCGTCTTTTCGTATGATGAGCTTGGCAGAGTGAAGGTTGCCAACGCTACCGGCTCGGCACTCGACGTGACTACCTCTTACGACGACTTTGGCAACCCTCAGTTATATAGTCAAAACGGGCGCTCGATCTCGATGGACTGGGACGAGCTGGGTCGACTGAAGAGTGAGACTACAACGATTGGAACGCATTCGTTGACGGTCAGCTATCAGTACGACGCAGCCGGTCGCCGGACGCGCATGACCTATCCTGACGGGTATTACCTCACATATGAATACTGGGGTAACGGCACACTACGTCGAATTCGAGAAAATGGTTCGGGGATACTAGTTTCTTATACATACGATGAGTTCGGCCGAGGAACTCGCGAAACTTTTGGCAACGGTGTTTATCACAGTATCGGTTACGACGCAGCTGGACGGGTTTCCGACTTTGATATTACTGTGCCGTCAAACACAGCCTCGAACCTTAGCGTTGACTATGGTTTCAATGCCGTAGGCCAAATCACAGCAAAGACTGTGTCCAACACGCTCTACAGCCCAACGGGCTTTGGTTCAGATTCTGACTATACGCCCAACGGGTTGAATCAGATCGTGAATGAAACGACAGGTGGCAGTACGCTTTTGTTCGCTTACGACACCAATGGCAATCTCACAAACGACGGCGTCACCAGCTACAGCTACGACATGTTTAATCGACTTTCATCAGCGTCTGGCGGCACAACGCTTGGGTATGATGCGATGGGCCGTTTGTACTCAATCACGAGTGCCGGCGCGACCACATACTTTGTCTACGATGGCAGTGCGCTGATCGCCGAGTATAGACTAAGCGGGGGAAGCCTGGTGCTTCAAGATCGCTACGTTCATAGTCTTGGCGTGGACACCCCTATCGTGTGGTATGACGGTGGCAATGTGTCGAATTCAACTCGCCGTTACCTGACTCGAGACGAACTTGGGTCGATTGTACTGATCACAAACCACAGTGGGGTTGCGACACAACGCAACCAATACGATGAGTATGGGGTTCCGAACACGAACAATACGGGGAGGTTCCAGTACACCGGACAAATCTGGCTGGATGAAGCAAACCTCTATTACTACAAGGCCAGAGTCTACAACCCATTCCTGGGACGGTTTCATCAGACGGATCCAATTGGATACGAAGACGGTATGAACTTGTATCGGTACGTGAAGAACGATCCGATAAATCTCTTTGACCCAAGCGGGCTGGCAGTATGCCTTGACCAAGCATGTGAGTTCTCTGCTATTGAGAAGGACATTGACCAAGACGGTATTGATGACATTACATTCGTAAACGACGATCCCACGAAACCAACCCCGCCGAATGTGTTCACAACGGAGACTGCTGAGATGATAGAAGAAGCTGTCAGAACGTCTGGAGTTAACTCCGTAAATATCAATAGTACTAGTGGTGGCACGCACAGCACGACTTCGCGACACTACACGTTACAGGGCGCTGATATCAACAAGATCAATGGTAAGACCGTAAATCAAAATGAACCCAATGCAGCTCCTATTTCCGATGTCGAGGACTTGCAAGAGGCTTTCGCGCAAAGTCCAAACATTCGGGAAAACTACGGACCAGTCCTGGTAGAAAAGACAGAAAGTGTAGCAGTCGGCGTGATTAACAGGGCCGACCCGAGCTCAACTGCGACTCTTGCGAATGGGAGTCGAGCGTATAATGCAAGTTTGGTTAAGAAGCACCAAACGCACATCCATGTAACGGGTCAAAGGTAGTTGTTGTGATGATTTGTCGGCACCATTGTTTCTCCGCTGCATCCGCTGTAACTAGTATTCTAGTTAGCTCCTGCACTCTCGAGCCACCCCTTTGTTTCGGGGCTGGTCAACTAGAAACTGTTCGCGAAGTATCGTGCTTAGAGGGGCAAGCGTTCTGGGCACTTCAGGCAGACAGTGAGCGCACGGACGGTGCATACTCGTTCGCAATGCTGTACTCCCTTGATCTTGAGTTTTTCGACGGCGACCCGCAGAGTCCAACCCATCTTCTCGCTTTCGGTACCGGGGACCTAGGTGATGTACCACACGCCTTCTCCCTTCGCTTGCCTAAGGATGCCCCTACGTCAGTTCAACATAATTCAGCAGACGAAACTGACTACTACCGTCTAATGCAAGAAGGGACGGAAATTGTGTTCAGATTCGACCAAAGGCATAGCGTAAACTGGGAGGTGCGGCCCTCAAACTCTAAAGTTGAGTAGACTTATATGACCATGGGTGCCGCTACAATCTCTAAACACGGTCACGGAACGGAGCGATGTCTGTATTCACAGTCGCTAGACTTCCGACCCTCAATCGTGGGTTGGCGCTGCTAGTCATCAGCTCAGATTTTGTGCAGTCTCAGCGCTTTTCACTTAATAGGACTCTCTGTACTAATGTTCTGCGACTGCGAAACTCGTGCGGTTTCAGGGACCACTGGTTCAGAGTCCTTGTATTGCTCCCAACTTACTAGTAGCTCGTCGACAACCACCGACCCGACCCGATACAGATTTTCGAGCGCCGCGTTCATGCCGCTGTAGCCGTCGTTCTCGCTCAACAGATTGTCGGCAGGCGTGACCCCGGGCGGTGGCACGGTGTAGTTACTGGCGCCACGCAGCACCAGCACGCGGTCTTTGTCGGCACGTCCCATGCGATCCAGATACGTGATCGATTGCATTGTGCCGGTTTCTTCCATCGCCGAGGACACAAACTCCCCGTTGCCCTCAGACCAGTGATCGACCCAAGCATTCGCCCAGGCGTTCAGGATTTCGCCATGCCAAAACGTCGACGCGGCCAGGTGATCACCCTTCA
>JBCAZH010000076.1:0-12443 GCA_038533155.1 Pseudomonadota bacterium | reverse complement strand
AGGCGGACTGGTGATGAGGGCCGAAGGCGACATTCTGCGCGTCCGCTTCTGGCCGGATCGAGAAACCAACCGAACGTCCGCTATACTCACGGCTGATGACCCATTGCGGACAGTCAACTAACAGGAACGGTCTCTCGTAATGTGGCTACCTTTTTGGGGAGAAGATCAAAGGGCTGTTGTCCCCGCAGTTGCCGCGGCGATATGTTTTTCCATCGACCCGACCGGGGACATGCCGAAGATTCTGGTAAACACTTTAGATAAGTGCTCACCGCCGTTTGAAACCCGTTGACAGGTTCTAGTTTTTTGTAGCGACTGAGCCAAGCACCACTCGTTGAGAGACCATTCAACCTGAGTTGAGCGCGGTAATCTACTGCAGAACAGTGATGGAAGTGTTACGTGAGTGTTGAAGCACCGTCGCGTCAGTGAATCAGGCAAACAAGGTGTGCGGGGAGCTGCCTGTCCATCGCTTGACTGATCGGCGAAAGTTATTCATATCCGAGAACCTCAGAAACTCGGCTATCCGCTGACTGCTATAGCCCTCGGCCTCATACAGTCGTATCGCCGTGTTCTTTCGCGCCAGATCGAACAGTGATTGATAGTTTGTGTCGTTCTTTCGAAGTTTTCGTTTCAGCGATGCGGGGCTGACGAGCAGCTTCGCAGAAAGGCGATCTAAGCTCAGCGGATGTTGCAGTAAGGAACACAGGTAATCGTATAACCCATCGTAAAAACTACAAGTAAAGCCGTCTTTTTGTTGTTGCGATCTTGCGTCGCGCAGTGCGCCAGCGTACACAGTCGGCGACGCGGCGTCCCACGGAGTATCGAGAAACCTTCGTGGCAGCATGGCCGCGTTCATTTGTTGATCGAAGGCAAGTTCATCACCGAAATGTACCCAGTACTGCTCGACATAGCTCGGCTCCGGATAACTGAAACGGAATGTCCACGGCAACTGAAGTCGCGATAACCAGCTCGCGGCTGACACGAGTGAGTACATCTGGAGTTCTACCAAAAATCTACCGAGCTCACCACGACCGAAGCTGTCGAGCCAGTAGATTACAGCGTGGCTTTCACTCTCGTAGATCCGCGGTATGCCCAATGGCGCAAGCGAGCAATTGAACTCCTGCAAGCCGGTTATCAACTCGCGCAGACTACCTGCGTGTTGAATCACCCGGCTGGCCGGACCAAAGCTGCCGGGCAACAAATTCTGGCCCATCAGGAAACCGATATCCGGGACGCCCATGACGTCCCTGCAGTTACGCATCAAGGTAATCAACTGATGAGGGGCGACGAGGTGGGTCGGCGTGTGCAATGCATCCATTGTTAGATGAGTGCCTTTCAGGGCATGCTGGGTATCAACGCCTCGTGAGGTCGCAAGGTCCAGCAACATCGCGGGCTGGTAGTGAGCTCGAATACACGGCGTATCCGCTTCATACCAACCTTGTGTCAGACGCACTGGCATGCGCAGTAGCCTATTGAGCCGTCGCTTGCCGACTTTGGCTCAGCGCTTCATTCAAATTCCTGATCAAAACGTCGGAGTCATCCGTTTGCCCCATGGTCACAGCAACGGCGGCTCTGAGGAACAACCGTTCATGATCCGTACCGGGTTTGTATGCCAGAGATAAGACCGCATCTTCAAATTGTGCAGCGACAATTCTGGCTTGATACTCGTTCGTATTTGGCATTACCACGACAAACCGGTCGCCAGCCAGCCGGCAGATCAAGTCCGACTGTCTGAGATTCATAACCAGAAGTTCGCAAACAGTCTGAATGACATCATCGCTAACCTGCGGTCCGTGTATTCGATGGATATGCTCAAAATCCAACAAGTCAATGGCAACCAGAGCTACAGGTTGGCTGTCTCTGGCGGCATCGGCAACAGCGAGTCGAATCTGCTCGCGTAAGTACGTTGCCGTTCCGACTGCTGCGAGGTCATCGAACAGTGTATGGTCGCGAAAAAACCGTTCACGCTTTGCCCGTTGACGCGTTATTGCCAGCTGCTCCTCATGCCAGTGGTAGATCCCGAGACTCAGACATATCAGGGCAACCGGTATTGGCAGGCTCTCGAGCCAAGGCTGCCAAACGAGGTCCTTTGGCAGCCTAATGAATTCGTCGATGACATCGACCGTCCACGAGAACACGATTCCGCACAGACCGAGTGCCAACAGGCGCGTGACACGGCCGCCAGGTCGGCTGCGCACGAGCATAGCCAACCAAAATATTGCCAGTGCTGCCATTCCCAACTCAGAGACAACGTCCAGCCAACTGATCGCACTCGAGGATTTTGGCTCGCCCCAAAGATTGAAGACCGCCAACGCAGCGGCAACCGAACTGAATACTCCGATGAAGTAGGGGGATCGAAGAATAACTGCCAACATGATAGTCCTGTGAAAATCGCGCTTCATCACGACTCTACAACGCCCGATGTTACGAAATTGCTACAAACAGACAGTCAATCCGGCTCAAAAAAAAAGCGGTCATCCACGATGACCGTGGATAGCCCGTCTCGTAATAAGAGATTTCCTTGACCTTGGTTGGCAAATTCGAGCATCGGGCGAACAAGTCATATCAGCTCAATAAACGTGTCCCTTCCAACGCAAGTGACTGATTCGCTCACGCAGTTGCGAGCGTTGTCACAAATCCGTCATACGCGCCTCGTACAGTCCGCAGCCTTCATCGAACGTTCAGAGGACTGTGACTAATGGGTTGTTCAAAATTTAGGTCAATTGCTCATAAATCTTCACTAGCAATCGCAGTTGCTGTTGCCTTGGGAGCCAATTCCGCCTATGCACAGGACTCGGAGAGCGTCGAGGATATTCCCGAGATCATCGTGGTTGGCCAAACGGCACAAATCAGGAAGGCACTCAACGAGCAAAAGAATGCGGACGATATCCGCAGCGTCGTTCACGCCGATGGCATCGCGCAATTGCCGGACGACAACGCCGCAGAGGCGTTACAACGCATTTCCGGTGTCGCGATACAGCGAGATCAGGGCGAGGGGCGCTTCGTGACAGTCCGTGGACTGGCGCCCGAGCTAAACAATGTTGTTATCAACGGTACGACTGTGCCTGCCCCCGAGGATGGAACGCGTGCAGTAGCCCTCGATGTCCTGCCGAGCGAATTGGTGCAGTCTTTGGCCGTTGTCAAAACCCTGACACCTGATATGGATGCCAGTTCTCTGGGTGGATCTGTCGAAGTCCGCAGCTTGTCGGCTTTTGATCGCGACGGCCTCTTTTACACAATCAGCGCTGAGGCAAGCTATGACTCAAACGTCGAAGAGACTAGTCCGAAACTGTCGGGAGGCATAAGTAACATCTTCAGCATTGGCAACGGCAGCAAGAATCTCGGTATTGCCGCTGCACTGAGCTGGGATGACCGCGACTTCGGATCCGATAACGTGGAAACTGGTGGCGCATGGGATTTTGATGACAACGGTGCTGCAAGTCTCGAAGAAACTGAGTTGCGGGACTATGAAATTAACCGCACTCGAATCGGCGCAGGCATCAACATCGATTTTCGACCGGATGATCGCACCAACTACTACCTGAGGACCTTGTACAGCAACTTTGAGGATACCGAGACTCGGCTTGCAGCAGGTGTGGAGTTCGAAGATCCTGTCGCCATCGGCGCAACCGGCTCGGCCGAGGGTTTTCGCGAATATCGCAATCGAACTGAAACTCAGGAAATAATGTCCTACGTGGTCGGATTCGACAAAACATTGGATTTCTGGACGATCAACGGTCGAGCTGGCTATAGCAAAGCAAGCGAGGACACCCCTTTCCACGTAGGCGGAGCGGTCTACGAAGGCAATAACAACTTTGAGAATACCGGTTTTGTCAGTGCCGAGCGGCCCACAGTGACCGCCGGGGCGGAGTTTTTCGCACCAGAGAGCTTCACACTGGCAGAGATTGAATGGGATCGTCAGTTGACCGAAGATGAAATCACGAGTCTTCAGGTCGACCTGGCTCGGGCGCACGACCTGTTCGGCGAGTCCTCGGAATTCAAATTCGGAGTCAAGTACTCTCAGCGGACTAAAGACAATGAGGCAGAGGTATTCGTTTTCGAAGACCTTGAAGACCAGGGGCTGAACGCGGCCGACCTCAGTCTTACGGGTGCAGCGCTGAACCCCGTGGACTATCCCATAGGGGCTTTCGGGCCGGCGATCAGCGGTGCCCAGGCACGGAACGTCATCAATAGTCTGAGTCTCGCAGACAACTTCGACCTTGAAGAGTCGGAGATTAACGATTTCGAGATTAATGAAGATATTGTGTCAGCGTACGTCATGAACACCTGGGATGTGAACAAGTGGCGATTCATCGCAGGGGTTCGCTATGAAGGGACGGATTTTGAGTCGATAGGCACTGGTTTGCTCGACGATGCGTTTGTCGACTCGGTAACGTCTAACGACTATAGCAACGTACTGCCAGGCTTCCACGCGCGTTACGCCTTCTCGGACAATACGTTCGCCCGTTTCGCCTGGACGAATTCGGTGGTTCGACCGACGTTCGAGGCAGTCGCACCTGGATTCGTATTCGATGGCGATGAAGCCAGCTTCGGCAATCCGGAACTCGATCCTCTTGAGTCAACAAACTTCGACATCGGAATTGAGCATTACATTGGGACGGCCGGCGTCCTGTCAGCGTTCGCTTTCTACAAGGATATCGACAACTTCGTATACCAGACTGACCTCGCTGGTACCGGTGCGTTCTCGGATTTCAGTGAAGCGGAGACTTTCGCCAACGGTGAGACAGCGGAAGTCTACGGGCTGGAGCTCGCCTATTCGCAGCGATTCGAGAATCTGCCAGCACCATGGAGTGGCTTGCTGGTCGCCTCCAATCTGACGCTCAGTACATCCGAGGCGGAAATCGCCGGACTGGGTCGGACGCGTTCGATTGATCTGCCAGGCCAGGCGCCGACCGTTGCAAACTTGAGTCTGGGCTGGGAGAACGAACGACTGTTCGTTCGAGTTTCGGCTAACTATACCGACGAGTATCTGCAGGAGGTCTCTGACATTGACGCCCCGGAGCTTGACCTCTATCTTGACTCGCAACTATTCGTCGATTTCAGAATTAGTTATTTCGTCACTGAACGGGCCCAAATTACATTTGAAGCCAAAAATCTTACCGACGAGGCATTCTACGTATACACCAATCGTACCGCGCTGAACGCGCAGTACGAAGAGTACGGTCCGGCGTTCCGTCTGAGCTTCACCTTATCGGAATTCTAAGTGAGTATTTGTGTTCAGACTGCGCGCGGCGGTGTACTCGCCTTTTTCATCGCACTCTCTTGCGCTTGCGCATCCAAGCTGGAGATCGCCGACTCTGCGATGGACGAGGAGTGGGCAATCGCCGTTGAGCACGCGCGTTTTGTACAAGAGTTTTCGGATGGGAATACTGCTCCTGTGCTTGTCGCCGGCTCCAAAGGGTTGGCGCTCACCGTAGGGTCGCGACCGGACTCGAAGAGCTTGGTTGGGCGCTTTGGTGCTGCCGACTACCGCGTCGATAACAATGTGATTTGGGTTGCGGCGCTAGACAAATCGCGTCAAAAACCAATGTTGACCCGATTCGACAGCGCGCTTGAGCAATGGCTTGAACCAACATACTTCGGTTCGGACGGACTTCCCGTTGAGGGATTGTGCCTTTATCGCGAGTCTGATCACCTTCATGCGTTCCTGCTTGGGGAGGATGGACAGGGAGAACAGTGGTCACTTGCAGATCTGACTTCCGGTGTGATTTTGCCCCGTTATGTTCGTTCGCTCGGTCTGCCACCGGCAGCAGAATTTTGCACGGTCGATGACCAAAACCGACGTATGTATGTCAGCGAGTCGACAGTCGGCGTGTGGCAGTATGACGCACACTCCGAGAGTGAGCTCAACCGAACACTCATCGGCAGTGTTTCACCATCGGGTAGTCTCGGCGATGAGGTCGCCGGTGTTTCGCTGTTCGAAGGCTCGCTGTGGGTAGTCGACAGTGGAACCGCGACGGTTCGTCAAATGGACGAGCATGCCGGTGTGTGGTCTGTGAGTTCGTTGTTTAGCATTCGCAATGCGGAAGAGCCTTTGTACATATCCGCACACTCGACGACAGACGGCACTGACTGGCTGATTTCACTTGATGAGGGATTGGCCAAGGCGACAACCTCCCACATCCGTACAATCGGCAACCCGCTTCAACAGCAGGTTGCCGAGTTGCCTGTCGTGCTACCGTCGGTCGAGACAGATGCTGTGCCCGGTTTGGGCGATGCCGCCGACGACCCCGCTATCTGGACGCACCCGGACGATCCTGCGAAAAGCCTCGTACTGGCAACAGATAAGAAATGGGGCCTGGTGGTCTTCGACTTGGACGGTCGAATAGTACAGTCGTTGGAAGTCGGTCGTTTGAACAATGTCGATGTGCGTCCAGGATTTCGTCTGGGCGAGAGTCGCATCGACATCGCGGTGGCGACCCATCGGGACCTGCCAGGACTAATAGCGTTCGGCATCAACCCGGAAGGCCTGGTGTCGGTTCTAAGCGAAGTGCCAATGCCTGTGAGTGATGCTTATGGCGTGTGCTTGTTTGTCGATCGGTCGGGGACATTTTATGCGATCGCCAACGATAAGGACGGTAGTTTCCTTCAGTACGAGCTGGCAGCACCTGAGGGTAAGTTTGAAGCGCGATTGGCTCGCCGCTTCAGCGTCGCGTCTCAGCCAGAAGGATGTGTGGCCCATGACGAGCGAGAAGTGCTGTTCGTTGGCGAAGAGGGCATGGGGGTTTGGCGGCTCGATGCCCGTGCGTCGGCTCCAGCGAACCTCGAGCTCGTCGCGGGCGTCGGACAAGAGCTCGTCGCCGATGTAGAGGGTCTCGCTATCTACCACACTGATAACACCGACTATCTGGTCGTATCGAGTCAGGGTAACGATTCGTTCGTGCTTATTGAATCAACCAGACCCTACGCCGTAAGGGGCAACTTTCGGGTCGGCGGGGTGTTTGACAAGGGTATAGATGCTGTTTCGGAAACCGACGGGCTAGACGTGACCTCAGCAAGTCTCGGCACTCAGTTTCCGGCAGGGATCCTGGTTGTTCAGGATGGTCGGAATCGAATGCCGGCTGAGCGTCAGAACTTCAAGTTTGTTTCCTGGGCCGCAGTCGCCGAAGTTATCGGTATTGAGTGAAGCAACGATTGAGCCATAGGCGACGAGATCAGGACCCGCGCGCACAATCTTGCATCTCAATAAGCCAAGGGGGTTTTACCCCATCTCCACAGACGGTTGAGTTAAGGCTGATTTTTTCAGCTCGATGGATTTGATCTTACGCTTACAAAACAACGCGTTGAAATCGATGTACTGACTCTTTCTGTGACGCCAACTGGCGCATGGTTAAGCATCCAAGCCACTAGGTCTTTGCCAACGATCCCATAAGCTATCCTGGCGTAGGTCTTACGCGACATATGGCCGTATTCGCAATCTGGGTGTATCCGTTGCATTAACAAATGTTTGCGATATTCCATGCCGCGATATCTGCCGTTGTATGTGCGAATTTAGCCACGGTAGTCCCCTTCTTTTGCACTTACCCATCCTCCCACTGCTACTAGGAGCGCTTTCATCTCACGGCGAAAAAAATGCTCTCGTCTAAGCCATAGACTACCGTCACCGATGTGCGCTATCGACCACTTCTTGCAATCGAAATATGCCTGTGACACGGTTGGGATGTGTGCTGATCAACAATCAATCATAAAGAACTGAACAAATGCAGAAACTGAAAGTTTCGATTTTGGTAGCCACATTACTCGCAGCTGGGGCGGCTATTGCAGCCGACTATTTTGAAACCCGTCAGTGGTTAATTGACCAAGGTCTTGGGTGGACCTCCACAACGGTCGATGGTCAGACTCTTCTTGCGCTAGGCGATGGCAATGACCATTTCACAGCACACTTCGTGTTTGATGATATGTATTCAGAGCCAGTAGATTCGACCTATGGATATTACCTGTCGCGCACTCAGTGGCATCAAACAGCAAACGCGGTTCAGTCGCGCCAGTGCGAGTTCTTTACGGTTTGTGATTTGAATCTCGTGGAGTAGACGATGAGACGTTTAGCAATCGCTTCAGTTGCAATTGCCTTAGCAGCTATTGTCTACATAAAAACGGAAGGCGGCAATCCTAAGACAAGAGACACGACTGTAATAGATCAACCTGAGGCCAACATTCAGGCCGTAAGTGTCGAACAGGAAGAGCTAGAACAGGCTACTCTACAGCCGCAGGCCGAACGGTCGGGTGATTTTGAGGAAGTTGTTGCATCGGCGGAAGAATCGTCCAAACCTCAGGCTAACAAAGCGATCTATAGGACTCCTGAGGAAGTTAGTGGCTCAAGAGTGTCACAACGATTGGGGGTTCTATATGAAAGCGATAAGCCGAAGTACCTTGAATTCATGGAACAGAGGTTCCAGGATGGCTTGGATGACGTCGCGGCAATAGAAACCAACAATAAGATCATTGCGAATCACATGGAGGTCGTGATGCAGGACAGCAACTTCGAGTCCGAAGTTTCTTGCAGTCGAGAGGTTTGTTACGTTGACGTGGTCGCGCCAGATTCCACAGACTCTATGAAATTTGGAATGGCGTTCAATCAGGGGTGGCGAGACGTAGAGGAGTTTACCCAACTCTTCTTCGCCGAGCGGCTTAATGAAAACCAGTACAGATTTTTCTTCGCTCGAGAGGGAATTGATTTAGAAAGTCTGGACTCAGAGGGCTAGCGAGACGGGGTTGACCTGCCCGCTGTTTTTCAGGCCGATCACAACTGGAATGACTGTCCGCTTGTGGCCGAGGCCAGCAACAAGCCAAGCGTCAGTTATGCTCACGGCATGTTGACCCATGCGGACGGGCAACTAACGGGAACAGTCTCTCGTAATGTGGCTAACTTTTTGGGGAGAAGATCAAAGATGGCTGAAAGGTGTCTCGCAAACTAGGAGCGATTCATGCCTGCCCGGGCGCGTTTTACCCACATGCTCAAAGCCGGCTCACTCAAGTTGCTTCCGACCGCTGTTTTAGGACCTGCCAGCTAGGTTGACATTGCCCAGCCCAAGTCTGCACAAGTTTTCGGCAGCGACCGCTTTAACCTTGCCTGCACCATTTGGGACTGCTACATGGTTGGAGAGCCAGGGGTTTTGCTAACTTCGGCGAAGTCCGCATCGGGTGGCACGGTTTCCGGCGAGATCGTCCATCGTTGGCAAACAATAGAGATGCCCTCAAGATCGTGCCTCCTGCCCCAACCATGAGCAAACGTACTGGCAAGGTAGACGTGTCGCACAGCGTTTACCAGATCATCGCCTAGTTTAAGATCTCGAAATCGACGCTTCCAACGCTCTAACTCGGGACTATCGTCCACAGCATAAACGTCATAAATGTCTATGGGGAACTCACCGGCGCATCCGACACCGACAGTCTCGAATTCGATTCGCAAGACCCCTCCGAAGCGAATCCGCCAGAAAGATGCGCCGACACAGCTGTTTGGAACCGCCAACACGAACTCTGCGCAATCCAGCTGCGGCGAAAGCGCCACGCTGTGCAATGAACTGTCATGAAAATCGTGGCGATCAGGGCCGCCAATCTCTGGTTGCGTTCTCATTGATAACTCTATTTTGGAATGTGCGCAGCACCACTTGTCCGCTCGACAACCCGACCAGCGTCGTTGAGCGGAAAACGTTGACCGTCTTCATAGCCGAACTTGTGCCAATGACCAGCACTCTTTCCCTGCTGACTTATAGGATCATAAGCAGCCCGGACTGTTTTCTTTGGGACTCCGCACCCACAGTCTTTATTTGTATTGTGAACAAGGACCTTTCCGCTACTTGCGAAGAAATTGTGAATCCGGTCAACCGTCAGATTATAGGTTGTCTCGATCCGCAGCGGTACTCCAACCGACGATATCTCGACGGCCGCTCCGTCGACATCAAGCAGCTGCATGCCAACTTCCAAATCAAATGTGGGTATCCAACCCTGATCTTGGACAAAGAACGGGTGATCGTCGGTAACTTCCACCCAATGTGCTTCGCCGTCTGATGATGCCATTCCCACCCGCTGGCCCCATCTACCTTCCGTCACAATCGTATCGGTAACGCTCATCCGGAGGGAAGCAGCTCAGTCGTTAGCGTAGGTCTGTGGGAATGTCCGCATGGAACTATCTGGGTGTTTATGCCAGAGCTGAGAGCGGAGGATCTACCGCGGTTGTCACTTGTTTCCTGGTTGCCGGACTAACACGCTGCAGTGGCCGCTTCTGGCCGATAGCCGTCATTCGAGAGCGGACTTGTTCAACACTATATTGTCGCGAATCTGTGAAAGGATGGGGCCGGCAGGCAGTGTTCAAAACTAGAGAGGCCTGACTCTCGAATTGGCGAACTCGAAGTGACTGATTCGACTGAGTTCGGGCAAAAATCTTTATTATGGGCGGCCACGAGCTTTCTGACTTCGGAGTGTTTCCGGGTTGTGTTTCATCAGTCAAGAATTGCAGCGGCAACAAAGAAAGGTCATCTTAGATACGTTCAACTAGCTTCTGCGTCTCGATAAGAGAGAGGGTCCGTGATATGCGACGATTTGTACTTGTGATTTCGGCCTTGCTTCTCTGTCCTGCCGAGGCATTGGCGGGGGAACATGACTACCCCATTCTTGACGCCTACCTCTCAGTATTTCGTTCCAAGGTAGCGGATGAACTGCCCTTATCTGACGATGTGACCTTTTATGGTTCGTTACTTCCGGAGCCTATCGTCGGGCGAAACCAAGTCATTACGTTTTTTAACAAAGTCGCCCCGTCAGTTCAGTTGAGACAAGTCAAGCAGGCATTTGAAGGAGCCAACGGGGCATGCGCAGAGCTCGTCTTCTATTTCGAAGGAGCGGATGTGTTGCTTGAGGAAGCACACTGCATTCAAATTAAGGACGGCAAAATTCTCTCTATCCGCCTTTATTATGATCCACGTCCATTGATGGGCGGTAACTGACAGGCGACATGGGTTTCGTGTATGGCGCTCGTATCGAATAGATTTGCGGAATCATCAGAAACGCTGCTTAGAAAACTTGACCTTACAATGCCAAAGGGTACTGTGGTGATCTTGTGATAGCCGGAGGGGACTATGGCGAGTTCAATTGAAACATTCTTTGATGCATGGGCGCTCGATTCGCGCGATGAGCGACTTCAGAAAATCTCGGCGAGCGTGGATGCCAGTGCAACCTACGTGGATCCTAGAACGCCGGAGCCGATCACCGGCATCGATGCACTCACCGACTATGTCGGCATGTTCTCAGCCAATGCACCGGGTTGGTCCGCAAAAGTCGTCAAAGCAGATACCAACGCAGGTACAGTTCGCGCGACGGTGGCTTTCAGTGGTCCGGGTCCAGATGGCACCACGCAAACGCAGCTCGGGCAGTATTTCGTCGAGCTAAAAGACGACCTAGTCACTCGAATGGTCGGGTTTGTGGGCACCGGTCAACCTGCAGACTAGCCCGCACTTAGGTAGCACATTGTCCAAGACACTCATCAAACGTACCGCGTTAGCATTCTTTGCGATCTATCTTGTTGCGGTAACGTGGCCGGTGGCCGACCTTTTTGGTTCGGCACGGCCGATGATCCTCGGCCTACCCTTGTCTCTAGCCTGGCCTATCGGCTGGATTCTTGCTGGCTGGGCTGTCTTGTTAACGATTGATCATCTTCTACACAAGCGTCCCGACGAGTAATGGACCGCTGGCTTGTGATATCGGCCATGATCGTGGCCTATCTGATTCTGACGTTGTGGGTCGGTTTGCGCGCCGGGCGCAATACCTCATCAACCGTTGACGGTTTCGTTGCCGGCGATCGCGACTTTGGTTTTCTGGTCATGTACTTCGTCACCGGTGCCACCGTCTTCTCGGCTTTCGCCTTCCTGGGTGGACCTGGCTGGGCCTACTCACGTGGCGCCGCCGCGTTTTACATCCTCTCGTACGGTGTGTTGGGGATGGCGCCTTGGTATGTGGTGGGACCGAAGGCGGCTCGTATCGGACGACGGCTAGGCCAGGTTACTCAGGCCCAGTTTTTGACGGGTCGCTTTCAATCGAGGGGACTGTCGGTTGTTATCGCGATCATCAGCATCGCAGCACTCATCCCCTACATCACGGTGCAAATGCGTGGGGCGGGTATCGTTATAGAAGCTGTGACGGATGGTCGTATCCCATTGTGGTTAGGTGCAGCCATCGCGTATGGCGTTGTCATGATTTACGTGTTGGTGAGCGGCGTCAGCGCGGTCGGGTGGACGAATACGCTGCAGGGCGTTTTTATGATCGTCATTGCTTGGAGTCTCGGTTTGTATTTGCCGTATGTGCTTTACGGCGGGATCGGTCCGATGTTCGAGGCCATACAGGCGGCGCGTCCAGAGTTGCTTGAGCTTCCGGGTTTGGCTGCCAACGGAGAGCCGTGGGACTGGGCCGGCTATTCAAGCGCCATTGTGATCAGT
>JBCAZH010000075.1:10081-12649 GCA_038533155.1 Pseudomonadota bacterium | reverse complement strand
TCGTCCCAGCACTTGCCAACAACATCGTCAGTATCACGTTCATGTCTTGCCACCTCGTGGCATTGCTTGCGATCGGGTTGTACCTCGCCATCCATGGCGTGCGGCACAACCCGACCTCGTGACTCAGCTAGCCGCTATGGTAACGCCCACACCGGCGCAGGAAACTGCCAAACGTTCTGAATTGCGAACTGAATCAGACCATCGCCGATTGGGTAGATTTCTTGCCGGCCGATCGCTGCACCGATGATCTCACCCGACTCGTCGAGCAGCACACAATTGAATTTGATGTCGCCGGTAGCAGCACCAAAGATCGGATCTGCGCTCTGGAATCGGATGTAGAGGTTGTTGGGATTGTTCCGCCGAAATTTCTTACTTGCCTGAATCAAGTAGTCACCATCGACCGCGGCGGTGCCCGGCGGCACTTCTGTCCCTTCGGCACCACCCCAGGTTCCAAACAGTGTGGCAGGTTGACCCAGCGCACCGATGAACATGACGTACTGACGGTCGTACACGATCCAGCCCTCTTTCCTGCTAATAGGACGACCGTTTTTTCCAGGAAGTTGATACGCACGATAATTGTTTCTCGGATCTAACAACGTATCGATGAGTACGATATTGCCACCATCGGCAAAACCGCCGGATAGATCGATTCCGTACCGCTCAACGAAGTAGTCGACGGCAAGCTGACGTCGTGCGGCTTTCGCAGCGTCGTCTCTGCCCATAATCACGGTATCAAAGTCATCGGCTGTCGGCGGCACATAGTCGGGATCCGCCGGATCATAGACACCATTGGCCATCAACAAACCTGTCGCCGTCGGCGCGTTCGGGCTCTGGTCGTTCCTACCTGGAAAGTCCTGCGCGACGACTGCAGCCGGACTCGCCACCAAAATCGCCAACACTGGCACGACACTGCGCCAGACTCGGCGCATCGAGTTCTTCATTTTGTTTCCCCTCATTTTGTTATCGTTATTGTTGATGCTTGCGGGGCGTCTTGCCGTACCGATCAGACACAGACGAACGCCGCGCACCGTCAACCTTTGCAATACTGCCACGATTTACGCATTCATCGCGCGTTGCACATCGACGAGCGATTGACAGAACCGAGGAATCGAGCGATGCCGACCGATCATCAACCCACTGGATTTGTTCAACCAATCCAATTCGAACTACAAGTCCGCTCATTGACACTGCTGGTTGCAGCGCTCGTTTTGTTTGCATCTCCAGTACGAGCACAGATCGCTTTAGCAGCCGCTGATGCACCAGAACTCGCCGCACCAGGGTCGTTTGCCATCGGAACTCACATCGAATCGATCAACCTCGGCGAGCGGCCGTATGTGACGTCGACAGGTCCTGCGGTTGGCGCTCGAACTGTGGACGTCCGACTCTGGTACCCGGCGCAAGGCACTCGAAACACCAGTCAGTCCATTGAGTACATCTACTCGACGACCCGTCCGGATGTCGGCGACGTTACGGTCACAACGCCGGGCATCGCTGAGGCCAACGCGACCGCCCTCGAGGGTCAGTTTCCACTCGTCGTGATCTCCCACGGCTATGGGAACTGGGCAACCGGCATGGCGGGACTCGCCGAGAATCTTGCCTCGAAGGGTTACATCGTCGCCGCGATTGAGCACGTCGATCACCCGGAAGGCAAAGACAATCCGGCACTCGATTTTCCGAATGTGGTTATTCGACGTGCGGACGACCAACGTCGCGTCATCGAAGGATTATTGGCATCACACCAGACCGGTGGAGTAGCCGCACTGACCGGCCTCGATCCAAACGCCATTGGCCTCATCGGCTTCTCCATGGGCGGCTTCGGTGCGCTGGCGACCGCGGGCGCGCATTACGACGTCGAAGCACCTGCTCTGATGTCGATGTCGTTGTCAGAGACTGCAATCGAGGCAATGAATGCGAGCCTGCCGGAGGCGAGTCAACCGGATGCGGTAATTTTGATGGCGCCCTGGGGCGCACAAGCCCCAATTCGAGCTTGGAGCACTTCGGCTCTGGGTGACATTTCGACGCCGGCTTTGATCATCGGTGGCGATCACGATGATGTCTCCAATTACACAGATGGCATCCGGTACGTGTTTGATCATATGCGTGCGTCCGACCGTTATCTCCTCTCCTATCGTTTAGCACGACACAACATCGCCGCCGACCCTGCGTTTCAATATAGCGAAGCGTTGCAAGGTGCGTTTCCCGCGGTCGAGTCTTCGGCAGAACCGGTCTGGCGCACCGAACGCATCAATGCGATTAACCAGCACTTCATCACCGCGTTCCTGGACTATCGTTTGAAAGGCAAAACAGAACGTCGGCGTTTCCTTGATGTGCCGTTCGTTGAGTCTTCCGAAAGTGAATGGCCACTGCCTTTCGGTCAGTCCGTAGGCGGCACTTTCGCATCGGACGATCAACCCGATCATTGGCCTGGCTTTCAGCGACGATGGGCACTGGGCCTAGCGCTAGAGCATAAGATAGGCGCGACCGAGGCCGCGCCTGCCGATGTCAACGAGGCATCTACTCGCTAGACAGTTGCGCCATATCGAACAACAAAAACTCCGTCGATGTCGC
>JBCAZH010000075.1:0-9981 GCA_038533155.1 Pseudomonadota bacterium | reverse complement strand
TCTACTCGCTAGACAGTTGCGCCATATCGAACAACAAAAACTCCGTCGATGTCGCGGCCTCAATGGCAAGGTCGCTGGGACCGGTAATCGCGACGCCATCGCCGGCTTTCAACTGCTGGCCATCGATCTGTACCTCACCGCGAGCGACCTGTAGCCAACCGACGCGACCCGCTTCGATCGAATGCGACACTGAGTCACCGGTGCTCAACACGCTGGCGTACAGATCAACATCCTGATGAATCGTCACCGATCCGTCTCGACCATCGCGCGAACCGACCAGCCGCAATCTTCCTTGTTTGTCCTCTTGAGAGAACGTGGTCTGTTCGTAACTCGGCTCCAGACCTTTTCGATCCGGAATAATCCAGATCTGTAAGAAGTGCACTGGATCAGTTTTCGACGCGTTGTATTCGCTATGGCGAACGCCGGTGCCGGCACTCATCCGTTGTACATCGCCGGGCTTGATGATTGAGCCTGTGCCCAAACTGTCCTTGTGCTCGAGCGCACCGTCCAGAACGTAAGAGATGATCTCCATATCGCTATGGCCATGCGTCGCGAACCCTTGTCCAGGCTCCACCTTGTCTTCGTTGATGACCCGCAGCGGACCGAAGCCCATGTGGTCGGGATCGTAGTAGTGGCCAAACGAGAATGTGTGCCGGCTATCGAGCCAACCAAAATTGGCCACACCGCGTTGCTCAGCCGATCGAATTGCAATCATGTCGACCTCCATTAGTCGTCAAATCATCGATGGACCAACCTTAATTGACGATTCTCACGTGAACAATTACCCTTTTTTGATACATTTTGTATCCATTTTAGCGACAATATTCAGGCCTTATGGATCGAATCGATAGCCTCCGCGCATTCACCCAAGTCATCGAACACGGCAGTTTCGCCGCCGCTGCACGCGCACTCGATCTGTCTCGCTCAGTGGTCAATAAAGCGGTGATCAAACTTGAATCCCAACTCCAGACTCAACTGTTGACCCGCAGCACACGCCGAGTGACACCCACAGAAGCCGGGCTCGCGTTCTACGACCGTTGCATTTCGATAGTGACTGAGTTTGATGACGCGATTGATGCCATGACGTCGCTGCACGACCGTCCCAGTGGGACGCTCCGGGTCAACGCACCCATGTCGTTCGGCACGCTACACCTCTCGCCCTTGGTCGCCGAATTCATGCAAACCCACGAGACCATCAACATCGAGCTGGTGCTAAACGACCGGCTGGTCGATCCCATCGAAGAAGGGTTCGATCTGTCGATTCGGATCGCCGAACTGACCTACCCGACCAGTCTGATCAACCTGCCTATCGCTCCCGCGAAACGAGTGCTCTGCGTATCGGAAACATTTACCGCCCGCCATGGAAATCCAACAAGCGCGGAACAGCTGCGCGAATTGCCCTGCTTGCAATACGGATACTCGGGAACCGCGCACCATTGGCGACTCAAGCACAACGACGTCGACAAAAACTTCCCGATACGTTGTCGAATGTGGTCAAACAACGGGGAGGTGCTCAAACGAGCAGCGATGGCGGGTCAGGGGATCGCGCTTCTGCCGACATTCATTGTCGGTAGGGAGCTTCAGAGCGGTCAGTTACAGAGCGTGTTGCACGATTTCGCGCCGACCGATTTGACGTTGTCCGCACTCTATCCGCGACATAAACATCTATCGACGAAGGTTCGTTTGTTCGTGGAATTGTTGAAAGCGCGGTACGGTGAAACGCCGTACTGGGATCTCGTCTCCTAACCGAGCAACCGCGTCGCACGACTATATCGGCTAGTGCAGGACACGCCAGTCTCAGCTTTGGGCGGTTGGCCCGCGGTTGCCAAGGCGCTGGTGTAGATAAGCCACGCCCAGAAGACTCAATCCAAGCCCCATGAACGACGCGACGCGCAACAGTCCCTCCAGTCCCGAAAGATCGATCAGGAACAATTTCGCGATAACAACCGCCAGCACGACGATCCCAGCGCGATACAACATGACGCGGTCTTTGACGCTACCGATCAACAGAGCACCGATCGCCAACGCTAACCAGACAGCCGAGTATGTATACAACTCGCCATCGCTGACCGCTGGTGTCGCAAGATTGACAGTGCCAGTCCACAAATGGCGAACTTGCAAAGACACAAAAACGAGAAAACCGATGCCAACAAACTTGTTCGCGTAGGGACGCCAATTCGCAATGAATCGCTTGCTGTAAAGTGCAGCGAGGATCACGGGCGCACCGAAGGCGAGGGTCGCGAGATTCCAAATCGGGATCGAACCAACAGCGCTCGCCACCCAACCGTCACTGACCAACACGCGCAACACAGACCAGACGTAAAGCGCAATGGCCGCAGACGCCAACCCAAGCGCGTAAATCCGGTATAGCGACGCGAGCGACGCACTGACCTTTGCTCGGTGGTGATACACGAGCCCAAGGCTCGCGGCGAGCAACAACGTCAGCGTCGATTCGGCGAATGAAAACGTGTTTGCGTAAACATCCCCATTGTTGAGTTGATAGCGAAGCTCCGACCAAATCGTCAACACAAACAAGTGCAACGCAGCCCCTTCCGCCCATCGCGCGAGCGGCGTCATACCACGCAACCACCAAGCAGCGAAAGCCGCCATTGCAGTTGCACCGCCGAAGGTCCAGAGCGACCAGTGCGTCGCAGTAGAATAGTCCGCTAACCAAGGGTTGACCGTTAGGCGAACAATCACGATCGCCACAACCAGCTTGAACAACCAGCCCAGTTCCGGCAGATCGAAACGTCGGATCACCCAAGCGACAGAGATCATCTGGGCCGCCAGTGCCAGGGTCAATCCGGCGTTTTCGAACACCATGGCGGCGGCGAGACCGAAACCGAAATGCCCCGCGATGAACAGCCAAACCACCAAAGATTCGATCGACTGTTTCTGTAGTACGGCGCCAGCTAGTACGACATAGCACAGCGCGAACGTCGCCGTGGACAGGGCCCAAAACACGTCGGTTTCAGGACGCAGATTCAACAGATACCCCAACGCAAGCAACAGCATAGGCGCAAGCGTCGAAAGCGAAGCCCAGACAGCAGGGCGTCGCCCGGCCTTGAACAGTGCGAAACCGGCGCCAGCGGCCATGAGCGCAAACGCGAGCAAATAGATCAGGAAGCCCGTGCCGTTTGCCATTGGGATCGCCGCAACGCTGAACGCACCGCCACTCGTATCGAAGTAGTTCAGCAGCCAGCCGCCAATGGTGACCAGCAAAACAGACCAAGGCAGCGCGAACACGGCGTCGCGGCTGCGCGCCATCCAGAGCGTCAACGCGAACAAGGGTAGGCCTTGTGACCACACGCTTGCATCACTCGCCGACACCGAGATGCCAATACCAACGGCCAGAAGCATCAGTCCGTAAGTCAGCAGTATGTTGCGCTCCGGCGAGGACAACGCACGAATGAACTGCCGAGAATCGTAGCCTTGGTAATCCATAGTCATTCGCGTAACGAGGGCCCAATCACCAGTCGGCGCCGCAGCGATCAGGTAAGCGAGGGCCGCCAGATAAACGGCACGTACAGCATCCGCATCACCGAATGCTAGTGACAAAACCCACCAGCCAAGCGCCCCGGCTACGAATCCCCACCAGAGCCAGAGGCGATACACATGCCGAAGTAGCAGCAAGGCGCTGAGAGAAATCACCAACGCGTAGCCAAGCGCCAGCACGATATCGCCGCGTCCGGTCGAAACAATAATCGGTACACCATAGGCGCCCAGAATTCCGAATGCCGCGAGCACCGGTCCGTACAGCAATGCCAAACCCATGGTCCCGAGTGCGACCACCGCCATCGCTGCGAAGGCCACCGCAGGCGAGACCAAGCCATACAGTTTCAATGCAGCAAACAAAGCTCCGTAAAGGGTGAGGCATCCAGCGCCCGCCATTGCGGCGAGCGCGGGCGGCAAAGTCGCGTTGCGTCGCCGCAGCACCTCAGCGGTCGCGATCAGAGCGCCGCCGGTCATCAATGCTGCCAAGATTCGGGCAGCAGGTCCGAGCCAGCCTTGATCCATGGAATAGCGCACGAGAAAAATCCCAGCCAACGACACACATGCGCCGCCGAGCCAAGTCATCCAATTCGCTTGAATGTGGCCAAAGAAATCGGCTAGCGGACGCTGGCTCTCCGAGGGCTCAACCGGTGTCGCATGCACGATGACCTCAGGTGAATCTTCGTCGAGCGCCTGGGTACGTGCCGATAAAGGTTGGCGCGATTCCTCCTGCCTCGCTGCGATCGACTCGCGCAGCTCGGCAAGCGCGTCAGCTCGCTGTTGTTGCGAAGTTGGCGCTTCAGTAGCCTCGTCACTATCCAATGACTCGACTTTGCGACTCAGCGACTCCAGGCGATCACGCAACAGGCGGTTGTCTCGCCGCAACTCGTTGGTACGGCTAATCGCAACGAAACCAGCGATCGCGCCTGCGATGATCGCCAGCACCAATCCGGCGAACAGCAATACGAACATTTCCATCGCACGAATTATACCGTCTGCGGTAAGCTTCGACGTGAACTCACGAGTCGTAAGCAAATGGCGCAGATTCTGGTCATCGAAGACAACTACGATATCGCGGAGATGGTTTGTGACTATCTTGAGAGTCAAGGCCATGCCGTGGACTACGCCGCAGACGGACTCGGTGGACTGCATTTGGCGCTGAATGAATCCTTCGACGTCATCGTCCTGGATCTGATGTTGCCCGGGATGGACGGCATGACAGTCTGTCGTCGGCTGCGTCGCGACGCAGATATCGCAACACCGATCTTAATGCTGACCGCCCGCGACACCCTCGATGACAAAATCGCAGGTCTGGATGCCGGAGCGGACGACTACATGGTCAAACCCTTCGAGTTGGAAGAGCTGGACGCCCGACTGCGCGCGTTGCTGCGCCGCGCCAGCGGCACGACAACCACTTCGGTATTGAGTGTCGGCGACCTACAACTCGATACAGGAACCATGGAAGCACAACGCGGCGATACGCGAGTGACGCTAACACCCATCGGCCTTAAGCTCCTCATCGCGCTGATGCAAGCATCGCCTAAGGTAGTCTCCCGTCGTGACTTGGAAAAAGCGGTTTGGGGTGACGTGGCCCCTGACAGCGATGCGCTTCGCAGTCACCTCTACAATCTCCGCAAGGCGATCGACAAACCCTTTCCGAAGCCGTTGATGCAGACGGTCGCTGGCGTTGGTTATCGAATCGTCGCACCTGATGACGACTAGGCGCGGACTGACGCGGCGTCTCGGCCGTGAGCTGCTGCTACAGGCGATCTACATCAGTCTCGCCGCGTTCGTTGGGGTCTTTGCGGTCTCGTTTTTTCTTGAAGACGTACTCATCAAACGTGCGTTGCAAAGCGAAGCGGACTACTACTGGGAACGTTTCGAAACGGATCCTTTAGTCGAGCTTCCCGACACCCGCAACATGACCGGCTTCCGACAGGGCGTTGGCGCCGGCGTACCATCGTCGCTGGCCACGCTACCGCTCGGCTTTCATAAGCAGTCGAACCCGAAAGCGGTGACCTATGTCAGCGAGCGGAGCGGTCAGACGCTGTATCTCGTGTTCGATAGCATTAGCGTCAATCGCTTGATCCTGACCTTCGGCCTGTTTCCGTTGGCGCTGGTCCTAGTGGTGGTGTACCTCGCGCTGTTCAGCGCCTACCGGGTATCGCGGCGTGCTGTGTCACCGGTCATCGCGTTAGCGGACAAAGTGGGACAGCTCGATCCAGCATCGCCGGATGCCTCGCTGTTTGCCAACAGCACGACGCCCGGCGCGTTGGATGATGAAGTCGGGACACTCGCCACCGCCATGCAGGACCTCACGCAGCGCTTGGTCGACTTCACCGAACGCGAGCGAAACTTTACTCGAGATGCGAGTCATGAGCTGAGAAGTCCACTGACAGTAATCAAGATGGCGGCTGGGCTTTTGAAGCAGCAAGCGGGACAGGACGCCGAAACACAACGATCTATCGAACGAATACTGAAATCGGCCAAAGACATGGAAGAGTTGACCGAGGCTTTTCTGTTGCTCGCTCGCGAATCCGATGCTGAGTTCGTCGGTGACCCCGTGAGCGTGAACCAAATCGTGGATGACGAAGTCGAGCGCGCGCAGCTCCTCGCCCGCGACAAGCAACTGACAGTCAGCGCATCCGCTTCACATGCCATCGAAGTCAACGCGCCGCCGAAAGTCCTTGCCAGTGTCATAGGCAACCTGATTCGTAACGGTTTGTTGTACACCGACCAAGGGTCGGTCAGCGTGGAAATCGGCGATGGTTGCGTCGCCATTGAAGACACCGGAACCGGCATGAGCGAAGAAGACGTCGCGAAGGTGTTTCGGCCTTTCTATCGAGCTCAAAGGCGACGCGGCGGCCATGGTGTTGGGCTTACCATCGTAAAACGGCTGTCTGATCGATTTGGCTGGCCGATCGATATCGAAAGCGAGCTCGGCGTGGGCACGCGTGTGATCGTCAAATTCCCCCAAGCCGCAGTAACCGCGCTGTCTTCACGCGATCTTCACATGAGCTAGACACCGGCTTCACAGCCGGGTTGGCAGACTTTCGTCCAAGCTAACCCAACTCGGACTGTGAACATGCAACATATCGCAAAGAATCTCGTGCTCTTCAAAGCCGGCTGGCTGGCCTGTGTGCTGGGCGCCGCCAACGGTATGCCGTGGCTCGGACCACTCGCCGTCGCCCTGATCGCCGCGGAGCACCTACGCACGGCGAAAGCCCCAGGTGACGAAGTGAAACTACTGGTGCTGGCAGCTGCCATCGGCGCCGTCTGGGAGTCCGCTCTCGTCGTGACCAACGTCTTGGACTACGGCACGACCGCCACGTTCGCACCGTACTGGATTATCGCGATGTGGGTGTTGTTCGCCACGACTTTGAACGTCGGCATGAACTGGCTCAAGCGACATTGGGCGATCGCAGCAGTCGCCGGCGGCATCGGTGGTCCGTTGGCTTTCTTCTCGGGCTCTAAGGCAGGCGCCGTTGAGTTCGTGTCGGGCATGAACTCATTGCTCGTCATCGGCGTCGGTTGGGCGCTCTTGTTGCCGGTCCTCGTCATTGCCTCAAAACGGTTCAACGGCCACGCCGAATCGGTACCACTCTCTTTGCAAAGGGCTTAATCATGAAGATCAGACTACCTGCAATGACGGCTGCCCTCTTATTGGCGACCGGATCAACACTAGCATCCAGCTCCGCGTTCGCCGACGACGCGATGGAATGGAAGTTCCGCGTGTTCTTGGACAAGAAGGAAATTGGCTTCCACGATTATCGGATCACCGGTGCTGACGACGCGGTCACGGTGGATACCAAAGCGGAATTCGACGTCAAAGTTCTGTTCTTCAATGCCTACAGCTATCGGCACCAAAACGCAGAGCGCTGGAACAACGACTGTTTGGTTGACATCGCGGCAGACACAGACGCCAACGGCAAAGACTTCAAAGTCCGCGGCGAGTTAACCAACAACGGATTCGAAGTCGACAACGGCACTAAAGAGCAAGTCTTACCCAACTGCGTCATGAGCTTTGCGTATTGGAACCCGTCGATGTTGGAGCAGACACAGTTGCTGAACTCGCAAACCGGTGAATACGAAGCGGTTGAGGTCGTTGCGAAAGACACAAGCGACATTGACGTGAATGGCGTTCCCGTCGCGGCTCAGCAATACGACCTTGTGCTTGAGAAGGGCACGATCAGTGTGTGGTATTCGGTAGACGACCAACGCTGGTTAGCGCTCGACGCTCCGGCCAAAGGTGATCGGCGCATTCGATACGAACCGATCGCCATACCCGCGACACAAGTTCGACTGAGCCGCAATAGCGATCCCGTCAGTGATTCCGGCGGCTAATTCGGAAAAACCGACGTCGCTCGATTGAACCAATCCGTCATCATCTGGTCTTGAGTTTATACATGCGTCGCTGGGACCGCGGCGCATGTTTCAAGAACAACGAAAAGGATGATGGCATGCGGGTGGTTCTATCCAGTGCGGCGTTGAAGTTGAGTGCGAGCGCAGTTGCAGAGGAGTTCGATTACGAGGTGTCGCTGGGATTTGACAACTCGAATACCGAATCACAGTTCTCCATTCCGCCAGATCTTCTCGATATATTCCCATTCCCGATTGCCACGGACACCGAATCGGATTCAGATACCTTCAATGGCAGCTTCCGCTGGTATTTCGAAGGTTTGTCAGATGAAATCGGCCCAAGGGATCGTGCGGTGTTTGCCAACCGTGCATCGTTCGCGCAGTTTGCTGTCCTTTCCGGTACGTTATCTCGGTCCTCGAGACAGGTGGAGGGGGATCAAGTCCTCATTATCGACGATGACACTGATCTCACCGGCTACGTATTGTCGGCGCGCAAGGTCTTTGACAACTGGTTCTTCGAAGGCTCGGTATCCGGCGCTGACATCGAATCCAACTTCTCACTTTTAGAGCAGACTGCGGTCACCGCCGGTGCCGGACGTTATTTTGGAGAGACGACAGCACTCAGCTTAACAGTGATCCGAACGTCGACGGACTTCATGTCGAACAACGATATCGATTCAGGTCTACAAATCGACCTCAATCACATCGGTGATCTTTTTGGCAGCCAATGGCAATACGCGGTAGATGTTTCCGCCAATAACGAGACGTTCGAGAGCTCAGATGGAAGTTACGAAGTTGGGCTGACGCTTTATCCGACGAAAAACTTCGGCATCGGCTTCGAGATCGAGGACCAACTCGGCGGCACCAACAACGATGCAATTCGATACACCTTGGGTGCGAACTGGTTCGTTTCACCACAACTCCAGTTCGAGTTTGCCGTCGGCACAATCGATATCGACAACGGAGCGAATCAAGACACCGACACCGAACAATACGGGGTCCAGGCACGCTATCGCTTTTAGCGCTGTAAAGTCGCTCCGACCCCTTTTCGCTTTTCATGTACATTGTGCGCATTGGGGACAAACAGGGGATTCATCATGGTTGATGCTAAGCGTACGCCGGACACTCAGTTCGCTGAACTACCTGGCTGGTCATTCGAGCCACATTATGCGGAAGACCTAAAAGGCTACGAAGGCCTTCGCATGCACTACGTGGACGAAGGCCCAAGAGACGGACTGACGTTCCTCTGTCTGCACGGCCAGCCCAGTTGGTCGTACCTGTATCGCAAGATGATCCCAGTCTTCGTCGAGGCGGGGCATCGCGTCATTGCGCCGGATCTTTTCGGATTCGGTCGATCCGACAAACCAACGGTTGACTCACTGTACACGTATCACTTCCACCGCAATTCGCTGCTGGCGTTTGTGGATCGACTAGACCTGCAGAACGTTTGTCTCGTCGTTCAAGACTGGGGCGGACTGCTCGGGCTTACACTGCCGCTGGAGCACGCGGAGCGCTACACGCATTTGATCGTTATGAACACGGGCTTGCCGGCCGGCGAGCCCGCGGGTAAAGGGTTTGCGGACTGGAAGATGTATAACCGCGCTAACCCGGACCTAGATGTGGGTGGGTTAATGCAACGCGCAACACCAATCTTGTCCGAAGCAGAAGCCGCCGCGTACGCAGCGCCATTCCCAGATCAGACCTTTAAGGCCGGAGTTAGGCGTTTTCCTGAACTCGTCATGCTACGCAGCGGAGATGAGGCGCTGACTGCAGATGCCAGCGAGGGTGTTGAAACATCGCTTCAAGCACGTGAATTCTGGAGCCAACGATGGACCGGCAAGAGCTTCATGGCCATCGGCATGCAGGACCCGGTGCTCGGACCCAAGTCCATGGCGTTGCTGCACTCAATGATCAAAGGCTGTCCGCCGCCAATGGAGATCGAATCTGCTGGCCACTTCGTTCAGGAGTGGGGTGAGGATATCGCTAAAGCTGCGCTGGATTCGTTTGGCGGCGACTAGTTGGCTGTTCTCAGTAACCGTTAGGGGAAAACACGTCGGTCACTGGGCTCAATCGGTAGTCAAAGCCCGCTCGACCATACGAGTACATGGCCCACGTTGCGTCAGCGCGAGA
>JBCAZH010000074.1:0-12909 GCA_038533155.1 Pseudomonadota bacterium | reverse complement strand
AACCTTTCGAGCGAATCAACTTACCGAAGCGATTGGTCCCGTGCAGAAAGTCGTAGAACTTCTTCGGGTGAAACGGACGTCGCGCCTCGTAGGAGAAACTGCCAATGCCGTACTCTTCGGTCTCCGGCACGTGCTCGCCACGCATCTCTTTCAACCAGCCTGGCGCTTGTTGCGCACGTTCGAAATCGAACAACCCAGTGTTCAAGATCGCGTCGGCTTCGATGTTGCCGTTTGCTATGGGGATGATCTTTGCATCCGTGTTGAGCGTCTTCAGGATTGCCGTCAGGCGCTCCACATCCCTTGGTTCAGCAAGATCTGTTTTGCTGATCAGAATGACATCAGCGAATTCAACTTGATCCACCAGTAAATCGCTGACGCTGCGCTCGTCCTCCTCGCCCAGAGACTCACCCGCTTCTTTCAGCGACTGTGCGGTTTCATAGTCGCGCAAAAAATTCACTGCATCGACCACGGTCACCATCGTGTCGAGGCTCGCCACATCGGACAGCGACACACCGCTCTCGTCCGCAAAGGTGAACGTCTCCGCAACGGGTAGCGGCTCGGAGATGCCGGTTGACTCGATCAGTAGATAGTCGAAGCGACCGTCCTGAGCCAATTTCGTGACCTCTTCGAGCAAATCTTCTCGCAACGTACAGCAGATGCATCCGTTGCTCATTTCAACGAGCTTCTCTTCACTGCGATTCAGTGACACCTCGTTCTGCACGACGGCGGCATCGATGTTGATCTCACTCATGTCATTCACAATCACGGCGACCTTTTTGCCTTCGCGATTGTTGAGTACATGGCTTAAAACGGTGGTCTTGCCAGCGCCTAGGAAGCCGGACAGAACGGTCACGGGGAGCCGCGGGGTTGGGTTCGCTTGCATAGATCGCCCTGCTAGAAAGTGAATAACGGGGAACGTAATACTATTACATAGGATGGGATGTGAGATACCCCGAAAACCTACTTTTCGGGTGCTAGCCCTATATTTCGCCTGCTCGAGCACTCAAGGGCGTGAATCGTCGGCGGAAACGGAGGGTCACAATTGCGGGCACTAGCGACCAAGCGATAAGCAGTACGACGTACATCGACTCAGAAAACAGCCCTGAGACGTTCGCAGCAATCAATCCCCAGACCATCAACACATGTGCGATTACAGCCCAACCGATGCTGACCCAGACGGCACGCTTCTCCCACGGCTGGCTGCGCACGACATAGGCAGTGTAAGCAAGAGCCAGGGGGATAAAGAGGAAAATAGAAGTCACCAAGCCCGGGTTATACGAGTAGGTGATCGCCGCAAGCGCTACGTGCGAAACAGCATTGACCAACGCAATGGACATGATCGAATGCACCGTGAACGGCTGCTTTGGACCGAAAACCACCGCTTGCAATCCGACGAGCCAAACCAGAGACGTGTTGATGAAGAAAATTGCCGACTCTGTGAGCGGCATGAGGTTCGGATCATCGATTTCCAGCATCGAGTGGAGCAGCGCATTGACATGTGCGTAAAAGGAATAGGAGTTCCCCAATGCGTCGACCCAATGCTCTTCAAACTGATGCGCAATGTAGGCAACCAAAATCACAAGCGCCCACGTCCTGCGGACCCCATTGGCATTGGTATTAAACGCGGACACCAACAGCAATATCGGCGCAAGGTAGGTGCCGATGACCATCCAGTGTTCGACCAACATCGTCCGTTGTCCGAGCGGGGCCCACAACATCACGAAGAACACCAGCAGGGTCGAAGCCGCCAATGCAACACTGTCGCGAAACTGAAGCCGCTGCACTAGATGCATCGCAATCGCCATTGAGCAAACGCACCATCGCAGCCGAGTTTCGCAGGTTGCCAATATCGACTGACCGAGCCCCACGTCAATGTGAGACTCGACTGGGCAGAATTGGCGATCGAGTCTGCAAAACGCGCTTTGACGGGACTGTCTTTTCCGACGTTCATAGCTTAGGTTCGCGCTGACCGGGCAAGTGATTGCGAGAACTCGGAAAGCACAGAGTCGAGTGCGTCCCAGTCTTCTTGTCGCGTGAACGACTGCGTCGCGGCGTCGAACGCAATCGCCCAATGTCCGATGCCGAGCGTCGCAACCACATCGCCACCGAAAAACGATGCTCGCCCGGCGTACTCAAGCACACCGGCACCTGCTCTCTTGCCCGGCGTGGCCGCAAGCAATAGGAGTTTTTTCTGTTGCCAGACTTTGGAGTCAATCCGACTCATCCAGTCAAAGATGTTCTTCCATGCCGCAGTCACGGTGCCATTGTGCTCAGCGAATGAAACGAAGAGTCCGTCGGACGAACCAATCTTGTGATAGAAAAGCTCCGCCTGATCGGGAATTCCGGATGCCGTTTCTCTATCAATCGAGTAGATCGGCATCTCAAAGTCATTGAGATCCAAGTACTCAATTTCCACTGCACTCATGAATCCTTGTCTGAATCGCTCGGCCGCCAGTGTGACGAGACTGCGGTTGATTGAGCTTTGACTGTTGGAAGCGGCGAAGGCAAGAATTCTATGCATTGTTTTTGGCCTTATCTGATTTATCGAAACTTGGCAGGGCGGGGTCGTAAACGAGCAAAGACTATTCGCCGGATTCGCTCAGTTGGACGTCAATAAGTCGAGCCAGATCTGCTAACGCGTTCGATTTGGCTAACATGTAGCTATCGATGGCGCTGCCTGTGGCGGGGGATCGCAGTGAGAATCGGACGACTCTGTGAGCATCGGCCGCATCGATTCGTACTTGCCCTTCGAGCAATGCGCTGTTATCGGGCAGTCGGACGAACTCGTCGAATAGCACGGCGATCCTGGCGTCGGCGTTAAATGAAGCGGCTACTGGTCGTTGCGCAACGGTATAGTCGCCTACGCCCTCAATATGACGGGCTAACACAGCGATCACAGACTCTTGCGGTGATGAGGCCCATTCAGCCATACGACTCTCGGAGATGGTGTGATCATGCTCTCGCGTGCAGACCGCTGCACCGCGCGCATAGCCTGGCAGCTGAACGCGCGTAATTAGAAGAGGCCGAGTATCCAAAGATTTTTTCACACTGATCTCAGGCGAGGGAAGCAAGTACTTCGTTGGAATGGGGCCGCTTCCGCATGCGCTCACCGCAAGCGCGAACCATGCGGCGACCGCGATGAGAATGACTTTGAATGGTCTGCTCAAGTGATTCACATTACTTTCCTAAGAACAGCGCATTGGGTTTGTCTTCGAGCGTCTGGAGAACCTGCGCCACCGCGCGAGTTGCGTCACGCAATTCACCCAATGCACCTGAGAGCTCTGAGTAGAGCTCAGAGTCTGGTGATAAGCCGGCCAATGCCTGGTCGCCAGCTGCGACGACTGTGATCATCTGGTCGATCAACTCGGGAAGATTCTCACTCGCATCACTAAGATTGCTGGCCGTTGCGTTCAGCGCGATCAGTGCTTCGCGCAACTCGCCCGGCACCGCTTCCAAATTGGGGTCCGACACAAGCGCCGCAGCCCCATCAACCAAACTCATAAGAGATCGCGCCAATTGATCGACGGGCAATTCCGCTAGGTTGGCAACAATTTTTTGCACATTGCTCGATACGGCGCCGAGATTCGCGGCCGGTATGGTCGGTAATTGGGGATAAGGCTGTGCATCGAAATCAATGGAGATCGCATCGTCGGCGGCTGCAGCTTCATCGATCAATCGAACGAGTTTTCTGCCGGTGAGCACGTTACCGGACGCGAGTTGCGCGCGCATCCCGGATTGCACCCATTCCGAAAGTCCTCGCTTCAGCTCGTCGTCAGTGAGACTCTCGAGTCCAACGCGAGCTGGTTGCATCTCGATAACCGCGTAGATCTGCCGCTCTGACGGGTCGCCAGGGCCGAGATCGAACACGACATCGCGAACCCTGCCAACCAGAATTCCCTGCCACTCGACCGGGGCCCCAATCTCGAGCCCGCGAATCGATTCATCGAACTCCGCCATGAGCAGATAGCCATTGCCTTCCGCGATTTCAAAACCCGCTTCAATCGCCGAGTCACGGTTTGGATAGAGCCGGTACGGAGCCTCGGGTTCGAATGCGACATCAGCTTTGGACGCACCAATGTTTCCGAACGCCACGCCGCCTGCGACCAGCGAATTCAGCGAGTTCACATGCAGGCGCACGCCGTCGAACCCGAGATCAACGTCAACGCCAGAGACATTCCAAAAACGGGTTGTTGACGTCAGCAATCGGTCGTACGGTGCCTCAACAAACGCGGTGAAGTCGACCGAACTAAAGTCTGGGTTCATGGCAACCGCCTCGACCTGCCCGACCGGCAAATTCCTGTAAAACACCGGTGACCCAACCGAGACCGAGCTTGCATCAGGTGCAGTGAGTTTGAAGTGGCGCCCGTTGGAACCCGGGCGAGTCAACGGCCTTTCATTGAGTCCGACGAATTGACGACGTCCGACCGACGGTGTCTCTTCCCATCCGGCCTCAATGTAAGCACCCGAGAAAAGCGTACCCAGGCCCGAGATGTTCGCACCGCGGATGTCTGCCTTGACGACCCAGAACTGTGTCGTATCACCAAGGAAAGGCGTCATAAACGGTTCAAGTCGAGCCTGAACAATGACTTTCGATAGGTCATCCGACAGCGACACGGCTTCAATCAGACCCACCGTAACGTCCGCGTATTTGACCTCCGTCTTGCCGGCTGTGATGCCATGTCCCTGATCAAAGTGAATCTCGATGAGCGGCCCTTGCTCAGCAATCGACTGCCACACAACAAGGGCACCGACGACCAACGCCACAATGGGGACAATCCAGATTCTCGAGATTCGACGACCATCGACCGAATCAATCAAAACTCCACCGTCTGTTGATTGATTCATACCGATGGTTCATCCCAAATCTGACGTGGATCGAAACTCATCGCCGAGAGCATCGTGAACACAACCGACAGTGCGAACGCGTTGATGCCGATTCCGGGCGCGATCGACATGAGTCCTCCGACTTGGATGAGTGCTGCCAAAGCCGCGACAACGAATACGTCGACCATTGACCATCGACCTATGAACTCGATTGCCTCGTACGCTTCTATTCGGCGCTTTTTACTGACCGTCCATTGAAAGTGGATGGTCAACGCAAGCCAGGCGATAACCCCGAATTTCGCGACCGGCACGATGATGCTTGCGACGAAGACTACCGCGGCGACCGAATAGCTTCCGTGGTGTATGAGTGTTGCGACTCCTTCGATGATCGTGGACGCGCTCGTGCCGGATAACGAATCGGTGACCATGATCGGGTAGAGATTTCCGGGCACGTAAGCAATGATCCCGGCGATCCAAAATGCCCACACATGTTGGAGGCTATTCGGTTTGCGCAGTGACACCGAGGCACCACAGAAAACACAAGGCTCGTCCGGGTGCTCTGTCAGAGAGTGGCAGCTGCGGCATAGCGCAATGCCTTGATTTTTGGCTCGCATCAACGTGACCCCCGAAGAAATCGCCACGTGCTGTCGCGACAGCTCATTCCCGCGCCGAGCGTCAGAAAGACCACCAACGCCACCATTCCCCAGAACGCGGCACCGAGCGCGATGTCAACCAACGTCCCTACTTTCACCAATGAGACGATGACGCCGAGCATGAAGATATCCACCATGGACCAGGGCTCTAGCACCTGGGCCAGTCTCGCGAAACGCGCAAGACCTAGATTGGGACGGCGATAGAGATAGATTGCGGTCGCCAACGTGCTGAGCATCACCACGCGAAGCAATGGAAAAACTAGGATCAGCAAAGCGCACGCGACGGACAGCAGCTGCATATCATTTCGCCACAGAATGAGCACAGCATCAGTTACGGAAATCTCGTTGCTGAACCCACTGCGATCCATTCGCATGAACGGGAAAGTGATCGCTACCAGATAGACAATCAAACTGGAAACCATCAATGCGAGCGTGCGTTCGGCGTGGCGCGTCTTGTTGGTCATCAGAACGCTGTGGCAGTTGCCGCACTTCGCGACTTCGCCTTCTCGAAGTATCGGGAGACGATACAGCTCGTCGCACACACTACACGCGATCCATCGCGAATTTAGCGTTACCGCATCGGATCGCCTATCACTCTCGGAGTCCGCGGTCTTGGTTTGATTGGCGACAGCAGTATGGAATGTCATGTCAGTCGTTCGTTGACGTGGGCTGAATGTGAAAGCATCTAAAAATTTCTGGAGACCCTAACGGCGCATCGCATTAATAGCACTGCGTCGAGCGGAAGCTTCTTGCTGCAACATCGACCGAAAGGCGCTCATCTGCGCTCGGGAGAGAAAATCGTTGGCCTCCTCTTCGGCGATATCCATCACATCATCCATAGCGTCGTTGAGATTTTTGGCATCGCGCGAACTTAATCGGATGTTCGGGGGCGGATAGTCTGGGTCGATACCGTAGTCGAGCAACAGGCTTCGCTGATCGACAAGAATGTCCTCGATGAGTCCTTGCAGTCGCGCGGCCTCATCGCGCTCGAACGTGACGTTCTGCCGAAGCCTGTACATGATCTCAGTTGATGTCGGCAAGAACCCAGAGGACGTTGTTGAACCTCGCACTGGTGGAGGTGGCGGCAGAGGTGCTTGAGCCAGTAGCGACGCGCTGACACAGCCGAGGACGGCAACTGACAGCGCCTTCCCGAGAAGCTCTCGCCGCGAATTCCGAAAGCGCCGGTTCCTGAATTTATTTGTTGAAGCACTCATAGATTCTCCATTCGTCGTTGCACGCTCAGAAGTCGATTCGAGCAACGGCATTGAGTCGACTACCGTCACCACTTCGCCCGTCGAACGTCTCTTGGGACGCGTGGCTATACTCGAAACCGAGTGTGACGTCGGTCTTCGGGGTCCAAACGAGATTGACGCGGTATCGCTCACCACTATCGAACGCACTACCGACCGACCCGTCGGGCGCATCCAACTCGATGGCGCTTGCCACGAATGTTGATCGCCAAGTGTCCGACCACCAATGCTGGAATCCGACGTAGCCACCGAGGATTCCCGTTGCGTCCACAGCACCAGTGGCATCGATAACGCCCTCCAATCCGGCACCGGCGAACACCGAGTAGTAGTGCGTAAATCCCTCTCCCCCAGAAACACCAAACACGAGATTGTCTCGGTCCGAGAGCCACGGCGTGTTGACCCGACCGGTCAGGTTGAAACCGCCGGTGAGTTCCGTATCGGTGTCGGAGTCCAGTTGCAGCGCAAGCCCTGCCAACCGCACGCGACCCCAGTGCTGGTTCGTCTCTACGAAGCCTGTGAAATTCGGAACAGAGTCGGATGCGAACTGATCTTGTGGATCCGTCAGATCACCCGCCGGGTTCTCGATGCCAAGACCCGCGCGCCAAGCGCCTTCGGGATCAATATCCTTCGCCCACCGAACGCCTGGGTTACGAAGCACCGGCTGTCCCAACGGTGGACCGAAATCCACAGTCTCAGGGCTCGCTGCAATATCCGTGAACTGAGACCACCACTGACCCACATAGAAGTTACCGACATTCGCCGCAACGTGCCGAATTCGTACTTCGTAGTTGTTGATGAACTCATCGCCACCACCAAAAAAGTCGAACTCGAGAAAAGCACGAATCTGACCACTTTCGATCGGTCGGCGATAGTCGATGTTGAAGCGACTGTTGCGCACATGGAAACGTGACTGGTTCGCACCATCTTCCGGTGAGCCATCGAGCGGGATACGTCGGTGGTTCACCGCGTCCTGGAAGCCTAGACTGTCGAAATCATAGCCCCCTTCCAAACGGACGAAGCCACCGATTTTTACGGAAGCCTGGGAGTCCGGAAGTTTAATGGCTCCATCAAAGTCGCCGGCCGTAATGATCGCGGCATCCGGAAAACGCCCGAGCGGTTGGGTTGCCTCGTCGATCTCAACGGCAGTCTCGGAACTAACGCTCAACAGGCGATCTTCGGCGACGGTCTCTTGTCCTTTCGTGGCAGCCAGCGCGCTTCGAAGCTGTTCGATCTCCGCGGCTTGCGCTTCGAGCTGTGCTTCGAGGACCTCCAATCGACTGGCCAACGATTCGATATCATCTGCATGCGCGGTGCTCGAAGCAAAGACGAAATGAACCAAAAGCACTGGCCCGGCAATCAGTGCACGACAACTGCTACCCATTGCTCGATTCGAGAATCGGCGAAAGAACCCATGTGTTTCGAGAGCCATAGCGATTACCTGCTAACGGCCATGTGCGCCATGGCCGCCCGCACCAGGCGCAGTCGGCATCTTGACTTCAAGCACCTGCATCATCCCGAAGTCCTCATGATCGAGGATGTGACAATGCAGAACGAACGTGCCGATATAGCGGCGATAGTGCGTTCGTATGGTGACTACGTAAGGTGCTCCGAACAGATTGGTTGGCAGAAACACCGTATCTTTCCACTGCCCCGACAAGCCCGCGTATACTGAACCGGAATCGAACTTGCTGACGTCGATACCGGTATCCGGATCAACGATGCTGACGATTTGGACCGGATTAACATGCTTATGGAAGGGATGACCTTCCGTAAATGCCGCGAGCGTCCACTCTTCCACATTGCCGAGTGTCAGTGTCCGATCGACGCGCCCGAGCTCGAACTCCGAAGCCTTCACTAGCTTGGGTAGCTTGCCGGGTGAAAGCTCCAGATCGCCGACAACAAACTCATTCTTCGGCGCGTCTTCGACGATGATCGTGTCGAATCCTAGCGTCTGACGATTGTCGATTTCGACGTCCAACAGACTGTCGTGCGCGACGAAGGCATCGAGACCGATGACATCATCGGACAAATCGTCGACGATTGCGCTGCGTACAGACTTCGGCATGTGCTGCTTCGCGGCGTCGACCAAGAACGACTGAACGAAACTCTGCGCAGTCTGTCCACCCATTGAATCACTGGCACCAGTGACTCGGACAAAGCCGAGCAACTGACGCTGCTTAGCTTGCATCCGGATGTTCTCGTGTTTTGGTGCGTCGTTGTCGACGATGCAATAGATCCCGGGCTCCGGAAATGCGACCAGAACATCATCACGATATCCGGGGTGGAGCATCGTTCGTTGCTGGACGTTGACACGTGACCGAGTGAGCCCGTCCAAAGCGATTGAGAACTGGTCGATCTCCTCACCGGTGCAGGTGTCACCGACGAAAGCATCTCGCTGCTGAACGCTGCCGCCTCTGTACGAGAGGTTGTGAGGATCACCGTTATATTTTCGGAAACTCACGGACACCGAGCCACTGACACCGGCTTGGATCATTCGCCAACGCTCGATCGAACCGGCTTTGACCCCGTCGATCATAGGAATGACGCGACCGTTGATCGCGGTATGACGACCCGACACTTCCCAGCGAATTCGAATGTCCGGAATTCCGGACGGCGTATCAAAATTCTCGTACATACCGAACTGGTTGTAGCCTTCGACCATGCCGACATCGTCTTCGTCGCATACCCAAAAGCCTTCTTCATCAGTCTTGATGTCGATCGATCCATCTTCTTGTCTTGGACCGCATGCATAGGCGATTTGGGTCAGCGTCAAAATGCGCTCACCGATCGGAGCGCCGTCGGGTGATCGTAAGAGCGTATCGATATCGCCGCGGTGATCAGGGCCGGGCAGTCGCTCTCCACGGATGATGAGTGGGCCGCCCATACCGCTGCTCACCTGCAATGCGGTAGACCCATGTGTATGCGGGTGGTACCAAAACGTTCCAGCAGGATGGTCCGACGGTATGTTGTACTCGTGAGTGAACTTTGCGCCAGGAGCGAGACTCAGCAACACGTTGTCTGAGTTCCCAGCCGGACTCACCCAGACGCCATGCACATGCATGTTGGTCGTATTGAAACAGTGCGGGATGTTGATGTCGCCGTGGTTAACACACGACGGATCGTCGGCTGGGAGTGCATTCTCAAGGTTGAACAGAAACGTATCGCCAGGTCTAAGGTTGATCGCAGGGGGAACGAACGGCACGTCGGGATCAACGCCTGCGCCTTGATAGCTGCGTAGCCGCACGCGATCCATTTTCCCCGTCGCTGGATTGAAGATTTCGCCGTCCGTGTAGGCGATCTTCGCACTCCACTCGACAGTACCTGCCGGACGACGCATCAATGCGTCGCGCGTTTGCATTTGCTGCTCGGGCGACGCGTAGCTTGCGTAGGTGATTCCGGCAACCGGGCTATCAGCATCACTCGCAATGCTCTCAGCCGCTACTGCCGGCCCAGCAAGCAACGAGAAGACAATTAGTCCGGTGCGACTGGCTACACACAACTTGCGAAGAATCTCTGGTTTCATTGAAGCTTGCCTGTTCTTTGATGGATAAATTTCATTTCAATGCGACGCATGAATGGACACCGTCAGTTCCGGTTCAGCTCGAAAACCCGCACCAGCGCTTCTGCGCTTGACTGCCGACGACGGCTGTCGCCACTTGGATCGTCAAACAACCCGGTCGGTCGATTGCCTGCCAAGTCCTCAAGCTCGGGATCGACCACCAGACGGTAAGCGCTCTCCGTCCAAGGCGACGTCGGTGTGAAGCGCCATTGTTCATCGTGCGCACCGAGAGCGATCGCACCCGACACGACGTGACCCGCATCGGTTTGCACGCGAATCCGATACGCGAGTGAAAGGTGATCCAGAGGTTTGCGCAGGGACACCGTCAACGGGTCTCGGGACCCCACGCTCGGGATGGTCAAAACCCAGGCATGCGGATCGGGAATCTCTGTGTCAGGTTTCGTGATCAGAAACTCGTGCTCGAAGTCCGAAGACAGTCGGCAGCCGTCAATGCTGGCTAACCCCTTGCCAATAACGAGCGTGAACCGCGCTCCAACCTCGAACCCCGCGTCTAAGGACTGCCCGTTAGATAAGCCGGTTTTGACGCGACCGGGGTCTAAGATCAGCGTCAGTCGTCGCGCGTTTTCCGACCACAGCTCAAACCGACTCGGTAAGAGCAGTCCATCCAACACGTCTCCGGATTCCGTACGTATAGTGATTTGGTCGCGTGATGACTCACGATCCATCTCGCGATTGAAGTACACGTAAAACCGGAGAAGGTTCTTTGGCAGAACAGTGGCCGTCGGATAGACCTCGTCGACCACTGGCCGATTCAGCGCGCGACACTCCAGTCCGCCATGATTCGAACCGATACTCGATCCGAAAAGACTGAGAAAGCCTATCAGTGACAGAGAGATCATCTCGACGACTCCTGTGACTCAGCGAAGTCCGGCTCAGTTGATGACTAACTCTGGATACCCTTCTATCGGCTTGATCATGTTGTGAAACATCTGCGTACCCTTTTGACTCTCCGCGTAGGTGTAGTCGGGGAACGTGTACTCCGAGACGAAATCGGACAAACGGAAATACACACCTTTCAACGACGAGATCAGATCGACGTCTCCGGTATCAATGTTCCGACGCAACGCCAGGATGTGCTGTGGATCTTGATCGTCCGCCTGCATCGTACCGGCGAACGGCACATGGGTTCCGTCGACACCCAGCGTATCGCCCAAGCCTGCGAACGCTTTATCAAGGCCAGGCGCTTTCGCGAGATCCTCCATCTTGATGAGGTTCGCACTCATTTCCCGATTGATGACGAGAACAAACTCTTCCGGTTGCCGTTCCATGTTGTACGCGGTCAGCGTCAGAACTTCGACCGGCGTGTTGCCGTAACCAAGTTCCGCGATGGTCTTGCCAACCACATGCGCGCCATCTTTCAATTCGTCCGCGGGGATCGTCACGAGCGGCGTGCAAGTGTACGCCGCAATCAGTGTTTTCTCTCCGTCAACGGTCGCAATCGACATAGCTCGAATCGGGGCGCGGGTTTCGTTTTGGTTGTGCGCCGTGTGGAACATCTCGATACTCGTAATGTTCGCTTCGGCTTCAAACGGGTAGCTAACTTGTCGCAGCGTTGAAGCGAACTCACCGTTCGAAAGTCCCGCGATATACAACACGCCGTCATCAAACTCGAAGTCCGTAACGGTGAGAGAGGCCGCCGGAATGTCCCGCCAAAACGTGACATCACTATCGGGCGTTTCAATCAACTCAATGCTCGTATACGCAAGATTCCGAAAATCAACAGATGCAATTTCTCCATCTGGTGTCACCCGAATGAGCTCCGAACGAATGCCATCTTCAGTATTCACAGATACCGATACGAAGGCTGCTTTCGTGACTGGGTGAACTGCGAGATCGTGATAGCTGACGCTAAACGGATCTGCTTCCAAGAATTCGGCCAACTGCGAGCCAAAGCCAACCAAGTTGTACGGTACGATATCCAAATTGCGCGTCGTATCTGGAATGTTCTTTAGTTCAAAAGCGTAGATTCGATTTTGCTTTTGATCGGCCGCGAATAGGACGTTCGCACCACCAAACTCAAGAACCGACAAGGACTGAGGAAGATCCTGCCCAGTCGATGTTGCCGCATCGCGATCCGCCTCTTGGGCCGGTCCATTCGCACACGCGGCAATGGAACTGACCGCCAACAAAACTACAGCGCCGACGCGCGATCCGATACTGATCATCACTGCTCTCCCCTTCCGTCGCATGACGCACTTAGGGATAGCACCCGAGCGTACGGGTCAGTAGGCGTCAAAATGCGCAGGCTTCGTGCGCGCATGTGACAGTTCGACAAATTCGTAACAACAGCAACGTTTGTCGATGACCCGTTCAGCGCTTTTGTGCCAATCCGAGTGGTATCGTCTACGCAAGAACATCAACATTGCTTCGACTGTCGAGTTCTCGATCTCGATGACATTCGGTGACAGTTTTGTTGCACCAAACAGAAATCGGGACTGACCGAGATCTGCATGCTCTTATTGCGCCGCTGGGTCTCTACTCCATTCGCGTCTTCGCCAAAAAACGGCAACCATTCAGAGCGGAACCAGCGCACAAGACTACCGGGCGCAACGTCACTGCCCTGTATAACGCGCGCGCAGACCGTGGACACTCAAGCATCAAT
>JBCAZH010000073.1:4976-13159 GCA_038533155.1 Pseudomonadota bacterium | reverse complement strand
AGCGAGTACCAATTTGAGCCCCAAGGTTGTAGAGGACGGTGTCAATCGGGGGCGCGCTTTGCTCTAAGTCGACGACTAGCGATTCGATGGCTTCTGACTCTGCCAGATTCAAAAGGCGCCCCTCGGCCGTTCCCCCCATGTTCTCGATCTCTTGCACGAGTCGGGTGAGGCCCTCTGCGTTACTTCTGCGACACAGAACCGCGTGATAACCCTCAGTAGCAAAACGTTTAGCCGTCTGGCCGCCGATGCCAGCACCTGCACCTAGCACCAAAAAGGATTTGTTCTTGTGTTCCGCCATCTCAATGGCCGGTCGGGCGAAAACGTTTCGGCTCACTCAAAGTGAAAACGCAGTAGCGATAAGACCGGTTGATTGCGAAAAGACTCATTGCTCAAAAACGATCAATGGCGGTGCATCGCAGTGGTCGACCGGCTTCGGTTGGTTCTGTTGGCCGGTCAGCCAGCACTCGTCAAACACCGAGCAGTAGCACACCGTCATTACCGTACCGTCGCTCTGGGCAATTTCCCGCGCAACGTCCGAGTCGTTCAACACCAATACATCAATATGTTGTTCAGGTGACAAAACGCGTGTCGAAATATGCGATTGAACAAACCCCGTTTCTGGTACGGCAAACTCCGCCGCAAGCCATTGGGCCCATGTGGAATACGCGCGGCCATCATGCTCCAACACGGCATAACGAATAATCGCCGGACCTGTGCCGCGATTGGCAACGCCGAAACTCAAGGACGACGCATTGTAGGAACGAAACATCTCAATATACGGCCAAGTTGATGCCCGCGCGAACGATCGATCGATCCAAGCAGAGTAGACCGCTACGACCACAGCAACCACGCTAACCACTAGTGCTGACATCGCAGCAATCATCTCGCTTTTTTGATACCAACGAGTTCCGTTCGCCATGCACTCGCCTCTTGTCAGCTTGTTATGGGACGAGCGTAGCGTCCGCAGCCGTGCTTGACCACCCTGCTGTTAGCCTTGGTTCGCGTACCTCAGTTGTTCAATGCCAACTGAAGGCGCAGCTGTCTGATCTCCTTCAGAACCGCTAGTCGGTTTAGCCGCATGTTGAACCAGAGCTTCAACGCGATTTGCGCACTATTGAGCATGATCGCGAAAGCGGCGAAAACCAGCGTTTGCTCCAGCGCCGTCGACCGCAACATCTGGATCACACAATAAATAAGCCCACCACCTGCCAGTAAGATCCCAGCCCAAGTGAACAAAAAGAAAGCACCATTCTCGCCGCGGAGGCTCGACCAGACTTCCGCATAAAAATTAGGTTCTACAACGGGCACATCGACATCGTCCCGAGTCGACAACAATTCCTGTAGTTGTTGGTCAATGGGGTTCATACACCATCCTCCTGTGAATGCGTGACACGCGAGCGAATCTGCTCGCGCAACTTAGAGAGCCGCGATTTGATCGTGCCGCTGGGGACGTCGTAGATCGCCGCCAATTCCCTGACAGATAAGCCGTAGCCGTAAAAAAGGGTTAAAAGATTCTGCTGGTCTCGATCGAGGCAATTGACCATCTCAGCAAGGTCAGCAAGCCGAGGATCCGTCACTGTCGTGATCGCTTGGGGTGCGTCGACCGGTGCAAGACGCTCATTCCTGCGGTCCTGAACGGCACGTCGTACAACGTTGGCGCAGGAACGGCGAAGAATGATGAATGACCAAGCAACGAACGTGTCAGGGTCGCGTAGTCTGCGTATCCCCTTGACCATGGCTAGCGCTGCGTCTTGGATCACGTCACTGGCGATATCCGGATTGTCCGTATGTCGAACCGCGAATTGATACCAACGAGCGTACCAACGCCTATACAACGCATCGAACGCCAATCGGTCGCCAGCAATGCTAAGTTCAACCAAAACGCTTTGTTGTCGCGTGGAACTCATTCCCAATATCCGCTCTCAACATGAGTGTCGATTATTAGGTCGCACCACGATTCGGTTTGGTTCATCTATTCTGAGAATTTATTCAGACGAGTACTTATTTTTTTTGATCGAGCGCACTTTGCTTAGCCTGAATCGTGGCAACCGCAGTTGGCAATATTGGCTTTGTTACCGGTTGCCAGATTTCTCTCGGCCACCATCCGAAGCGGGAGTCAACACCTCAGAGATCGCCTCCGTGAGCTGTTCCACACTGAACGGTTTTCGCAGGAGAAACCCGGGAACGTCATCCAATTGATCCTGCCGTCGCTCTAGACCGGTGAACCCAGAGCAAAATAAGACATCCACTGACGGATCGTGTTGCCGAACTTGGCGGTAGACATCGATGCCATCGAGACCACCGGGCAAGACGATGTCGAGTATCACAAGATCAAATGGGTCGTCATGTCGGACCGTCTCGACTGCTGTGGCGCCATCAGCGGCCGTTGCAACCTCAAACCCGAGAGATGAAAGGTGGCGTCGAATGACCCTCCGCAGTGCCTCGTTATCCTCTACCAGAAGTGCACGCTGACCCGCCCCAAACACTCGATGCAACGGTTGGCGAACTTCAGTGCCGACATTTCGCGCACTTGCACGCGGTAGAAACAGCTCGAACGAAGTCCCTTGGCTTGGGTCACTGCTTACGTCGATAAATCCATCCGACTGATGCACAAACCCGTAAACCATGCTCAATCCGAGACCCGACCCTTCACCGTTCTTGGTCGTGAAAAACGGCTCAAAGATCTGATCCTTGATGGCGTCCGGAATACCCTCCCCGTCATCTCGGAATACGAGCTGAACGTACTCCGCACTTTTGGATTTCACACCTAACGTCGATACAACCCTCGCCGGGTCGGCGGAGGTCGCACTGATCGTAAGCGTACCGCCTGGCTTAGCGGCGTCTCTTGCATTCAGCGCTAGATTGACACATGCGTCTTCCAATTGATGCCGATCAGCCAAAACCCATAGAAACTCTTCCGGCAACAGCGCCTTGACGATGAAATCTTCTCCGAGCGTGCGCCGCAGCAGTCTTTCAAGACTACGGAAAAACTCATGCAAATTGATGGCTTCTTTGCGCAACCTCTGCACGCGCCCGAAGGCCAGTAAACGATGCGTTAACGCAGCCCCCCGTCTACTGGCAGTAACGATTTCGTCCGCAGATTCTCGCCACGCCGCATCGCTATCCGCAGCCATAGCAATCTCCGCGTTGGCCTGGATGACTGCCAGTAGATTGTTGAAATCATGTGCGACACCCGCGGTCAGTTGCCCCAGAGCACGCATACGGTCCGACCGCCGCAACTTCGCTGCCGCTTCGCGCTCTTTGGTGATCTCCTGTGACGTTCCTCGGTAACCGAGGAACTCGCCCTGATCATCGAACACGGGCCGTCCATGGGACCGCCACCAACGATGAACGCCATCCGAATCGACAATCGCATACTCAAGATTCATAAAGGAAAGCCGTGCTTCCAGCGTGTCACGATGCTGGCGCCAATCCGTGTCGTCGCCTGGGTCGACGCCCGGCAACTCCCAAAGCGCTGAACCGAGGTACTGGTTATCCGACGCGATGCGAAACGCCTGATCCGACGCCCCAATCCACGTAAATCGAAACGAAGTATCCGTTTCCCACAGCTGGTGCGCCGCCGTACTCGCAAAATCCCTTAATCGTGACTCACTTCGTTCTAACCGGTTGTTCGCGTCGCGGAGTCGTCGAATCGATGTTTCAACCGCAGACGCCATCGGCCGAAAAATCAACAGTAACTCTGCTACCACAAGCAGCAGGATTAAAACCCAATTGTATGAAAGGAGCCTTTGTAGCTGCGAGGTCGAAGATTTTTGCGCCGAGAGCGTCGCTTGGTCGAGTTGGAGCAATAGCGCGCCCAACGGGCCATCCGATAGACTCGACAGCGCTATCGTGCTGGTCGAAGACGCCTGCCCCGAAGCCACGGCCCATGCTTGAGACAAAAACATGTTGAGCAACACCGGCTCGTCCAACTCAACTGGCCCATTGACCGGGATGTCGTCGTTACCAAGCTCCCCGCTCAAACAGGGCACACCCGACGCCATCATCAACCGCATGTCATTGCGACTTCGAAGCTGAAGCGCCGCCTGCGAATTGGCCATCAGATGCACGCAGTTGGCGAGTACGTTGCGTAGGCTAGATGACCGGGGATCACCCGCGTCCAGATCCCCAAGCCGAGCACCGATCAGCGCAATGCGTTGTGACAGCATCCGTTGCCTTCCAGACAAATTAATCTCGAGCGCCGAAACCTCTTGGCGCAATGTGGCAACGCGGAGACCGACGAACTGAACGGTGACCAAAACAGCGATAAGGGCTAATCCGATCGTGTAGGCACGCCGAGGAGAGCTGAGATCAAACCACGCCAAGAATGCCCTCCCGTCCTGTCAAGACCTAGACAAATAGTGTACGGAGCAGCTCGTTTTGTTGCCAGTTCGCTTCTAGACTCTCTAACCTAGACCAGTTAGAGATATGAGTCATAGCTAATTGTTTTTAAGCGTTTTAGAACACTATTTTCGCCGAGCACCTACTCCGGCTGCCAGCATTCGGGACAGTCCATAGGGATCGCGTGCTAGCGCAGCGCGGATTCGAATAGCATGTGGGTCACAGTCATGTTCCGCAATTTGTTGGCTGACGGCGATCAGCCCAGCTTTGGCAATATCCTGAGGCTCTGCCTGCTCAATCCCTTGAACGTGAGCGGCCATGCGAGTGCGTACTGAACCTACAATCAGCGCCGCGACGTGAATACGTTTTGGTGCCAGTTCTGCACGGAGGCAATCGGAGGCGGCGCGCGCAGCAAACTTCGACGGGCTGTATCCACCCATTTCCGGGACCGCAACAATACCGCCAGCAGACAGCACGTTGATGACGGCGCCACCGCCCTGCGCCTCAATGCCCGGCGCGAACGCACGAGTCATGGCCACGGTTCCGAAGTAATTCACCTCCATTTCGCTACGCATTGCATTCATGCTGTCGGCACCGAGTAGCGACTGGCTTGTGAACACTCCGGCATTGTTGATCAACAGCGTCACATCCGAGCATTGCTGAGCTGCTGCCTCGATGTGATCCGGTTTGGTTACGTCCAACTCGACTACGCTCACGCGGTCACCGTGCGTGTCAACCAGATGATTCGCATTCGCAGGCTCACGCGAACCGATATAGACGTGGGTCGCACCAGTGTTGAGAAGCTCGCTAACAAACGCTTCGCCGATACCCCGGTTTCCGCCGGTCACCAAAGCAACACAACCTTTGATCTCCATTGCCTAGCCCTCCATCAGCAATGCCCGCAAGGCGGTTGGATCGATCCACTCTTTAATCCTCGAAATCTTCCCTTGCTCAACGGAAACGATGGCGCAAGCTTCAACCGACAACGACTGTCCATTGAGTCCAGTCACATGCAATGTGTGATGCTGAAGATACCCACCTTCGATCTCCTCGTGTCTGTGGATCTCGTACTTCCGCGATTTGCACTTGGCCACCATTAGTCGGAGTAGCTCCATGTTTTCTGCAATCGACTGAGATTCATTGCTGTAGTTGTGCCAAACCTGACTATCCGGTGTGTGACAGGCCGTCGCGCCATCGACATCGCCCCGCTCGACACAATCGATAAAGTGTCTTGCCAATTCCAATGTGTTCATTCACTGCTCTCCTGCGGAATACTGTATTCGGATTCTTGCCGTTAGAGTTCGCTGGGGTACAACGGCGCCTCAGATATAGCCACGCAATCGGCATACCATCGCATCGGGTGCTGTTGTGGCACGCGCTCTACAAACGTTCCGCTATGCGGTTGATACCAGACAGCGTTGAATGATCCATCCGTGGCAATATCCGCGCGCCACTCGACGAGTGTTTCAGTCCCCCCGAACCGTTCAAAACGCGGATGGGAAGCAGGATCTTCTCCGAAAACAGAGAGGTTGGGTGTGAAGCCGCCAATTTGTGCCGCGACAGACTGGCCATCTCGAACTGAAATCCATTGCGGTTCGGCGCTGTGCTCGATGGTTCTTTGGGGGTCGGCACGACGTCTAGCGCCCCACGCTACCCGTATCTGACATCCCGCACGAATCGTCGCAACCAGGTTTTGCTCGGACCCGTCCGTGACGTTGCCATTGGCGTCATGCGCCAGTTGTAAGTGCCAAGAAGGCACTAGGTCCGACGTGGCGGTACACCCTTGGAACAAGAGTAGAACGCTAAGACAACCGAGTACCGAAACTCGGAGATATTTGGTGTTGGTCATACTGGAGCTCCTGTCGATTTTCTTAGTCACCGCAGTGACCGCCAGCGGGTGCCGCAACGATCGGCCGCGTTGAGTCTTGGATCCACTCGCTCCAGGATCCTGCGTAAAGACGTCCGTCCCGTAAGCCCGCAACCTTGAGTGCGATCAGATGATGACAAGCCGTCACGCCAGATCCGCACATCACAACAACCGATTGATCGCCGACCAATGGCCTAAGCTCCTGTTCGAGTGCCTGGGCGGGCTTGAACCGCCCGTCGGACCGAAGATTCTCCGACAGCGGCCGGTTCAGCGCGTGCGGGACATGCCCTGCGCGTCGATCGATAGGTTCGTGCAAGCCTTCAAAACGTTCGGTTGTTCGAGCATCGATCAGCGGCGCAGGAAACTGACCGGTTTCGACCCATGCCGCAACTTCTTCGGTCGATACAACCCAGTCTCTACGCGGTCCTGCAGGATAGGCGTTATTGGTTTGTGGCCGAACGGTCGCCGTAGTCAAGTCAAACCCAGCTTTGACCCAAGACTGAACACCACCGTCCAGCAATGCGACATCGGAGTGCCCCACCCAGCGCAGCGCGAACCAAGCCCTAGCGGCCATTGCACCGCCACAGTCATCGTAGACGATCACTTGCTTGGTCGGGTTGATGCCTAGCGTGCCGAGCAACTCGCAGAATTGATCTTGATCTGGCAGTGGATGCCGACCACTGTCAGCACTCACGGGACCCGAAACGTCGCGTTCTAGATCCAAATACTGAGCGCCCGCTATGTGCGCCTCGCGAAACGCCTCACGCCCCGCTTCTGGTGCGCCAAGCGTGAACCGGCAGTCAAGAACAACCCACCGGTCTGGGTCGTACTGATTTCGAAGTTCAGTACTGTCGATTAACGTCTCGTAAGACACAACTCCCCCCGCCTCTCAGCCAGTCCGAGTGTACCGCACTTGGGTGGAGCGAAGTGCGAGGCGATACCACTGCGGCTGAGTGCGACCCTTTGCCGCGTTGTCGCATCTAACCGGACAGGACAACCTTGGAGTTTCGACCATGTTCCGCTCATCATTCTTGTTGTTCGCTCTCCTGCTGAGCGGCACATCCCACGCCTCGCGAGATAACGAGATCTGCAAAGTGCTGGATTCGCCGTGCCAGCAGATGGGAAACATGTTGGTCATTGGGGCGTCAAATGACGCCGAAGCGTTGCTAAAGGTGATGAACGACGCGGCAAATGAATTCCTCGGTCTCTTCGGATGGGAACCGCCGTTGACCGCAGTGGTACCTGGCGGGACGATCAGCACATCGATGCGCGATCAGCTTGCTGCGAACCAAGTATCGGTTCAATTGCCATGGTTAAGCTCGGCAGACAAGATTCGGTTGAGACAAAGTGCAATCCGACGGCAGGTCGAGGCGCAAACCGAGGGCTTGCCGGATGCGGTGCGTGCAAAGGCCTTGCAGCAGGCGATGGCCGCAATTTCTTCAAATGAAAGCAACGCGACCCATGACGGCGCCTTGGCCCACGAACTCGGTCATTTGTGGTTCATGCGGATGGTGCCGTCTTCAGTAGATGGGAGCGAGACTGGCCACGCCTATGGCGGCTTCGCCCCAGACTGGCTCGATGAGAGCTTTGCAGTGCTGCTCGAAAACTCGGCCCTACGCGCAGACCGTCGCCAATTATTTTCGGAGCTCGATTCGGATCAAGTCATACCGCTCGCCACCTTCCTCAGCATGACGCACCCGGCGGCAAACGCCGCGAAGGCGTTGCAAGCTGCCAGACCCAAGGCTCCGGAAGACAGCGAAAGTCAGATCATCATTCTGACCGCCGACGAGGCTGACGAGTTTTTGGCAGCTGCCGGTGGCGACCGTGCCGCCCACTTCTACGCTCAAGTACAAGTGTTTTCGGACTTTCTTGTCGAAACCTGTGGTGGCGCTAGTGTCTATCCATCAATCTCAACAGCACTACAATCCGGTATGAGTTTTGACGAATGGCTGGCTGAGCAAGGGCAGGCATTCGG
>JBCAZH010000073.1:1554-4876 GCA_038533155.1 Pseudomonadota bacterium | reverse complement strand
GATATCCGTCGCGACTGATCGGCGACAGGCTATCCGCGTACACCACGTTGACGCAGCTCAGTTCATCGCAGCTTTGCCAATGCCAACTTAATGCACCGGGTGTATGCCCAGGGGTTTCGATCGCTGTGAAGTGAAGGCCACCCACTCGGATACGCTGACCATGGCGCACGTTGCCGTCAACGTTGGCTGCTTCAAACGCCGGGTGGAGACCATATTGTGGGTCCCCCGGTGAGTCCTTTCCTGTCGCTAAGACCTGCGATGCTGCTTTTGAGGTCAGCAATCGAGCGTCGCTTAAGCGCTGTAGGTAACTCAGCCCGCCGACATGATCGAAGTGTTCGTGCGAATGAAGCAAGACGCTGATGTCCTCGACCCTCAAGCCCAGCGACTCAACGTTGTGCACAACGTGCTCGGCACCTTCACGGGTTCCGCTATCGATCAATACATGTCCGCGGTCGGTCGCGATGAGCATCGAAGCGATGCCGCAGGTTCCGACATAGTAGGTGTTGCCATGGATGCGGAACGGCGGTCCTGGCTTGTCCCATTCATCCCATTGGCCACATTCCGACAGCCACTGACTCACTGCAGGTGGTTCGGTGAGCGTCGCCAACCTCCCGGCACAGCCCGACACAAGAAAGACGGCAATAAGCATGATTACAGCGGCGATTTTCATCAGAGCGAAGCGATTTCCACCAAGAAACGCCGCCCAGTATGCCGCTGTCCTGCTTTTGAGTTCTACCGTATGCCGCAACGACACACCCAACCGGCGCGAAGAGATACGCCACTCGAGTACTTAGCGATTTCAAACCGCCGCCTAGCCGCTTAGAATGTTGGGCGATCGCTGCGTCAGTCAGCACTGACGTTAAGAATAGTTGTACGACATGCCGGGAGAGAATCAATGCCAATGCGAATCGATAGACGTGAAGCGCTCTTGGGACTCACCTCGTCTGTGCTTCTGGCGAATCGAGCGCACGCGCGGTTCGATCAACAAGCATGGTCGAATTCGGTATTCGCCCATGGCGTCGCGAGCGGCGATCCCGCCAGCGATAGTGTTGTACTTTGGACTCGGATAACCGGACTTGCCGAAGTGAGCGATGTTGACTGGGTCGTCGCAACCGACAAGGCGCTCAAGAATATCGTGGCACACGGCGTCACTTCGACCTCTCGCGCTCGGGATTTTACGGTGAAGGTGATCCCAGAGGGTCTACCGTCCGGCCAACGGTTGTTCTATCAGTTCCGTGTGGGTGGCGTTGGCTCACCGATCGGCCGAACTCAAACCCTCGCAACGGGAAATCTCGAATCACTGGTTCTCGCCGTTGCGAGCTGCTCGAATTTCCCGTTCGGCCGCTTCAACGGTTACCAAGCGATCGCGGAAGACCCAGACATCGACATCGTCGTTCACCTTGGCGACTACATCTATGAATACAGCGAGACCGGTTACGGTGCCGAGGCAGGCAGACGCCTCGGACGGATCCATGAGCCTCGCCATGAAACGGTCACGCTGGAGGACTACCGTCGCCGTCATGCCCAGTACAAGGCCGATCCCGGGTCGTTGGCAATGCATGCGGCGCATCCGCTGATCGCTACCTGGGATGACCACGAGTCCACCAACAATCCTTGGTCTGGTGGCGCGCAAAATCACCAACCCGACGAAGGGGCTTGGCCCGATCGACGGAGTGTGTCTCTGCGCGCCTACTACGAGTGGATGCCTGTTCGCGAGCCGGAAGTTGGTCAAGCGCCTGAGCTTCGTCGAGGCCATTTCAGTTTCGGCGATCTTGCGAGCATAGTGACCGTTGAAACGCGCCATATGGCGCGCGCCAAACAGATTGAATTCAGTGAACATCGTGACGCACTGACCTCTCCAGAGGCTGCGGCTGAGTTCTATGAAACCGTGGTCGGCGCGGAGGATAGAAAGATGATCTCCTCTTCGGACCGAGACTTCTTTGAAGCGGCACTTCGTCAGTCGAAAGCCCAAGGTCAGCCATGGCGAATCTTCTTGAATCAGACCATTCTCGCCAACGTGATTTCACCGGAGCTTAGTGACCCAACATTCATCGAATCGCTCCCCGCCGACGATGAGTCGGTCAGCTCGCTGGTGGAAGGCCTCACCTCCCTCGGCGCGTTGAAATTGCCGGCCAATATGGACGCGTGGGACGGATATCCTGTAGCGCGTGAAAGACTCTACGAAGCGGCGATTTCGGCCGGCGTCAGCGATCTTCTTGCGGTGACCGGCGATACTCACGTCTTCTGGCAGAACCGACTCTTCGACAGCCGCCAGCAACCGATGGGCTTAGAGTTAGGCACGTCCGCGATCACATCACCGCGCGGCTTTAGTCAACTTGGGCAGCCTGCAACAGAACGTTTTGATCAGCTCACCGCCGAACAGAATCGTTCAGTCGACTGGGTCGACGGTCGGAATCGAGGCTTCATTAAACTGACACTCGAGCATACTCACGCAACAGCAGACTTTGTTGCACTATCGAGTATCGAAGACCGTCGGTTCACGACAGAGGTCGTTCGAAGCGTCGATATTCGTCGCGACGGCGACGTTATCGATTACGTATGACACACACAATGCAGGTGCAACGCGTCGTCGCACTCGGAGATCCGGCACTCGACGAACTCATCAGGCAATCGGACGAGTATCTCGCATCGCTCTACCCACCCGAGAGCAACCACACCGAACCACTAGCCGCCCTCATCTCCGACACTTCCGCATTCTTTAAAGGGGTGATTGGCAGCGAATGTGTAGCTTGCGGTGCAGTCAAGCTGATGGATGACGACATTCGGTATGGAGAAATCAAACGCGTCTTCGTCTCAGAGCGACAACGCGGGAGCGGGTTAGCAACGGCTATAATGTCGGCGTTAGAAGACTACATTCTTGAACACGACATCAGCGTTGCGCGCCTCGAAGCAGGCCCACTGCAACCTGCAGCACTGAAGTTGTACGGTAAGCTAGGCTATCGCGAACGCGGACCGTTCGGTTCCTATCAATCGGATCCGCTCAGCACGTTTATGGAAAAGCACCTCAGTCTCTAGAAGAACTTCGGGACCAACAAACGACCCTATTAAGCATGCTGACACTTGATCAAATTCTGCAGTGGCTCGCTGAATGGAATCAGAAAGCTCCTGTGCCCGTGAGCCTCATTGGCGTGCTATCGCTCTTGCTTATCGCGATCGTGTTGCATCGCATAACACGTAGGCTCCTGATTCGGGGAACCCGACGATGGGCGGCACAAACCAGCAGTCATTGGGACGACGCACTGGTTGGGCACCGGATCTTCCGCAATCTGTCGCACTTAGTCCCAGCCTTTATTCTGTATTT
>JBCAZH010000073.1:0-1454 GCA_038533155.1 Pseudomonadota bacterium | reverse complement strand
GATCACCCCTGTTGTTCTTCAGTGGGCTTGGCGCGTTAACGGCAGTCCTACTCCTCGTATTCAAAGACACGATTCTGTCGTTGGTCGCCAGTGTCCAAATCACAACCAGCGGAATCGTGCGCGTTGGCGATTGGGTGGAAATGCCGCAGTACGGGGCTGATGGCGACGTCATAGATATCGCACTACATACGGTTCGGATCCAGAACTGGGATAAGACCGTCACAACGATTCCCACGCATCGCTTTATATCCGACGCCTTCAAAAACTGGCGCTATATGTCGTCGTCAGGCGGTCGCCGGATCAAACGAGCGATCAACATTGACCTGGGCAGCGTGCGCTTTCTTGGGCGGAGTGAAGTCGACGGACTGAGGGCCTTTGCGCTGCTGCGTGATTACATCGACCAAAAGCGCGCGGAATTGGCGGCATCCAATGAGAAGCTAGAAGATGATGGCAACGTCAATGCGCGCCGGCTAACAAACCTTGGGACGTTTCGCGCGTACATCGTTGCATATCTGAAACATCATCCAGCGATCAACGCGAATATGACCCTGCTCGTTCGGCAGTTGGATCCTACACCCACTGGTATTCCACTAGAGGTATACGCGTTCACACGCAGCACGGATTGGGCTGAGCATGAAGGCGTAAAGAGTGATGTCTTTGATCATCTACTCGCCATCGCTGGCGATTTCGACTTGCGCGTCTTCCAGTCACCTTCCGGATCGGATCTCACTGCGTTGGCCGCACACTTGCCAGGCAACTCGTCCGCCTAGCCCCTACGTCGCGGCTGCGGCGACCATCGCATCGACAAGACTATCTACGTCAGCTTGCGTCGTTTTGCCGTTGGTTATGCAAACGCGAATCACGGGTTGGTGCTCAAATCGTGTGACTGAGATCCAATGCTGTCCGGCTGCGACCACGCGTTCGACGATCTGATCCGGCGTTGCCAAACCTGATGGCGGCACCAAACAAGCGACAGCCATCTGCGAATCGTTCACGACACGCCATCCTCGTTTTTTGACTTGAACACAGAGGTAGTTCGTCAATTCCACTGCGCGCTCTACATGCTGCGCGTATCCCGGCCAGCCGGCAACTGCGAGAGACAGGAAAAGACGTAGCCCGATGAATCTCCTCGACCACTGGCTCGAGGTCACATACCAGTCGACCGAGTGGTCGTTCGACGGCATGTAGTCGGTCTGCACGTTAAACACTCGACGTAACACGCCAGCGCGACGCGTCAGAAACATGCCCGTTCCCATTGTCGTTGCGAACCACTTGTGTGCGTCAATCGTCACCGAATCCGATCTCTCAAGTCCGGCAAGCGTCGTTCGAAGTGCATCCGAGGCGATCAACGCCCCACCCCATGCCGCATCAGTGTGCATCCACAGGTTGTATTGATCCGCGACTTGCCTGCATTGCGAAATTGGATCGACGACACCCGCGTTGGTTGTGCCGGC
>JBCAZH010000072.1:6563-13456 GCA_038533155.1 Pseudomonadota bacterium | reverse complement strand
CGGGTTTGCTCAGGAGTCAGATAGTCGGACGCCGACAGACTCCCGCCACGAGCGCGAAACCAATCAACCCATACGTCGCGGACTTTCGGCTGCGAGGTATCGATCTCGAATCCACCTTCGGGCGTGATGGGGTCAAAAATTGCATCCCCACCTAGCAGCAAGAAATCGTTGGAAGCCAACCGAACTACATCATCGTCCTCAATAAGGCGACCGTCGTTGAGCTGCATGGTTAGCGACAATGTGTTGTTTTGGCAGACCACTGTGACGCGAAGTCCCGATATTCCTGCGCGGCGAGTCGCGTTGTGGACTTGGTGCGTCAGCAGCTTTCGCAAATCACTGCCGGTCACGTCGAGCACCGAGATCCGGTTATCGAAAGGGAACACGCGGAAAACATCACCGAAGGTGAGATCACCAGCCGGGAAGTCTGCACGAATACCACCGGCCACATTGTGGATCGCGACGTCCGCACCCGTCGCTTCAAGTATTGCGTCGGTCATCAATCGACCAATCGCTGCGTTTGGTTCGCCTTCGCGGGTGATAGGCGTTAACGCGGTCACGCCCAGCGGTTCAGCTTTCAACGAAGCGGCAGCCGCGATGGCGGGATCGATGAGTCGCTGAACGCTTGGCATCGGTGCGACAGCCTTACCCTCATACTGAGCCACTCGAGCTTGTGGCGCATCGTGGCGTACGCAATCGCCCGCGCTGTCAACATGTCCGCAGATGGGTTGTGGTGGGAACACTTCGCGGGCGACCAAGGCGCCTGTGGATGACTCGAACTCATAGTCAACACGATCGAACGCAACCGCACTCTTGTAAGCGGAAGTGATCGCGATACCGTTGACGACATGGGCGATTCCCTCATGGTGATGTCCGCCGATTATCTGGTCGACCAAGCCCGGCGTTAGCGCTCGAGCGACTCGAAAAATCTCGTCATCCTGTTCGCAACTCGACAAATCCGTCGGGTCTTCGAACGAAAGACACTCGCCACCAGCATGAGCCACGACAATCACCAATTGCGCGCCATCGCTTTTCAGCGCTCGCGCTTCTCGTTCGATCGTCGGCGCGAGCGGCGCCATCGCAAGGCCTCGAGTGTTTGCCCGGATCGTGCTTTGAAGTGTCTCAGCCGTCGTCACACCGATAACGCCGATCTTCACACCACGTTTCGAGATCATCGCGGACGGCTTGACGTTGTCCCAAGCAATGGGCCGCCCGGTTTCCACATCGATCAGATTGGCGGCGACAATCGGGAACTCAGCTTCGCTCGCGCGCAGCTTTAATGCTCCTTGCGGGTCGTCGCCCGGCTCCTCTGGGATAAAGCGCTCGCCTACGGGTCCGAAATCGAACTCGTGATTGCCTATGGTCGCAGCATCGAAGCCAAGCGCGTTGTAGACCGACACGACTGCTGCTCCCTCGTTGATATTTGATTCGAGCGTTCCTTGCCACATATCGCCGGCGTCGAGCAACACGACCGCCCCATGCGGCGCTCGCGCATTGCGCAGAATGGACACATAGCCCGAGAAGTTGGAAAGACCGCCACGAAAATTGGCCAGCTCGCCGTGCACGTCATTGGTTCCGACCACGGTGATGGTGAATGTCCCGGCGGAATCCGTCAGGGTCGTGCAGGCGTTCGCCAGCAAACACATCACCAACAGAGCAATTTTCTGGATGTTTTTTCGCATTGCGGCTGCCCGTTAATCCACTTGGTTGGAGCTTACCCGGCACGCCACGCATGACAAGCGCCATCTCACACAAGACTCGGCGAGCAAATTAGTTGAAGCTTCAATTATTTTAGTTTAAGGTTAAACCAGATTGGCTAAAAAGATCACGAAAGCCCGTGCCCAATTCACGATCCAAACTCGAACAGTCCGCCTGGCTAGCAGTCGTTCAGGCCTATCAGGTCTGCACTCGCCAGTACACGCGCATGCTGTCGGAGTTCGATCTGACGGTCGCGCAATTCGACGCGATGACTCGAATCGAAGCGTTGGGAGAGGCGCAAGCGCTGGTGACACCGCATGAGATTGCCGAGGCAATGCTCGTGACTCGTGGCAATTTGACAGGCCTACTACGCAGGCTTCAAGAACGCATGCTGGTCGTGACTCGACCGCACCCAGAAGACGGTCGGTCGGTGGTCTGCAGCTTGACTCCGGGCGGCCGTGCACTGTTGGGCAAAGCCAAGATTGCGTCTGCAGCGTTTATTCAAGAACAGTTGACCCCATTCACCAGCGCGGCGCTTGAACACACTCGCAGCCAGATGATCGATATGGCAGCGCACCTAGAAACACTGGATCCACAAAGCATCGCATTGGTTGCTGCTCGACGTGAGGCAAAAGCATCATGACCCACCCGGAACCTATTCTCACCCCGCCATCGCGCCGTGCCTTTTGGAAAGAGTCGCGCGCGCTTGTCGACCTAGCTCGTATGCCAGGGCCGTTGTTGGCCGCGAAACTCCGATCAAACCCACCCGCTCCACCATTGCATGTGGTGACCGTCCCCGGTTTCGGGGCCGACGATTGGTCGATGCTGCCGATCAGGAAGTTTTTGCGAGCGAGAGGTTTCACCGCAGACGGCTGGGGACTCGGCCGCAACCTAGGCGGTCTCAACATGACCCATAGCTTATCGGCGCTTAGCGATCGATGGGATGTTAACGAGCGCGAGGACTACAACGGCGAAGCCGGCGTTCCGTATCTCGTCGATCGATTGTATGAGCGGTTGGTCGAGCGTTATTCGGACGCGGACAAACCTATTGCACTGGTTGGGTGGAGCCTCGGTGGTTATTTGGCGCGCGAAGCCGCGCGCGACTTGCCCGATTTGGTCGATCGGGTGATCACTTTGGGCTCACCGATCATCGGCGGGCCGAAGTACACCGCCACGGCCAAGAGATTCCGGGAACTCGGTCAAGATCTCGATTGGATCGAGGCTGAAATCGCGCGTCGCGAATCGCGCCCCATCCAACAACCCATCACATCGATCTACAGCAAGTCGGACGCCATCGTGAATTGGCGTGCGGCGATCGACCACTACAGCAGCAACGTCGAACACATCGAAGTCGACGTTGCGCACTTGGGATTTGCATTTAATTCGAAAGTTTGGGGATTGGTCGAAGACGCGCTGCGGGCTTGAACCAAAACGCACGTTCTACAGATGATGTCGTAGACGTACCTACGCGAGGACTCACTGAACCAACCGTGGGCGCCACCCATTCAGGCCAAGCGCGACCGACTGTTTGTCTCAAGCGATGAACTCGCGCCACTAGTCGCCGTTTTTTGGCACACTAATGGAAACGGGTCTGAAGCAATGATTCGATGAACGGTCGCACTACAAGAAGGGACTTTCTCAATGGCTCCCGAATCGCCATTGGCGCATCGTTACTGAGCCCGTGGGTGGAGGCCTTCGGACGTGGCGACGAACCTTTCGCGCTGCACTCCGACTACTACCCACCGACGAAGACCGGGATGCGTGGAAGTCATGCCGGTTCGTGGGAAACAATGCACGCCCGAGTGAGCGGTAAGCAATGGAAGCCTGGCAGAGTTGACGAATCCTACGACCTTGTGGTCGTCGGCGGTGGCATCAGCGGTCTTGCGAGCGCCTATTTTTATCAACAGAAGAACCCTGATGCACGCATCCTAATTCTGGACAACCATGACGACTTCGGCGGTCACGCCAAACGCAATGAGTTTCAGGTTGGCGGTCGCACACATATCGCGTATGGCGGCACCGAATCAATCGATACGCCATCCGCTTACGCCAGAGAATCACGCAAGTTGCTCGAGGACATTGGGGTCTACACCGAGCGCTTCTACGATTACTTCGATCAAGACCTCTACGATCAAATGGGACTGTCATACGGCATCGCGTTCGATGCGAAGACCTATGGCGAGCGCAAGCTTGTGACTGGCTATGGCAGCCGGCCCTGGGCTGAGTTCATTGCCGAGACCCCGCTCAGCGACGCGGCGAAAGCAGACCTACTGCGTGCCTTCACTGAAAAAACCGACTATCTCGCCGATCTCGATCGCGACCAAAAAATCGAATTGCTCAGCGAAATTAGTTATCGCGAATACCTGCGCGACTACGTGAAAGTCGACGATCAGGTACTTGAGATGTACCAGCGTTGGGGTATGAGCTACTGGTGCGTCGGCATGGACGAGGTCCCAGCTATCGATATCCTCGGCTACACCGACGGCGGCGGTCTACCCGGATTGCAATCCACATTGCAACAGACCGAAGGGCGCGGCGTTGAGCCGTACATTTTTCACTTCCCGGACGGCAATGCGTCGATCGCGCGGCTGTTGGTTCGAAAGCTGATTCCAACTGCGCTACCCGGCACGACCATGGAGGACAGCGTCGTCGCCAAGCTGGACTACTCCAAACTCGACCGCACGATAAACACGACCCGGATTCGACTCAACAGCACGGTCGTCAACGTCGCGCACGCGGACAACGACCGTAGCGTGTACATCACCTATGTGACCAATGGATCCGCGCATACCGTGCGCGCAAAGCAGTGCATCATGGCGTGTTACAACAGTGCGATTCCGTATCTGTGCCCTGAGCTCTCCGAGACACAGAAGCAAGGCCTCGCCTACAACGTCAAAGTGCCATTGGTTTACACCAAAGTTGTGATCCCCAATTGGCGACCGTTTGAGGAGCTCGGTCTTCGCTATGTCTACTTCACCAATGACTTCTACAAGCAGATCGAGTTGGACTACCCGGTGAGTATTGGCGACTATCGGTTCGGGGCGGACCCGGACGAACCGATGACACTGCACCTGTGTCACGTGCCCTACTTTGATGACTTGGACGGACCACAACAATGGCGAGCGGGCCGCCAGCAAGTACTGGGAACCTCATTCGAGACCTTCGAGTTCCATGTTCGTGACCAATTACATCAAGCATTGGGTACGACCGGTTTCGACGCTGAACGCGACGTTTCTGCGATCACCGTTAACCGCTGGGCGCACGGCTACTCCTACAGCCCACGCCTGCTGTGGGAACCGGAATACGCGAACGAAGCAGACAAACCCTGGGTTATTGGTCGGCAGCCTTGGGGACGGATCGCGATTGCCAACTCCGACGCAGGCGCATCAGCAGACACGAACACCGCTATCGCGCAGGCGTTCCGTGCCGTTCGGGAATTGGAGAACGCAAGCTAGCGCTTAGGGCTGCTTTTGGTCTCGCCGAGGCACCGTTGCGATCACGGCGATGTTGTCGCCTTTATTGACCGGTGGCGTACCGAAGACGATCAGCAGCAGTCCACTGACGGGCGCCCTGACGGTCTGCAACAGGTTGCCATGATAATCCGTGATCGTCCCGAGCACGCTACCCTTTTGAATGTACTGACCGGCGCGAACTCGCGGCGCTAGGTGCCACGCGCCATCGTGGTCGCTGTACACGCGAGTGCGTTCGGAAATCCACATCGGCGACTCGGTCGGCGTCGATTCGCCGGGGATCATGTCGAGGTCTCGCATAACGCTGAGGCACCCATCGTAGATTGGGTCAATGAAATCGTCAGACACAACACCCAACTCGCCAGATTCGACGTCAATCGCCGCAGCTCCGAACGTCAGAGCCTGTGCGCCGGTGTAGATTTGCGACGCTTCGGCTGACAGATCACCCCCAAACAAAACGATCGTATCCAAGCCAAACGCTTCTGCCATCCGGCGCGATTTCGCCTGCTGCTCTTCAGTTCCACCTTCTGCGTAGTAGGCGGTGTAGGCAGGTCCGAGCCGTTCATTGGCATCGCCGGAATGCATGTCAATCAGATAGTCGGACTGACGGATGACGTGCTCCGTCAAGTTATGCGCAATTCGCTCGGTCACAGTTCCATCGGGACTGCCGGGAAACAGGCGATTCAGATTCTTGAGATCGTTCGGACCGAAATAGACGGTCCGCCGTTGAAAAGCCGGCAGATTCGCGTTGTGCACGATGATGACTGCGCCGGACATTACCGCTGGGTCAAGATGCTGGGCCAAGCGCTGCATCGCGAGAATCGGAGAAAACTCAGAACCATGGATCCCTGCGATCAGCGTCAATACAGGACCATCATGCGCACCGTTGACTACGGTCACTGGGATCGACGTTGTCACACCGTCACCCGTATCCGGGACAGCGAGCGCACCCATGACCCGGCTGTTTCGATCAATGTGTAAAGTACCAACCGACAACGCCTCATTCGCGCTGGCAACCGACGGCAGAGAAATCAGCAACACGACGGCCATTAGGCGAAGAGACTGCAACATGAGACACCCATCCTGGTCGCATAGGTTTCCAAAAGTGATCGGCGCGGAGCGTAGCAGCCGTCCTGTGCTGGGACAATCTTGAGAATAGCTGCACCTAGGGGAGATACTGTGTGTGGGACGCGATCAATTCTGTGACATAAGCCAGAATTTCTGACGAACGTCTGACGCATAATTCTGTCTGCTGAGAGAAGCGACCTGCGATGGATCGCAGGCGCACGATCAAGCACAGTGTCGAATTGGCTGCAAAGCAGACAGCAACCGAATGATCGAGTTGAACGTTACGACTGGATAACTTGTTTTGAAACTCTCAACGATCTCACAGCGCCTCGCCATCGTGCTGCTGCTATCGCTTGGAATCGCGGTGTTCTACGCGACCTACCGAGCGATCGACAGCATCGTTGCGGACCAGAGTCGTATCCAGCAACAAGCCCTATCGCCGGTATACAAGCTGGTGCGGGATGAATTGCTGCGCCCGCTCTATATCGCCGAGACGTTCGCGAGCTCGGTCGATTTTACCGCTGCGATGGACGGATCCGATCTCGATGAAGCAGCGCTCATCGAGCGTCTGCAGAACATGGAGCAGAGTCTGGATCTGATCTTCTTTGTCGCTAGCGAGAAAACCCGCAAACAGTATTTGTCAGACGGCCGCACGCTCGA
>JBCAZH010000072.1:0-6463 GCA_038533155.1 Pseudomonadota bacterium | reverse complement strand
GACTTGGTCGTCACAGACGCCTACATTCCGTCACTCGATAAGCTCGAAGGCTTCGAAAGCAATGGTGGACGGTCAGGCAGCTTCGATGGCGAGATCACACAGGTCGATGAAAGCGACTATCTAATCTCCGAGTTCCTGATCGAAGAGCTCGGATGGCGTCTGATGCTGCTAACACCACTCGAAGCACGACAAGCGCAAATCACGCGAGCGTTTATCAAAAACGCACTGGCTGCGTTGGTCATCGTGCTGTTGTTGGCAGCCGCATTTGGCATCTTGATGCTCCTCTACAAACGCAGCCTCGAACAACAGGCGGAAAGCGATGATCTGACCGGACTGCCGAATCGAACGCATGTGCAGCGACGCTTTCGACAACTTCAAAAAGCCGGTGTTGAGCTGTGCGTGATCATCATCGACCTGGATCGCTTCAAACTCATCAACGACTCGTACGGACACGATGCCGGTGATCGTGTACTGCGCGCTGCAGCCAATACCTTTAAACAAGAGCTCCGCGAAGAAGACATTGTTAGCCGCTGGGGCGGCGAAGAATTCGTCATGTTAATCCCCGCCAGCTCCATTGAATTAGGCAGAGGCATCGCCGAGCGGGCACGTGCCAACCTCGAAGGACTGGAGATCGAGATCCAGTCTTCCAAGGTATCCGTCACCGCCAGTTTTGGGGTGGCGTTTGGCTCCGCAGGGAAGGAATCACTCGCGGAGCTGCTCGCACGCGCAGACAAGATGCTTTACGAAGCGAAAGCCGAAGGCAGGAATAAGGTCAAACTCTACCTTGTTTCGAAGTAAGCCCTGGAATAGTGGTACTGTCGAGTTGAGCGCGTTCCTCTGTTTTCGGGGGCGGCATCCTGTCATTCGATGCGGGGCATAACAAAATGAAGAACATTAGTTGCTGTGTTTTGGCGTTCGTCGTAGCAAGTGCGTTATCCACCAACAGCTGGGCGCAGACCGAGACTTTAGACGAAATCATCGTCACTGGAAGTCGGATCGGCGGCTACGATAGCGAGGCGGTGCCGGTCGTTCATATCAAACGCCGACCGGACTTTATGGTGGTCGATGCTTTTGTCGAGTCCGACTCAAGGGACGCTACGAGACGCAGTCGAGAAATCAATAAAGTCCTCGACTCACTCGCGAAACGCGCGAAATCGACGCCGAACATTTCCCTTGGTTTGAGCCGATCGTTCGAAACAGATAACGACGAGATCGAGTACGTTGTCGATTTCGATCTGGACGCTGTTGAGATTCGTGGCGGTTCGCGAGTCGATACATCTCGCGTCACCCTGGTCATCAAATCACCGATCCTTGAATCTGACACCTCACCCGATGAGGTGTATGAACGCATCGAGTCGTTTATCGATTCCATCGATGTTTCCGGTCGCGCGGTCGTCAAAGACTATGGCGACGTCAATTACAGCCTGATCGGTATCAGCCAATATCGCGAACCTCTATTGAAACTGATTGCCGAAGACGCACAACGTTTGCGCGAGATTTTCGGCGAGAACTATCAGCTGAGTTTCTCAGGACTTGAAGAACCGGTTCGATGGCGTATTTCTGGCGCTATGCAATTATCGATTTACTTTCCGTACAGCAGCTCGCTGGTCGCGAACTGATCGACAATGCGTCGATACAAAGCATGCTATGTATCGATGGTCATGGCGATGTTTCTGTTGCAGGGATGCGCCAGCAACAACAACCGCGACTTCCTGACCATTCACTATCAACGCGCAGCGCAACTCGAAGCGCCTGACAGAAATCCGGTCTTGGTCGTCCCGGGACTGCTCGGAACAACCCTTCGGGATACGACATCTGACCGATTAATCTGGGGTGGTTTCGATGGTGTTTCCATCAACCCCGAACGGGCCGACGGGCTGCGTGCACTGGCATTGCCATTCGAAGCCGCGGTGGACGGTCGAGTCAACGAAGACGACGGGGTCGAACCCACATGGGTATTGGAACGCGCTCGAGTCCGACTGCTCGGTTTACCATTCAACCTGAATGTCTACGCCGGAATTTTGCAAACGCTGGGGGCGGGCGGTTATCGCGATGAGTCGCTAGGCACAGCCGGCGTCATCAACTACGGTCCTGAGCACTTTACGTGCTTCCAATTCCCGTACGACTGGCGGCGCGACATCGTCGAATCGGCTCAACGACTCGGCGCATACATTGAGGAGAAGGCAACGTACGTCGAGGAGGAGTACGCCCGTCGATTCGGGATCACCGATCAGCGAGTGAAGTTCGACATCGTGGCACACTCGATGGGCAGTCTGGTCGTTCGCTACTACTTGATGTACGGCACCCAAGACTTACCACAAGACGGCAGCCTTCCCGAGCTCACTTGGGCTGGCGCCGCAAGAGTCGATCAGGCCGTGCTAGTCGCACCGCCGAATGCAGGCTCCACATTGACTGTACGAAATCTACTGAACGGGCTCTCGCTAGGTTTTCTACAACCGACTTACTCCGCCACACTGCTCGGCACCTATCCCTCGACGTATCAACTGATGCCACGCCGGCATCTCGCTGCTGCGGTCTGGGAAGACTCCGGCGAGCCGGTGGTCGATCTGTTGGACCCACAAGTCTGGTCCGAGAATGGCTGGGGTCTCGCCGCAGCGGAAGCCGACGATGAGTTGCAAATACTGCTGCCCAACCTTGCACAACCGGACGACCGTCGCCGCGCGGCTTTGTCGCTGCAGCGCCGCTTGTTGCAACGCGCCCGTCACTTTCAACAAGCGATCGATCGCCCAGCAATGCCGCCAACCGGTCTCTCCATCAAGCTCGTCATTGGTGACAATCACCCGACTGCCAGTCAAGTCACCGTATCGCGTGACCCAGCGCGGGCAACGGTAACCGAGTTCGGGGATGGTGACGGCACAGTGTTGCGCGCCAGCGCACTGAGCGATCAACGTGATGACGCGACCTGGCTGCCGACGTTGCGCACGCCGCTGGGCTTCGACCAAGCATTGTTTATCCAAGACACGCATAAAGGTCTAACGGACAATTCGACCTTTACCGACAACGTGCTCTTCTGGTTGCTGGAAGATCCTCGTTGACAAGAAAACGGCCAGACCCCGCGCAGGGGCCTGACCACATCAACCGTTAGAAATTGGTTTCGCCGGAGAAACCTGCCGTGCCGCTCGCCGCCCCACTCGCACCGGCTGCCCCCGGTGTAATCGTGTTGCCATCGAGCACCGGCGCTACACCGTCGTTGGTGTCGCCGTCAAAGATCCCCACAGACCAGCCGCCGTCACCCGCGGCACGCGCAGCGTCCGACCGGGTGATCGCGCCGTCACCACCGTTGCCCACCTGGATCAGGTTGTTGCTGATCATCGTGCCAAGATCGCGACCCAGGTAGATGCCGAACGACGGGCCACCACCGCCACTGCCACCATAGCCGCCGAAGCCACCGTCGCCCCCAGCGCCGCCGTCGCCGCCGTCTCCGGCGCCCGCTGTGCCATTTGCGCCCGAGCCGCCAGAGCCACCGGTGCCACCACGTCCGCCACGACCACCCTGGCCACCCAAAGCGCCGTTGCTTGTCGTGATGTCGTTGTCTTCGATGCGTGAAGTGGTCACGCCGGAGAGATCGACGCCAATAGATGCACCACCGCTTGACCCGCCGAAGCCGCCCCGTCCGCCGAGGCCACCGCCACCGCCGCCACCACCGCCGCCGCCATCTCCACCGATGAGCGTCGCGCGGCCACCGCCACCACCGCCGCCGCCAGCACCCGCGAAACCAGTAAAACCGTCGATGCCTCGACCCGTCGCGAACATTCCGCCAACACTACCGAAGCCTCTGCCACCGGAGCCTGCACTCCCATTCTCGAAGCCATCCTGACCGCCGGCGCCGTTGCGGCCGTTCTCGTTGCTTGAGTTGCCGCCACCACCGCCGAGGCCGCCGGTCGCGGCCGGCGATACGACACGGCTTTCGCCGGCTTCACCGCCTGCACCATTGTCGTTCGAACCCGTGCCACCCTGGCCTCCGTCGCCGCCGGCGTAGATAGAGACGCCATCTCCACCAGTGCCACCGTTCTCGTTGCCGCTCGAGCCTGCGTTACCGCCTGACGCGCCATTCTGACCGACACCGTCCGTACGGTCGGTACGATTCGCAGCGCTGCCGCCCATACCGGCGATCATCAGGTTGCCAATAATGTCGACCGACTCGATTTCCGAGGCCCTTACGACGATGCTGCTGGCGGAGCTGTTCTGGAACGTGTCCGTCGCAGCGTTAGCAGCCGTCAGCGTATTCGACAGCAAGCGGAATGAGGCTTGCGAGAACGTGGCATCAATCAGAATGGCGTCCTCGAACGAGGTGTTCGTATTGATCTCGCCACCGGTAATGTCGAGGCCAGACACCGTCACGGGTTGATCAAAATTGTTGAAGTCAAGCGCCCGAATCCCCGAGACAATCAGCGTTCGGTTGTTTTCGATATCGCGCATCCAATCATCGTCGTAGCCGCCGTAAAGACTGTTCGAGGCGAGTTCAATTTCGTCAAACGGGTTGCTGCCCGAGATATCGTAACTCTCGTTGTTCGCAAGGCTCTTGATGTAGTAGTCAGCTGTATCGCTGCCTGCTTCCAAGGCATCACGCAGTGCCGTGAACGGTGCATCGATGGACCCGTCCGAGTTCGACCCTGTGAAGCCAGCATCAATAAAAACCGCGTCGTTTGAGTCCTCCAAAAGAATGACTCGAACATCGGCCGACGCAGATAGAGAACCATCGGATACGCTCACCGTGAACATCAACGAATCCACTTCGGCCGGTGCGGTGAACTCGTAGGTAGCCGAATCCGCACCCGTCTCGTTGCTGACCGGCGCACCTTGAGTCTGTGTCCAGGTGTACGTCAGTGCATCACCATCGGGATCCGACCCCGTAGCGGTCAACGTCACGTTGGCGTCGGTTTCACCGATCTGTCGTTCGTCGGACGTGACGGTCGGTGCGTTGTTGGTCGCAACCGGGGGCGTAGACCCGCCGCCTCCGCCTCCACCGCCGCCGCAAGCTGGCAAAACCAAGGCCGCGGCGACCGCCGACGCCAACCGGCCGTGCCTCAATATGCGCGACGTTGAGATGCCGCTTCGTCGTTGAGTCTTCATGGTGTTCTCCCGATTATTTTCGTGGACTCAACCTGACAAGCAGGATCCTTCGAAAAAACCGGTCACACCGGGACGAATTTTTTTTGTCGCGCTGACCTAGCCCGAGTCCCTTGTTTCGCTAAGCAATTTGCGCAGCCATATGCGGGCGAGCTTGAACTCACGACGTACTGTCGACTCGGAGATCTCCAGCACCTGACCGATTTCCGGCTGGGTCAATCCACCGAAATAGTGCATCTCCAGCACCTGAGACTGACGCGCATCGTGTTTGGCCAATCGGTTGAGTGCATCATCGAGCGCTAAGACTTCTTCGTCACCATCTGAGCTCGGCAGATCCGACTCCTGCAATGTCACTCGGAGCGCACCCGCCCCTCGCTTCTGTGCGTTCCGATGATTGGCATGGTTCACGAGAAGCCGCCGCATCATTCGCGCGGCGAGTGCAAAAAAGTGACTACGGTCTTGCCACTCCAGATCAACGCCAACCAGTTTCTCGTACGCCTCGTGGACAAGCGCCGTCGGTTGCAACGTCAGTCGCGAATTTTCGCGGCTAAACACGCCTCTCGCGATCTGTTTCAACTCGTCGTAGATCAGCGGTGCCACACGATCGCGCGCTGCCTCATCGCCTGCCGACCAGCGGTTCAGCAGTTGCGTGATGTCACCCCCCGAGTTCATTCGAGCATCGTAGCAAACGATGCGGGCTGGCACTGCCAACTGGGTCACGCGCGTCAATGGGCGAGACGATTGAAACTCTGAACCGCCCCGCTTCGGCGCGTCTGTGCACCGATCCAAATCATAGTTCGACCGGATTCGCCGCCAACGCAGCGTGCCACTCTGTCATGATCTCAGCCCGAGCCGCGCGATTCGGCGCTCGCATCGAAGCCGCATTCGCGTCGTCGTCTCTTGCTGCGAACACATCGGCCAACAGCAGTCGTCGATCAACGTTGTCGAGGTGATCGCGACCAATCGACTCAGCCGTCATCTCGATGGCACGCTCTAGAGCGTGTTCCGCCTCGTCCAAGCGTGATTCCGCGAGCTCGATCTGCGCCAGACCTGTCAACGCCTGAGCCGCCGTTGGATGCTCGCCATTACCATTCGATTGCAGCATCGCAAGCGCGCCTTCGAACTCAGTTCGTGCTTCGTCGAGTCGTCCTTGCCGTCGCAAGACTTCGGCCCAATCAATGCGCGCCAACTGTGTGAAGCTGTGCTTGTCGGTGATCGTTTTCACGCGAATCTCGAAGCCTTCCCGCATCAAGGCTTCCGCCGCATCCAGATCACCACGATCGCGCGCGACCTTGCCGAGACCGACGAGGGTCACGCTGCGATCAAAGTGGCCTTCCGGCTTGTCGATGGTCTCGTAGATCGACATCGCGCG
>JBCAZH010000071.1:0-13769 GCA_038533155.1 Pseudomonadota bacterium | reverse complement strand
GCAGGGTTGCCGCCTTTCGCTGGCATGTAACCGGCGTCGCCTTGGTAGCCCTCGACAGCATGCGTGCGCAGCGTCTCAAGACCTTGAGCCAGACGTGCTTGCCATGCGTCGGCGTTGCCCAACATCGGCGCACCGCCGATGCCGCCGGTGTGACATGCACCGCACGCGTTGTTGTAGACCTGAGCTCCGGTGAGTTCGACCGCCACGGGTTCCGGTACTGCGACGGGTGCTGCCACCGTGCGTTGGCCCGCTTCGCCCGGAAGCACCAATTCCCCAACCGGTGTGATGCGGTCAGCGATCTGCGCTTGATACGCCTCGTCCTCTACGATGTATCGCCCTTGAGTTTGGGCCGAGAGTCTCGCGGAAAACACATAGATGGCGATCGAGATGGCCACAAGGATCGCCAAAACGACCATGAATACGTCGAAAAATTTCTTGTCCTGAGCGCTCAAAGTTCTGACTCCGAGAGGGGGTCTTTTTGGGAATGAATCTGTGCGGCGTCCCGACCGCAGCGCCCGCTATTATAGTACAAGTTGCGTCGGAACAAGTGCTCCAAAGCGCAATTCAGGGCAGCGCGAGGCTCTGCCAGCGATCCGCGCTCGCGAGGGTGTTGCCGACCATGCGCTGTTGAATCTCGACGTTAACGACATGCGCTGGCGCCGCAGCCGTGTCGTCGAGCATCGAATTATTCGCCAACAGTTCGACAGGCACGTCAGATAGCGGAGCGACCTGGTACACGTAGACGTCATTGCCGTCGACCTCGACCCCCAAAATCGACAGCGCCAGCGGCGGCTGGTCCGCGCCAGTGCGAAGCCCGAATCGATTCTCCACATGCAGCGCCACATGCGCGCGACCTTCGACCGATTCCAGCGATTCGGAATCCGGCAGAAGTGCCAGCGCGTCATGCGCGTGGATACGATGCGTGATCTCAAGCTCGCCGTTGGTCGAGTAACGGAGCGTACTGACGACACCGGATTGGCGATGGGCGGCGACATTGGCGCACAGGCTCACCAATAGCACCGCCGTTAGCAGATGCCGCAGTCGCATCATTGCGCAGGTTGCATCGGCACGCTGTTGGAGTCCGCCGTGTCGCCTTTTTGCTCGCGCAGTGCTTGCAGACTATCGGCCAACAGGTCGCGATCTTCGCGCTGCTTGCGATACAGGCTCAGTCGAGACCGACTAATGCGACTTGGGAACGCATTGTTCGACCGGTCTGCGTCCGCGATTTCGTGCCGTGGATCGATGTAGAAACTCACAATCCGCTTGTCGCTGATGAACATCTTGCGCACCGCATCCGCGTGCCGCCGCCAGAGTTCGGCCGGCAGGGTCATGAACTCACTTTCGCCGTCGTCGTACGTGATTTCGAGCGGCACTGGCATCACGAGACCGCCGAGGTTTTCGAGCGACACGAAATAGATGAAGTCGTCGTCTCGAATCGCTTGGTCCAAAGCATCGCGTTCCCAATCTTCCAGCGAATCGCGATACTCGATCGCTGCGTTGCGGTCTGCGTTCGACGGCGTGAAACGATCGTTATCGTTGTAGAAATCTTTCAACTCCGCATAACGATCAATGCGCAGCGGTTGTCCCGCTTCGCGATTGCGCTGCTGCGCGAGCGTCTCGGGCACATTGGCTTGCTCGAGCTTGCGATTCGCGGGGTAATCGACGTCCGGGTCGTCGCTAGCGATCTTGTATTCCCGCACGTCGCGAATCGCGAGATCCACGTGGTCGGTTGAGTAGAACCAGCCGCGCCAAAACCAATCGAGATCGACGCCAGAGGCATCTTCCATGGTGCGGAAAAAATCTGAAGGCGTCGGGCGTTTGAATTTCCAGCGCTGGGCATACTCACGGAAAGCGAAGTCGAACAGCTCCCTGCCCATGACGGTTTCGCGCAGCACTGTGAGCGCTGCCGCCGGCTTCGAATACGCGTTGGGGCCAAGGTTCAGCACCGAGTCCGACTGGGTCATGATCGGTACTTGGTTTTCACTCGTCATGTACTCGGTGATGTAGTCCAGCACGTTGGTGTGATGACGGAACGCCGGGTAGTTCTCCTCCCACTCGAGCTCGGCGACGTATTCGAGGAACGTGTTCAGACCTTCATCCATCCAGGTCCACTGGCGTTCATCCGAGTTCACGATCATCGGGAAGTAGATGTGTCCGACCTCGTGGATGATCACGCCGATCAAGCCGTACTTAACGCGACGCGAGAAGGTTTCATCCGGCGCACCGCTCGGCGCTTCTTCGCCTTCCGGCGGCTCGTACGGCGTGGGTCGATATCCGTTGAACGTGATCATCGGATATTCCATGCCGCCGGATTTCCACGTGTTCACGGATTGCGCGGTCGGGTACGGGTAGTCGAACGAGAAGCGCGAGTAGACCTCCATCGTGTGGATCACGGCGTGCGTCGAGTAGCTCGACCAAATCGGTTCGGCTTCGTTCGGGTAGAACGACATGGCCATGACCAGCGGTTGCTCGCTGTTCGGCTGACGATGCCCCATAGCATCCCAGATATATTTTCGGGAGCTTGACCACGCAAAGTCGCGCACGTTTTCGGCCTTGAAATGCCAGGTCTTGAGTTTGTTGGTGCCCTCGGATTCATTCTCGAGCGCTTCTTCCGGCGTGACGATGAATACGGGTTTGTCGGTTGTCTCGGCGGCCTTTAGACGGCGTCGCTGGGTCGACGTCAACACGTCTCTCGGGTTGTCCAGTACGCCGGTCGCCGACACGATGTGGTCTTCCGGTACAGTAATCTCGACGTCGAAGTTGCCGAATTCCAGCGTGAACTCGCCACGACCGAGGAATGGCTTGTTGTGCCAACCGTCATAGTCGGAGTAGGCGACCATGCGCGGATGCCATTGTGCGAGGAAGAAGATGTTGGTGTCTGATTCCGGGAAGTGCTCATAGCCGCCGCGAGAGCCGACGCGCGGCTCGTTCAAGATATTGAACGCCCAATCGATGTTGATGACGGTGCCTTCGCCGCTTGTCAGCGGTTTCGGCAAATCGATCCGCATCAACGTGTCGACGACGGTGTAGGGCAGTGCGTTGCCCGCCGCATCAGCCACACGCGTTAGTTCGTAGCCGTATTCGGTCTTATTAAGATCCTGCTGGAACGCGAGTGTGCCGAAGGTCAGCGTGTCCGGCGTCGCCGACTCTTCGGCGACGTCATCGGCAAGTCGACTCATGACATCCAACGAGTCCTTGCGGAATCGGTTCTGGTCCAGTTGCAGCCACAAGTAGCGCAGCGTGTCCGGCGAGTTATTGATGTAGATGATTTGCTGCTTGCCGGCGATGCGTCGCTGCGCCTCGTCTAGCGTGACCTCGATTTTGTAGTCCGCACGTTGTTGCCAATATTGCGATCCGGGTGCACCGGAAGCCGTTCGGTAGACGTTCGGCGTGGGGAGTACCTCTTCGAGTTGACGAAAACGGTCTTCAAAGGTGCCTTTGGTCTGGCGGGTGGTCTGCGAGTGAGCAGTAGTAGCGAGCAAGGCTAGCAGGATGAGAACGATTCGAGACGGCATAGCGGTAGGTTCCAATCGGGTCAGTGATAGTTGTCGTGTCGCGGCTATGTCAAAGAACTCGCCCCCGAAGTTCTCGACAGGCTCGAAATAGTACTGATACAACGACTAAACACCAACAGAAATGCGGACTGAGATCTTTATTAATCGCCGCAAGCGCCGCAAAATATAAGGGTGATGCGTTGACGCCGCCCACTGTCTGGGCCATGCCGCGACAGCGCCAATTGATGCCGGTTTTTCTGCCGGAACCCTCACATCAGGGGATGACATGCAAGACAGTTTCGCCGGGCGTGCGTACAAGCGCCTGCTCCCGATCGCGACCGCGCTAGCACTCGGCGTTGTGGTGTTGGGTGCCTGGGTTCGATTGACCGATGCCGGACTGGGTTGTCCGGATTGGCCTGGGTGCTACGGCACGTTGACCGTGCCGAACGACGCCGATGAGCTGGCGTACGCCAGCGAGGCGTATCCGGAGCGTCCTGTAGAAACGCAGAAAGCGTGGAACGAGATGATCCATCGCTACTTTGCCGGCACGCTCGGTTTGCTCGTGTTTGCGTTGGTCGTGCTGGCCTGGCGAGCGCGGCGGGATGACCCTGACCAGCCTGTGAAATTGCCGACCGCACTGGGTGCGCTGATCGTGTTCCAGGCGCTGCTCGGCATGTGGACCGTGACGATGTTGCTGAAGCCAGTCATCGTGATGCTGCACTTGTTGGGCGGCATGGCGACGCTCGGTCTTTTGTTTTGGCTGACTCTACGCGCATGGCGGCCGGGCACGCGGAACGCCGTGCCGTTCGCCGGAATGGCGCTAGCCGGGCTGTGTTTTGTGTATGCCCAAATTGCGCTCGGCGGTTGGACAAGCACCAACTACGCGGCGCTGGCCTGCCCGGACTGGCCCACCTGCCAGGGGCAGTGGTGGCCTGAAACCAACTTTAAGGAAGGATTCGTTTTGTGGCGTGGCACGGGCGTCGACTACGAGGGTGGCGTCTTGGATGGTGAGGCGCGCACCGCGATCCATCTGACCCATCGGATCGGCGCGATTATCGTCACGGGCCTGCTAGCGCTGCTGCTGTGGCGCGCATTTCGCAGCCCGCGAGGCGCGGTGCGGACTGCCGCCACGGCCGTGGCGGTCGCTTTAGTGCTGCAGATCAGCATCGGACTCGGCATAATTCAACTGTCGCTGCCGCTGTGGCTGGCGACTGCGCACAACGGTGGCGGGGCGTTGCTGTTGTTGTCGCTACTGTTTTTGAACCACGAGACCCGTTATGTCCAAGGCCGAAGCTGAGGTCGCATCACTGCTGCGCGCGAGTTGGCGCGACTATTACGAGCTAACGAAGCCTCGTGTGGTCATGCTGATCGTGTTCACCGCGGTGGTGGGGATGCTGCTGGCAGTACCGGGCATACCGCCGCTCGATCTTGTGGTCTTCGGCACTTTGGGTATCGGTCTCGCGTCAGCGTCGGCTGCCGCGGTCAATCAAATCATCGATGCGCGCGTGGACGCGCAGATGCGCCGCACCCAGCATCGCCCATTGGTACAGGGCCATTTGAACGATCGCCAAGCGCTGACGTTCGCCGGCGCGCTGTGCGTGGCTGGCATCAGCATGTTGTGGTTCTTGGTAAATCCGCTGACGGCGGTGCTGACGTTTTTGTCGTTGGTCGGGTACGCGATCGTGTACACCGTCTACCTGAAACCAGCAACGCCGCAGAATATCGTGATCGGTGGTGCCGCGGGTGCCGCGCCACCGGTGCTTGGATGGGCCGCGATCACCGGTGAGGTCCACGCCTACGCACTGCTGCTCTTTTTGATTATTTTTGTTTGGACACCGCCGCACTTTTGGGCGTTGGCGATTGCGCGACGCGATGAGTATGCGAAGGTCGGCACGCCGATGTTGCCGGTGACGCACGGTGTGCCGTACACCAAACTCTCGGTATTGCTGTACACGATCCTTCTGGTGATCGTGACGCTATTGCCTTGGTTGTCCGGCATGAGCGGATTGCTCTACCTCGCCGCGGCGCTCGTTCTCGGCGGTGTTTTCCTTCGCCATGCATTGCTGCTTCGGGCAAGCGAGGGTGATGAGCCCGCAATGCCGATGTTCGTCTACTCGATCAATTACCTCATGTATTTGTTCGCGGCGCTCCTACTCGATCATTACCTGCTGTAGTTGTGTCGTACGCACCACCCGAGTCCGAAGTTGAATCCGGCGAAGCGAAGAAGAGCTTCGGTATCCTGCGTTCAATCTTGCTGGTGCTCGCTGGGCTTATGACGCTCGGCAGCATTGCGGGCTACTTCCTGCCGGCATCCCATGGACTTGATCCGATGGGGCATCTGCCTAGGGACCCGGCCTACCGGGCGGGCCACATGATCGGCTCTATGTTGTTCCCGTGCCTGTTCTTCGGTCTGCTCTTCAAGCTGCTTCGCTGGCGGGTGTGGTTTGGGATATTCACGGGAATCGGCGTGATCTACGCGGTGCACTTCACCACGCAGGCGATGGTGAGCTGACGGCTAGGCGCGACCGTCGGCATCCTTGGTGTATTCAAGACTCCGGCGGCTGCTGACGGTTACCGAAGACCGGCTAGGTCGATAGTGCACACCGCCCTGGTGTCTCAATGACTCATCCAGAGATCTACCTTCTGAATGTGCGAAACGAGGCGGCCTACTTTGTTCATTGCCTCCTGGACTCTGGGCAAAGATCGGGCCTGCTCGCCGCGTGCGTAGAGCGTCTTACTGTAGGTCGGTAAATCGTCGAGCGCATAGTTGGCGTTGAACGGTAGCAAGGCACCGTTTCGATCATCGTCGTCATTGAGTCGATCGATGATTACGTCCGCGGCTTTCTCGATCTGATTCGCGCACAGGTAGGTTATTGTCAATGCTCGACGGTTCTTGTCGGCCAATGGCAGCATTGATTCCTCTATGATCTCGTCGGCTTTCGAAGGTTCACCCAAAGCGCGAAGCGAGCACGATTTTGCTGAATGGATCAGCATCCATCCATACTCGTTCGCTACATCTTCGCCAAGGTTCTCAATGTCATTGGTCGCGGCCAAAGCCCGTTCAAACTCTCCCCACCTGACCAACAGCGATGCTCGGTTGATCGCCTGGTTGATGAGGTCACTGTCGTTGCTAACGCCGATCGCAACGACACGGTCCATCGCGTCGAGCGCCTCATCTTTTCGTCCCGCTTCCGACAGCGATTCGGCATAGGCGTTGACAAACCAGTAAGCGTAATCGCCAACCGCTTCGATTCTCGCCCAATCGGCAATAATCGGCTTGGCGAACTCAATCGCATCGTCGTAACGCTTTGCCGTCATCAATGCTTCGATGTGTCGGTGCAGTGCCTCGAAATCGTCGGGTGATTGCTCAACCAACCTCGCGGTTGTATCGACCCATCGCTCAGCCATCTCTACAAGCGCTTGTTCTTCGGTCGGGACAGAACTCCAAAGTGCCTCATACTTTCGGTTCGTCAGTAAGGACTTCAGTCCGCTTGGATCTTGCAGAAACTTCACTAACTCGGAAGCCTGTTCGATTTCTTCTTGCTCAACATGAACACGAATGGCGCGCTGAGCAATCCACTGCAAATTGTAACGAACAGGTTTCGTCATCGAGCGGAGCGCATCACCTAACGCAACGTACAGGGTGTTTAAGAGTTCGACCTCGTCCTCACGGTACAGATGTCTCGTGTAGTCCGATAGCCAATCCATGTTGAACCGGAGAATTGAATCCGGGTCGCGCTCTAGCATAAGTTCAATCGCTTCGACACACTCTGCTCGTTTGGATTTAGCCCCAAGAACGTTAATCAAGCTGAAGTAAGCGCTGAGGTCTTCCGGCTCGTACAACTTGAGTCCATCGCGAAGCGCGCTCGCTGCCGCGCCATCGCGATCTAGTTCCCGTGAGAGCTCTCCTTTCATGACCAATAAATATCCACGCAGCGTGTTGGCCTCTTCGTGTTCAGATAGCAAGCGATTCACTAGCGTCAGCGCTTCGATGCGTTCCCCATCGTCCTTATGTTTTTGCGCAGTACGGATCGCCGCAAGCGTCTTTGAATCGTCGTCGCTATCGAGTCCAAGGCGGCCGGCCAAAGACGGCCGAAGCATACCGAGCCGCAAGGAAAGATCGGTCTGCTCGTTAAGCGTCTTGGAAAGACCTGTCACTTCGCTCGCCGAGTTGAGTGCAGCACTGCGCCCGTACACGGCAAGTTTGAAGTCCATTTCCACGGCTTCACCCAGATCTCTTACGGATTTGCTAAACACAAGTCCCGGTGCGGTCTCTGTTGTTTGTTCTGTGTTAACCGGCAACGTGCGGCCAGGCGTTTCGACCCGAACGTGATGTTGCACGTTGATGCCGTACGGCAGTCGTATCGGTGAGATCCGCTCTGACTCGAGCTGTGTTGGCAGCATTTCCCACAAGCTACGTCCAGCGACGGGCAAGCGATCGACGTACCGGCTCTCGTCGAATGCTGCTCTCGACATGGCAAGGTCCAACGATATTTCGATCGTATTCGAGTCGAGGTCGTCGTTGACTCTGATATCACCCACCATGGTCATGCCGGCATAGACCTCGTTGTAGTAGTCAACGAAACTACGGGCGATTACTTCGTCGCCGGAACCTGAAACCCAGGCGCGCATCGAATCCGCGTTCCAGTCGCGGTAGACGTGCCTTGCGGAGATCTCAAGACCAGTGTCGCCGCTCTCGGGTAGGACTATCGTCTCGAAGACTTCTTCATGGGAGCGGGTCGGCAGCGGTGTTTCAAGCTCGATCAGCTCTGATGCGCCAGCCTCCAATGGAAGTACATAGCCATAGTCGAGCGGCGCTAGAGTCGTCAGTGTGCCACCCTGATGGGAGCCGGTCGGGTCTACCCAGTAGCGTGCACCATCGATCTCGATGGCAGCAATCGCATGGTTAAATGAATTGATACTTGGTGTCTGTTGGGGAAGTGCTCTACCGATCGTTAATGACGCCAAAGCAGGGACCGCATCGATACCAAGATGATCCAAAGCAGCGATCAGCAAAACGGTCTTATCTTTGCAGTCACCGAAGCCTTGCTCGATCGTTTCCTGTGGTGAGCGAGGCACGTGGCTGCCAAGACCAACCTCAATGCCGAGATACCGAATCTCTTGTTGTACGAGTTGAAGTACTCGAAGCGCTCTTTCTTCGTCGCTCTTAAACTCAGAGCGAATGCGATTCAACTTCTTTTTGAAGTCTCGCGGCATTGTTTGCTCAACGTCGAACAGTGGCAGCGCCCAATCGACTACCTCAGACCATGCCGACATAGAACTCATATCCACATAGCCATGCGTGATCAGGTCGCCAGGAATCCATTGCTCGGACCGCACCGGGTCAGCGTCGAATACGACTACTTCGTGAATCGTCCAATCACCGTCTTGGCTGATTGAAACCTCTTGATCGGTGGACACGCCTTTCGATGTGATTGGATAGTCCTTTGGGACCACGACACGGAAACGGTTTTGTGCGAGCGGTACTGACCATTCGACCGTAGCGACGGCGAACAACTCGTCCGGCCACAAGGGCGTTTTCGAGACATACGTGAACGCATAGTCGACGACATCACCGACTCGGATATCTTCGAGCTGGATGAGCGCGGTCAGATGCCCATCGATCAAGTTGGAGCTAAGACCTTCCTCCTGGCGGATCACCGTAATTTCGGTGTCCTCAAGTCTATCCAGTCGTTCGTCATCCCGGATGATCGTCACGTCGTTGACGAACAACTGGTCGTTCTCGGGATCGAAATCATTGGAAATGGATGCGGCGTCTTCGAGCGCAGACCGGTCGAGCACACGATACGCATATCGTTCGAAATATTCGTAGCCTTCATCGGTTTTCCGGACCTGTCTATCGCTTAGCAGGTACGCCAAACCACCCGAGAACTCGCCCGATCGGTCGGAGCGAAACTCCTCAAGTTCGAGCATATCAACCCAGTCGGGTTGAGGCGCCTTCTCTACCGCTTCTGCGGCTGCTGCAGGATCTGCGTCGAGCGCAGTGCATATCACACCCATCGCCAATGCGATCGTTCGTACGATTCCATTCATAGTGTTCAGAACTCGATAGATTTTCGAATGCTCGTGTGTGGAACACGAGAAGAAGCTTTGGCCAAGCTAAAGGCTCACAGGCTTGATTTCAAACAACTCCGTCAAGCTTTCTTGTGTTCATGCCGACCACCAATGACTAGTCAGCCTGTAATGCCAATACCGGATCGAGCCTTGCGGCCGACAAAGCGGGGTAGACACCGAAGCCCACCGCAATGCCAATACAAACGATGACCGCGGCGGCGATTACCAAAAGAGACCATGCAACGGCCCAGCCCGCGAACGCTGCGATGGTGTACGCAAGGATTACCCCGACCAGTACCCCGAGCCCCGCACCTATGGTGGCAATCACGGAAGTCTCGACGAGAAATTGTCTGACGACGTCCGACTCCTGAGCGCCGAGCGCACGCAGCAAACCGATTTCGGATTTACGCTCCAGCACGCTCGCCAACATGATGTTCATGATGCCGATGCCGCCCACCAGGAGCGAGATGCCCGCAACGGCTGACATGACGATCGTGAAGATTTGCTGCGTTCTTTGATGTTGGGCCAGCAAGCGTGCGGGCACGATGATGTCGTAGTCACTTTGATCGCTATGGCGTCGTGCGAGCAAGTGTTCGATAGCGCGGGCCGCTTCTCCGGGCTCCAGCGAACCGTCCAATCGTGCTTTGACCTCGTCGAGTTCCGCGCTCAGCGGTTCGCGTTTCAAGCGCGCAAGACCGGTTCGCAAAGGCAGATAGATTTGATCCGCTTCACCACCAACATCGCGCCCCTGAAACTCGCTTGCATCGAGCTGACGATCGGCAAGCACACCAATCACTTCAAGCCAGAGATGATTCACCTTGATGCGGCCACCGACCGCACCGCCATTCGGGAACAACCGGCGTGCGGTTGAGCTGCCCAAAACGGCGACCTGCGCGAACGTACGATCGTCCGCGTCGTCGAAAAGCGCGCCGCGTCCGGCGCTGAGGCTTGACAGTTCGAAGTACGAGGGACTCACCGCGATGACTTTAGAGTTGCTGTCTCCCTCGCGGGAATAAACGCTCCAGACACGAAACTCACGGCTGCCGGCCCATTCGCTGACGAACGGCAACGTTGATGTCATCGCGGAGGCGTCGCGAATTGACAGTCCTGATGAAAACTTGCGCATCTCCTTCAATGCTTCGCCGTCGAACTCTTTGCTCTCGATGATCAAATTGTTCAGTCCCATCCCTTCGATGAGCTGCAGTGCTTCACGTTTGCCGCCCTCTGACACGGCGAGCATCGCAATCACAGCACCTACGCCGAAGATCATACCGAGTAGCGTCAATGCGGTTCGCAGGCGGTGATGAGAGAGTTGCCCGAGTGCTTGTCGCACGTCGAGCAAGACGTTGTTCCAGCGTGTGTTCATCCGCCGTTGATGGGTGCGACAAGCAACACGCGATCGCCAGGTTCCAGGCCCGATTCGACTTCGAGAATATCCGGTCCGCGAGCGCCGATTTGAATGTCACGACGCTGCGGCGTGCTGCCGCCGGCGTCTATGTAGACGAAGGTTGCATCGGACTCAGCAAACACGGCCTGGGTCGGCACAACGATGGCGGCCGATAGTTGACCGGTGATGATCTCGCCGCGCAGCTTACTGCCGACGCGCATGACTTCGGCATCGATGTCTTCAATTTCAGCTTCGACGGTGAAGTACTTCTGCGGCTCGCCGCGTTTCAACGGCGTCGCAACGGCAGATACGGACGTGATGCTGGCATTGAATTGTTGATTGGGTACCGCGTCCAGTCGAAACCGTACCGGTTGGTCGACGCCCAAACCTACGGCATCAGCTTCCGCAACAAACAGCTGTACTCGAACCTTGCCGCGCACTGGGAGCAGACCGACGGGCATGCCAGGAAATACCCGCTTGCCCTTGCCAAGCTTGGCACCCCACGGTGTGCTGGCGTACACAAACGTGCCATCGGCTGGACTGCGCAGCTCCATCATCGACAACGCTTGGTCCTGCTTCGCGAGCTTTTCGCGTTCGCCTTCCTGCTCGGATTGGATCGCTGCGCGCTCCGCTTGTGTGCGTTGGTCGAAGGTCTCCCATTGCCACTCGAGAAACGCTGCTTCGACGTTTAAGTAGTCGACATCGGACAGTGCGTCGATGACCTCATTGCGGCTGAGCAACCGCTGATCGACATTCGCAAACGTTTCTGTGATGTCGCGTTCGCCATCCACGCGTTCGCTTTCATGATCGATTCGAATCTGCTCCAGCGCACCGACGCGCGAGATATCAGCGAGTTGAAAATCAGACTTCGCGACGGCAGTTGCGGTCGATCTGCGCGTCTGCACGATCTGCGTCTCATCGAATCGAGCGACCACGTCGCCTTTCTTGACCTCGGAAAATTCAGGCGCCATCCACGCAATGTTAAAGCCCATCCGAATGCCGGGTGGCAGTGCGACGGGGAGCGACTCAGACGCAACCAATTCGCCAACGGCGCTGACGGTCAGCTCCGTCGCAATTGGCTCTACGACAATGCCAGGCTGGCGAGTCGTCTCGCCACCGCACGCAGCCAATGTTGCAACGAGTGACGCCGCGGCAAAGTTCTTTAGACGCCTCAAATCGCTATCTCCATTCCGCTTTGTAAACCGTCGCGAACGATTCGAAGTCCGGCACTGCGCCCACCCAGCGTCACGGGTTGCCAGCCTTTGCGCGTTCGCACACCTGGATTTCCATCTCGATAGATTAAGGCTTCTTCGGGTATTGCGATGGCGTTCGGTTCCGTATCGACCACCACACGAACCTTCGCTGACTGCCCCGGTCTCAAGGTCGCGGTGCCTTCGTCATCGAGGGCAATTGTGATTCCTCGCACCATTGCTTGTGAAAAACGCGACTGACGGCGGACGATACTGCTGATCTCAATGACCTTGCCGACCTGCTCAGCACCGCCGACCGATTCGATGGTGACTGTCGCCGATTGTCCTAGCGCAAGCCGTGCGGCGGCGAACTCGGGAATGTCGGCTTCGATGACCAATTCACTGTCATTCACCAGCTCGATGACGGTCATGCCAGGGTTGACGCTGTCGTTCACATCGAGTTTTTGACCTTCGTTGTCAGAACCTACGACAACCAAACCGCTGGTTGGGGCGACGATCGTAAATGACTGCAACTCAGCTTCAGCGGCGCGTAGCTCGCTCTCGAGTCGACGGACGTCGGACTCAAGCTCGGCGAGTCGAGACTCGCGAACTCTGGCCACAAGCGCGGCACGTTGCTGCTCGCGTTGATAGGTATCTTCTGTGTACGCGCGCTCTTCAACCAGTTTTCGGTATTCGAGGCCGGCATACACGCTGGGATCGACCGCGGCCTTGCGAGCCGCTTTGTCCGCATCGCTCTCGGCGGCTGCCAGCCGCACCTTATCTTCTTCAACTTCGCGGGCCAGTGACTCCAACAGCGAGGTCAATTCGCTACGTCGGGTATTAAGTTCCGCGGACTTGTCTTTAACGCGATCGTCGGACGCACTACCGTCAAATTCGACGAGTACATCACCGGCAGCGACACGAGTGCCTTCCCGCGCGATTTTCGTGATAGCGATGCGCCAATTTTGTGACGGCGGTGGACCGAACAAGATGCCTTCACTGGGGGCAACGACGCCGCTCGCAGAGATCGTGATCGGTCGGTCCGATGCGACGACACTGAGCCAGTTTTCGGCTTGCGCATTCGATCCGAATGCCACGAGCGCCAATGCGGATAGCAACACGCGGCGCATCATTCGACCTCCGTGTTGGGAATCCCGAGTACGCTCATGCCGGGCATGATCTGTGTCGGCAGCGGTGTCAACGGACGCGCGTACGCTTCAAAGTAACCACCATCGCTCCAGTCTTGCTTCTCCAGTGCTTGGCTGGAACGCCACTCGATTTCCGCGTCGAAGTCGTCAATGCCTTGCGCGTCAGCTGATACTGTCAGACGCCGGCCTCTATCGAACTCGAGATAGTCGGCTTCATGAATCCAGAATCGCACTCGAAGATCATTGCGGTTGGCCACAGACGCAATTTGTAGTCCGCCATACAGCGTGTCGCCAGGAAAAATTTTGCGGCCGGTAAATGGATTTTCCGCGTAGATCACATATCCACCACGTTCGGCGCGAATCTCGGTGGCCGCAAGGGCGTCGCGAATGCGTTGGTATTCGATTTCCGCTTGTTCGATATCCAACGCGGCTTCCTTTTCCGCATCAGCAAGTTTCGCCTTTAGATTGATGAGCG
>JBCAZH010000070.1:3323-13797 GCA_038533155.1 Pseudomonadota bacterium | reverse complement strand
TCTCGCCCAGCGACTTGCGAAGATTGGCCATCGCTTTGTAGATCGGATTGTCACTAACAATCCGATCGCCCCAAACGCGGGTCACCAATTCATCGGCGCTGAACACTTCACCCGGGGATGAGCAAAGCACCTCAAGCAGACGCGACGCGATGGGCTCGAGTTCGACGACAACATCGTCGTCGCGAAGACGGTTCAGTGTCGGCTCGAACAGCCATCGTCCCACTCTGTAACTCGTGCTGTTTGCGTGAGTCGTCAAACCGCTGTGCCCTCTCCAACCAGCTTGATCACGGTGCTACACCTGCAATGCAAACCGATTCAGCAAAGCCTGGCAACTGATTTTTTAATTACGAATGATTCTTATTTGCATTTATGATCAATTCGCCTTAGGCTGACAAGCATGAGATTCAGAGGAGCTGTGATGTGGCACATGAACACTGGTTAGGCGTCGAGAAACTGCCGCGGTTCGAAGACCCGATGACCGCGCTACTTTGGGGCTCGCGGATCTATTTGGCGCATGCCATTAGTGGTGAGCCTACACCGCCTGTGCTCAATCTCTTGTTCAAGAATGTACTCTCGATCGATACTCGACCTGCGTTGTTTGATTCGCTCGATTTCCTGATTTTTCACTCAACGATGCCATTCATTTTGCACCCGCTGAACTGCTTGGAAGTATCGGTTCACGAGCGAGCACTCGCTGATGGCATTCGGGCCATCCAGTCAGGCTCGTTGCAGGAGTACTGCCGTGCGATGGAGCGAGTGCTGACAGCGAGCGATGCGTTGGTGGTTGGTCCGAAGATCCAGACACTGGCAAACGCGCTTGCAAGAATCGAAGCTCAAGGCTTTGTGCAATCGGCGAACATCATCGCTCCCACGCAATTTCGACAGGCGGCCGAAGCTTCAACTTAAACGCTGGGCCCGCAGGACCTTACTTAGCGCGCCCTACGCCCTAGGTTGCTCCCCGCGATGAATCCCATCATGATGGACGAGGCGCGCGAAAATACGTGCGCTCAATAACGCAAACGTCAAGTTGAGCCGGGGGGCCAACTTTAAAAGCGTAGGGGGGTATCTACGTGAATCTACGATCCATGCTGCTCGCAGTGGCAGCTGTCTGTTTTTTTGTTTCTTCTGCTCATGCAGGCCACAGGCCAGCGAGCGTGCCGCAGGACGATCGGGTCTTCCCTATCGGTGATTCCGGCGCGTTCGAGCCGATTCCTGGCCTCACCGACATCCTGGTCGAAGATGTCGATCGCAAGGGTGCGGTTTACCGCTATGAGGTTCCGGTCAATTGGAACGGAGACCTCGTCATGTACGCGCATGGCTTCCGCGGCTGTGTGGCGGACGAAGCTACCGGCGCGCTAGTGCCATTGACCGTCGATAACCCACCACTTCGGCAGTATTTTTTGCTACGCGGTTACGCATGGGCCGCATCGAGCTACGCCAAGAACTGTTATGACGTTAAAGATGGTGTGGAGAGCACCAACCGACTCGCAAGGATCTTCCGACGTGAAGTGGCGCGACCCAACCGCACACTGATCACAGGATTTTCAATGGGCGGCCACGTCACGGGCGCGGCCATTGAGATGTTCCCGAACTACCGCTGCCCAGAAGGTCGGCGCGGTCGACTCTGCCGACGTTACGTTCGCATCCTCGGCCGACTCTCCGGTGGCATAAAATACGACGGCGCTGCACCGATGTGCGGCGTTATGGGCGACACGGAGCTATTCGACTACTTCGGAGACTTTAGCTTCGGCGCGGAGGCACTCGCTAGCGAAGTCAATCCGTTCGTCGTCTCACAGTTCCCGCCGCCGGAAGACTATGCAACCACCACATTGCCGCTGACGATCGCGACGTTGTTCAGCAACAACGGCGCCGACTTCCCGACAGGACTGACCGCACAGGGTGAGGAACTGAAAAACCTGTTGCGCGTAATTTCCGGTGGCGACCGACCGTTGTTCGATGCGGGTTTCCCGGTATTCCAAGGGTTACTGTTCAGCTTCTCGGGGTCTGACGGCACTGTTGATGGCGTTGTTTCCGGCAACTTGTACGACAACAAACGTCGACGTTTCCAACTCGATGGCGATCCGGCAATCAGCTCGGCGGAAGCGACGCTGAATGAGCTGATCCTTCGTGTTCGGCGCGACCGCAAAGTCAATCAACGTCGTGGACTCAAGCTGCAGCGAATTCCAGAGATCACAGGACGCATTGCGATTCCGGTGTTGAGTGTGCACACCCTTGGCGATCTGTTCGTGCCGTTCAAGATGCAACAAATCTACGCGAAAGAAGTTCAGCGCAAGGGACGGTCCAACTTGCTTGTGCAGCGCGCGACGCGCGCGATCGGTCACTGCGAGTTCTCGGCTGACGAGCTCGTCAGGACATTCGACGATCTCGTGTTGTGGGTGAACGACGGCATTCGTCCAGAGGGTGACAACGTGCTCGATGCCGAGACCGTTGCCAACCCAACCTACGGCTGCACCTATACTTCCGGCAGCACCGGACAAACACCTGACATCCTCCGCACAGGTCTTTGCCCACAGTAGTTGACGGTGGAGCAGGCCGACCTTGAGGTTGGTCTGCTCCGCTATCACGGTGTCATTGTGCGGCTGCTTTGGCCTCGGCGAGAGCGTCTCTCGCCAACTGCTCCACCTGCTCGGCCTCTTCCAACGCTGCAAATGCGGCCTCGTAACGCTCAAACGACGGCTGAAACTGCGCCAGTCCTTCATCAGCGTAGTCGACCGGATCCTCGCCTCGCGCCTCGATGTCATCCACAAAGGCCTCAAGTTCATCGACTTCGACCTCCAAAGCATCCAGCGCTTGCTCGGCTTCAACACGGCGTTCGATTGCCAACGCCAAAGCCGCCTCGAGATTGGACACGTCCTGACTCAAGGTTTCGCTCGCGTCGTCTTGTAAGGGTGCGGTCACAATCGACTCAGACGCTTCTGCGGGCACGGGGAGGTCTACCGGTGTCGTGGGCTCAGGCGGCGCTTGCGCGACCCAAATCGCTAGCGCGACTGCCGCTACGCCTATTCCCCCCGCAAAAACCCATCGCTTGTTCATCTGTTTTCCCCCTGCCGTCGAACTGACAGCTATGAGATCGTCTCTGCTCTTGGCTCTTGTCGCGACCGCCGCCCTAACGCTAATGCAACCATCGACCGCGGATCCCAAAGGGAATCTTCAATGGCTGGAGCGCTTTGATCAAGAGCAGACCCGCATGGAGTGGTTTGTCGTCAATGACAATGTCATGGGCGGGCGCAGCGAGGGCGGCTTCGAGATCCGCGAAGATGCACTTGTCTTTCGCGGTATTACCAACACTGACGGCGGCGGCTTTAGTTCGATTCGCGCGCGCAGCGAAACGCTCGACTTATCGGACTTCGCAGGCATTCAACTCAACCTAGTCGGCGACGGCCGTCGCTACACGTGGCGCCTTGCCACCGGCTCGCGATGGCGGGGTATCCCCGTTGGCTACTGGGCTGAATTCGACACGCTCGCGGGCCAAGCGCAGACCATCCAATTGCCGTTCGACGCATTCTTTCCGCAAGCCTACGGTCGTAAGTTGAGCGGCCCTTCGATCGATCTGTCACGCATCAACGGCATGGGCATCATGATCTATGACGGCGAGGACGGGCCATTCGAGATCCAGCTCCAGTCCGTGAGCGCCTACTCTGTCCCACCACTCTAATCAGGCGGCTGCCACCCCGGTAAAGGCCAAAAAAACGCCAAGGTTTGTGACTTGGCGACATTTCCGTGCGTCAATACTTTTTGATTCACGATTTTGAGTGATGCGAGCCCATGGATACGGAAAAACGTAAAGACATTGAGCAACTGCTGAGCGTCGACGAGTCAACCTCAGACGACGATGCGCAGGCGCCGATCCGCTTGGATCGCGTCATGCGCCGCGTGCGCGCGAGTGTCGGGCAGCGTGACTCACTGCTATTCGCCATCGTCAAATTTTGGACGGTCATCGCTGAGATGGTCGCCCCTGTATTCGCGCAGATTGCTGCAAGGCAAGCCCGCGCAACCCCAGCTTCAGACGCAAATCCTGCGCCGAGAGCTAATTCCGACAACTCCAAGACCCCGAAGGAATAAACCATGTCATTTTTTGAATCTGTCCGGGAAGTACTCCCGGACCCCGTCGAATTCTGGGAGAAAATTGCGTCTGCTGCTCCGAATGTTCTGGCGGCGATCGCATTGCTCGTATTCGGCCATTTCATTGCGAAATTCATTGGCTTTGCAATTGCTCGAATCCTGAAGAAGGTCGGACTCGACCGACTCGGCGAAAAAGCCGGCTTGAACGATATGGCAGAGCGCACAGGGCTCTCCATGACTGCATCAGATGTTTTTGGGAAGATAATCTACTGGCTGATCTTCCTGACATTCTTGATCTCCGCAGCGGATGCACTCGGCCTGGAACGCGTTTCGGACACGATCAACGGCTTTGTTGCTTATCTGCCAAAACTGATTGGTGCGCTGATGGTGTTGATCATCGGATTGTTCGCAGCTCAGTTCGTGCGCTCAATCGTCGAAGCAGCGCTTGGGAGTATCAACCTGGGTTACGAAAAAGCGGTAGGGACGCTGATCTACGCGATCATCGTTATCGTCGTGACCTCGCTCGCCATCGGCCAACTCGAAGTTGAAACCGACCTGTTAAACCAAGTGATTTCGATCGTATTGATGGCTTGCGCCGCGGCCGTTGCTCTAGCCATGGGACTCGGCACACGCGATGTCGCCGGTAACATCGTCGCCGGGGTGTACGCACGAGACCTCTACACGCGAGGCAAGCGCATCACGGTCGGTGAGGTATCAGGCACGATCCTGGAGGTCGCTTCCACGTCGATTCTGGTCGACACCGGCGATGGCCAACGCGTCTCCATTCCCAATCGACGACTCCTCGAAGAAACGGTGGTGCTTGACGACTGATATGGCATGAGGTGCCCGCCGGCATCTGCCCATGAGAATCGATAGCTACAATACTGCTGCGCCTGGAGTACGCGCCCGGTGTCCGGGGTCTTGCGTCTGTGTGAGTCTGAAATGACCGACAGACAGGACAACGAGCGCGAACCGCTGCAGCCCGACGTCGATCAGACGCTGGTGGATCAAGCGATCCAAGAACTTCCGTATCGCACGATTGCTTACGAGCAGCTGATGCAGAAGTACCAGCGGATGATCTTCGGCGTGTGTTATCGCATGCTCAACAACCGGGCAGACGCCGAGGACATTTGCCAGGATGTCATGGTCAAGGTCTTCGGTACGTTACCGAAATTTGAAGGGCGATCGTCGTTTAAGACGTGGTTGATGAAGATCACCAGCAACACCTGCCTAACTCACATCACTAAAAACAAGCGACGTCGCGAGATTCGGACCGAATGGGCAGAAGAACTCTCGCAGGAAGGCTCAACGATGATCGACACAGCGGATCATGACGTGACCGCGTTGCTCTCAACCATCAAACCCAAAGAGCGCGAAGTGCTGACGCTACGCTACCTCGGAGACCTGAGCCTACAAGAGATCGCAGAGGTTTGTGAGATCAGCCTGAGTGCGGCGAAAATGCGCCTATATCGTGCGACCGAAGCGCTGAACGCCCAGGTCAATAAAGAAAAGTAAAAAAATCTTGCAGCTCGTGTGACCTTTGTTGGTACTGGTGCGTCCGTATGGGTGTCGTTTAGGTGCTAAGAACAAGGGAGCACACAGTGAAAACACAAAAACTAACAAGCTTGGCCGCAATGGTCAGCATTGCACTGCTGGCGGGATGTGCCAGCGATTCATCCACCACCACCGCCTCTTCCGCGAATGCTCAAACTGAAGCACTGATCAGCTCTCAGAAGTCCACGATCAGCGACCTTGAGCGCCAGCTCAAGACGCGTGAACAAGAGTTGGCGGCAGCGCGCCAAGCAGCGAACGAAACGCCAATGCCCGCGCCGATCAACAACGAATTGTTCCCGCCGAACGCTGAGCCGGGTCACTGCTACGCGCGGATCTTGACGCCTGCGACCTATAAGACCACAACGGAAACAGTGCTTGCCAAAGAAGCGAGTGAACGCGTAGAGATTATCCCGGCGCAGTACGAAACTGTAAAAGAACGCGTATTGATCAAAGAAGCATCGAGTCGTCTGGAAGTTGTACCCGCAGTTTACGAGACCGTCTCTGAGCGCGTCCTGATCAAACCGGCAACCACTCGTATCGAACAGGTCCCGGCGACCTACCGCACAGAGTCAGAGCGCGTCCTGGTAACGCCTGCGCGCACCGAGTGGAAACGCGGTCCCGCAACGACGCTATCTCGCACAGGTGAAGTACTCGATTCTCGCACCACGGATACCGGCGAAATCATGTGCCTCGTGGAAGTTCCGGCGGTCTACAAGACGGTTTCTCGACAAGTCGTTGATCGCGCCGCTTCGACGCGCGAAGTTACGATCCCAGCGGAATACAAGATGGTTGAAAAGCGCGTACTGAAGACGCCAGCAACCACGCGTGAGGTTGTGATTCCAGCCGAATACGGAACCGTCGATACCGTTCGTGTCGTAAGTGATGCTAAGGAACGTCGTATCGCGATCCCCGCTGAGTACACAACTCTGACCAAGCGTGAAAAAGTTAGCGAAGACGTCCTCGATTGGCGAGAGGTGGTTTGCGACGTGAACCTGAATCGCACTAACGTGAGTGAACTGCAGACAGCCCTCCAGAAAGCTGGCTACTACAAAGGCCCGCTGGACGGCATCATCGGTCCGATGACCCTGTCAGCGGCCAACAGCTACGCGCGTGCTCAGCAGTTGCCTGTCGGTACCAACTACATCGCAATCGATACGATTGAGAAGTTGGGTCTGAAGTTCTAAGTTGATCATGAGCGCTTGACCGCTCTATTGAGTCGGAGCGGCACCGCAGACCTTAGGGAATGCGGTGTCGCATGCCGACAAGTATCTGGGGAACCAAGAGGGAGAACACAATGAACTGGGAAGAATGGCTTCCGAAAATACAGGAATGGGCGGTGACATCGGGCGTCGAATACCTGCTTATGGGTGTAAGGGCGCTCGCGATTTTTATTGTTGGTCGCTGGATTGCAAAAGCACTGACAAGCGTCGCTCGCAACCTCATGAAGCGGGGCGGCATGGACGACATGCTGCGCAAGTTCCTCGGCAATATCATTTACGCTTTGCTGCTGACCTTTGTCGTCATCGCAACGATCAGCGCACTTGGGATTCAAACCGCGTCTTTGGTAGCTGTGATCGGTGCGGCAGGCCTTGCCGTTGGCCTCGCGTTGCAAGGCTCATTGGCGAACTTCGCCGCTGGCGTACTAATGATCATTTTCCGTCCGTACAAGCTCGGCGACTTGGTCGAGGTTGCAGGCACAGAAGGGTTCGTTGAAGAAGTTGATGTGTTTACCACGGTCCTGCGACTACCCGATGACACGAAGATCATCGTGCCGAACGGTCAGGTGATGGGCGACAAGATCATCAACTACACGGACGCACCGAGCCGTCGAATGGAATTGATTGTCGGGATTGGGTACGGCGATGACATCGACACCGCTCGCGATGCGATCCTGAAGACGATCAAGGACAGCGAGTACGTCGTCGACGAGCCAGCACCCAGTGTGACCGTCGCAGAGCTGGGCGATAGCTCAGTCAACCTAGCGGTTCGGCCTTGGGTCGTATCATCGAAGTATGCGCCGGCTAGTCACGAGCTGACAGAACGCGTCAAGAAAGCGCTAGATGCGGCTGGCGTGAACATTCCGTTCCCGCAACGTGATCTTCACATCATCGATCATTCGAAAGCTTAATTCGATTCTGCCTTTGCTTAGGCAAGCCGCAACGACCCATTCGTTGCGGCTTTTTTTTGGATCGGATTGTGATCACCATCAGGAAGGTCAACCGATTTAACGCTATGCTGATAGGGCCATGTGTAAGATAACTAACACACTGCGGCAAGCAGTCGTCGGCACGGCGCTCTCTGGTCTGGCGTCAGTCGGTTGTTTCGCGTTTGAGCTTGAGATGGGCCGTGTCGATGTCGCGGATACCTTTGTGTCGCCGACAACGACTCGCGTCACCTTCATTGAGTCGTTCGACTCTGTCCCGGTTGTCGTTAGTCTGCCGACCACTCAGGGCGGCGATCCGTCTAATCTCAGAATCAGCAATGTCACTACCACCGGCTTCGACATAGTGACAACCGAGCCGGCTGCCAACGACGGGCAACATGTGGCGATGAACACAGCGTATCTCGCGATCGAGCCAGGTGGTTATCGATTCTCAGATGGTACGCAAATTCAGGCGTATCGGTTGTCAACGCTCAACTCTGTCGGCAGATTAACTGGAACAACCTGGGGCAGTTTGAGTTTCATTGATGCGTTTCCGTCGCCACCTGCAGTCTTGGCGAATCTACAGACGACACGCAACGAGACCGGCAACCCGCCGAACACATCAGCCACCCCGTTTATCGCTACTGCCATCCGGAACGTGTCCAACAGCGGGCTTGAGCTTGCTATCGAACGCGCGGAGTCGACCGCAGGGAGCATCACGACCAGTGAAGATATCGGAGTCGTCGCCATCGCGGATTCAGCCAGCGTCAATTTCATCAGCAGCTCAAATTCACCCGTCTTGTTTCAGTCGACGCGGTCTGCCGACTCTATTACCGGATTCGACAACGGCTGCTCCTCAATCGGTTGGCCAGTTGCGTTTTCAACCGTACCACTCGCAGTTGCATCGATGAATTCTCGCGATGGCAACAACGGTGGCTGGGCGCGCCGCTGTGCAGAGTCGGCCGCAGCGCTGGGTCTGACTGTCGATGAGGATATCGACAACGACAGCGAGCGCAGCCATACAACCGAACGTGCGGGACTGGCGGGCGCGGATCGTGCGTTCCACGCCAGTTTCAGTGCAGAGCTGCAACTCACCAAGGTCGTGCAAACTGTTTCAGACCCTGAAAATGGCACTACCCAGCCATACGCAATTCCTGGCGCAACCGTTCAGTACGCGCTGACCTTAGTCAATCTCGGGAACGGTGTTGCGGACGCCAATTCTGTCCGATACAGGGACACGCTGCCTGACAACATCGCGCTCTGCGTCGCAGCGTTCTGTCAGGACGGCGGTTCGGTTGTCCTTGATGACTCAGCGACGCCTACACCAACCGGCGTGTCGCTCGGCGCGGTCCGCTACTCCAATAACGGTGGTGCTTCGTTCGTTTACACGCCTGTGCCGGATGCGGATGGGTTCGACCCAGCCGTTGATGCGATTGAAGTGGTTCTCGACGGGACCTTTGCGGCAATCTCGGCTAGCGGCGCACCCGAAGTCACTGTGCTGTACTCCGCTCGTGTGAACTAACTGGCGTATCAATACCGCACACCGAGTTGACGATACGCCGCAGCTAGAATCCACAAAGGACCGATCATCAAGAACTGAACATCCTCAAAGAATGATGGCTTCTGACCTTCAATTTTGTGTCCGATGAACTGCCCGACCCACGCGATGACGAAAATCGCTACTGAAAGTACGACCAAAGAAACCGGCAAGGTCGCCATCCACGAGACCACAGCAACAATTGCTAGCGTCACCGGAATCATGCCCAGTGCAAGCCGCGGTGATAGCGCGAGGTAATAAACCATCGCTGCCGCAAGAAACAAGCTACCCCAATTGAGAAAGCTCGATAAATCGCGCATCGCACTGGGAACCGGCAGCGCCCAAAGGATACCGATCAAACTCACCACAATCGCTGGCACACAGAGCCAATGGATCCGTTTGTTCACAGGATTTTGATGGCTGACGGCGTAGGCGTTCAGCCAACGTTCAACTTTGCTTGTCACAATGACGTACTCCGCAATAGCGTTGACTTGGTGAGATGATCGCATCTTTTGTTACAGTCTGTGCGGGAGAAAAGCGATCTGCAGGCGAATCCGCAAAGCCTGGCCGAGTCGTTTAATAAGAACAGGAGTCCAGGGCATGAGAACACACTACCTGAGCGTCGCGGCTATCGCCGCCTCGATGAGTCTGTCAGCGCCACTCGCCGCCAATGAACCAGACATCCCGAAATGCGATAAACCCTATGGATCTGTCGCCCTGCAGGAGCCGACCGGTGGCAACTGGTGGCAGAGCTACGATCTCGAGAATCCACAGGCGTTGATCAAGTACTACGTCAATGAGTCCGGTTGCTTCACTTTGGTCGACCGAGGCTCTGGCCTCAACATGGGCATGAGCGAGCGCGACCTTGCAGCGAGTGGCGAGTTGCAAGTCGACTCAAACATGGGCGGTGGGCAATTGCTATCCGCTGATTTCTTCCTCGTCCCCGACCTGATCGCGGATGACCGCGACTCAGGCGGCAACGGCATCGCCGGCGCACTTGGCAAAAAAGTGGGCGGAAAACTCGGTGGACTTTTGGGCGGCGTGAACACGACCAAACTCGAGGCCGACACGATTCTGACATTGGTCAACAGCCGCACCGGCGTTCAGGAAGTCACCGCTCGCGGTGAAGCTTCCAAACGCGACTTGTCGATCTCGCT
>JBCAZH010000070.1:0-3223 GCA_038533155.1 Pseudomonadota bacterium | reverse complement strand
TGCGCCAAGGCATGCGTGTGTTCCCGACCGGGACGCGCGATGGTGCTTTCCTCGAGGTCAAAGACAAATTCGGCACTCAAGGCTGGGTGTCTGTCGAAGACCTGGAATAGCGGCCCTGTCGAAGCAACAACATTTGGTGGCAGGTTACGCATGAGCGCTGACCTGCCACCACCACTCGACGGAGACTTGCACCAACTGCATGGGCGTGCGGGTCGTCTGGCCTACTACGTCCAAGGCAACGGCCCTCCGGTCCTTTTGGTGCATAGCATCAATGCCGCAGGATCCGCCTATGAGATGAGACCGCTGGTCGAGCGGCTCTGCAAAGAACATCGAGTATACGCCGTCGATCTCCCGGGCTTCGGGCTGTCGGATCGCAGCGATCGCGATTACAACATCGCTTTGTATGCCACGGCCGTCGAAGACATGCTGGCGCATATCGCCTTATCCGAACAACAGGCGATTCGTGTGGTGAGTTTGTCGCTATCCTCAGAGTTCGTCGCGCGAGCACTCAATCAAAACCAAACACCCTCTGCCCCCTTCACAGTCGACGGCTTGGTGATGATCACGCCGACAGGCTTTCGACGCGGCGATGACAAGCGTACCGGCCCAGAAGGCAGCTCGCGAGAAATCCGGTGGTTCAGCCGGCTCCTCAAGCTAGGGAGCCTTGGAAAGAATGCCTTCAGTCTGCTCGCAAAACCAAAGACCATTCGCTATTTCCTGAAGCGTACCTGGGGATCCGACAACATCGACGAAGGATTGTGGCACTACGATACGCTGACCACGCAGCAACCCGGGGCACACTTCGCACCTGTCGCCTTTTTGAGCGGCAAACTATTCAGTAGAGACTGCCATAGCCTTTACCGCAGTCTGCGCTTACCCGTGCTGGTGATTCACGGAACGCGCGGAGATTTTAAGGACTTCCGTGGCTCGCAATGGACGGACTCAGAGAGCAACTGGCGAATCGAACCGTACCCGACCGGCGCGTTGGTACATTTTGAACAGCCCGATCAGGTTCATGCGGAGATTGCTGCGTTTTTCGAATCACTCAGCGATTGACTTTGTTGTGCATCGGCGATTGGTGGCGCGTTACACCAGCTGGCCGCAATGCTTGGTGCTTGGTACCGCGCCCGGTCACGCGCTTACGCCATCGCTTAAACGCAGCAGGCGACAGCTCTTGTCTCATCAATTTGATCACCGCAGACTCATCAAGCCCAAACTGGGCTTGTATGGCCTCAAAAGGCGTCCGATCCTCCCACGCCATTTCGATTACACGGCTGACGTCCGCCCGATTGTTTGGGGCGCTCAAGCCTCGGGCTCCAATGCGAAAGACAGCGCCGCTTCAACATGCAAAGCGGTCGTATCAAACACAGGGATCTCCAATCCCTCTTGTTGGATGAGCAAGCCGATTTCGGTACAACCAAGGATCACACCATCCGCTCCAGCCGACATCGCACGTTCGATGATGCCTTGATACGCGGCGCGCGATTCAGGCCGAATCTCGCCTTGGCATAATTCGTCGTAGATGATCCGATGGACGACCGCACGTTCGTCTGCTTCGGGGATCTTGGCCTCGATACCATGCCGGGCCTGCAACCTGCCCTTGTAGAAGTCTTGCTCCATCGTAAACCGAGTCCCCAACAACAACGGGCGCTTAACGGAATGCTTGCGGATCGCGACCGCCGTCGCATCAGCGATGTGGAGTAGCGGAACCTCGCAGGCAGACTCGATGTCCTCTGCCATCAGATGCATGGTGTTCGTGCAAATCAACAAGCCGTCTGCGCCCGCCGATTCAAGACGCTGCGCCACATCGACTATTCGCGTGGTCGCACGATCCCAGTCTCCGGCACTCTGATACGCCTCGATTTCGGCAAAGTCGAACGACCAAAGAATCAAGCTGGCACTATGGAGTCCGCCGACGCGATCGCGAACACCCTCGTTCAACAACTGGTAGTAAGTTGTTGTGCTCTCCCAACTCATACCACCAATCAAACCGAGGGTTTTCACTTCACTCTCCACCGCGACGCGACGAATCGCTCCACGCACTTACCTCTCGTCGGAAAGGGAATACCTCCCAATTATCTCGGGACAGAGGTACCGAAACCTTCCGACAAACTACTCATCAGTCGGCTTCAACCTCAGGGTTTGATGACGAATCCGACTCGAGCACTTCCGTCACAAAAGACGACAACATGGTTTGCCACCAATCGAACGAGTCTTCCAGATTTTCGTAGCTGACGCCGCCGTTCAAGTTGATCACATAAGTCAGAATCGGATCACCTTCGTCGTCGATGTAGGCTTTACCGAATCGCTTTTCGTTGTTCCAACGATTGACGTCCTGCAGCGTAACGTCGGTGCCTGTCCAGCCGGACCAAAACTGAACGTCTTTGCAGTTCTTGTTGTCCTCGCACATGTAGAAGAACAGCTTGTACTTTTCGCCTTTGATCCGACCTGAGATCAGCGGATCACCAATGCCATCTTCGGAAAGCCGGGCGCTACCGAAACCGCGTGCGACATTCAGAACAGCGTCTGGATCGGTGGCATCAATCAAATCGTCTGCGAACAGCGCAGGCGAGGCTAACGAAAGAAGAAGTGCGAACAAGGCAAGCGAAGCTTTCATCGAAACATTCTCAACAGTAATTTACAGATAACAGATTAGAGTATAGCCACATCAGTCTTTGCGAGCAGCGAGATGCGTCACATGCGACGCGATCATTGCGGCGTACTGCTGTAGAAGTCGCTCCGAGGTGGCTGAATCGGATCCTAAGCAAAGGCGGATGACACCGCTCCACAGATGGCAAATCAACAACGCGGTTGCTTGGAGGTCGGGATCTTCGGCGCTCATGCCGTAAGCGTGGGAAAAACCGGCCACCAGCAGTCGCGCATTAGATTGCGTGTTCTCAAGGTCAGCCGCTTGAATGGCGGGATCGACCGACGGCGAACCCCAGATGACTGCCAACGCCGGTTCGCGCTGCACCAGCCTGAGATGCTCCGACATTTGGCGATAGATCGAACTGGCTAGCGCGGGTTGATCTACGGAATCCAATCGAAGGTCTCGGACGCTCTCGCTGATCGGCGCCATTTGCTCGTCGAACAGCCTTGCGATGAGTGCGCTTCGCGACGGAAAGAACTGGTACAGCGTACCGACAGGCACATCGGCGCGTTTGGCAACATCCGTCATTTTGAGATCGAGCGATTGAGCCTCGACCATCAGTTCCAACGCCGC
>JBCAZH010000069.1:0-14222 GCA_038533155.1 Pseudomonadota bacterium | reverse complement strand
CCTTTCGATCACTGCGGCGCACATAGAGCTGACCCGCGACCAACGACTCGAGTACGGCGACCGCACGGACATCTCCCGTGGCAGCCAATTCACGCGCTGCGTCCAGTGACGTTTGGTTGGAATCGGTCGCTAGCGCATCGACAAGGACAGAAACAGAATCCGTCTGTGCACCGGCAGCATCACTCAGAACCAGCGCAAGAACTACTGCGAGGAGCCGAGGCACGTTTCCGTTTGCGTGTTGTAGTTACCACACCGGAGGGGCTCGCCCCAGTCCGATTTCAGATCTTTCGATCCCGGCAAGTAGTCCGACCACGCATCACCAGGCACTGTCGCGTCGGTTTCGGATACGACGAGAAATTGACCGTCGTCTTGGATTTCCCCAATCAAGACGGGTTTCGTAATGTGATGATTCGGCAGCATCGTCGCCGTACCACCACTCAGGTTCGGTACCGACAGACCCACAATGGCGTCTTGTACCGCAGTTGGCTCGGTCGTGCCCGCTTTCTCAACCGCCTTTGCCCAGAGTTTAAAGCCGATGTAGTGCGCCTCCATCGGATCGTTTGTCACTCGATCATCGTCGTCGATAAACGCCAACCACTCATCGATGAAGTCATAGTTCTCGTCGGTCTCGACACTCATGAAGTAGTTCCATGCCGCCAAGTGACCGACCAGCGGACCTGTATCGATACCGGACAGCTCTTCCTCTCCGACGGAAAAAGCAATAACTGGAATGTCTTGTGCGGCGACACCTTGGTTTGCCAGTTCCTTGTAGAACGGAACGTTGGCGTCGCCGTTTACCGTCGAGATCACAGCGGTCTTTTTACCGCTCGAACCAAACTGTTTAATCTTTGCGACGATCGACTGCCAATCGGAATGACCGAAGGGTGTGTAGCTGATCATGATGTCGTCGTCATCCACACCGTTTTGCTTTAAGTAAGCTTCCAGAATCTTGTTGGTGGTGCGTGGATAGACGTAGTCAGTCCCTGCGAGAACCCAGCGCTCCACACCTTGCGAACGCATGTAGTCAACCGCGGGTATGGCCTGCTGATTGGGCGCAGCACCGGTGTAGAACACGTTTTTTGACGACTCCTCGCCTTCATATTGCACCGGATAGAACAGCAAACCGTTCAACTCTTCGAACACAGGCAACACCGACTTACGTGAAACCGATGTCCAGCAACCAAACACGACGTCGACCTTCTGCTGCTCTAAAAGGTCTCTCGCTTTCTCGGCGAACAACGGCCAGTCCGATGCGGGATCGACAACGACCGCTTCAAGCGGTCTACCCAGTAAGCCACCCGCCGCGTTTTGTTGTTCCACCAACATCAAGACCGTGTCTTTTAAAGTCGTCTCGCTGATCGCCATCGTGCCCGACAGGGAATGCAGGACACCGACTTTAATCGGCTCTTCCTCAGACCAACTCGCCGCAGATACGGACAACAAAACCAACAACGCACACACGCGCACGATCGACATCATGCTCACACTCCCAAAACCTCAGATCGGGGTGAATCCCGATACTCTTTCCAATACCCAAAAGACGCCGACCGCACCGGTCACAGTTAACGCGGACGTGGCAAGCTGACGTTCGACCGAGACCCGGCGCGCCAGCGTCATTAGTGCCGTGACGACTAACACGAACACGATCTGCCCCAACTCTACGCCGACGTTGAAGAACGCGAGCGCCGCGGTCCGCTCTAACGCAGGCACACCCAGTTGCTGTAAGGCGCTCGCAAAACCCAGGCCATGCAAAAGACCAAAGCCAACCACGATGACCATTTGCCGGACGAACGAGTTCGAAGTATTGGGCTCACGTCGAGCGAGCTTTGCTTCTCTCGCCATCCAGACGATCGAGAGTGCGATGACCGCTTCCATCGGTGGAATGGCGACTCGAACCACATCGAAGAAAGACAATGCCATCGACACCGAATGGCCAATCGTGAATGCCGTAATCAAACCTAGTAAAGACCGCAGGCGAGCCGTCAACAAACACAGACACAACACGAACGCGAGATGATCCCAACCGACGGCAATGTGCAGAATCCCCTGTCGCAGGTATTCGCCCGCAACGACAAAGAAACCGCGCGAGGATGCCAAAGGCGCTTGCACACCGAACGCAAAGGGACTGATGCCTGCCAGCGTGAATTCGGTCGTGCCGGAGTCATCACTAACCGCGATGGACGCGGCATCCATCTCGAACGGCAACACCACACGATCCTCTGGGGTCAGATGGCGTGAACAGACAATGAACCACGCGACGCGCGTGCCGGCGTCTGTCGCATAGCGTTGAGTTTCTTGCACAGCGCATTCGGCGGGCAGGCCGAGCTCACCCGCAGTATCGACAGCGTCAGGCACATCAACCATCAAGTCGTAATGACCATAGGTCTCTGCTGCAGAAAGACGCACATCACCACGGACGAACACGTCCGCCTGTGCCACAAGCGGTAGTGCAAGCAGCAGAACGAACTGAAGGCTAATTCTCAACACGAATTTCGTAGCTCTCCTTGATAGTGTCCAGCACGGCCATCAATGCCGTGTCGATCTGGCGCTCCTGAAAATCACGTTCGACTTGTTTGCGAACCACACCGAATGGCAGTGTGATGGACTCGGTCGTCTCGGCAATGCGCACGTAGTGCGTGCCGTGATCCGATATGAGCGGTCCGACCCACTGCTCGGCGGGTTGGCGCAGCAGTTGTTCGAGAAACTCCTGGCCAAACAAACCACGCAACATGCTGTGTCCGTAACCGGGAAACTCACGACCGTGAACAAACGAATCGCCGCGAAGCGCGACACCAGCGAGCAACTGATCGAGCGTATTCTCTGCCGCCTCGCTTTCATAGAACACATGCTCGAAGGTGACGGTCGGTTCCGACTGATACTGTTCGAGGTTGTCGGCATAGTGGTTGATCAATTGCTCGGAAGTCGGATCGTCGACCGTCCCAGTCAGGCGCAGCCGCATCGCCTCGACGAGCGATGAGCGCACCTCACTGCTGGTCAGATGCATGCCCGCCTCCAACGCCTCGCGAAACAGCAGCTCTTCTGTGATGTGATCTTGCGCCAGGCGGGCAAGATCCGACTCGTCAGGAACGCGACCGGTCAGTGCTTCGAAATCGGCTTTCAGCGCGCTTTGAATTTGCGGCGTCACCTCGATCACAACTGGCGTATCATCCTGTTGCAGGCTGTAGATACCGAAGGTCAATCCACCCAGTGCGATGAACGGGACCAGTGGGTCCTTGATCCACTTACTCACGATCAGAAGCCTCTGTCTCGTCGGCTGCCGCGGGGTCATACAAACTGCCGTATTCTGGATCAACCGCTTCTCGATCCCCTGCCTTCTCGCCCTTCCGGCCCGCACTCGGTTGCTGGTGCTCTGTCGTCAGCTCAGACAGATAGTAGGGATCCGTGATGCCTTTCTTGCGCATTGCCACACCGGTCAGGCAAGCGTGCAAGATGAAATTGCCGTTCAACGCGGATCGATAGGTGTTATCGAGCAACGGATCGAGCTCGACTAATTCAAAGCCAATCATGTCATTCTGCGCGCACAACCCTCGCACGATCGGAATGGCCTCACGCATTGTCAGCCCACCCGGCACGGGCGTCCCGGTGCCGGGCACGAATGCCGGGTCGAGAACATCCACATCGAATGAGATCAACAACTTCTCGGTCCCCTCACGCGCCTCTTTCAGAGCCTGCTCCATGACGGCGGCCCAGCCTTTCTTTTGCACCTCTGCCATCGTGTGGTATCGCATGCCGTTATTGCGCATCCACTCGAAGCCCCAAGCATCCGGCCACGGTCCGCGCAGCCCGATCTGGATGAAGTTCTCCGCGTTGACATGACCTTCTTTGATCGCGCGATACACCGGTTGGCCATGCGTGATGTAGTGGCGCCGATCCTTGCCGGCATCAAAATGCGCGTCGAAATGGATGACGCCGAAGCTGCCCTTACCGTGCACATCCGCAAGCCCAGCAATATCCGGATACTCGAGACTATGGTCGCCGCCTATGATGAACGGACGTGCGCCGGTCGCAGCAATCTCGGCAATACGTTCACGCACGTGATGCACCGAGATTTCCGTGCTCATGTTGTCGATCGCGATATCACCGTAGTCGACGATCGACAACTCCTTGGAGGGGTTGATCATCGTATTCATATCCGGCCCGCCCGCACCGTACTCGTTGCGCATTGCCTGTGGGCCAAAGCGCTGACCGCGATAGTAGGAACCCATGTCGAGTGGTGCGCCGACGATCGCCACCTCCACGTTTCCGGCAATCAAGTCCTCCGGGTAAATTGCAAGCGGCGCACCGGCAAATGTTCGAACGCCGGAGCGTCGGTTACTAATGTATCGACTGAGATAAATCGGCCCTGGCTCACGATCGCGCGTGAGACTCTTCGGCATCATGGTCTTCCAGCCGTTGAAATCCGGCGCTTCAGTATTCAAAGGAATCGACGCCATGTCAGTTTCCGGATTGAACTTGACCGCCTCGGTCACTTCGAGCATCCCGTCGACGTAGGCGACGATTTGCTCCGGTGTCTTGCTTTCTAGTCGGGTGAACAGCTTTTCCCAAGTACCGACGAAGTCGAGCGTGGACTCTGCCAGCAGGACTTCCCGCTTGTCGTCCGGCACTTGCTCAAGTTTTTCGACCAGCCACGCAGGTAGCTCAGGCAAAGTCGACTCCGCTTCTTCTGTGAACGCGGGGCTCGAGAGCGTCGCGGCGATGACGAGCGCGGTGAGTAAGCCGCGTGGACCTGCAAGATTCGGCAGCATGGATCTTCCCCCTGAAAACAGTGCGTTGTTGTTATCGTTTTACAACGCGTGCTCTGTTGTGGAGCAAAGTCCATGCCATACTCAAGGACCGCATCAATCGGAATCAGCAACGGCCAAGCTCTTGATTCTTATACCGCGACGACGCAACAAACTACGGCTTTGCACCGCTCTGGTGCAGGGCACGTTGGCCGATGCTCACACACGAGGCAGCGTCATGCCTTGGATACAGAAGCAGCTGCTTGATGACTGATCACACTCAAGAGACCGCAATGGATCAGCCAGCGGAGTTTCACGTCACCGTTGAACAGGCCGGCGATCGGGCGACCGATCTATTGCATGCACACAGTCAACTGACGAAAGGCCGCCTCAAGCACGCGATGCAATGCGGTGCCGTTTGGCTGACCCGCGGCAAGAAAACGCAACGCCTGCGTCGGCAATCGAGACCGCTGCGAGCCGGTGATGTCGTGCATTTGTACTACGACCCCAAAGTGCTCGATACCCAACCCATAGCGCCAACGCTCATCGAGGATGCCGGTGTGTTCTCGGTCTGGGATAAACCGTCGGGACTCCGATCGCAGGGCTCGAAGTGGGGTGATCATTGCACCGTGGTGCGCTGGGCCGAAAAACATCTCGACCCACAGCGCAACGGGTTTACCGTCCATCGATTGGATCGTGCCGCTTCCGGATTGATTGTAGTTGCGCACAGCAAACGCGCCGCAGCACATCTGTCAGGTCAGTTTCGCGACCGTATTGTCGACAAGCGATACCGAGCTACGGTTGAGGGCATTCCCGACTTCGCCAACGATCCACTGATCATCGACTCGCCTATCGATGGCAAGGCAGCGCACACCGAGGTCGCGATTCATAGCCTCGATCCCGATCAGCAAACTTCCGTTTTGAATGTCACTATCAAGACGGGTCGCAAGCATCAGATCCGACGCCATCTCGCTGAGCTCGGTTATCCCATTGTCGGGGATCGACTCTACGGGAATGCGAGTGGCGACGATGTTGACCTCCAACTTCGCGCTGTTGCGCTGGCGTTCGATCATCCGGAGACTGGGGCGCGGATGGAGTACGGGCTGTGCTGATTCAACACTGATGTCACCAATTCCGGTGGCAACCGACGTTTCTTCTCCTTGCTAGCGTAAAAACACGTTTCAAGGGAGAGTCGCCATGTTGGTGCGTCTTTTTTTCGTCTGTGTTCTCGTCCTCCTGCTGACGGCTTGCCCAAGCAGTAGTGATCTTGATGCCCCGCCTGCCTCTGGCGGTATCATCCAGACGTCACCCGAGATTCTGTATTTACGAGAAGATATCGAGACGGTCCGCATCGAGAAACCGTTTCTGGGCGCTGCGGGTACCCTATTCCCCGAGGCGCTCGCTCAGCTGTCCATTGATGTCACAAGCACGCCGGCGGATCAATGCCCTGTCGACAACCTCAATACTCTGAGTTGCGACAACTGGTCATTCGATCCGACCGACACCGCGACCGGCATCTACCGCGTCCAGGTGATCGCTCCAGCGCTGGTTGAGAACGTAATTGAAACGGACATCGAGGTGCATGCGCTGCCCAAGGACTCGGGCAGTCGTCGAATTGTTCAAGCAACCGGCGGCGGCGCAGTCTTTCTCGCGGACGACGGTTCGGTTTGGTCTTTAGGTGACGAAGGGTTGGTCGCACAGCAGGCGTTTTTTACCAACCGACGCGCGGATGCGACACGGCTGGGCAATAACCTCTTGTATGCGAGCAGGTCGACACAACTACCGTCGACGATTACCCAGGTATCCGCCACACCACTTCTATTACTACGCGGCGACGGTGGCGGCGGCAATTCTTCAGCGGCCGACGTTACGGCGGGTGTTTTCGAAGTGGAAACATCCGTCGGCTATGGCCTCGCACTGGCGACTGACAACACAGTCTACGAGTGGGGCTACTATCAGGCACAGCCCAGGTTACAACCTTCCGACCCCTCTGTTGACCTCGACCTTCCGCCTATCGACCTTGTGGAATGGGACGTTCGGGAACTGGCTGAGTTGAACGCGTTCGCGGAGCGAGAGGGTGTCACGTGGTCTCAAGTGCTGGCAATAGAGCCACCCGATCCGATTTTTCAGTCGCGTTTTCTAGTGGAAGGCATGATCGGTGCAGCGCTATCGACCGACGGTCGGGTTGCAGTCTGGGGCGAGCCGGACGGACGCTATTCGGGTGCGGATGACGACTTCGCTGAAGATATCTCGCGTGAGCCGCGCTGGCTGAGCGTGCCGGAGACGGTCGTCCAACTATCGGCCGCTGGTAGCACTCTGGTAATGCTTCTTTTCGATGATCGCGTGAGATTCTCCACCGGCGAATCGGAGTTCAATCGACCTGATTTACCGATTCCGCTAGGTGTGGGCGGTATCGTTGACGCGGTCGCGATCAGTGGCTCTAAGGCCCTACGCAGAAACGGGACCGTGTACCAGTGGCAAATACGGGATTTCGAAGGGCGTACATCGGTTGTGCTTGTAGGTGGCATAAGTTCTGCGACTGACCTGCCGGACCCGACACAAAACCTTGCGATAACAGCGAGCGGCGATCTCATGACTTGGCCAGAATGGGATGATCCCAGTACACCGCCGACTGCGACAGTCCAACCTGTCGCCACTGTGGATACCATAGCTGCAGTTTCCGGCGACATCGTCGTCGATGCGGCATGCGGTCGCGCGTGGTCTGAGACTCGGTCCACCGTCCAATCGGCGAGGCCTGTGATCGGTCTCGGTGGCGGCGCCGTGTGCGGTGATGCTGACCAATCGCATGTGATTCACATCATCGTCGCGACTAGCGATCGACGTGAAAGCGACGACCCGCTGTTGTTTACGTTATTGGCGTCATCTGGAAACGTGAGCTGCCGCGGCGCGACTCGTAGCAGCAGTCATTGTTGGTGGGTCGGCGCAAGAGGGGTCGATCCTGTGTTTACAGTCTCGCCGGATCCGGGCTACAACGTGCGCGATTGGCGCTGGGACTGCAATTCAACACGATTGGATTCCGGCATGGTCGCGCTCGGAATCGACAGTGCGCAGAGCATTTGCAAACTCACTCTCGAACGCGGCGAGTCAGCGGAACCGATGCCTGTGTCGCGCACGCTAACCGTAGAGGTCAGCGGCCAAGGCGTTGTGGCCAGTTCGCCCGCTGGAATTGATTGCGGCTCCACTTGTCAGGCAGCGTTTGAACAAGGTAGCGAGATCATGCTCACCGCTGTCGCCACAGCCAATGAGTCCTTCATCGGCTGGGCCGACACAGGTTGTACGAGCGATCGAATGTCTGCAGCAATTACAATCCAGTTGGATTCAGATACGACTTGTATCGCTGCGTTTCGCGACAACACGCCTACGCAATTTCCCCCCGTCGCCAATATCGACGTCACTCCCATCCCGCCGGTAACCGCCGGAGAGTCCATCACCTTCGATGGCAGCGGGAGTAGCGATATCGATGGTTCCGTTGTGGCGTGGTCGTGGGATTTTGATGGCGACGGTGTTGAAGATGCGACGGGTGAAACGGTGCAGTTCATCTACCCCACGGCAACACAGACGACCGTGACACTGACCGTAACCGATGACGACGGGCTTAACGGTTCCGCTTCCATCCCGTTGACAGTGACGGCCGGACTGAGTGAGCCGCCAGTCGCTCGGTTTTCGATATCACCCAGCAATTCAGAGCCGCTGGGAACGACGTTCCAATTCGACGGCAGTGCCAGCACGGACGATGTCGGCATCATCAGCTACGAATGGAGCATAGGCGCTAACGGTAATGTGGACGGGACTGGACCGACCTTCAGCTACACGCCTCTCGACATCGGCATTCAAGGAATTCGATTGCGGGTGACGGACGCCGACGGTCAATTCAGCGACCTCATCCAGAGCATCGAAGCTCGACCCAATGGGCCACCGCGCCGGGTTGCGATACGCATCATCGTCAATGGGCCTGGACAGGTTGATGTAGCACCGAATGGACTGACATTCCCGGATAGTTCCTGTGACGGAAACGAATGTTTTATCTTTGATATTCCGGTCGGCACCACACTCACGTTACAAGCAGCGCCGTTTACGCCGGCCGTGTTTCAAGGCTGGGATAGTGCCGAGTGCACGAACATCCCGAACCCGGACACCTGCGAAATCCTCATGACGAATGAGCGCACCGTGACGGCAACATTCCAATAACGAAAGACCAATAAGGAAATGGGGTCGGACCGATTTCTGTTAATTCGGTCCGACCCCATTTTCTGGCTGAGACTCAAGCAATCCGCCAGATCCGCATAGCCCTTCCAGGTGGATCGGACGCATAACAAATCGCTGAGTTCGACGCGTCGATCTGAAACGACAGATTCAATGGCATGGGCGCGTAACCCATCGCCATGCCAGTGCCCATCAGCACCAACATGCGGTTCATCGGAACAAACGACCAATTGCCGTTGAGCTGATACTGCATACCGTTTTGTACCGAGGTGGCCTGGAACACGCCGTTAGGTTGTAGCTGCAGATCAAACGACGCGTAACCAAACTGGTCTTGAGTCTCCAATCCCCACCGACCGGGGACGATCGATGTTTGCATCTGCTCGCTAAACCCTTCCTTGAAGCCGTCAACGAATTCCCGCCAAGCGCCCTTGACCTTCGCGAACGGATCATCCGATTGCGTCGTCGGAGTGCCACCACCGTGCTGCGGCATGGCGTGGTTCGGCGGCGGTGCGAATCCGGGAGACTGCGGTTGCATGGACGCTGCATCTTCGTTGAACACCGCAAATCCCATGGACTTGGCGACATGCGGTGGCAACGGCGTTAGCGTCTGAGGCTGAGGTACCGCCTGGCCTTCCTGGACGTTGCCGAACGCCAGTAACTTGATGGTGTCTTGACGCCCGCGCCCATATTGATCCGAATGTTCACTGCGCGCCTGCACAATGCCATCGAAAGGAGCATCCAGGCTTTGCCACTGGGTCACCCGCGAGGTGGTTTGTACGCCGTTCAGTTCTGACTGGGTCTCAACCGTTTTCATGCGTGACTCATAGTTGCGCATGTTGATACAAACCACTTCCTCACCAAGCTCAGGGCCATCAGCACTAGTACGGGTCGACATTGACTCGAAGGCGGACATGTTGGCACCCGCTTGCTCGGCGACCTTACGGCTTTGCGCTTGCAACGATTCAGTGAGGCTGTAAGTCAGCACTTTTTCGCCGACACCGCCGACCAACGAGCTGCGAACGCGAATGCTCGCCTCAACATCCGTCTTTTCTAGAACCTCCTCGGTCACTTCCCATTCGGCGAACTCGCCATTGATCGCGCGCATCGAGAAACGCATGCGTCGCCAGTCGCCAACCCGACAACGACGATAGGGGTTATCGCCACCACCGACGGCCTTACACACATCGAGTACACCGAGACTGATCAGATTTTCGATTTTGTGAGTGAAGCCACCGGCCTCATCGATCCAGGTATCGATGGTCGGCGCCGGTTGAAATTTGGATAGCGGACAGTCATACCAACTCTGAATGTCCTTCGGTTTTTCAACGAGAACAGGGAGAATCTGACATTGCCCTTTTCGCTCACGCTCCAGCGCAATCCGAATCTCCTCGGCATTGATGTAATCGGACTTGAGCAGACGCTCAGTAATCAGAAAGATCACAATATGCGAGCGATTGAGCGCGCCTTTGATTTCGTCATCCCAACGCTGACCGACCATCAGTCGACCGTCGCTCCAACCATCAATGATTGCCTGCTTCTTAAGCTCTGTCAGTGACGACATGATGTCAGTCAGATGGTGCCGGTCCTCGTGCGCATAGCTGTAGAACACCTGAATACGACCCATCGCAGCATGTCGGTCTGTGATTCGGTCATACTCGCGCTGGCTCATGGTCAGACCACCGTCTTACTGCTCAATCGCACCGAGCAAATCCTTCACGGCATTGGCTTGCTTAACGCTGCGGAAGCGACGCAAGACCCGTTCGGCAATTCGCCAGTGACTGGTGACAGAATCCAACTCGCGACCCGAGCCATAACGCGCGGCGATCTCCCTGTAGCGTCCTCCTAGATTTGCAACCTCGGCTGGTAGTGAGCCCGCTTCCAAATGTTCGGTAACCTCCAGGTCGACTGGGCCTACAGCATCCCAGAAGTCGGCAACAGGGAGTTGTTGCATCGCTTGCTTCGACTCGGCCAGCAGACTGTGGAACGCTTCGTCTTTAGCGATTGAAAGCGTCTCCCAGACTTCACGCGACGCCCGCGCACGCGGCGCGGAGCTCCAAGGCCCGCCGAGTACAACAACACCCAACAACGCATTGCCTGCTGGATAGAACCAGTTTTCGTCACCATGCGACATCGCGTCGGCATAGGTCAGTGCCATCTTTAGCCACGTGTCACGAAGTTCAGCAACCGTGGTTTGCTTGTCTGTAGACTGCCGTTGTGCGAGCCGCTTGTATGCCGATGCAAGCAAGCTAACGCGCTCTCCTGTGGCACCATAAGTTCGAATCAAACGCTCAAGATCCCGCGTTGCCCGGGACAGTTCACTTGCATCCACCGCCTTGCGCACGCGGAAGTTGGCGAGCTGCTCGAGATCGTTGATCGTGATACCACTTTCGCTTAGCTGCATTGCCTGTTCGTAGAGCGCCACAGCTTGTTCGAAGTTGCGCTGCTCACCGTAGGCACGTGCGAAGCCCACGAGAATCCCCGGCTCGCCGAACCAGTCGCGCTGCTCACAGCGACGCCACAACCACTCTGTGGTACCGGCGACCGCTGCCTGGTCGCCGTCCGTGGTAGCGACCCGCGCACGACTGACCAGGTTTCGAAGTGCGATTCGCGCTTCGGAAATATCCCAGTAAGGGTCATCATCAGAACTTCCGCCGCGAGCGCGGCGCCGCACGCCTTGATCGATCAGTAGTCGGAACCCGGAATCGCCGTAGCACTGATAGGCGCCCCAGGTATTGGTGCCCGCTTTATAGGCTTCTTGGCGGGCGCGAGTCACAGCAGCCCCGAAGTCGTCGCCATTTAGCATGCAGGTATAGAACTCCAAAGCGAATCGCTTCGCCGCCTGATCTTCGATTGGCCATCCTGCTGCGACAACCGCCTTCGCACCGGCCTCGATAAATGCCTGTGCAAGGCTCGCAGCGAGTTTACCCAGTGGAGGTGTCTCCTCGATCTTGCCGATATGGCAGCAATTGATGAACACCAACTCCGGCAACGGTCGCATGCGCTTAACTTCCTCCGCAGAGATGAAGATCTCTGGGGCTCCGTTGCCACCGCCAATCACCATGCCCGAGCGCGTTGGCTCATCCTTGTCGTATTCGCCGTGACCCGCAAGATGCAAGATCCTGAGGTCGTTGGTCACCAATGCAGAGGTGATGTCCGTGGCGCTTACTGATGTCCGTCCGTCGTTAATGCAACGAATCACATCCCAGCCGAATCGATCGTCGAACATTTCGGCAACGGCGCTAGCCTCTGCAACCGCACCCGGAAGCGCAACACGGCCCGACGGAGGATCACCCACGACTAGGATCCGCGTGTCTTCAGAATGACTGACCGCCGGTGGTGTCTCGACTCGAAGCTGACGTAGCAGACCCGCGCCCAGACCAACCGGTGCGTCGTCACTCTGATAGCGATCGACTAACAACTCCCACGGATAGACCGCTGACGCTGGGTCCAACACAAGCTGTACATTCCGTCGGTCCGAAGCATTCGGTTTGAAGTCGCTCGGCACAAGCAACTCGAACAGCGTCTGCGGCAACTTAGTCTCGCCTCTACTACCTGCAACGATCGCATCGTGCACCAACTGATCCACGAGCGGCTTTTGGACGCCGATTTCGCTGATCGGCGCCCGCGCCCGGTCGCCGTAGGCTGTGAACTGTAAACGTTGCGACAACGCCGCCGACGAATCACCGGACTGCTGCGACACATCGCGTATTTGCACGCGCGTCCACCAGCCCATTTCGAAGCGGGTTCTCGAGCGCCATTGGCGACCGCCACGACGCTGAAGCGTACGCTCGATCTGCAAGCCCTTTTTCTTTTCGAATTCGCCCAGCGAATGGAGGGCATCCAGAGCGATGTCTTCGTAGAGTTCAACGAATTCTAGATCTGCGATCCGAACGCCGCTAATACGACTGTCCGCGTCATCATCCGTAGCCATGTTCTGCAGAGCGCGATTGACGCTCACCACAGCACTTAGGATGGCGTCGAGCGCCTGCGAGGTCGTAACACCAACCTCATTCGTACCGACCAACAGTGCAGAAATCTTCAGATCCGATGCGACACCACCGCGCTCGGTGACGGCTTGTGCAAAACGTAATAGCCCCACTTCGACCGAGCGATTGAGTGAACCAGGAGAGAGCTCACCCACATTGCCAAGACCAACCACGATCGCTCCTGTCGGACCATGGCTTCTTTCGGCACCGAATTTTTTGCCAAGGACGACATCGGCCGTACCGGACGGCCCCGGGTACACGCCGAGTTGGTGGCGCGCACTGAGCGCACCATCGAGACAATCGCACAACACACGTTCGGCATGCACAATCGGATCGCCGCGGTAGTGACCCACGATCATTGGGCGATCGGTAAATCTGAGATCCCCATGCACAACAGACACTCGACACGGCACCATGTCCTCTGTTGTCAGATCGTCCGACGTACGCTCCATCGACATCCCGAGCGCCGCACCTTCCAACGCCTCTTGGGATGGGAACACCTCCCAATCGTCAGGCGCGGCGAGGAGCGGTTGCTCCAGTGTTTCGCCGCGTAGCAAATCGCTGGCGAAGGGTGGCGTTTGTGTCAGCTTCGTCGTACGACCATCAAACAGGAGCTCACGCAAAGCACCGAATGCTTTTCGAGTATCTAAGAGGTCGCCATGCTTGACCGGCAGATACCACGTCGGCAAGCCATCCGGAATCGACGCCCAGGTCACCCGACCATCACCCCGCTGAGTAAACCGAATGTCGCCGCTGTTATCGTCGAATACCGGGGTGTCCTCCGGACCACCTGCAACGTACAACACTCCCTCCGAAGCGAGTCGATCCGACTGAGCTTTCAGCTTCTGACGCGTGGCCTCCGCCCGGCGCAAATCGGCGCTGGTCGGCGGGACTCGCGCGCCGAGATCTCGCCACGTCTGCACTCGCGAGAAATCCGGCCCATTGGACAAGGGTGCCATCTGCAGCAGGCCTGGAAACCGCGAAATCCACTTCAACCAATCTTTGATGTCGTTCCGCAAATCGAGCAACGCGATCATCTTTAGGACTTGCTCATCGCCACTGAAGATTCGGGGGATACTGTACGAACCACCGTTCGGTGTCCCCGCCTGAACCAGTCGACCCCCGCGCTCACGAAGTCGCGCCCAGCTTGCCGGGTGCTTGTTCATGTACAGACTCGACACGAGCCCACCCATGGAATGGGCCATCAAATGCAGTGGTGCATCGGACTGCGCCAATCGAGCGTCCACCAATACCTGCAAGCTGTCGGCAG
>JBCAZH010000068.1:0-14403 GCA_038533155.1 Pseudomonadota bacterium | reverse complement strand
ATTAACCCATACTCCCTTAGCAGGGGAGCGCTTTCGACCACTCAGCCATCTCTCCGGATCCGGTCGCCCGGTATGCGACCGGCCCGAGAGTTTAAGTCACTGTTGGGTTCAGGGTAAAGCCAAGAACCAAAATACTGCGAGTGACGTTCTTGTTATTCTGCAGCCGCAGCCTGGCCGTCGTCAGTGGATTCGTTCTGAATCCGATCAAAGATCTCCTGGCGGTGCACAGATACATCCTTCGGTGCATTGATTCCCAGTCGAATCTGGTTGCCTTTCACCCCTAAAACGGTGACCGACACATCTTCCCCAATCACTACGGTTTCCCCTACCCGTCGGGTCAGAATCAGCATGAACATTTCTCCCTTTCCATGGCTACAACCATTCCGTGGCTGCGACCGATTCGAGCGAGTCGTGCAGACGAGCCTCTGAACACGCCCCCGATGCACCGCTCACTTATTTCCACCAACGCCATCAAACCGTCCTTTGAAAAGAAACTTGTCTAATGACAGCGCTGGCAACGCACACACCTTGAGGAATATTCCCCCAAGACCGCCAAATTACACCTGAAACAGAGTCGTTTTGCAAAAAACAATCATCCGCACCTACGACGTAACGCTCTGTTATCTCTGGGAATTTATTCCCCTACTCAGGGAAACTGAGTAGAATAGTTTCTACTGCAACTGCTAGCCGAGTTGTTCCCGTACCCAGTCAGCAACCGAAGCCAATGATTTATCGAGGTTTTCCGGCTGGTTGCCGCCAGCTTGCGCAAAGTCCGGACGACCACCACCTTTGCCACCAACGCCAATCGCGACGCTGTTAACCAGCGCGCCTGCCTTGATTCTGTCAACCAGCCCCTTCGACACACCCGCAGCGAGACGCACTTTTTCCCCATCAGCGGCACCGAGAACCACGACACTCTGCGCACCCAATTTGTCGCGCAGGCGATCGACCGAGTCACGCAACGCCTTCGCATCAGCGCCGTCTGCCCTTGCTGCGAGCACCTTGATATCGCCGACCTCGACGACGTGGTCCATCATATCGCTGCCCGCGCCGGTCACCAGCTGCTGACGAACAGCTTGCAGCTCTTTCTCCAGAGACTTGCTTCGGGCGACGACCTGATCGAGCTTGCCCAAAACTTCTTGGGGGGCTGCCTTGACCTTGTCGGCCACCTGACCGAGCAGCATCGTCTGGTTGCGCGCGTAAGCCATCGCCGCAGCACCGGTCACCGCCTCGATGCGTCGAATCCCGGCTGCGACACCGGACTCGGAGACGATACGAACGCTACCTATGTCGCCCGTTCTCTCAACGTGCGTACCGCCACACAGTTCCATCGACGTATCGCCCAACGCGAGCACCCGAACGTCCGCCTCATACTTCTCACCAAACAACGCCATCGCACCCGCAGCGACCGCATCATCGAACGCCATCATCTGAGTTTGTGCAGCATGATTGGCCAGCACTTCTCGATTCACGATGTCCTCGATCTCGTGCTGTTCCGAAACCGTCACAGGCTGCTCATGAGAGAAATCGAACCGCAGACGATCCGCATCGACCAGTGAACCCTTCTGCGCCACGTGATCCCCGAGCACCGTTCGCAGCGCCGCGTGCAACAGGTGAGTGGCGGAGTGCGCACGTCGAATCTCGGTTCGTCTTGCAGCGTCCACGACAGCCTCTACCGCATCGCCGACTCTGAGCTGTCCAACGCGCAGCGCACCATGATGCACATGCGCCGCGTTGTCTTTCTGTGTGTCCTCAACATCGAACTGCGCAGTGCCAGATTTCAGGAAGCCGCGATCGCCGACCTGCCCACCACTTTCCGCATAAAACGGTGTGGTATCGAGTACCACAACGCCAGACTCACCAGCCTCGAGTTGATCGACCGACTGTCCGTCGCGGTAGAGCGCAACGATCGTTCGATCCGCGTCGTGTTCTGACTCGTAGCCCGAGAAATCGGTCGCGACGTCGACATTCAGCGCGTCGCCGCCGCTCGACCCAAACTTGCTGGCCGCCTTCGCGCGCTCACGCTGCGCTGACATCGCACGCTCGAAACCAACCTCATCCACAGTCAGTCCCCGCTCACGGGCCATATCCGCGGTCAAATCCATTGGAAACCCATAGGTGTCGTAGAGCTTAAACACGAGCTCACCGTCGATCACCTCACCTTCCATTTTGGCCATGGCGGACTCCAGCATGGCCATGCCCTGCTCGATCGTCTCCGCAAATCGCCGCTCCTCTTTCAGCAACACATCTGCGACTCGATCTTGTGCGGCGCGAAGCTCGGGATAGGCCTCGCCCATTTCGTCGGCGAGCGCAGCAATGAGCTGATGGAAGAATGGCTCGCGCTGGCCAAGCATGTAGCCATGACGAATAGCGCGACGAATGATGCGCCTAAGCACATACCCGCGGCCTTCATTCGATGGTCGAACACCATCAACCGCGAGAAATGCGCACGCTCGAATATGATCGGCGATGACCCTTAACGAGGCGTTGTCACTGACCGGCACACCGACCGCTTGCGCCACCGCCGCGATCAACCGTTGAAACAGATCAGTGTCGTAAATGGTGTGCACGCCCTGCATGACCGCCGACACGCGCTCAAGACCCATGCCAGTATCCACCGACGGCTTCGGCAACGGGGTGAGTTCGCCACTCTCATCGCGGTCGAACTGCATAAACACGAGATTCCAGATCTCGACGTACCGATCACCATCCTCGTCCGGCGATCCCGGTGGTCCACCTTCTACTTCAGGCCCGTGATCGAAAAAGATCTCACTGCACGGACCGCAAGGGCCTGTGTCGCCCATCTGCCAGAAGTTGTCTTTCTCATCCAGGCGTGAAATCCGATCAGCGGGCACGCCGATCTCGTCCCGCCAGATCTCTGCCGCTTCATCGTCTTCACGAAACACAGTGACCCAAAGCCGGTCTTCTGGAATCTCTAGCACTTCCGTGACAAAGGACCACGCAAACCGGATCGCATCGCGTTTGAAGTAATCACCAAAACTGAAGTTACCCAACATCTCGAAGAAGGTCAGGTGGCGCGCGGTATACCCGACGTTCTCCAGGTCGTTGTGCTTGCCGCCTGCTCGCACACACCGTTGCGAGGTCGTCGCTCTCTGGTAATCGCGCTGCTCTTTGCCGAGAAAGACATCCTTGAACTGGACCATGCCGGCATTCGTAAACAGCAGGGTCGGGTCATTGCCCGGCACGAGTGGTGAGCTCGGCACGACGGCGTGCGCCTGGTCGGCAAAATACTTCAAAAAAGCGGCGCGAAGCTCGCTGGCGGTCAGTGATTTCATAGCCGCCGGATTATTCCACAGGCAGCGCTCCGGACATAGCGACTGAGATCTGTTCTTGCGAAAAACCGCGGTAGCTCAGGAACCGCATTTGACGTGCCTTCTCGGAAAACTCGCTCGGCACGACATCGCCAAATTTCCTGCAACGCACCTCCGCGGCCAGCTGGGACCAATCGTGCGAAGCCGCAGAAAACGCATCGGCGATCTCAGAATCGCCCAGACCCCGGCCTCGCAGTTCGGCTCGGATCCGTTGCGGCCCTTTACCCTGGCGAAACCGACTAGAGACGAAGGCCTCCGCAAAACGCGCATCCGATTGCAGCCCCTCGTCGCGAAGGCGAGAGAGCTGCTCCGTGACCGTGTTGGGATCAAACCCACGCTCACACAGCTTCTGGAACAGCTCGTCGAACGCGTGTTCGCGGCGCGCCAGCGCGTCCATCGCGCGCTTACGGCACTGCGCCGGCGAATACCGGTCCGTCACGCGTCTTCGGCGGCGGCCTCTTCAGACTCCTCGATCGCTTCGGGATTGGGCAGCAACACACCGCGGATCCGCGATTCGATGTCACCCGCAATCTCGGGATTGGTCTTCAAGAACTCGCGTACGTTTTCTTTGCCCTGACCGATTCGATCGCCGTTGTAGCTGTACCAAGAACCCGCTTTATCGACGATGCCGTTCGCAACACCGAGGTCGATCAGCTCGCCTTCCAGCGAAATGCCCTGTCCGTACAGAATCTCGAACTCGGCAATCCGGAACGGTGGCGAGACCTTGTTTTTGACGACTTTAACCCGCGTCTGGTTACCAACCACTTCGTCGCCTTTCTTGATCGCGCCGATCCGGCGAATGTCGAGGCGCACCGACGAATAGAATTTCAGCGCGTTACCACCCGTGGTCGTTTCCGGCGAACCGAACATCACGCCGATCTTCATACGGATCTGGTTAATGAAGATCACCATGGCGTTTGAGCGTTTGATATTGCCGGTCAATTTGCGCAGTGCCTGGGACATCAGACGCGCTTGCAGACCGACGTGGGAATCCCCCATTTCGCCCTCAATCTCAGCTTTCGGCGTGAGTGCCGCCACCGAGTCGACAACAATGACGTCAACCGCGCCCGAACGCACCAACATATCGGTGATTTCCAACGCTTGTTCGCCCGTGTCAGGTTGCGATACCAACAGATCGTCAACGTTCACACCCAGCGCCTCCGCGTACTGCGGATCAAGCGCATGTTCGGCGTCGACGAATGCCGCGGTGCCGCCTGCCTTCTGAGCTTCTGCCACCACCTGCAAGGTCAATGTGGTCTTACCGGAAGACTCCGGGCCGTAAATCTCAACTACCCGGCCTTTCGGCAATCCGCCGATACCCAACGCGACGTCCAGTCCAATCGAGCCGGTGGAAACCGCTTCCACGTTCTTGCTCGCCGAGCCATCGCCGAGGCGCATGACTGATCCTTTTCCGAACTGCTTCTCGATCTGACCCAGCGCCGCTGCCAACGCTTTCTTGCGATTGTCATCCATTGTTGAACCCGCTCCGTAATATCGCTCTGGCGGGGTCTGCGCCCCGCATCAAACTACTGTATGGATAAACAGATTATTCCACAACCGTGAACGGATTGCAGCGTCGATTTTGGGGTCGAACACGGCGCTTTTGGGTTTGAGAAGACTAAAGCGACTCGTCAGCCAGCAATCGGTCGAGTTCGCACAGAACCCAGGCGACCGTCTTGACTCGGACTGTCTCGCGATCACCGCGGAAGCGCTCCATTTTGGCGATGGTTCTCGATTCGGAAGCCCAGGCAGCCCAGACGGTACCGACCGGCTTTTCCTCCGTGCCGCCCCCCGGACCCGCGATGCCGCTGGTCGCCACAGCAAAATCCGACCGAGCCAGCAGTCTGACGCCTTCCGCCATTTCCCGTATCACTGGCTCACTCACCGCACCATGCGCATCCAGCGCATCGCCGCGCACTTTCAATATGCCCTGCTTGGCCGCGTTGGCGTAGCTGACGATACCGTAGCCGAACCAAGCTGAACTCCCGGGCAGGTCAGTCAGCATCTTCGCGATCCACCCGCCGGTGCATGACTCCGCCGTAGCTAGCGTCTGCCGTTTGCGCGTCAAAGTATCAGCAATCTGCATGACCGCCCGCTCGGCGAGGGTTAACGGTGGCTGCCCAAGCGCCGGAAACATGCCGGTCATCTAAACTTCCTCTCCCAGAACATCGTAGAGCGCAGCATACCGCCGCACCATGGCCTGAATCGAGAACTCGAGTTCGATTCGGCGCCGCCCGTTGGCGCCCAAGCTCTGGGCCAGTGTCGGATCGTCTAAAACACGGCTGATCGCCGCTGCCAGCGCCACCCCGTCTCCGGTGCGCACCAACAGCCCAGTATGTTCGTTCACCACCGCCTCGTTGACCCCTCCCGCTGCGAATCCCACGACCGGCACTCGAGCCGCGGCAGCTTGCAAGAGGCTTACGCCCAACCCTTCGCGCAGCGCGGGATGGACGACGACCGAAACGCTCGGTAACAACCCCATCAAATCATCGCGAAATCCGGCAAACCAGACACAGTCTTCGTGTCCACCGGCGCGCACCGAATTCTCTAAGGACTCGCGTAATCCACCGCGGCCGAAGATCGCGACTCGGAGCTCTGGAAACTTCTCGCGGAGTCCTCCGAGACTGTCGATCAAGTAACGGTGCCCCTTGCGCTCAATCAACTGCGCGATCACTGCAATGACAGGTGCCTCTGGCGGACAGTCTGGCAGCAGCGTGCGAATGTCGACCGGTCGCGCGGCATCGATTCGGGATGGGTCGATAGCGCTTCGAATCGTCAGTAGCGCGTCTTCTGCGACCCCACCGTCGCGTAGCACTCTGCTGATCGCATCGCTGATCCCAACCACCCTCAAGTACCGACGCGAGATCAACCAGCGCAACCACAACGCCGGCGGGTGGTCGACGCGACGGGTCAAGATACAAGCGCAACCGGCGAGGCGCGCCGCGATCGGGCCCATCCAATCCGCACCCCGACGGCTGTGCACATGCAATAGATCAATTTGCTGTTTGCGCAACCAGCGCGTCAGGCGCCAGACAAATCCAAGATCATGCTCGCCACCGAACTTCAGCGCCGCGTGCGGTTGACCTTCTGCCTCGGCCCAAGCATTAAGATCGCTGCCGGCGGCAGTAACCAGTTCATGCCGATGCGCACGATCATCCCGCAGTGCCGACAGCAGATGCCGCACTTGCAATGCGCCCCCGTACTGATGACGCCCGAGTTCTAGATGCGCGATGTTCACTGTTACCTATGATCCGCCGTCGCGAGCGCGCCATCGTGCCATGTTCGACTTGCGGATGACATCCGGCTAGCATCGGCGACCCTCAAGTAACGCGAATCAGTTCCGAAGAATGGCGGACGCGACACAGCACACTCCGATGATGCGCCAATATCTGGCGCTGAAAGCCGACTATCCCGAGACGTTGCTGTTCTATCGGATGGGCGACTTCTACGAGTTGTTTTACGAGGACGCAGAGCGTGCCGCGAAGCTGGTCGACATCACATTAACCGCGCGCGGAAAATCCGCAGGCAAGCCAATCCCGATGGCCGGCGTTCCCCACCATGCTGCGGACAGCTACATCGCGAGACTTCTGGGGGTTGGCGAATCCGTTGCGATCTGCGAGCAAGTAGGAGACCCCGCAACCAGCAAAGGCCCGGTCGAGCGCGCCGTCGTGCGCGTCGTGACACCCGGCACGCTGACCGACGAGTCGCTGATGGATGCCCGACCAAGCTTGGTGGTTGCCGTGTGCTGGCAACGAGAGGCGATCGGCATCGCCGCACTGGAACTTGCCGCCGGTCGGTTCGAAGTCTGTGCGACGGAATCCACGGCGGACGACCTGGCCAGTGAACTCGCCCGTTTGGGCCCATCGGAAGTGCTTTATCGCGAAGCGGATGAAAAACGGCTTGCGACATTGCGCCGCGAGTTCCCAGAATCGGTATGGCAGGAGCGCCACGATTGGCACTACGACCCTGAGACCGCCGAACGACTGCTATGCGCGCACTTCGGGACGCGCGATTTGGCCGGATTCGGTCTGGCGGATGCCGACGCGCGAGTCATGGCAGCAGGCGCGCTGCTCGAGTACGTCCAACAAACGCAAAAACGCAGCCTGCCGCACTTGCGCGGCATTCGCGTACGGGATGTTTCCGCTCAGGTCATCCTGGACGCCACGACGCGTCGCAATTTGGAGCTCGATACGAGCCTGTCCGACAATCCATCGATGACGGTGGCAGGCGTACTGGACGACTGCGCCACAGCGATGGGCAGTCGACTGTTGCGGCGCTGGTTGCATGAGCCTTTAACCGACGATTCAGTACTCAACGCGCGCTACGATGCCATCGACGCGCTGCAGGAAGTCACAGTGCGCAGCCGTCTTCGGGGCGCCCTCGATCAGGTCGGTGATGTCGAGCGAATCCTGGCACGGATCGCGCTCGATCGTGCAGGTCCGCGAGACCTTGCGCGACTCGGCGCCGCGCTGCGCGAGCTGCCGGAGCTGCAGTCCGCCTTGTCCAATTCCCCATCGGCGCTGCTCGACTCTCTCACCCAGTCGCTGGGCGATCACACCGATCTCGGCAACTTGCTGGAACGGGCGATTCAAGCCTCACCACCGGTGTATTTGCGAGACGGCGATGTGTTTGCGCTCGGCTACGACGAGACGCTCGACGCACTGCGGACATTGAGAGACAACGCGAATACTTTTTTGAGCGAGCTGGAGGTTCGGGAGCGCGAAAGAACCGGGCTGGCGACGCTTAAAGTGGGCTACAACCGCGTGCATGGCTATTACATCGAAATCAGCAAGACACAAGCGGTCAATGCGCCCGCCGAGTACACCCGGCGGCAAACGCTGAAGGCGGCCGAGCGCTACATCACCCCCGAGTTAAAGAAATTTGAAGACGAGGTGCTGAGCGCGCGGGACAAAGCCCTCGCCCGCGAACGCGAACTGTTTGAACAGTTGGTTTCAGACATCCAAGCCGAGCTTGCGCCGCTACAGAGCATGGCAGAGAGCGTGTCGACCATCGACGTGCTCAACAATCTGGCTGACATGCGCGAACGGCTAAACCTGACTCGACCCACTCTGGTCGACGAACCGTGCATCGAAGTCAGTGCGGGCCGCCATGTTGTGGTCGAGCACGCCATCGGTGAACGTTTCGTCGCGAATGATCTCAACATGGATCACCAGCGCCGTTTGTTGGTGATTACAGGGCCCAACATGGGCGGCAAGTCGACCTTTATGCGCCAGACGGCCTTGCTGGTGATATTGGCGCGTATCGGCAGTTACGTCCCCGCAACGGCGATGAAACTCGGACCGATCGATCGGGTCTTCACTCGAATTGGTGCAAGCGACGACTTAGCGGGAGGTCGATCAACCTTCATGGTGGAAATGACCGAAACGGCCAACATCCTGCACAACGCCACAGAACAGAGCCTCGTGCTCATGGATGAGATCGGCCGAGGGACCAGCACCTTCGACGGTCTATCGCTCGCGTGGGCCGCTGCGGATCACATGGCAAGCACGTGTCGCGCGTTCACGCTGTTCGCGACCCACTATTTCGAATTGACTGGGCTACCGCAGTCGCAGCCCACTGCGGCGAATGTGCATTTGGACGCGACGGAGCACAACGGCCGACTCGTATTCCTGCATAGCGTGAAGCCGGGACCCGCCAATCAGAGTTACGGCTTACAGGTCGCCGCATTAGCGGGCGTGCCGCGCGCGGTCGTCAAGCGCGCACGACGCTACCTCGCGCAACTCGAAGCGGGCCGCGGTGATCAGAGTCATGGTCAAACCACGCTCGACTTCGCCTCACCCGAGGTCGACGAAGATACCTTGAGCGACGCGGATGCCGCTGTGCTGGACGCTGTCGCAAGCTTGGACCCTGATAACTTGAGCCCGCGTGAGGCACTGGACTTGCTTTACCAACTCGCGCGGCTGCGCGATCGCTGAATCAACCGCGTTTGCGATCGCGGTTAAACCGACCATGGGTCAAGAATCCAGCGACTTGATCAATCACCTCTCTCGAGGTCACTAGTGTCGTGTGCGTTGCCGCAAGGCTGAGATGATCGGTGAGACAGTCGTGCTGTGTTTCGCGCGCGACAACCGAACCATCGTTGGGTCGCGGCAATTCGCGGATCCGATCGCCGCGGCCAACACACATCGTGCCAGCGATCATGCCGACGTCGCGCTGTGCGCTGCAATCGCTCAGCATTGCATCACAATCCAGGTAATTCTCGGCTGCGATCGAATCGCCAAGCAGGCTCTCGCCACCGGTCAAAGTGGCCAAGCGTAGCGCCGAATCAGCACCGGCGAGCGGCGTGCCCAACAACACCACGCGACCGACCGGTGCATGCGTCCATTCCATCAGCATTTTTAGAATGACCAAGCCACCCAAACTATGGCCAACGAAGTGGCACGGCGTCGACTCGCGCGGGCGTAGATCATGCTCCACGAAATCGCGCAAGTGTTGCACGTTCTGTTGGAGGCTGGCGCGCGCCGTGCGATAACTGAGTTGCCGGGTGTCGAATCGATACCGATCGGCCAGCCGGCGGCCCATCACCGTCGCCTCTGCACCGGCGAGCCACGAACCTTGCAGCAGTACGACATGCGAAGGCTCGTGGTGCATGCTCACGCCTGCGGTTTGGGCCGCAGTCGGATACCCGTTTCGCGCAACTGCTCCGCAGAGACTTCACCCGGCGCATCGGTCAACGGACAGTGCGCTGATTGCGTCTTCGGAAACGCGATGACATCGCGAATGCTATCCGCGCCGGCCATTAGCATGACGAGACGATCAAGCCCGAACGCGATACCGCCATGTGGCGGACACCCGTATTGCAGCGCGCGGAGAAGGAAACCGAACTTCTCTTCCGCTTCCTCCTTCGATATATCGAGAATGTCGAAGACCGCTGCCTGTATGGACTGGTCGTGAATACGAATGGAACCACCGCCGACTTCCGAACCATTCAACACCATGTCATACGCGCGGGATGGCGCGTCTGCTGGATCATCGCGCAGCGCTTGTGCGTCAGATACGGCAGGTGCCGTGAACGGGTGGTGCAAAGATGTCCAACGCCCGGATTGCGAGTCTTTCTCAAACATCGGAAAGTCGACAACCCAGAGCGGACGCCAACCTTCAGCGACCAGACCGCGATCTTCGCCGAGCTTGACCCGCAGCGCGCCGAGCGCATCGTTCACAACCCGTGCCTTGTCGGCGCCGAAGAACACAACATCGCCCGACTCAGCGCCCGTGCGTTGCATGATCCCATCCACGGCGCTATCGGGCAGGAATTTCAGAATCGGCGACTGCAGTCCGTCACGTCCCGAGGCGAGATCGTTCACTTTGATGTAGGCCAGCCCCTTGGCACCGTAGCGACTCACGAAGCTCGTGTACTCGTCGATCTCTTTGCGTGAGAGTTCGGCGCCGCCAGGCAGTCGCAGTGCTGTGACGCGACCTTCCGGATCTTTCGCCGGACCGGCGAAGACCTTGAATTCCACCTCGTCCATGAGATCGGCGACCTCCACGAGTTCGAGATCGATCCTAAGATCCGGCTTGTCAGAGCCGTAGCGATGCATGGCGTCGGCATAGCTCATTCGCGGGAACGGTGCCGGCAGATCAATGTCCATCACCGCTTTGAATAGGTGGCGAACCATTGACTCCATCATGTCGGTGACATCCGCCTCATCGACGAACGACATCTCGATATCGAGCTGGGTGAACTCCGGCTGCCGATCCGCACGAAGGTCTTCGTCGCGGAAGCACTTGACGATCTGGTAGTAGCGATCCAGACCGGACATCATCAACAACTGCTTAAAGATCTGCGGCGACTGCGGCAGCGCAAAAAACTTGCCTGGATGCGTGCGGCTCGGAACGATGTAGTCCCGAGCACCCTCGGGCGTCGCCCGGGTCAGCATCGGGGTTTCGACATCGACAAAACCCGCGTCGTCGAGATAGCTTCGCATCGCCCGCGTGACCGCGTGGCGCAAGCGCAGATTGCTCAGCATCGACTCGCGCCTAAGGTCGAGATAACGGTAGCGCAAACGCAATTCTTCGTTGGTTTGCTCGTCGTGGTGGAACGGCGGCGTCTCAGCAGCATTCAGGATCTCAAGCTCCGCGCCAACGAGTTCTACCTGACCGCTGGTCATCGCGGGGTTCGCCATTCCTTCCGGTCGCATTCGCACGTTGCCGGTAACTTTCAGGACATATTCGCTGCGCAGTCGCTCCGCGGCGGAGAACAGCGCATCATCGCCTGGGTTAAACACAACCTGCAGTAAACCTTCCCGATCCCGCAGATCGACGAAAATGACGCCACCATGGTCCCGCCGCCGGTGGACCCAGCCGGTTACTGTGATTGTCTGATCGACGAGGGTCTCGTCGACCTGTCCGCAATAGTGTGTGCGCATGGTGTTTATGCCCGCTTGGGTTTATCAGGAAGGCCCGGCGCAGGGTCCAGGCAAAGCCGCCGAATTTTAGGGCTTGTCCAGTTGGCTAGCAAGCGCTGGTGGCAGCTTGTCGTGTTCCCAGGTCGGTACGACCACGCCGAGCGAGATGATCATCTTCAGCGCCGACTCGACATCCATATCCAGTACAACCGCGTCCTCGCGAGGCACCATGATGATGAATCCAGAGGTCGGATTGGGTGTTGTCGGCACAAACGTGCAAATCATGTCCTGACCGGTACGGGCCTGAACTTCGCCGAGTTCGGTGGATGTCTGGAAGGCCAAGCTCCACAACCCTTTGCGCGGGTATTGGATCAGCAGCACCTGTTTGAACGACTCACCACTCGGCGAAAAAACGACTTCTGCAAAGTTCTTTACGGCCGAGTAGACCGTGCGTACGAGCGGCACGCGCTCCAGCACCTGCTCGGTCCCCGCAACCAGCCGACGCCCGACAATGTTCGCGGTGAACAGGCCAGTGAGCAGTAGGATCAGCACAGAAACGATCGCGCCGAGCCCTGGTACCTCGCCCAGAAACTCTTTGAGCGGCGACTCGGGCATCCACCGGAGCAAGCCCGCAAGGCTGCTATCGGTCAAATCGATCAGGATTCGAACGATGAATACCGTGACGCCAATGGGTAACCAAATCAGCAGACCGGCAATGAGGTAACGCCTGAACCAACCCATCGTGACTACCTACGCGGCCTTGCCGCCATCGGAACTCGACTTCTTGTCTGAAGACTTCTTGTCAGCCCCACTATTGTCGCCGCCTGACTTCCCACTCTTGTCCTCGGACTTCCCGCCATCGGCAAGATTGCGCTTTTTCTCTTTGTCCGACTTGAAATCCGTTTCGTACCAACCCTGCCCTTTCAGTCGGAAATTCGGCGCAGAAATTTTGCGTTTTAGCGATGGGCTGTTGCACTGCGGGCAATCCACCAACGGGGCATCCGCAATTTTCTGCAGCGCATCCATTTCATGGCCGCAATCACGACACACGTACTCATAGATTGGCATGGGTCAATCCTCTGTCATGACGCCGCTCGACGCCACCGTCACGCGGCATATTGAATTAAAGTGCGCGATCAGACAACGGCTGCGGCGCGTCAGCCTTGAACAAACGCCAGCACGGCTTCTCCATCCTGCCGTTCTGTAACATCGATCCGCACCGGTTGCTCTGCGCTGTAGTCGCCCGCCAAGATTCGCTCCGCCAGCGGGTTTTCGATTTCGGTCTGGATTGCGCGTTTCAATGGTCTGGCGCCGTATACCGGATCAAATCCGCTGCGAGCCAACGAATCGAGCGCCGCATCGGAAATCTCAAGACTGAGATCCCGCTCTGCCAATCGCCCAAGCAGCCGCTGGAGCTGAATCTCAACAATCTTGCGAATGTGCGACTGCGCCAACGAATGGAAGACAACCACGTCATCGACCCGGTTAATGAACTCCGGTCGGAAGTGCCCCGACACGACTTGCATCACGGCAGACTTCATTTTCGCGTAGTCGACTTCATCGGTCATCGCCTGGATCCGATCCGACCCGAGGTTCGACGTCATAATGACCACGGTGTTGCGGAAATCGACCGTGCGACCTTGGCCATCCGTCAGACGCCCGTCGTCCAACACCTGCAAGAGCACATTGAACACGTCGGGATGGGCCTTCTCCACCTCATCGAGCAAGATGACCGAATACGGCCGACGGCGGACGGCCTCGGTCAGATAACCACCAGACTCGTAACCCACGTAGCCCGGAGGCGCCCCGATCAGCCGCGCGACGGAGTGCTTCTCCATGAACTCGGACATGTCGATTCGCACCATCGCGTCATCGCTATCGAACATGAAATGCGCGAGCGCTTTGGAAAGTTCGGTTTTGCCAACACCGGTTGGGCCCAGGAAAAGAAACGACCCAATGGGGCGATCAGGATCACCCAAGCCCGCCCGTGAACGGCGAATGGCGTTCGACACGGCAGTGACAGCCTCCGACTGCCCCACAACCCGTTTTGCCAGCGACGATTCCATCCGCAGCAACTTTTCGCGCTCACCCTCAAGCATTCGAGACACCGGGATGCCCGTCCAGCGAGAGACGATTTCCGCAACTTCCTCGTCGGTCACGGAGGTGCGCACTAGGGATGGAACCTCGGACTCGCTCGCAAGCGCATCCTCGAGCTGCTTCTCCAGATCCGGCAGTTGCCCGTACTGGATCTCAGACATCCGCGCGAGATCGCCAGCGCGCCGCGCATTCTCAAGTTCGAGTCGAGCGCGTTCGATGGACTCTTTGATGTGCGTCGCACCCTTCATCGCCGATTTCTCGGCCTTCCAGACTTCCTCGAGATCCGAGTATTCGCGCTCGAGCCGAGCCAGTTCCTTCTCGAGATCTTCGAGTCGCTTGCGCGACGCCTCGTCCGACTCTTTGTTGAGGGCCTCGCGCTCGATTTTCAATTGAATGATCCGTCGATCGAGCCGATCCATCGTCTCGGGCTTGGAGTCAATCTCGATTCGGATCCGAGATGCGGCCTCGTCGATAAGATCGATCGCTTTGTCGGGCAATTGACGATCGGCAATGTAGCGGTGGGACAGCGTTGCTGCCGCGACAATTGCCGGATCGCTGATCTCCACGCCATGGTGCACTTCGTAGCGTTCTTTCAAGCCGCGCAGAAT
>JBCAZH010000067.1:0-14464 GCA_038533155.1 Pseudomonadota bacterium | reverse complement strand
ACGACGAGTGTTGCCAGCAATGCCCCTGCAAATGCCGCAGTGTTGGTGGCAGCGATCCCGAGGCCGAGGCTCAGTGCCGTCAATGCGCCGCACGCGGCGCCGCCGGAGGTACCGAGGATGTACGGGTCGGCCAGCGGGTTGCGCAGCAAGACCTGCATCAGCACACCCGCTAACGACAGCATACCGCCGACGGCGAACGCGCTCAGTGCTCGGGGTAACCGCAATCCATGCACGATATTGTGCGTGCGTGCATCGAGTGTCCCGAGCAACCACCCCGAGACGCGGTCAAAGTGCACGCCATCGCTCCCCGCGGCTAGCGCGAAGCTGACCGCCACCGCGCACAGCGCAGTCAGCGCCGCGAACAGCGCAAAACTGCTGCGGTAAGGCAATCGATATGCAAGTTCAGTCTGAGAGTGTGACAAGGTGTGTTGGAGCCTAGCGACGGTTGTGAAAGAATACACGTCAGGAGTGTTCACGCATGAGTTCTGATCTCATCGACGACGAAGGCTACCGAGCCAACGTCGGAATTATCGTGGCGAATGACGCAGGCAGGCTGCTGCTTGCAGGGCGGGCGGGTCGCAAAGGCTGGCAGTTCCCGCAAGGCGGAGTTGCGCCTGGTGAATCCGCCGAAGAGGCGATGTACCGCGAGCTTGAAGAAGAATTGGGCTTGCGGGCCGACGATGTCGAGTTGCTCGGTTGCACCGATGATTGGATTCCCTATCGGTTGCCGGAGCGCTATGTTCGACGCCATTCAAAGCCGTTGTGTATCGGCCAAAAGCAGCGTTGGTTCATGTTGCGCTTGGTCAGCGACGATAGCGCTTTACGCTTTGACACTACCGATAAGCCCGAATTTGATCGCTGGCGTTGGGTCGATTACTGGCGGCCCGTGAACGAGGTGATCTATTTCAAACGGCGTGTCTACGCTCGTGCGTTGCATGAGCTCGCGACCCACGTTCATCCAGAGGGGCCGCCGCCGCAGCCACGTTGGTGGCCACATCGCTGGCGCTCGGTGTTTCGCAAAGACTTAAAGCGGGCGGGTTTGCTGAAATCGTGACCCCAAACTCAGGCGATCGGTCAGTAGGGTTTTAGCACTGCGAGTCCAATAATCCCGAGCAAGAACAGCACCGGCACCTCGTTGTAGACGCGAAGCCATATGTCGCTGTGTGTGCAGCTGCCGTTAGCGAGTTCCCGCATGATGCGCTTACAGTTGTAGTGGTAGGCAAACAAGCCGACCAGGAGCGCCAGCTTGGTGTGAAACCAGCCCACTTTGAATAACGCCGGGTTGATCCACAGCAGCCCGAGGCCAAACACCAACGTTGCGGCCGCGCCGATACTCATAAGACCGTAGAGCCGCCGTTCCATGATCTCGAATCGTTCGAGCGAGACCGTATCCGTCGTTGCGCGGTGATAAATGAACAGTCGTGGGAGGTAAAAGATGCCGGCAAACCACGTCACCATCGACGCGATATGCAACGCTTTGAGCGTCAGATAGGTCATATTGATCAGATTCTCGTGTTAAACGGCAGATTTGTGATGCATGCCGCTTCAAATGTCCCTGGGTCGAAGCGTACCATGCTGATTATGTTGAGCGAGTGTCCGAGTTCATGAACCAACCCCGAATGGTATTGCGCCAGGATTCGTCCGGTCGGTCGCGGCTGTTGCTGGCGATTGTGGTCGTCGCTGTCCTGGGCGGTGGCTACCTTCTGTATGAGACGGGGCGCTATCACGCCGGCTTCAACAAAATCGCGACATCGAATCAAATCGATGACATGCAGGCACGGATCACGATGCTCGAGCGCGAGAATGCGGCTCTGAATGAACAGCGGATTCAGTTGGAGACTTTGTCGAAGACGGAGCAGGAAACTTATCGTGAGGTCGGTGGCACGCTTCGGGAGCTGCAAAACAAGATCCAAGAGCAGCGTGAAGCGATCGCGTTTTATCGCGGCATCATCTCACCGGGTGAGAGTGAGAGCGGTTTGCGCATTCAGGATCTTCAAGTGGTGCGCGGCAGTGAAGAAGCCCACTACAACCTTCGAATGGTGTTGGTCCAGGTGAAACAACACCACCGCCAGGTTTACGGTAAGGTCGAGGTGACGGTCGATGGTGCGCGAAACGGCGAGCGGGTTACCTTGCCGTTGCGGTCGTTGCTGCCGGAGGGCGATAGTGGCAAGTGGACATACGGGTTCCGCTACTTTCAGGACTTTGACCGCGAACTCGAACTGCCGGACGGTTTTCGGCCCGAGAAAATTCATGTCGAACTCGCACCCAGTGGGCGCGGCAACCAAGGTATCCGCCAAAGCTTCGACTGGACGACAGCCAGTAGCTAAGGCATTTGAGGAGGGGAGAGCATGTTTTCGAACAAGCGGCGCAAGAATCTGTCTATCGAGACGCTCGTCGGTGCAAGTACGCGCATCGAAGGGGACCTTAATTTCACGGGTGCCAGCCACGTTGACGGTATCGTCAATGGCGGTGTCACAGCGAGCGGGGACAGCAATTCGACGCTCAGCGTCAGCGAGCGCGGCGAGATCCACGGCAATGTCAGCGCACCGCATGTGGTGCTGAACGGCCTGGTCAAAGGCGACGTTAATGCCCATCAACGGGTCGAGCTTGGTCCGACAGCGCGCGTGATCGGCAACGTCTACTACAACCTGATCGAGATGGCGATCGGTGCGGAAATCAATGGCAAGTTGGTGCATCAGGGCGACGCCAACGTTGAGGTCGATGTCGCGCCGGCGCCGGAGGGCGAGCCGCAACAGGCTTGATTTCTGCTGACTCTGGTATCATCTAGTACATCTGCAAGAACACAGTGTGAGTTCGCAATGACGGTTCATACACAGACGCCCGGCGCTACGCCGGATGCGCCATTGATCTTTACCGATTCCGCCGCGACCAAGGTCGGCCAACTGCTCGCCGAAGAAGACAACCCGCAGTTGAAGCTGCGCGTGTTCATCAGCGGCGGCGGCTGTTCGGGCTTTCAGTATGGCTTCACGTTCGATGAGAACCTCGAAGATGGCGATATGACGGTCGAGAAAGACGGCGTCATGCTCGTCGTCGATCCGATGAGCGTTCAATACCTCATTGGCGCCGAAATCGACTACAAAGAAGACCTGGAAGGCGCGCAGTTCATCATCCGGAATCCGAACGCCACCACAACCTGTGGTTGCGGATCCTCGTTCTCAGTCTGATCGGGGAGAACCTGATCTAGCGGCAACGTCCGATGACGTTATCGCCGCGGTAGATCTCGGCTCCAATAGTTTCCACATGGTGGTCGCGGCGTTGCGCCATGGCCAGCTGACCATCATCGACCGCATTCGCGAATCCGTGCGACTGGCAGAAGGCCTTCGGGCCAGCGGCGGTCTCGCGCCAGCTTCCCGCAAACGCGCGCTCGATTGTCTCGACCGATTCGGCGAGCGTCTGCGAGAGATGCAGGCGGGCAAAGTCCGAGCCGTGGGAACCAATACGTTGCGACGGGTTAGAGATGACGCGGGGTTTCGCGGCGAGGCCGAGCGTGCGCTCGGTCACCCGATCGAAGTCATTGCGGGCGTCGAAGAAGCGCGTCTGATTTATCTCGGCGTAGCCCACAGCCTGCCGCCGTCCGACGGCAAACGTCTGGTCATCGATATTGGTGGCGGCAGTACCGAGTTGATCGTCGGCGAAAACATGGACGCGATCGCACTTGAGAGTCTTGGCATGGGGTGTGTTCGTCATACCGAGGGTCATTTCGCCGACGGCACAATTACACGCGATCGATTCGAGGCTGCTCGTACGGCCGTGCAATTGAAACTGCGTCCCGTCAAGTCCGCCTTTCGCGGCGCAGGTTGGCAGTCGGCCATCGGTGCATCCGGCACCATTCGATCGGCTGTCCGCGTGGCGCGTTCTGTCGGACTGCTCTCGGGGGATGCGCCGCTGACGGTCGAGCATGTCGAGGCCTTGATCGATCGAGTGATAGAGGCCGGACACATCCACCAATTGGCGTTGCCATCGCTCAGCGCACGACGGGCGCAGGTTTGGCCAGGCGGGCTCGCCATTTTGGTCGAGATCATGCGGACGTTGTCGATAGATTCGCTAGGCGCCTCAGACGGCGCCTTGCGTGAGGGGGTCTTGTATGACCTTGTCGGGCGGCTGCGCCACTCCGACGCTCGGGTGCGAAGCGTTGTCGCGCTGGGCGAGCGTTACCACGTCGATCAACAACAGGCGCAGCATGTTAAAGACACGGCGCAGGCTTTGTTGGAGCAGGCGCGAGGCGCGTTCGACATGGCCGAGGAAACGGCCGTGTTGTTCGTGCGCTGGGCAGGCCATCTGCATGAGATCGGGTTGGATATTGCTCACGCCGATTATCACCTGCATGGCGCTTATGTCGTGGGCAACGCGGACCTACCCGGGTTTCCTGCGGGCGAGCAACAACTACTCGCATTTTTGATCGCCAATCAACGCAAACGTGTCGGTGAGCGAACGACCGGGCTGCGCCATCTCGCCCATCGCGACGATGCGAGATTGCTCGCGGTCATCCTGCGCCTCGCTGTGTTGCTGAACCGAAACCGCTCGTCGGCACATTTGCCGGAAATTGGGTTTTCGGTCGACGGACGAACGCTGACACTGACCTTTCCGGATGCTTGGCTGGTGAACAACCCGCTCACCGAGGCCGACCTTGTTCGCGAACAAGACTACTTAGAAGACTGGGCCTACCAGTTGGTCATTCGCCGCAGCTAGCGATCTATAGCTGCGCGCCGTTGCGCACCATCAACTCGCTCTGTGCTGATAACGGCGGTCGATTCCTTCCAGGCTGAAGTCGCTCGTACTTGCCATCGCCTTGCATCTGCCAAGCACCTAACGTGTCATCGAGATAGAGCTGCAAGTCTTCCTTGATGCGACGGACATGAGATTTGCGCCGAACCGGGAAGCAGACTTCAATGCGGCGGAAGAAGTTTCGGTCCATCCAATCCGCACTGCCGAGTAACAACAGCTCATTGCCATTGTTGTGGAAACAGTACACGCGGGTATGTTCAAGGAATCGACCGATAATCGAGCGCACGCGTATGTTCTCGGAGAGTCCGGCAACGCCGGGTCGCAGAATACAGATGCCACGCACGATCAGGTCAATCTCTACCCCTGCGCAAGAAGCCGCGTACAAAGCGCTGATGATGCGAGGTTCGATCAGGGAGTTGAGCTTGGCAACGATGCGGGCTGGTTTTCCGGCCAGCGCATTGCGGCGCTCTCGGCGAATGTACTTAAGTAGCTGTGTGTGAAGTTCGAACGGCGAGCTGAGCAGTCTTTTGTTGCCGCCAACGTTCGTCAAACTCGACAGTCGCATGAAAAGATTGTGAACATCTTGTCCGATATCGGGTGCCGCGGTCAGCAATCCGTAGTCGGTGTATAACCGAGTGGTTTTCGGGTGATAGTTGCCGGTGCCAAGGTGGGCATACCGTCTTAGCGAATCACCTTCCCGACGCACGATCAGCATCATCTTCGCGTGGGTTTTGTAACCCAAGACGCCGAAAATCACATGAGCACCAGCTTCCTGAAGCCGGCTGGATAATTCGATGTTGGCCGCCTCGTCAAAACGCGCCATCAGCTCGACCACGACGGTGACTTCCTTGCCGGCCCTCGCCGCATTCACCAATTGATCAACGATCGGCGACTGCGGCCCGGTTCGGTAGAGGGTTTGCTTGATCGCGAGCACATCAGGATCTGCTGCCGCGGTGGCTAGAAGGTCGATGACTGGCGTAAAACTCTGGAACGGGTGATGCAGCAAAATGTCTTTCTTGCTGATGGCGTCAAACACATTGTCATTTTCGATCAGGACGTCCGGCACGCTGGGCGTGAACGGTGCGAACTTCAGGTCGTTGCGCGGCGAGATATCGGCTACGGTCATCAACCGATTCAAATTGACCGGGCCTCGCACCGGGTAGAGATCACCCGGGGTCAGCTGGAAATGATCGAGTAGAAAGGTGCTGAGCTCCTCCGGACACTCGTGATCAATCTCCAGGCGAACCGCTGCACCGTACCGACTGGCGGCCAGCTCGCCTTCGAGTACACGAATCAGATCATCCACTTCTTCGTCATCGACGTACAAGTCGCCGTTGCGCGTGACGCGGAACTGGTAGCAGCCATCGATGTTCAAACCTGGAAATAACTCTTCAACAAAATGGTGAATGACGGAGGACAAAAACACGTAGTCCTCGTCGCCGCAGCCTTCGACCTCAGCCGGGACGCGGATCAAGCGTGGCAGCGAACGCGGGGCCTGCACTAGGCCTCGGTGGCGACGACGACCATACACATCGCGGCCGCGCAGGCCGACAATGAAATTCAAGCTCTTGTTTAGCAGCTGCGGAAACGGTCGCGATGGATCCAAGGTCAGCGGTGTCAGCACCGGCACAACTTGCTGTTGGAAGTAGTTGTGCAACCATGCGCGCTGCGCGGGGTTCCAGTTGGCGCGACGCAGAAAACGAATTCCGGCGTCTTCCAGCTCAGGGAGTAGCGTTTCGTTCAGCGTTTGATATTGCGCCTGAACGATTGCGTGAGCTTCCTGTGAAACCGCGCGCAAAACCTCCTCGGCCGGCATTTTCTCAGGTCCGGGAGGCGAGGCGTTGATCTCCTCGCGCTGCTTCAACCCGGAAACGCGTATCTCAAAAAACTCGTCGAGGTTCGTGCAGGAGATACACAGATAACGCAAACGTTCCAACAGCGGAATCCGTTCGTCAGCGGATTGTGCGAGTACTCGCCAGTTGAACTTCAACAGGCTCAACTCGCGATTGAAAAAATGTTCCGGTTTGGAAAGACGTGCTTCGGCGGCAGCTGCGGATTCTGGTCGAGGCGCTGCTGCGTCTGAAGTCACTTCCGATTGTTCGGCCTCACTCATCTTCGATCCCATCCGGCGGCAAACAGATGTCGCCTGCAAAAATGACACGACTGGCTCCAGTGATCGCGCGAGTGTCGACGGGCTGTCCTTGCCAGCGTTGCCAGCCCAGCCAGGCGATCAGTGCGGCCTCGACGAAGTCGGGGTCGATGCCGCGACTAGCAGTGCTTGCTATTTGTGTCGACGGTAGTGCGCGTCTCAGCGCATCGACGACACGCTGGTTGGCTGCACCGCCGCCGCACAGTAAGACTTCTGCGCATTCGGAGCTGTGTTGCTTGATCGCATCAGCCACGGTGCTGGCGGTGAGCTCGAGCAACGTGGCCATGATATCTCGTCTACCGGCGTCTTGTTGTGACAACTGTTCGACATTTCCGATGCGCAGCATGGTTTTTAGCCATTCGGCATTGAAGTACTCGCGCCCGGTGCTCTTGGGCGGCGGCTTTTGGAAATAGGGGTCGGCGCGCATTGCGGACAACAGCTCATCGTGACACCGGCCAGAAGCGGCAATGGCGCCGTCCGTATCGAAAGGTTGGCCAAAGTGTTGTTCTGACCAAACGTCCATCAATGCGTTAGCAGGGCCGGTATCGAAGCCCCGAACTGCGGAATCTGGCTGAATCACTGTAAGGTTGGCGATCCCCCCGAGATTCACGACCGCCAGATGTTCGTCCGGTTGGGCGAGTACCGCCGAATGGAACAGCGGTGCCAGCGGCGCGCCTTCGCCGCCGGCGGCCATATCCGCGGCCCGGAAATCCGCGATGACCGGCAGACCGCATCGGTGCGCAATGGTTGCTGCATCACCCGCTTGCAGGGTGAACGATGGCGCAGCGCCCGGCGCGTGAAAAAGGGTTTGGCCATGACTTGCGATGGCGATGACATCGAGGTCTTTGTGCTGGTTGCGAACTTGTTGTGCGGCGTCGGCGAACGCGCAGCCAAGCGCTACGTGCAACCGCCCGAACTCGGCAGCGGTCAGTGTATCGGGCGCTGTCAATGCAGCCTTGATATCAGCGTGCAGCCCGGCCTCGAACGACGCGGTTTCGGCATGCACGACAGTCACCGACTCGCCGAATGAGACGAGCGCGACATCGATGCCATCGCCGCTGGTGCCGGAGATCAATCCGATCACGCAAGGGGTGGAATCTGAATCGGTCATGAGGCGCCGCGGGTTACAGCCGGGTGGACTGCTCGGCGCTGGCTAGCTGGGTATTCTTGTAACGTTCTAATTCGGCGAGCAGTGGTGCACTGACGCGCTCAAAGTCTTCGCGATAACTCGGGTCGATAGGATCGGCTTGCGGCAAAGCGACGGTTCGCGGGTTGCGGTGCACGCCGTTCAGTCGGTACTCGTAGTGCAGGTGCGGCCCCGATACCAAGCCTGTCGCCCCAAGATAACCAATGACTTGGCCTTGACGCACCCGTTGGCCGACGCGCTGTCCGCGGCGAAAGCCCTTTAGGTGGGCATACAGCGTCGTGATGTTACCGCCGTGCTCCAAAATCACGACGTTGCCGTAGCCGCGCTGCTGACCGCGGAACTTGATTTTGCCATCACCGGCGGCTTTGATCTCGGTGCCAACGGGAGCGGCATAGTCGACCCCGCGATGCGGTCGTACCGTGTTCTTCAGAACCGGATGGCGGCGGTTTGGGTTGAACTGTGAACTGATGCGGCTGAAATCGACGGGCGCCCGCAAGAAGGCTTTTCGCACACTCCGACCGTCCGCGTTGAAATAGTCGCTGCGACCCTCGGGCGATACGTAGCGAAGCGCCTTAAACGACTCCCCACGATTGATGAACTCAGCGGCAACGATTTCGCCGTCTGCGACTTTCTCACCGTCCTGCCAAAGCTCTTCGTAGATGACGTAGTACTCATCGCCGCTGCGAATGTCGTAGACGAAATCGATATCCCACGCAAAAATGCCTGCCACATTCATGACCACACGATCCGACAGGCCGCCCGCCATCGCGGATTCGAACAGCGACGTTTCGATCACGCCATGTCGAATCGCTTGTCGGATCTCCACGGGTCGGTCGATGAGCTCGGCGGTAAACACGCCGTCTTGGTCGCGAGTGATACTCAGTGATTGCTCGATACCGAGATCACGCTTGAGGGCAAGCACACGCCCATTGTCGTGTGTGACACTCAACTCGTCGCCGGGCTTTAGCATCCGCAGAGGTTCTTTCGCAGCATCGAGTCCGACGATCGTCATAAGATCACCGACGCTGAGCTCGTGGCGCCGAAACAGAGCATCCAGGGTATCGCCTCGGTCGATCGTCAATGTCAGCTCGGGATATACAGGCTCCGGCGCCGGTGGATCGATCGCCGGTAAAGGTGTTTCAACAACGGCGACCTGCTGCGTCGTCAAGGGCGCGGTTTCCGGCGCTGACATGCTGGGCTGGTCCGCGACGGGCGGCGCGGCCTCTGGTGCGTCATCTCGTAAGATCACCGCGAACGCGACGAGGATCAGCGGTAGTCCCAGTCCTACGGCAAACCAGACCAGGTTTTTGGGCAGCGCATGCTCAGGCTGGCCAGACGGGATCGTCGCCGTACTGTAGTCATGTCGAACAGGACTGGGTTTACGCTGCAAGGCACTGTTCCCGCTGAAGTTTGGCAGATGCTAAAGCCAACCGGTTGTCGAGTCAAAAAGTGGGCCTGTCGCGGCGTCCTCAAGTATCATTTGCGCGTTACGTCCCTTGGTGAATGAAACCGATGTCCGAACTAGACCAACTGGCTGAGCTTCAGCGCGGCTGCGAGGAGATATTGCCCGAGGGCGCGCTGGCGAAGCGGCTCGCTACGGGTAAGAAGCTGCGCGTCAAGGCAGGGTTCGACCCGACGGCGCCGGATCTGCATCTTGGACATACCGTCCTGATCAGCAAAATGCGTCAGTTCCAAAGCTTTGGGCACGAGGTGATTTTCTTGATCGGCGACTTTACGGGGCTGATCGGTGACCCAACCGGCAAGAACTCAACACGCCCGCCGTTGTCGGTTGAAGAAGTTGCGGCGAACGCCAAGACGTACGAAGAGCAGATTTTCAAGATCCTGGATCCGGAGTTGACCACAATTGCGTTTAACTCGGCGTGGATGAACGATATAGGCGCTGCTGGGTTGGTCAAGCTCGCTGCCAGCCACACGGTGGCGCGCATGTTGGAGCGGGATGATTTCTCGAAGCGTTACGCTGCCGGCCAGCCGATTGCGATTCACGAGTTCTTATATCCGTTGGTGCAGGGTTACGACTCAGTCGCTCTTAAGGCAGACATAGAACTCGGCGGCACCGATCAAAAGTTCAATCTGTTGGTCGGCCGGCAGTTACAACAAGACGCCGGCCAAGCGCCGCAGGTCGTCATGACGCTTCCGTTACTCGAGGGGCTCGATGGCGTTCAAAAGATGTCGAAATCGCTCGGCAATTACATCGGTATCACCGACGCGCCGGATGACATGTTCGGCAAGATCATGTCGATCAGTGACGATTTAATGTGGCGCTACTTCGAATTGCTGAGCTTCCGTTCGTTGGGTGAGGTCGAGGCTTTTCAGTCCCAAATTGCGGACGGTGCAAACCCTCGCGACATTAAGTTCGAGTTGGCGATGGAGCTGGTCGCACGTTTCCATGATGAACCTGCGGCGCGTGCGGCCCGCGATGGATTTGTCGCGAGGTTTCAAAAGCACGCGATTCCCGACGATCTACCCGAGGTTTCCGTCGCATCGACCGACGGTTCAATCGGCGTAGCTCACGCCTTGAAGGCCGCAGGTCTTGTCGCGAGCACGTCCGAGGGATTTCGCATGATTAAACAGGGCGCCGTTCGGATTGACGGTGAGCGGGTCGAATCGCGTGACCTGCAAATCAATGCGGGTGATCAGGTTGTGATGCAAGTGGGCCGTCGGAAGTTTGCACGGGTCAGCGTCGCCCAAGACAGCGCATGATTTCTATCGTCGGATACGACGATCAGTACGCAAAGGACTTTCGACGTCTGAACGAAGCTTGGCTTGTGCGGTTCTTTCGAATCGAGCCGATTGATGCGGCGATCTTGGCAGCACCTCGAGAAAAACAAGCCGCGACCGTTCAGCTCGGACTATGAACGTTCCGATGTTTATAGGGAGTGGCAAGGTCCAAACTTTGTCGGTACGCCGTGAACGCGGCCATCGCGCCTTGGTACAACGCGTCAAACCCATCGGCTGAAGTGCCGGTAACTTCCAAGGCGTCCAGCAGTGCGTGCCAGGTGGTCCGGTCGACGCTCATCGTGTAATACGCCGGGATCGCATCCAAGCCTCGGCGCAACATCTGCCCGCGAATCTGTTGACGACCGAACTGAGCGCCGTGTGCGACGTACAGTGCACCAAGGATCGCCGCATCGCTATCCAGTGCCAAAGCGACGGGGTTCGTATCCAAGTGTTCTGAACCCAGGTCGTTTTGCAGTGCGTCAAGGTGTGGGGACAACTGCAGCACGTCCCAGCAACCGCGCGCATCGCGCGCCGACTCAAGCGCCGCGTAGAAGCGCCGGGCGGCGGTCATGGTGGCGCGAACGATTGTCGGTGTTGGCTGATTCAATAATGCTAACGACAGTGGATGTACATGCAGTGACTCGTGCACGTCGCCGGTCGCGTCGCTGAGGCGCGCCCTCACCGTCGTGGTCGGTGCGACGGCGACCATCTCAGTTCGATGCCTCGAGTGGTAACTCCAATACGAAACGTGAGCCTCTCGTCGGGTCGTAGTCGGTGTCGAGGTAGACGCGACCGCCGTGCAACTCCGCGACGCGGCGCACCGAGGCGAGACCAATGCCGGTGCCTTCGATTTCATCGCGGCGATGGAGTCGCTTGAACGGCTGGAAGATCCGTTCGGCGTGCTCTGAATCGATGCCGATACCGTTGTCCGTCACGAGGATCTTCGTGCAGGTCTCGTCGTTGACTTGGGAGACTTCAATCGCTGGTGCTCGCTCCGGGTGGCGATATCGAATGGCGTTGCCGACAAGGTTTTGAATGGCTGTTGTTAACAACGTTCGGTTGGCGGTCACAGTCCCCAGGGATATGTACGTGACGGTTGCCTGGTCGGACCCGATTTGTTCGCCGAGCAGATGTTCTACATCGGTCACGACCTCCAACAGCGCAAGCGACTCAAGGTCGATCGCGTCTCGGCCCAACTCGATGTACGCCAATAGCTGGTCAATCAGGCGCCCGAGCCGATTGACAGAGACTTCAGCGGAGCGCGCAAGCTTCTCGTGAAATTGCTTTGATGCTTCGTCGGATGCATCGGTGCCCAACAGTTCTGTGAGTGCGAGATCGATCGTACGAAGTGGGCCCTTGATATCGTGAACCGCAGAGTGGGTCAGACTCTTCAGCCCCGCGTGGCTTTCGCGTAGTTGCTCGATGGCGACGCGCTTAGTCGTGCTTGAGTGATACGCGATCATGTCGAGAATCTCTTGGAAAAGCGATGTGGCGAGATCGACTTCGGATTTAATCCAAGGGTGCGCGATGTATGGGTTCTCATCGTTCCACGTCTCGAAAGAGTTTCGCGGAGAAAGTCGATGCGTACCATCAATCTGCAACAGAACCTCCTTTTCGGTTGGATCTCCGGCCCACTTGCTCGCCTGCTCCATTGGGCCGCGAAACCAAACCATCAAACAGTTTCGTTCAAATTTGACGGGCAGGACGAGTACCCCGCATGCCGTTTCGTGATACTCAGCGGCAGCAGGCATTTGCTTTGGAAGCGTTGAGCTCATGAACAGGCCTTGAGAGCCTTCATCGATGCCCAGTTGCAAGACGTCGTGAATGAACTCGATTGGCGGCACTCTGCCATCAGTGATGAGTTCACCGTCGTACTCTGCGGCAAATCCATCTGCCCGCATAAAGGCACGGAACTGCGTTGCGCACTGCCTGAGACTCGCTTGCACGTCTCGATTTGTGCGTAGAGCGGATGCGAAGCCGGCCTCTACCGAGCGGAGTTCTCGAGCTTGCTGCGCCGCGCGCTCAAGTTCGCTTTTTTCGAGACGCGTCATCAGCGCGTTCGCAATATCTTCAGCGAACCTTCGAACATCAAGTGCGAGCACGCCCGCCTCGTTGTGATGGCAAGCGATCAGTCCCCAGAGAGCGCCCCGATAGCGAAGACCGATTGAGAATGAGCTTTGCACATCCATGTTTCTCAGATAGGCGGTATGCATCGGCGAGACGGACCGCAGGAGCGAATAGGTCAGATCCAACGTGTCGATCTCGCTGCTGACCGCGATTCGACTATTGTCATTGTCTACTGTTGCGACAAGTCGCGATGGAACCAGGGAGTACAAGTGTCTTGCTTGTTCGGGGATGTCATGAGCCGGGAAAAACAGGTTCAAGTAGGAGGTCATGTCATCCGATTTCGATTCAGCAACCACCCGTCCGGACCAATCGGGCATGAATTGGTACACCATGCACTTGGCGAGTCCTGTCAGTTCGCGGATCGAAGTCACCGCCATCTCGGTCGCGGATTCGAACGACGAAGCGCTCACGATCCTGCTGCAGACCTCTTGCGAGAACCGCATGGTCTTGCGCAGGTTGTATTCTGACACTGGAGATGCGGGCAGAAATTCTATGTATGCCAGGCCTTCAAGTTCATGGACGGCAACGTCGAACAAACCGTTCGCACCTTGATAAGGTTTGTCCAATAGTGTGTGGACCACCGAGTCGCTTTCAGCGACTGTCGGCAAATCGCTAGACAAACTTTCGAATTGGGCGGAGAAGACCTCTCCGAGTAGAACTTCGTGTGATGGACAGCCGATCAGGCTTGAGAGATTGTCCGAGGAGCCAACAATTCTGTCGGTGGCCTTGTCCAGCACGACCAGCGCGCCGACTCGCTGGATGGCGCCGCTAAGGTGAAGTGCTTCGTTGGCACAGGTGTCGAGGGTTACCGCATTCTTAGCAAGAAACTTCCCAAGCGACTTTGCCATTCTTATTCTTGTCCCAAGCACCATCCCTGGAATGCTCAAACTAAGGAAAATCGGGTGTGATCACAACTCTGCACACGGATTCGACGCGATAACGGTCGAGCGCCTTGCAGAATGTTCTGCGCAAAATTTTGGGTTTTGGTGAATCTACGGCGGATTCAGCCCTTTGCTCGAAGTCCAAAAACCCTGTTTTTCTGCGGTTTTCGCAGGTCCACGAAGACCGTAAAAAAAAATTCATAATTTCCCTTGACGGCGCTTCGAGAGTCTCTATACTGCGCGCCTCGCTTCGGGCAAGACCTGCTCGGGCGATTACCTGCAAAGTCAAAAATTAGTGCTCTGCACTGTTGACGACCCGCGCTTCCGGCGTATAATTGTAGGTCTGCCTCGGACAAACCCAGGGCCACTAGTAGGGCTCGGGCCGCGGCTGCTCTTTAACAAATTAACCAGATAATTTGTGTGGGTGCTCGCGCTGGTGGAAGCCGTCGGCAAAAACCAGAGTGAGTAACCTATAGTCAGTAGTTAATTTTTGATTAGCAAAAGCTAGGGACACTTGCTCTTCTGAATCGAAGGCTTCGGCTGGAGATTCGATTAAGCTCACAGCTTTAAACTGAAGAGTTTGATCCTGGCTCAGATTGAACGCTGGCGGCATGCTTAATACATGCAAGTCGAACGGAAACGATGGGAGCTTGCTCCCAGGCGTCGAGTGGCGGA
>JBCAZH010000066.1:0-14803 GCA_038533155.1 Pseudomonadota bacterium | reverse complement strand
GACCCCCACAACCCCATTGTGGTGCGCTACCAGGCTGCGCCACGCCCCGACCGAATTACTTCAAAAATGTACGCTAAGTCGTTGGAATTTAACGACGTAGGATCTTCAGGATCTCATCCAGTTCGACTCGCATCTGCCGGATGAGCTGTTGGCTCTGGCTGACATCCGTCTTGGCTTCATCACCCGTCAACCGTTGCCGAGCGCCGCCGATCGTAAAGCCCTGCTCGTACAAGAGGCTCCTAATCTGCCGGATGATGATTACATCCTGGCGCTGATAATAGCGGCGGTTGCCACGCCGCTTGACGGGTTTGAGCTGCGGAAATTCCTGCTCCCAATACCGAAGAACGTGTGGTTTAACAGCGCATAGATCGCTCACTTCACCAATCGTGAAGTAACGCTTTCCGGGAATTGGCGGTAACTCGTCGTTATTTCCCGGTTCCAGCATACGCCTCTACTCTGGCCTTTAGTTTTTGTCCCGGTCGGAACGTCACGACACGACGCGCTGAGATGGGAATCTCTTCGCCGGTTTTCGGGTTACGACCCGGTCGCTCATTCTTGTCCCTGAGATCAAAATTGCCGAATCCTGACAATTTGACCTGTTCCCCGACTGCAAGCGACGCACGAATCTCCTCGAAAAACATATCGACAAGTTCGCGCGCTTCGCGCTTGTTGAGTCCCAACTCATTGAACAGGGAATCGGCCATGTCCGCTTTGGTAAGTGCCATCGCGATTTATTCTCTTACTTTTGCGCCGTGGGTCGCCGCAAGATCGGTCGTGAGACGCGATACCGTGGCGGCGATTTGTTCGTCCGTAAGAGTGCTGGACGAATCCAGTAAAATCAAGCCTAAAGCAACGCTTTTTAGCCCCGGTTCTACCCCTTCTCCACGATACACGTCGAACACAAACGCATTATGTAGAAGATCGGCCGCACTTTCGCGCGCCGTGGTTAGCAAAGCGCCAACAGGAACTGCATCGTCGACCAATAGCGAGAGGTCGCGACGCACGGAGGGATACTTCGAAATCGGCTGAGCATTCGGTAGTGCCCGATGCGTCACGGCGGCAAGATCGATCTCGAAAACGCCGGCCGTGCGGCCATCAAAATGCGCCGCCGACAATCCCGGGTGCAACATGCCAACGTAGCCAATCACCTTGCCGTCCACTTGTACCTGCGCAGACTGACCTGGGTGCAAAGTGTTACTGCCCGTCAATGGCGCAAACGCGATATCCGCACCAGGCACTAACCTGTCTAACAAGGTTTCCAGCTCCGCCTTGATATCGAAAAAATCGACTGCGCGTGATGTGTCGGCCCAATGCTCTCCAGCGACTTGACCCGCCATCAATACACCCAAATGGTTGGGTTCATGTTTTTGCCGAAACACATGCCCGATCTCAAACAAACGCAAGCTGGACTGCTGGCGAGCCGCGTTGTAGTCAGCGGTGCTCAACATTCCCGGCAGTAAGCTGCCACGCATCACCGAAAGTTCACTTGAGATCGGGTTCAGCAGCTTCGGACCTGGCGGCGCGATATCGATTTGGTCGTGCACTGATGGATCAACGAAGCTATAGCTGATGATCTCATGGAAGCCTCGAGCTGCCAGCGCATCACGTACCCAGTCCTCTGATACCACTGCCTCGGGCGCGCCCGCCAAAATTGCGTCGCCCGTCGCGCGAATCGTAGGCACTTTGTCATACCCGAATACGCGAGCTACCTCTTCGATCAAATCTTCCTCGATGGCGATATCGAATCGAAACGGCGGTGCTTGCACCTCCCAACCTACCGCAGTCCGAGTGGCCGCAAGTCCCAAGCGACCTAGGATCTCGTCAACTTCATCATCTGCGACAGATATGCCCAACACGGATGCGAGCCGCGCAGACCGCAGCGTCACGGTCCGAGGCTGTGGCAGATTCGACTGCGTTGTAGCGACATTCACTGGCCCAACAGCACCGCCAGCGATTTCTTGTAGTAACTGGGCTGCTCGATTCTGTGCTCGGACTTGCTGGGTGGGATCCACACCTCGCTCGAAGCGCATTGACGCGTCCGTGTGCAAACCGAACCGACGCGCCTGCCCGGCCATTGCTTCAGGCGCAAACCACGCCGCCTCGAACACGACATGACGAGTCTCTGCGGTAACACCGGTGCTCTCTCCGCCCATAATTCCGGCAAGACCGATCGCACCAGAGTCATCGGCGATAACCAGCGTCTGCTCCGGCAATTCAATCTCCCGGCCATCGAGCAACACCAGCGATTCGCCCGCGGTTGAGCGGCGCACACAGATATCCCCGGTCAGCTTGTCGAGGTCATAGGCGTGCATTGGCTGCCCAAACTCCATCATCACGTAGTTGGTGATATCGACGACGGGGTGAATGCTGCGAATCCCGCTCCGGCGCAAGCGCTCAACCATCCACGGCGGGGTGGTTGCATCAGGATCGATATCTCGGACCGTGCGTAGCGAAAACACCGGCGCACCGTCCGTCGCTTGCACGTCAATTCCGTAGGTTTCTTCCGATCCTTCCGTCGCAGCATTCACTTGCGGCTCGTTCAATGCATGCCCCGAGAAAGTCGCAACCTCGCGGGCGATTCCCAACACCGAAAAGCAGTCACCACGGTTGGGCGTCAAGTCGACATCAACGACCTGATCCGGCAGCTCGTAGCACGCCGCTAAGGGCTTTCCGACTTCCCAGGTGTTGGGTAGCTCCAAAATACCATCGTGATCTTCACCGAGTCCGAGCTCACGCCCGGAACAGAGCATGCCAGCGGACTCCACGCCACGCAGTTTCGACTTTCGAATCTTCAACCCGCCGGGCAACTTCGCGCCGATCTGAGCAAGAGCAACTATTAGCCCGCCTCGAACGTTCGGAGCACCGCAGACGATCGTGTGTTGTGACGTACCATCCGTCACTTCACACACTTTCAGTTTGTCGGCGTCCGGATGCTGCGCGACGGATTCGACCCGGGCAACGACTACCCGCTCATCGATTTCCAAAGCCTCACAGCCATCTACTTCCAATCCAGCGAGCGTCAGCCTTTCCAGAAGGAACTCTGTTTCGAGCTTGGTCCCAACCAGCGACTCAAGCCATCGTTGAGAGAACTTCATGCGAACTGCTCCAGGAAACGCACATCGTTTTCAAACAGTGTCCGCAAATCCTTGATGCCATATCGCAGCATGGCAAGACGCTCGATACCAATACCGAACGCATAGCCACCGTATTCCTGCGGGTCCACATTCACGTTACGAAGGACATTGGGATGGACCATGCCGCAGCCCAGAATTTCTAGCCATTTACCGCCTTCCATCAGTACGTCGACCTCCGCAGAAGGCTCAGTAAACGGAAAGTACGATGGCCGAAACCGCAACGTTGCTTCCCTTTCGAAGAATTGGGTCACAAAGTCGTGCAGCACTGCTTTGAGATTGGCAAAGCTGATGCCTTTATCGATGACCAGGCCTTCCACCTGATCGAACATCGGCGTATGGGTCTGATCAGAATCGCAGCGGTATACCCGACCTGGGCAAATCACCTTGATGGGCACACCTTCATCAACAATGGTGCGGATCTGAGTCGGCGACGTATGGGTACGCAACAACCGACCATCGCCGAAATAAAATGTATCGTGCATTGCACGCGCAGGATGATTGTCGGGAATGTTCAAAGCCGTGAAATTGTGAAAATCGTCCTCAATTTCCGGACCGTGACGCACACCGAAACCGGCACCACGGAAAATCGTCTCAATCCGGCGGCGAGCTAATGTCACCGGGTGCAGGCTGCCGCGCTGAACCGCTCGCCCGGGCAGCGTAACGTCGACTTTTTCGCTTGCGATTCGGTCCGCCAGTGCAGCGGCTGCAAGGGCCTCATGACGCGCAGCGATCGCCGACGAAACTTGTTGTTTCGCAGCATTGATCGCCTGGCCGGCAGCAGGACGCTCTGCGGGGTCAAGGCCGCCTAGCTGCTTAAGAAGCGCCGTCAACTGACCCTTCTTGCCCAAGTAGTCGACCCGCACGGCGTCCAAAGCCGTCGTGTCTTCAGCGGTGTCGACAGCCGCGATAGCGGCTGTCAGGATTTCATCAAGCTGCTGCACAGGCGTCACCCTGACGCTGGCACAGCTGTGCCAGCGTCTTCAATGGTTTGTTTTGGGGTTCAGGCGGTCAGTTGCGCTTTGGCTTGCTCAGCCAAAACGGCAAACGTCTCAGGCTCGTGAACTGCGAGATCAGCGAGAACCTTCCGATCGATTTCGATCTCCGCCTTCGATAGGCCGTGCATCAACTTGCTGTAGGACAAGCCGTTGATGCGAGCTGCCGCATTGATTCGTGCAATCCAAAGACGACGGAATTCGCGCTTGCGAGTTCGGCGATCGCGATAAGCGTATTGGCCGGCTTTGATAACCGCCTGCTTTGCAACGCGAAAGACCTTGCGGCGAGCGCCGTAATAGCCTTTTGCTTTGCTGAGAACTTTCTTGTGCCGCGCACGGGCGATAACACCACGTTTTACTCTAGCCATTTCTCACCACCCCTATTAACTGAACGGCAACATGCGACGGACCGCTTTCACGTCCGCGTCAGCGACCTGAAGCGTATTGCCGAGTTGGCGCTTACGCTTGCTGCTCTTTTTCGTCAGGATGTGGTTGAGGTGCGACTGGGCGCGCTTAAAACCACCTTTACCGGTGCGACGGAAGCGCTTGGCCGCGCCCCGATTACTCTTCATCTTAGACACAGAGGTCTCCTCATTTTTCTGGCCACTTCATAGCACTTTGCTACTGATGGCGAGCCGTCATTCGACTACTTGTCTTAGCGACCTGCTTAAGCAAGTCTTTTTTTTTCCGAACCGACGGTTCAACCTCGGCTCTCGAATTCGTGAACTAGCTAGTGCTCAGTTCTTTTTCGGCGCGATGACCATAACCATCTGCCGACCTTCCATCTGCGGCATTTGCTCCACAGTCCCGAGTTCCTCCAAGTCGCCTCGAACCCGTTTGAGCAAATCGGCACCGATTTGTTGGTGCGCCATTTCCCGCCCCCTGAACCGCAACGTCACTTTCGTCTTGTCGCCGTTCTCCAGGAATGCCACCAGCTTCTTGAGTTTGACTTGGTAGTCGCCCTCTTCGGTGCCAGGCCGGAACTTAATTTCCTTGACCTGCGATTGCTTCTGCTTACGTCTGGCTGATTGGTTCTTTTTGTTCTGCTCGAACACGAACTTACCGTAGTCCATGATTCGGCAAACTGGAGGCTCAGCATTGGGCGACACCTCGACCAGATCCAATCGTTGTTCTCGGGCAAGATCCAGTGCGTCTGCCAACGACATGACACCGGCTTGCTCGCCATCCTGTCGGATGACCCTGACCTCAGACGCGACTATGTCCTGATTGCGTCTGGCCCGTTTTGCAGCTGCGATATGCAGATCCTCCTGCGTTACCCATAAAATGCGCGGCTCATCACCCGCGCAGCCCGTAATTGTACGCCTATGCCCGGAGCCTAAACAAGGCTACAAGTCCGCAAAATCACTGGAATTAATGCCGAGTCGGCAAAACTGGTGGGCGATGGTGGTTTCGAACCACCGACCTCCACGATGTCAACGTGGCGCTCTACCCCTGAGCTAATCGCCCGACTCGTCGCGACCTAAGCCGCGAGGGCGCGAAGCTTAGCGGAATTTGGCCTCGATACCAAGCCCAGATGCGGCTTTCTCGGGACGCATTTCAGGCCGCCCCTTCCGACGACAATCCGAGACCGATTTCTTTCAATTGGTCGATCTGATCTCGAACCGCTGCAGCCTGCTCGAACTCCAACTCTCGAGCATGCTTGAACATCTTTTGCTCCAATTGCTTGATCTTTCGCATGGTAAGTTCGGGCGTCGCCGGTATTTCGATTTTCGAAGACTTTCCTGAGCTTTTGGTGCTTTTTCGACCACGTTTGCGCATGTTTCCGGCTTCCATGATATCCGCAACCGATTTCTTGATCGTCTTCGGCGTGATTCCGTTGGCCTCATTGAACTCCAATTGCTTGTTGCGACGTCGCTCCGTCTCTTCCAAAGCTCGGCGCATGCTGTCTGTTACGCTGTCGGCGTACAGAATCGCCTTCCCATTAACGTTTCGAGCTGCGCGACCGATGGTTTGGATCAATGAGCCCTCCGAGCGCAAGAAACCCTCTTTGTCTGCATCCAAAATCGCAACCAGAGAGACCTCTGGCATATCCAGACCCTCGCGCAGCAGGTTGATCCCCACCAACACATCAAACTCCCCCAACCGAAGATCGCGGATGATCTCCGTGCGCTCGACGGTATCGATGTCCGAGTGTAGGTAGCGCACCTCGACATCATGCTCGCGAAGATAGTCGGTCAAGTCCTCCGCCATGCGCTTGGTCAACGTCGTGATCAACACACGCTCGTTGGCCGCAACCCGCAACCGGATCTCAGACAGAACATCGTCCACTTGGGACGCGACGGGACGAATATCAACGTCTGGATCAACGAGCCCGGTTGGTCGGACCACCTGTTCCACCGTGTTATCGCCATTGGCTTTTTCATACTTGCCGGGCGTGGCCGACACGTAAATCGTTTGTGGCGAGAGCCCCTCGAACTCATCAAAACGCAGCGGGCGATTGTCCAACGCGGAGGGAAGACGAAATCCGTACTCGACGAGCGTCTCTTTGCGCGCCCTATCGCCACGATACATCGCACCCAATTGAGGCACCGTCACGTGACTCTCATCAACAACCAAGAGTGCGTCTGGCGGCAGGTAGTCGAACAAACAAGGCGGAGGCTCGCCGGGCCCGCGACCGGATAGGTAGCGAGAGTAGTTCTCGATCCCGTTGCAGTAGCCCAGCTCTTGAATCATCTCAATGTCGAACAACGTCCGTTGCTCTAAGCGCTGCGCTTCGAGCAATTTCCCGGTATCGCGCAACACGGCAAGCCGTTCTCGCAGTTCGTCTTTGATGTGATCAATTGCACCGAGCAAGCGATCACGGGGCGTCACGTAATGGGATTTCGGAAAGATCGTCAGGCGCGGAACGGCGTCATGTACTTCACCCGTCAACGGATCGAAAAACGACAAGGACTCGACTTCGTCATCGAACAATTCAATCCGAACAGCATCCCGTTCACTCTCGGCGGGGAATACGTCGATAACCTCGCCGCGGACTCGGTAGGTCCCCTGACTCAGTTCCATCTCATTTCGTTTGTACTGCATCTCAGCAAGACGCCGAAGCACCGACCGTTGGTCGATTCGTTCGCCGCGCGACAGGTGCAACACCATCGAAAAATAGCTCTCCGGATCGCCAAGACCGTAGATCGCCGACACGGTGGCCACAATGATCGAGTCTCGACGCTCAATCAATGCCTTGGTAGCGGATAGACGCATTTGCTCAATATGCTGGTTAATCGACGCGTCTTTCTCAATGAACGTATCAGAGGACGGCACGTACGCTTCCGGCTGATAGTAATCGTAGTAGGAGACGAAATACTCGACAGCATTTTCGGGGAAGAATTCTCGCATCTCCCCATACAACTGCGCGGCCAGCGTCTTGTTTGGCGCTAGAACGATTGTGGGCCGCTGCACCGCCTGGATGACATTCGCAATAGAGAATGTCTTGCCGCTACCTGTCACCCCAAGCAGTACTTGCTTCGCCAACCCATCGCGTAACCCTTCTGTCAGGCCCGAAATCGCAGTTGGCTGATCTCCGGCAGGCCGATAGTCGGATGCTAATGAGAACGGCCTCATTTCGGTGTTTGTTGGTAATGCCATTACAGCCTCACTTGACTTGTATCTGGACGTTCGCCAGAATGCGCGGCTCCCATTTCAGGGACAATTCCTCGGTAGCTCAGTTGGTAGAGCGGTCGACTGTTAATCGATTGGTCGCTGGTTCGAGTCCGGCCCGAGGAGCCAGTTTAACGCAAGGCCCGCTCAACGCGGGCCTTGCGTGTTTTACGGCTCGGACGACCGATCAGCGTGGGCTATCTCGATGACAGGTAGGCGGCAAACCGGTCGCCGAGATCCGGGTGGGCTAGTGCGAGCTCTACAGTCGCTTGCAAGTAGCCGATTTTGCTGCCGCAATCATATCGGGTACCGGTGAATGGCATGGCGTGCACTGGCGCATCTTCCAACATTGCAGCGATGCCATCCGTCAATTGAATCTCTCCCCCAGCTCCTTTGCCGGTGCGCTGTAGCTTCTCGAAGATGGTAGGTTCCAGTAAATACCTGCCGACAACCGCGAGATTCGAAGGGGCTTCATCCGGCGATGGCTTTTCGACCATAAACCGAATACGTCCGCCCTTCTCAGCGTCTCCGTCTTGCAGATCCACAATGCCATAGCTGCCTGTCTGCGACGGGGGCACGGTTTCGACGCCTAGCACGCTAAGCTCACCACCCCGCGCCTCTCGATATGCGGCCATTTCACGGAGGCAAGGCTCATCACCATGAATCAGATCGTCCGCCAGGTGCACAAAAAATGGCTGATTGCCAACAGCTGGTTTGGCGCATAAGACCGCGTGCCCAAGACCCAACGGTTCACCTTGCCTGATGTAGATGCAGGACACGCCCTCGGGCACAATGTCCCTAACGCTTTCTAGCAACTCATGCTTGTTGTTTTCCGCGAGCGCTCGTTCCAGCTCCGGATCTTTATCGAAGTGATCTTCGATCGCACGCTTCGACGCTCCGGTAACAAACACGAGGCGTGTTGCTCCAGCCGCGATGGCCTCTTCAACAGCATATTGGATCAGTGGTTTGTCGACGACCGGCAACATTTCTTTCGGACTTGCTTTCGTAGCCGGCAAAAACCGGGTACCGCGGCCGGCGACCGGAAAAACTGCGACACGCACCTGCTTTTGCATATCTACCTCCGCTGAAAGTCGCGGAAGCATAACTGTTTTTCGCCATTTTCGCCTGGCCGGAGCACCCGATTTGGTCGGAGTCTTTACTCCGTTGCCGCTTCCTCAGTTGAGTCTGACAGCACAATGTCGTCGGCGTTCAGTGCGACGGTCCGTTTGCCGATTCCTACAACCTGAGTGAGATCACTCGCTGTCTCAAATGGGCCATTCTCGTTTCGGTAGGCGACAATCGCACGCGCTTTGGTGATTCCAATACCATCCAGGCTCTTGGCGATTGCCTCAGCCGACGCAGAATTTACATTGACTGGCTCTGCAAACGAGTGCGCCGAGAGCCCAAAAACCACAAACGAGACAATCAAAACACGAATGTGTTGCATGCTGCTTCTCCACTATGACACCGGCACCCGCCGGCGCATACATCGTGGTGCATTTGGTTCCGTGACTACGACCAACCAATCTCGACGCGAAATGGAGAAACACCCCGACTCGCAACGCTCAGTCAATAATTTACTTCACCATCAGCACCAAGAAGCGTATCGAACTGAACTTTCTCGATCGGTCGGAAACTCTCCCAGCTGCGGCAGCCAGGGCATTGCCACAATAGCTGACGAGAGGAAAACCCACATTGGTGGCAGCGATATCGCGGCGTCGTTTCGGCCAGTTTCGCCATGGCGCCGCGGAGTTTCTCAACTGCTTGTTGGTGCGTACCGTCTTGCTCACCCGAAAGCAATCGCTCCGTGTCAACGAAACTCCCCAACACCTCATCCGCGAGTATGTACTGACGCACACAGTCGTCGATGAAGGGGCTTCTAATCGAAGGATGATGCAGCGCGGCCCGAGCAATCTCATCACGCGCGTCAGCCCGTTCAGCAACCACCTCTTCCAAGACATGATCGAACTCGACGTCTTCCTCGGAATACATCCCTCTCAATTTTGGCAACAGTTCGATGAGGTAAGCGCCATCCTGCGCTAGTACTTGTCGGAACAACTTCGTCGCTAACGCTCTGTCGCCTTGTTGCAAGGCGATCTCTCCGCGCAGGATCGCCCCACGCGTCAACCGCTGCCGACGCGCCTGCGAGAGCCGAACGTATTCGCGTGCTTTCTCAACATCACCTTGATCCAGCGAGACTCGGGCGAGCTCGCAATAGTAGTTGCTCAGTTGCGCGCCAGCGCCAGGAAACTTCGCCGCTTCGAGCTGCCGAGCTGCCACCACCGCGTTTTCCCACTCGCTTTCCTGCTCGTAGATTCGACAGAGGTACTTTAGGCTTTCGAGCCTGTGATTTGCGCCTTCAGCCAGCTGCGCGAAGAGATTCTCAGCCCGATCAAGTAGACCGGCGTGCATATAGTCTCGGGCCAAAGAGAACAACGCCTGATCGCGTTGTGATTTCGCAAGATTAGGCCTCGCGATGATGTTTTGGTGCACCCGAATTGCACGATCTACCTCTCCCCGTCGGCGAAACAAACTGCCGAGCGCAAAGTGGGTTTCAATGGTCTGGTCGTCCACTTGGACCAGCCGCAAAAAATGCTCCAGAGCTTGGTCGTTCTGATCGTTAAGGAGAAAGTTCAGACCTTTCAGATACTCGGAGTTGAGTGGCTGTGCTCGCGGCACATCGTCATCGTCTCCGCCAAACCGCCCGAATAGGAAGCCTGCCGCAGCCAACAACAGAAACAGGCCTGCTAGGAGCAGGATTTGCTCTAATGCGTCAATGGGCATCGTGCAGCGGGAGACTGCGCAAACTCTTCACTTCCGCCTCAGCGACACGTAGCGCTTTGCGTAAGCGACGTCGCTCATTGAAGATCCGTACCAACACAAGCGAGGCGCAGAGCACGCCGACAACCACGCCGACCACCATTGCGCCCATAATCACGAGCGATTGTGGTAATTCATAAACGGCGTATAGGAGATCGACTTGGATCGTTTCGGTATTGGCTGACGCGAAAACGGCCGCAATCACCGCTATGCAAAGCAGCACGACAAGCGTAACGATTCGCTGGATCATTGTTCAGACCCTGGCCGGCCGAACATGGCGTAGCTAGCTCTTTATCGCAAGGTGTCGCCCAGCATTGACCCGATCACGAAGGTCCTTACCCGGCTTGAAGTGCGGGACGTGCTTTCCGGACAAAGCGACCGCAGCACCGGTCTTTGGGTTTCGCCCTTGGCGAGGCGGTCGAAAATGCAGTGAGAAACTGCCGAACCCTCTGATCTCGATTCGGTCGCCATGCGACAAAGAATCGCTCATCAGTTCAAGCAGATGCTTCACAGCAAGCTCGACGTCCTTAGAAGGAAGGTGACGTTGCTTGCGAGCAATTAATTCAATGAGTTCCGACTTAGTCATCGCGTCGTATATTAAGCGCCAAACGCCTCGGCGACAAGCGAGTCGGTCGCCAATTGACGACCGACTCGCTGTTTGGCTTACTCAGATCCGCCAGTCATCTTCTCTTTGAGGAGGTCTCCGAGGGTGGTAGCTCCGCCAGAAGATGCAGATTCCGACTGATAGCTCTGCAATGCTTCGGCTTCCTCGTGGAATTCCTTCGCTTTAATCGACAACGCAATGTTTCGATTCTTGCGGTCCACGCCCGTGAATCGCGCCTCAACTTCTTCACCGACCTTCAAGACGGTGCGAGCATCTTCCACACGCTCACGAGACAACTCCGAAGCACGCAGCGATCCGATCAGGCCGTTGCCAAGATCGACCAACGCACCACGCGCATCAACCTCAGTGATCGTGCCTGTGACAACGCTGCCTTTTGGATTGTCCGCCATCCAAGCCGACAATGGATCGCGATCTAGCTGCTTGATACCCAGTGAAATCCGCTCACGCTCCGAATCGATAGCGAGCACAACGGCTTCGACTTCCTGACCCTTCTGGTAGTTGCGGACCGCTTCGTCACCGTCATCGTCCCAGGAGATATCCGACAAGTGAACAAGACCGTCGATGCCTCCGTCGAGGCCGATAAAGACACCGAAGTCGGTGATCGATTTGATCTGACCTTTGACGCGATCGCCTCGATTGAACATCGAACCAAACTCCGCCCACGGATTGGATTTACATTGTTTGATCCCAAGCGAGATGCGCCGACGGTCTTCGTCGATCTCGAGGACCATAACCTCGACTTCTTCGCCCAAGTGGACAACTTTCTGCGGGTTGACGTTCTTGTTGGTCCAGTCCATTTCCGATACGTGGACCAAGCCTTCAACGCCCTCTTCGATCTCAACAAAGCAGCCGTAATCGGCGATGTTGGTGACCTTACCGAACAACCGAGTATTCGGCGGGTAACGACGAGCGATGTTCTGCCAAGGATCGGCGCCGAGCTGCTTGATACCCAGCGATACGCGTTGACGCTCTCGATCGAATTTCAAAATCTTGACGTCGATCTCTTCGCCGACCGATACCACCTCTGACGGATGCTTGACGCGCTTCCAGGCCATATCGGTGATGTGCAACAAACCGTCGATCCCACCGAGGTCCACAAAAGCACCGTAATCGGTAAGGTTCTTGACGATACCCTTGATAACGTTGCCTTCTTGCAAACTCTTGAGCAGCTCTTCGCGCTCCGCACTGTACTCTTCTTCCACCACCGCACGACGAGATACAACAACGTTATTGCGCTGCTGGTCGAGCTTGATGACTTTGAACTCCAGCACTTTGCCTTCGAGGTAGGAAGGATCACGAACAGGACGAACGTCGACCAACGAGCCGGGCAAGAACGCACGAACGTTCTCGATCTCGACGGTAAATCCACCCTTCACACGGCCATTGATCACGCCATTAACGATTTCACCCGCTTCGAACGCTTTCTCAAGTCGCGTCCAGGTGCGAGCACGCTTCGCCTTTTCGCGAGATAAGCGTGTTTCCCCGAAACCGTCCTCGACGGCGTCCAGCGCCACTTCGACGACGTCGCCTTCGCTAACTTCCAGCTCACCGCTTTCGTTGCGGAACTGTTCAACGGGGATGACCGCCTCAGACTTGAGGCCGGCGTTCACGATGACGACATCGGAGTTAATCTCGATAACCGTACCGTTCAGGATGGTGCCAGGCGTGATTTGTTGACTCGCCAGGCTCTCTTCAAAGAGTTGTGCAAAACTTTCAGACATTATGTGGAACCAAGCTGCCTAAATGGCAGCACCTTGTTAGTTAAAAACCGGCGATTGTTCCAAGCGTCATGCCTGGCATAACCACCACGAAAAATGCACCGCGCTCCTGGCGGTGCCACTTAAAATACGTTTTCGAACACTGCTTTATTCGGCCGGCACTACAAGCCGCTACCCGCCAACGCCGAAACAGCGATTCTTTTCTGCCACGATCCTTGCGGCAACGGCCGCGATATCCATCTCGGAAGAGTCGATCACCAGTGCATCGGCTGCCGCTCGCAATGGGGCGGCTTGCCGCGACTGATCGCGCGCATCACGCTGCTCGATCTCACTCAAAAGGGCCGCGAGGGTAACATCAAAATTCTTGTCTATCAACTGCTTATGACGCCGCTCAGCACGCACCAATGCAGTTGCCGTCAGGAAGATTTTCAACCGTGCCTCAGGGAACACGACCGTTCCCATATCTCTGCCATCGGCAACCAATCCAGGCGAAGATGCGAACGCCCGCTGCCGGTCCAAAAGTGCGTCGCGCACCGGTTGCAGTGCTGCCACACTGGATGCGGCATCGCCGACCGACTCCGTACGAATCTCTCGACTCACGTCTTTCTCGTCAAGAAACACTTTCTGATCAGTATCTTGTGGCTCAAACCTTACGTTGAGCCTACTTGCGACGCCGACTAAATCGTCCACACTGTCGGCTGAAATGCCTTGGTTTCTCGCACTCAGTGCGGTCAGCCGATACAACGCGCCGGAATCCAACAAATGCCAGCCCAAGGTCCGCGCAAGCACTGCCGAGACCGTGCCTTTGCCGGAGCCACTCGGGCCGTCGATAGTGATCACGTGATCGCCCAACGCTAATCAAGCTCCAAATGCATACCAATATTGTTGCCGAGTTCGACGAAGTTGGGAAAGGAGGTTGCGATATTTTCGGGGCGTGCAATCTCGACAACGCCTTGCGCGATCGCGCCCGCCACAGCAAACGCCATCGCAATCCTATGATCATGATAGCTATCGACTTGGCCGCTGGTTAGCGGACCACCCTCGATTTCAACCCAATCCTCGCCCTCGTCGGCGGCGACACCGAGAGTACGAAGCCCTTCAACCATCGCGGAGATCCGATCGCTTTCTTTGTGCCGCAACTCAGCCAATCCGACAAATCGGCTTCGACCCGTGGCCGCAGCAGCGGCAATAAACAGGACCGGAAACTCGTCGATCGCAAGCGGCACAAGCTCCGGCGCGACGCTCAATCCTTTCAGCTGCGCGGCAGTCACCCGTAGATCAGCGACTGGCTCGCCGCCGCACGTTCGCGGATTAAGCCGTTCAATCTGCGCCCCCATTTGCTCAAGAATCGTAAGCACACCGTCGCGAGTTGCATTGACCCCCACACCTGGCAGGATCACGTCACTTTCAGGCGTGATCGACGCAGATACCAAGAAAAATGCGGCAGAAGACAAATCAGAGGGTACTTCGATATCGAGTGGTTTCAGATGGGTCGGTCGACTCAGTTTGACCACGTTGCCCGAGCGGACAACATCAACGCCCATCGCCGACAGCATGCGCTCCGTGTGGTCCCGAGACACGCCAGGTTCGGTGATTTCCACATCACCATCTGCATACAATCCGGCAATCAACAATGCGCTTTTTAGCTGAGCACTTGCTACCGGCAAAGTGTATTCAATTCCATGAAGGCCTGACCCTGCGGGCTCTATATGAATGGGCGCATGCCCTTCTGTGGTCCGTAAGCCCCCACCCATGGCATTGAGTGGGTCCGCGACTCGCGCCATCGGACGACGTGATAGCGATTCATCGCCAACCAAGGTGCTCGGAAAACTCTGCCCCGCCAACAAACCGCTGGATATGGGCAACGCTGGAACGGGGATGCGCCTGTTTTGCGGTTTGTTG
>JBCAZH010000065.1:0-14961 GCA_038533155.1 Pseudomonadota bacterium | reverse complement strand
CTGCTGCCATTCCTCGACATGGCGCCGATCGAAGAAATCAAAGTCCCGTCATCACATGATGGTCTTGAGATCGAGGCGTGGGTCGCGTTGCCGCCAGGCTTTAAGAAAGATGGCAGCTCCCCGATGATCCTCGAGATTCACGGCGGACCGTACGCGCAGTATGGACCCAGTTTCTCGACGGAGATTCAACGCTACGCCGCGGAAGGTTACGTCACCGTCTACACGAACCCGCGTGGTTCGACGGGCTACGGTGAAAAGTTCGCCTTGGAAATCGATCTCGCGTATCCCGGTTATGACTACGACGATTTAATGACCGTCGTCGATCATCTCGTTGCCGAGAACTACGTTAGCGAAGATCGACTGTTTGTGACCGGTGGCTCAGGGGGCGGTATCTTGACCGCTTGGATCGTCGGCAAGACGGAACGTTTCGCAGCCGCGGCGTCGGTGAAGCCGGTGATCAACTGGATGACGATGGCACTAGCCGCCGACATCGCGGCGTTGGTGAAGCGCCATTGGATACGTGCGGAACCTTGGGAGGATCCCGATGCGTTCCTAGACCGATCACCGATCATGTTGATCGAAAACGTGACAACCCCGACCTTGGTGATGGTGGGCGAGGAAGACTGGCGTACGCCCGCGTGGGAGGCAGAGCAGTTCTACACGGCGCTCAAGATGCGCAATGTGGATACTGCATTGATTCGCGTCCCTGGTGCATCGCACTACATCGCGGGCCGACCGAGCCGCTTAATCGCAAAAACCGACAACATCATGGGTTGGTTCGCGAAGTACGATCCGGAGTCTGAAGATTAGAGACTACAGCCGGCTGGTTTTTTGCGAAGGATTTTGATGCTGGTAATCATGGCCCACTAAGCGTAAAGTCAGGGCAGTGACGCGGTAACGACGCCCTGTGGTTCGGCCGTTAGTCAGCGCACGTCGTGGTGTTGAAGGGCGCGACTGTTGGCAGTTTCAGTTCCTGAGAAGGAGCTGGTCTGAGGCAGTTTATGGACCCGAAGCACATCATTGCCGGCCCTATCCTTAGGCGTGTTGAAAAGCGCAGCGTTTCCGTCTGGCTGGCATTCAAGTCGGATCCGATTCCACAAGACGATGTCGTACTCCGAATGGAGTTGCGCCTATACGATGTGCGCGAAGTCAAAATGCGCGCAGCGTCTCGACCCACCACTGGGTTTTCGACAGTGCCAAACGGCATCGAACCAATTCCGTTGGCCACTCACGATAATGACGGCAATGAACTGCCTCGTTCAGCGAGACTGCACCGGATCGGAGAACGACTCTATGTTGGCGTAGTCACTGTTCGTCCTCAGGTCGCGTTGCAGGCGGGCGAAATCTATAGCTACAACGTCTACATTGAAGACTTAAACCGCCCAAGCCTGCACGTCGATTTCTTCAGCGCCGGACTTCTTACAAAGTCACCATCGACGAGTAAGCGGGTTCAATTGCCAATCGGTTACAAAGCGGGTCACCTCCCAACTTTTTGCGTGCCGCAGGATGATGTTGCGAAACTGAGGATTGCGCAGGCTTCGTGTCGCAAGGCACATGGTCCGGGCTCTGATGCCATGGCGCTACTCGACAAAGAGATTGAGTCCAACCGCCTAAAGCCAGACACACGACTTCAACAGCTCTTCCTCACAGGTGATCAGGTTTATGCCGATGATGTACCCGGTGCATTGCTGCGTTACCTGCATGATTTCGATGGTAAGCGCATTGTTGCCGACGACAGAGTACATTTGGCCGAGGACGATCGCCAAAAAATCGAACTCAATAAACTCCCCCCGTACATGCGGCAAACATTGATCCAGAAACGCGCTGGGTTGACCAGCGGTGAGGCATTGTGTCATGTGCTGAGCTTTGGGGAATACTGCAGTCTGTACCTACACTACTGGAACATTCGCGCATGGAGCACCGCCTTCGTGGAGCACATGGCCAAGCTCAAAGACGGGAGCAGGGCAAAGCTCGACGAGGTCGTCGACGCAATATTCGATGGTATGGATGGCGATAGCGGCATCCGCGATCTGATCGACGAGGCGGTCAGCGATAGCGTCGCACTCGATCGTCTCATCGATGAAGACAATCAGGATATATTTAGACCGACTTCGGGCGGGACCGTTGCAGCCGAAGCTCAACTAGAAGCGTTCAAGGACTGGCTTGACGATCAGAAGAAAACGCTGCGCAAAGAGCTCAAGGCGCTCTACAAGTTTTTCAAAGACCTTCCCAAAGTCTCAAGACTGCTCGCGAACATCCCAAGCTACATGATCTTTGATGATCATGAGGTTACAGATGACTGGTATCTCAGTGAGCGATGGCGGAATCAAGTGATCGGCCAACCACGTCGATTTGGTCGCGACGTAGTGCGCAATGGCTTAATGGCGTACTGCTTGTTTCAGGATTGGGGGAATCGTCCTAGCGAGTATGTCGCTGAGGAACCGCTCGATGCGAGGGGAGCGGCAGCCGGTGCAACGGCAGCCGGCACGGCTGCAGGAGGTCCAGCTTCAGGAGGTGCGGCCGCGGCAGGTGCAACTGCAGGGGCTGCATCGGGCACCATGATGCCGCGTGTCAGCAAACCGACAGAACTGCTGCGAGCCATCCTGAAATTTTGTGACGAAGTCCAGACAAACCCCGATGCCGATGATTTTCAATCGAACGTTGTGGAGCCTATCGAAGACCTGCTCGGACTCGGCGATCTAGCCGATGAGGATGTTGTTCACTGGCACTATCAGGTGCCCTCGGGTCCGGCGACGACCGTCGTTTTGGATACGCGGACCAAGCGAAAGTTCGATTCGCTCAATTCGCCACCTGGCTTGATAAAACACAGCGCTTTGGTCGAGCAACTCCCGACTGTGAATCCATCGGGGAGTCAAGCGCCATTCCTAATTGTCGTATCGGCAGCCCCGGCACCCGGACTTTCCAGTTTCGAAGAGCTGATTCAACCGGCGGCCGCTGCGGCCATCGGAATTGCGAATTCGGGTGGTGAGAACCCCGGCGTTTTGAGCGGTTACATCGGGGCTGACTACGAGGCCTGGGGATTCAACACTAAGACTTTCGAGGACTTCTTGGATCGTCTCAGCCGACATGAGAAAGTCATTATTCTGTCCGGGGACGTTCACTATGGATTTTCAACGGTTCTGGACTATTGGAAGGGTACCGCGCGAGCCCCGAAGTCACGGATCGTCACGTTCACCTCCAGCGCGGCCAAGAATGAAGTTCATGGACCGTTCCATCTCATTCGATCCGGTCTGGCACACAAAGCATTGACAGGCATCGGAGACCGACTAGAGAAATTGGGATGGAAAGACCGAGTGCTGACTGTTACCGGTACAGCCAGCATCCGCAACCGGCAGCGTCTTCGATCGAATCCGGCAGTCATTCCCGTCGCAGGGTGGAAGCCAGGCGCAAGAATTAATAGAGCACCCGATTTCCGGTGGAGACTCAGCGTCGTCAGTGACGAGCGACAGCGCGAAGGGGAACCAATCGGCGATGAGGATATCGTGTTCGAGGATGACGTTCCGCTAGATCTACCGTCCGTGGACGCGGGATACGCGAATGCGGTGCAGCAACACCAACTCGACTTTATCACCGGAATACGCCGCCGGATGGTGTGGCCAGCCAACGTCGGTCTGTTGTCCTTCTCCGAAGAAGACGATGTGCTTTCTGCACAGCACGAATTTTTATTTTTAGCGCGCCGTCGCGGAGAGGACCCGAAATCCGGAAAACATGTGGTGCACAAAGTTGCGCTCATCGCCGCGGACGATGATGCCCGCAGGCCGGAATTGCCTTAGGAATCTGCCATGGAAGATGAAGAACTAGATTCGGACTTTTTCCAGTCACTGTTCAAGTTCATTAGCAAGATGCTAAAGCCCGCGACGGCAATCTTCGGCGACGCTGATGCACGAGCGGAACTGTTGGGCACTCTCGGTCTCGATAGCGATACCGACATCGGTGATCTGCCATCGACAACCGCGTTGGACCATTACATCGAATCGGCGGTTGAAGACCTGGATGGGTTTGCGCTAGCAGGTGCAGTGAGTGATCTGGTTCAACTAACGCTAGCCATCGAGGGCGTGATTCGCGCCGCGTTGAACGAAGAAGAGGATGCCGGCTTCGCCCTCGACGAGATTATGGCGGCGCTCTTCAACATCCTCTTGATGGAGTACATTCGACGGAACAATCCGCCTGTCCACGCCTTCGCACAACTTGTCACAGTCATCAATTCAAACTCTGCCGCGATCGGTGGCTCCGAGGGTATTGCCAAGACAATTGCATCATTCTTCAAACGATTGGCTAGCGGATTGGATACCCCAGAATCTGCGGAGGCACTGACACAAACAATTTTTGCCGTGCTAGGTGGTGGATTCCTAGCGATAGATCATTTCGCGATCAAAGACAGCGAAGTCTTCGATCTACGACTTGACTATGGTTTTGATGCCTATCGTGGAACACAGACACCCAATCTTGACGCCATTGCCGACAGAACCTTGACCTATTCGGTGGCTGTCGCTCCGCATGACAATCCCGCGAATCGGGGCGTCTTTTTCAACTCCTTAGCATTTGTGCCTGAAACGCATGGCGGCGGCGCCCTCGTGACCGAGTTGGCCGGTGAGGTAGATATTCTCATACCGGTCGAAGAGAACGTTTCGTTCAAAATTGATGTCGACGGCGACGGCGTCTTCAGAATCGGTAGTCGGCCAACAGCCGACCTCGGCAAGGCCAACAAGCTCGCCGTGACCTTCAAGCAGAAACTCCCATCCGATTTCAAAACCAAGTTTTTTCCGACGCCAGAGATAGTGCTCGGCATCAAAGAGTATTCCGCGAAATTTACTCTGAAACCTGACGACTTCGATATCAATATCAAAGTGAAGATGCCCTTCGAAATGAAGCGCGATCCAGATGCAGGCTTCCCGGGCAATCTGCTTCCTAAAACTACGAAAAAAGACATCGACCTGGAGTTCGGCTATTCCGAGAAACGCGATTTTTACTTCGGTAGCGGTGGCGGCAACCCGAAAGCGCCAGTTGAGGAGGGCGAGGCCACAGCTGACACGGATCCGGAAACCGACCCGACGCTTCTCGAAAAAATTCTAGAGAAGCTGTTCAACGTCATCGATCTTCGAATTGAAATCAATAAGGACATCAAGGATGTCGTCGGAATCGAGGTACTTCACCTGAAGACGGGTGCAAATGAGGGCCTCGAGACCATTACGATAGAAAGCTCGTTAGATTTTTGGGTCAAGTTTACATCCGCTGTCAAAGTCTCGATCAGTCGACTTGGCGCCGAGATGGTCTTCTCCGAACGCGACGATAATGGTGGTTTTCTCGGCTACGATCTCAATGTCGACTTCAAGCCGCCCACAGGCGCGGGTCTCGCGGTCAATGCCGGACCTATCGGCGGCGGTGGTTACCTCTATTTCGATAAAGACAAGGGCGAGTATTTCGGCGCACTTGAATTCTTGATCAAAGACGTACTCACGATCAAAGCGGTCGGTGTCATCAATACCATCATGCCAGACGGTTCAGATGGCTTCTCCATGCTCGTATTGGTTTCCGGTGAATACGCGGTACCCCTCCAGTTCGGCTTCTTCCTGAACGGACTCGGCGGGTTGATGGGAATCGATCGGACGATCAATGTCGAGGCACTCCGCGTTGGTGTTCGCACCAACGCCATCAACAGCATCATGTTTCCCGAGGATGTTGTCGGGAACATCTCACGCATCATCAGTGATATCCAAGACTTTTTCCCGATCAAAGAGAACCAATTCGCTGTTGGCCTGATGGCGCGCATTGGCTACGGCGGAACGAATCTACTCCTGATGGATCTCGGCGTCATCGTAGAATGGCCTGATCCGAAAATTATCATTCTCGGCGTCATCCGTATCAGTGCACCGCGGGAAGACGCAGATACGCTGCGACTGCAGGTCAATTTTCTGGGTGTCATAGACACAGTTAATCAGTTTGTCTACTTCGAAGCACAGCTCTACGACTCTCAGTTTGTCGGCATCGAGCTGACCGGCTCCCTCGCTTTTGTTGCAGGGTGGGGGGACAACGGGATGTTCGCGATCAGCATTGGTGGCTTTCATCCCGACTTCAACGACTATCCCACTGTTCCAACACTACCCGGTGCGTTCCGTGAGATGGATCGGGTCGGTTTGTCGCTCTTAAGTGGCAAGAACCCGACTCTGACTATTCAGTTCTATATCGCGTACACGTCCAACTCGTTCCAGTTCGGAGCACGGCTTGAACTTTTGGCGTCCGGGCCAGCGAATTTCAACCTGTACGGCCTTCTTGCCTTCGATGCGCTGTTCATTTTCGATCCTTTCAGCTTTTCTCTAACACTAGAAGCAACTCTGGCGATTCGTCGTAAGCGCAAGATTCTCTTCGGCATCAGTTTTCGAGGCACCTTGACTGGCCCCCATCCTTGGAACATCGATGGTGAGGTGAGTTTTGGCATCCTATTCTTCGACATCACAATTCCAGTTCGTGCGACGTGGGGCAACGAGCTCGAGGAAATTGCGAGTGAGCGCATCGAACTAACGGGACTGCTTCGGCAGGAGCTCCAAAATCGTGACAATTGGCAAGGCCGAGCGGGCGCTCGTCTGCATCACACGGTCACGCACCGGGAGTTGGACCGTCTGGAAGACAGCACGTTAGTGGTCTATCCGTTCGGTGAATTGGGATTCGGACAAGATGTATTGCCACTCAACTACGACATTGAGAAGTTTGGGGACAAAGTGCCGGAGGGTGCGAACCGCATCGGGATCAAAGCGGTGCGCATCGGCAACGAGGTGCTTCCCACACAAACGCGCAAGGCTTTGTTTGCGGCTGGGAACTTTACCCAATTGTCGGAAAGCGAAAAGCTCTCGCGAAAATCGTTTGAGCGTTTCGACAATGGCTTCACACTGCAAGGCACGCAGTCAATTAACACATCACCCCGCACCGTTGCGCCAGTCACACTCGACTACGAACTCAACTATACCGAGGACGACCCACCCGAGACCGCACAAGTGAAACTGCCTATCGATGCGTTTCGCCATCTCGTGCGTGCGGCGGGTGCTTCGAACGCCTCGCTGTCCTGGTCAAACCAACAGTCAGGCGGTTTGAACGCGCTTCAGGCGGTCCAGATCGATCCAGATCAGCAACAATTCGCCATTGCGAGTACCGCGACACTGCAGGAGGCGAACGGTGCCAACCGTTTTTCAACACTGGCGGAGGCCGTCAGAGCACTGGATGACGTTGTCGCCAACGATCCGGATATGGAAGGTCAACTTCAAGTGGTTCAAACGTATGAACTCGCGGGGTAGCAGCGAATGAGTTTCGGGCGATATCAGTTTCTGTCATGGGCCCGTCGCGGCATCGCCGACGCTATCCGACAGAAAGACACGTTGGGCCGACGCGATGGTGCGGTCATCGAACGCGCGCGCGTTCCAGTCGGCGTGGAGTTAACGACCGGGGAGACCATATCTCAAAACTTCGCACTCATGGGGCCCGGTGATGTCATCGGCATTAATCCACAGAGCATTATTCGTACCGAACCGCGTGACGGCATCGGTGACTACGAACCGAATTATCTTCCGTATGTTGAGTTTTATGATGAGGACTTTCCATTTCGCTATACGCCGGCTGCCGCGGCATCAGATGATCTGAAGCTTCGACCATGGATAACCCTTGTCGTTCTCAAACCCGAGGAGTTTGTTGAGACGTCACGACGAGAGCCACTGTCCTCGATTCAGATTATTAACCCTCAGGCACTGCAACCGAACGATGAATTGCACCTGTGGTGTCACATGCATTCGAATCTTCCGCATGAGGAATCGCAGTTCGATCAGTTTCTTGATGGTTTGGAGGAGGATGTTAAGAAAGACCCAGACGGCGTCTACAGTCGTCTTCTGTGTCCGCGGCAACTGGAGCCGAAAACGCATTATCACGCGTTTTTGATTCCAACATTCGAAACAGGGCGTCGAGCAGGGCTTGGGCAGTCACCTGCTTCCGTACCTGCCCAACAACCCGCTTGGCCAAATGGCGCGACAGAGTTTCCGGTGTATCACCGATTTTCGTTCGCGACCGGCAAAAATTTCGATTTCGAATACCTTGTCAAACAGCTTCAGCCGCGTGTTATGGATGAGCGAGTCGGTGTGCGGGAGATGGACTGCTCGCAACCCGGTTTCGTTCGCAATGACGCCAACGAGGCCGTGCGCTCACCCAGTCCATCTACGCTGTTGCTCGAAGGTGCTGTGATCGCGCCATCGGCACAGCGCTCCATGTTCCCGCCCGCGACGCGACCTCAGCCGTTTTTCGACGATATGGAAGCGCTCGTCAATCTAAACAAAGTACGCGTTCAATCAGACGATCAAGATCCTTATGTATCGATTCCGTTCTACGGAATGTTTCATGCGATGCGCCGGGACAACGGCGCCCCAGGAAAACGCGTTGTCCCCAACTTCGATCCCAGTGGTTCGAACTGGTACAACGAGCTCAACAGGGATCCGCGCACCCGGGTTCCCGCGGGCTTCGGCAAGCGTGTGGTGCAGGAGAACCAAGAGACCTTCTCGGATGCCGCGTGGCAGCAGCTTGGTGATGTTCTCGAAGCTAATCGAAAACTGAAACAAGCACGCTTCACATCCGTTGTCATGCAACAGCTCTATGAGAAGAATGTTGCCTCGCGAGACGACAGCGACTTTCTCTCCATGGTTGGACCCATGACCGCACGGGTGCGGGGTGTGCGGGGAACGGTACACAACGATATTGTGACCAGCCGAGTGAGCGAATCTGTGTTCTCCGGTGTATTCGCTCGTATGACACGCCCCACAACTTCTATTGCGCGCGGTCTGAGTAATCGCGGACGCGAGAGTGGATTCTCGCTCCTCACAGCCGTTCCGAAGATGGATCGAGCGAGTGGGATTCGCCCGGATAAGGAAGGGAATTTCCAACCCGTTTCTACAATCCGAAATCTGGACACGTTTACCGCACCGTCAACTGCATCGGCCGTACGCGTATGGAGTACGCAATCAAATTTGGTCGCCGATTTTGCATCCAATCAGGATGGGTTTACGGGTGGCTTACCTCCAGTTTCGGAATGGTTGACGCGATTCGACCCGCAACGCTTTCGATTAGGTACCGAAGGATTGGTTGAAGGCGCGCTTCCAAGGGTTGGAGCGCCCGCTGCGCGAACCCCTGCAACCCTGCAACCCCGTACAGGTGCGCCCACGGCTTCGGTCACGCCTAGGAATGTAGGGCGACCGACCGTTCGTCCGTCGGTGACGACACGCGTTGTGAGACCGCAGATCACAGGCCGAGATATGACTTTTGTTGCGACGACAGTCGCGAACAACAACGAAGCCACGCGCGACCACAATGCTGCGGTACGCGGCGCGTACTCGGCGCTCAATCAACGATTCGATGTAACCCGACTACGAAATACATCTCCGGCGTTGTCTGCGAGGGCTGCATCGCGACGGGTTGATCAGTCGATCGCGCCGAACCGGGCCTACCATGAGCGCCTACGTCGGATCCTAAAATGGCCACCGGGGGCATTTCGGCCAGAACCAGAAGCGTTTTTGCCGGCAATGGCCTATCCGGATCTGCCGTCGCCAACCTACAAGTACCTGCTCGAAATCGACAAAGAATTCTTGCTACCGAATCTCGAGTTGATTGAAAACAACACGCTATCGCTTCTGAAAACGAATCAGAAATTCATCGAATCGTATCTCGTCGGCATGAACTATGAGATGGGTCGAGAGCTCATGTGGCGGGAGTACCCCACGGATATGCGTGGCAGCTATTTCCGGCAGTTCTGGGATGTCAGTGGGTTTGTCACTCCCGATACGACGCCACAGGACTCGGAGTCATTAAAAGACATCAAACCGATACATCAGTGGCGGCGCAATAGTCGTCTGGGCAAGCACAATGCACGCGATCCAGACGGTGACAGCGAGCAACTCGTTTTCGTGGTTCGTGGTGATTTGCTGCGAAAGTTTCCGAACACCGTAATTTTCGCACAGAAGGCCCTGCCGAACCCCGAGTCGAACGCCACTACTGAGACTGTGATTCGAACTGGGGAAATGACAGATGCGCAACTCGCGGGCGAGATCAAGTTCCCGCTCTATCAAGCGCAGATCGATCCCGATATCAAGCTACTTGGCTTCGACTTAACGGTAAGAGAAGCAACGGGTGCGACACCGACGTCATCCGTTTCGGCAGGCGGGTCCGCGAACGCGGCTGATCGACTAGGTTGGTACTTCATTATCGCAGAAGTGCCGGGCGAGCCACGTTTTGGTATGGACATCTCGTTTGATCCCAACGAGCCAGATGAGCTCACGTGGAATGATCTTTCATGGAAGAACTTTCAGGGCGACATTGATTTCGTCACCGCCCGTCGTCGACCGAACGGACGCGTCGGCCGCGGCCCAGTGCGCGCGTTTCCTAGTGAGCCGGAAGTCGGTCGGTGGGGCCACAGCTCTGCGGATATGGCTGCCATCTTGCTACAGCGCCCCGCAATGATTGCCGTGCATGCCAAAGAAATGCTGGAGACACAGGTGTCACAACCAGTTGATAGAGATGATCGACTTACGCTGTTCAGTTATCTGAGTGACGTGCCGAGACTGAGATTCTAGGAGCCAGAATGCCAACTTTCGATGAGAATATTGCTGCGATTCAACAAGCTCGAGATGTGGTTGATCAGGCTCAATCGCGAGTCTATGCGGCGCGTTTGGCAGCTCAGCGCGCGGCGGGAGACGATGTGGATGATGCCGCACTCGCAACCGCTTTGCGGGGACCATCTGCCCAACTGAGTCGCGCGACCGCTCGACTCAATGAGGCAGTGGCGCGACTACATACTGCACGCGACTACCGACGGGTCGCCGAGAATCTAGACGCCGAGCTTCCCGTCGTCATGCTGCCCGTTCGAATCGAGACTCGGTTTGTTGACGAACAATCCGGGCAAGTACTCCTCGTCAGAGTCTACCCGGATGATTTCCACGTGCATTCGTTCGAGCCGTTGTTGACAGACGACGAGGTCACTGCCGGCCAAGACTACTGGCGCGCACTGTTGCGGATCAATCGCTCGGACGCCGAAGACCGCGATGCGAGCAAGCAAGAGATCTGGAACGTATTTGCCCGCCGACTCGGTACCGCGAGAGCGGTATGGGTGGCGAAACAAACCACTCCGGAAAACTGGCGACCAGACCGCAGGTTCGCGGAGGAACGGCTTCGGTTCCCCGAGCAAACTGAGACCAAAACTCACGACTGGACCCGCGCACCTCAAACCCAACTTTTGCCCGACCGGTTTGTATTGCAGATTTTTAACAATGGACAGCAAGTTCATCACACTGTCGGAAAACCGGTGCCAGACAATGTGTTCTTAGGTCCTGATCCTTTTCTTGCCGAAAAAGCCTTCGAAGAAACCGATGAACGTATTCAACTGGATGAAAGTTTCGCTTGGATGAGCGATTTTGATGCGGCACTCGAAAAGGGGCTCGCATTTCGCGTTCCGGTGACTCCGGACATGTTCAACCGAGGTCGTATCGACCGTATTGTCGTTTGCGGCGTACTCGCCAGTGCTGACCCGGGCAAAAGTCAGTCCTTGCTGGAGGCGCACTTTCATGCGCACCAATACTCAACGAAGGGTTTGAGTTTCCTGCCGCTTGGGACGCCGACAAATAATACTGACTCGTCGGGTTCCGGCTATCGTCGAAACGACTTCGAATTGCCGAGCGGCTACTATGATGCTTCACCGGTTGAGCCACTATCCAATCTGCCGCAGACGGATGGACATGCATTCGCGACCGCGCTGGGCATCAATCCGGATGGTTTCTCTGAAACGCGCGATGCAGATATGACACAGGTCGCCGACGCTCGGGCAATGAATGACGCATTGTATCCAGCGACCATCGGGTACTTTTTCGAAGTGTTGACCAGACCCGCATTGAGTCGCGCCGCCCAAGACAGGCTGCGCGAGTTCTTTCGGGCGAATGTCTCCTCGTCTGGGCCTATTCCTTCAATTCGCGTCGGTGATCAACCCTACGGGGTGCTTGTGACCAGCGACCTCAGTCGTTGGAACGAGCCCAATGATGATCCTTTAATGAGCCAGATGTTGCCGATTCTCCGCCTTCTGCAAGGTACCTGGTCACGCTTAGCAGACGAAAAGGTCGCGCACGTGGCCAAAGCGGGTGACGCTGAGGAGATCCTCCTAGACATCATGGGCCTTTCTCCGCACTCCACATCGTTCCGTCAAAGAACTGGCCATCTCAATGATGTCCCATTGAGTGCCACGAATGTCTCCAACTCCACGCGCGCTTTCCAACGCCAGCAAAACACGATTATGAGCTGGCTCGCGCAAGCAGGTTACCAGGGCGAGGGTTTCCCTCTGATCAGTGCGCTTTCATTCTATCGAGACAATGATCGAATACGACGTCGGCACCTTGTCGATCGAAAGCGCGTCGCAGCGGACCGTTTTCTTGATGACCTAGGATCCACGCCACAAAATTTCATTGAGTGGCTGTCCACCGAAACATCGACAGAGGCGTTGGAACAACACAAACTGCCGGGCGCTAAACCTCCGCGTTCTGTCCTGTACTTCTTACTCCGGCACTCATTGTTGCTCAGCCTGCAAAAGGCAGCCGTGTCCTTCTATCGCCGCGAAGGGATCGAAATTTCACGGTTGACCGCGGAAAAGAGCCTCTTAAACTTCGATCGCGAGGTTCATGATTTAACGACCTGGGAGCTTCTACGCGGTGCTCCGAGAACCGTTGATCGACGGCGCTTCGATGTTCGAGTTCCAGTGGGCGATCACCTGTTGGGTATGCGGCGAAATGCATCTGCGGTTGCCGAGCTGAATCTTGTGAGACAGGCCTGTCGTCGACTTGCCGGTTTGTCGACGCAAGCATTGGAGCGGTATCTGATTGCTCACCTTGACCTCACTTCCTATCGGCTGGATGCTTGGCACACTGGCGTATTTACTCGTCGACTAGTTCGTAACCGCGAACAAAAGAAGCGTGGGTTGTACATTGGTGCCTACGGTTGGGTCGAGAACTTGCGACCTGCGCCTAAGGCCGCGGTAGCCGTTGCGGATGAACTAACCCCGGCGGATGGTGGTACCGTGCGAGAGCTTCGTGGCAACGCTGGGTTTGTGCACACACCCTCTCTGAATCACGCGACCGCTGCCGGCGTGCTCCTGGCCGGGTACCGTAACCGCGCATCCCGTGACAAGCCTTCAGTATTTTCAGTCAATTTGAGTTCGGCGAGGGTACGTCGCGCCCAATCGTTGATGAGTGGCATTCAGAACGGTCAAGCGCTCGAGGCATTGCTCGGCTATCAGTTCGAGCGAGCGCTGCATGATCGGACAAGCGCAACGCCCACGGTCAATCTCAACCGGCACATTCTGACACTACGTGAGCGCTTCCCAATCGAGCACGCGGGGATTCCCCAGGCTGGGAGTGAGGCGCAGGAAACGGTCCCAGCATACTCAGTCGTGGACGGAATGAAGTTGGTGGAAAGCGACGCGCGTGATTTACAGCAGTTGGGAATCCCGGCCGCGGACCGGCGAACCATACTGGAAGAAATCGACCAGTTGAGGGATGTCCTCGACGCAATGGGGGACCTTCTAACGAGCGACGCAGCATTCCAAATGGTGCAGGGCAAAGGGGATCGTCTCGCTGGCCTTCTCAATAGTTTCAATGAGGCTACTTTGCCACCTCAATTGGAGATTCATGAGACGCCGCGCAGCACACAGTTGACGGTCAACAATACGGTATGTCTGGCAATGACACGGGTACCAGCCCTGGGCGCGGACTCGGGTTGGTCGACGAGAGCAACGCCGCGCACACGCGCGGAGCCCGGTATCAATCGGTGGCTCGGCCTCCAATTGGGTAGGGCAGATCGAATCGTGGCCAGCGTCGCGATCGTCGATGGTGACGAACGACGGCGTCGACGAAAATACAGTCTCGCAGATCTCAACTTACAACCCATCGATCTTGTTTACAGCGCAGGTATCGATATAGAGACAGGCGCGCGCAGCCTAGAACCCGCATTGGTCGATGCTTACACGGCACAAGTAGATGTTTCGGACGATGATCGGATTGTGGTCGAGTTTGATACGTCACAAAAAGCGGCACGTGAACGCACGGTTGCCGAGGTACTGCCGCTACTTCGCTACCTCAGGCTCATGCTAACCACCGCGAAACCCGCGAGTGCGCGTGACTTTAGACCACGTTCGCAGACGGTTGACGAGAACCCGGAAGCCTTGTTCGGATGGGATGTCACCACGTTCGATCGTCGCATCGGCGCGTTGATTCGACAATTTGATGCATCACTGAGCAGATTGGAGGGCAGAGCGCCGAATGGCATCCGACCAAGGTCAGTCGGTAATCCGGCAACCCTAGGTGAAGCGTTTGCCGAGTTTGAGGCAAGAGGACGCGATCGAACTTACTTTGAAGCCATGGTGCTAACGCCGCGCGCCGCTACACAAATTCGTACAGCTCTGGCTTCACTCCCATTGTTCGGTATGCGGGCACCCCGGCTGAACGGTAGCGACACTACCTTGGCTACGGTCCGTGGTGATCTACTGATTGCAGCAGCCACTGCTTGGCGAGAAGCACGTAAACGTTACCACTCGGCAGTCGCGAAGCGAGCGGAGGCGACCAATCCAGAATTGAGCCCTGATCGGCAAGTTGCCCGCTTGATCGATGCGGGGCGACTCGTACTTGGCGATGATTTCGTTCTGCTTCCCGAGTTTCGACTAGGCAACGCGCGGGATATTCGGAGGTCCCTAGAAGAAGGGTCAACCCAGCTTCTCAATCACTATGCTACGACCTACGAGACGACACCCGCTCTCGCTATCGAAAATTGGTTGCAATCGTTGACGCCCGTCCGCCCCGCAATACATCGACTTGAGACGATCCGGATGGTCACGGAATTCAATGGCGGACAATCCCTGTCGTTCGATGCCGTGCAATTGCCTTA
>JBCAZH010000064.1:0-15115 GCA_038533155.1 Pseudomonadota bacterium | reverse complement strand
TGGGATCAAACGCCATCGCGTGGTGGTCCGAGTGTTTGTGTTCACTATCAACTTGAGTAAATGTCTTGCCGCCGTCTTCAGTGACATGCATCCACACGTCCATTTGGTACACGCGATCGAACTTATGCGGGCTCGCGAAGATTTCCTGATAGTAGTGCGGACCGGTTCCGCCTGACAGGTAGTCGCTGCGTTTTTCCCAGCTCTCACCGCCATCTTCGGAGCGCCAGAACCCGCCGGTGCGGTTCGCCAACTCAATCGTCGCGTACATCACGTCGGGTTTGATTGGCGAAATCGCCAGGCCCGTTTTGCCCATAACCTCGGTCGGGAGACCCGTTTCCAATTTGCGCCAAGTCTCACCACCGTCCTCGGATTTGTGGATACCTGTGCCCGGGCCACCATCCATCAGCGCCGCGACACTGCGAATACGCTGCCAAGAAACCGCGAACATAACGTCAGGATCCCGCGGATCCATGTGGATTTCGGAGACGCCCGTGTAGCGGTCATCGGCATCGGTATTTCCGAGGTCATCACCGAGTACCTTGTTCCACGTTTCACCACCGTCGGTGCTTTTATATAGACCGCGTTCGCCGCCACCGGACCACAATGGCCCCTGGGCCGCGGCGAAAATCACGTTGGAGTCGCGCGGGTCGACACGGATCATGCCGATGCGCTCCGAGTCTTCCAACCCCATGTTCTCCCAGTTCTTGCCGCCGTCGCGCGAGCGGTAGATACCATTGCCGAACGATGTGTGGCGGCCCGAGATGTTCTCGCCAGTCCCCACCCACACCGTGTTCGGGTTGTTCGGGTCGACCGTTATGCAGCCAATCGAATAGACCGCCTCATCATCGAAGATCGGGGTCCAGGTTGTCCCACGGTTCTCGGTCTTCCAGATGCCGCCCGATCCGGTGGCGACATACCAGGTGTTTTGACGGTCAGGGTGAATGGCGATGTCCGAGATTCGGCCGGACATGAAAGCCGGACCGATCGAACGCCACTCCAACCCCTTGAAGGTGGCTTCGTTAAAACCCGGTTCCGAATCGCCGTTGTCTTGCGCAGGTGCGGACACGGCGATGACCACGCCGATGAGAACTGAAATCCAAAATCGCATGAGATCGCCCTTTTTTGGTTTTGGGTTAGCCGTCGAGTATAGCCAAATCGCCGGTCGAGAGTTTGAGATTAGAACTGCCGTCCGACCGATACATAGAGATTGCGCCCGAGCGCGTCGATGCCGGACCCGTGGTTGCGGTAGCGCCGGTCGAGTAGATTGTTGACGCCGGCATGCACATCCCACCCGCCAATATCGAACCACGAACCGTCGAGATCGATGCGGACCCACCCCGCGGTGCCGTTAGGGTCTATCCGAACATCGCGGACATCGCGTGCACTCAGCCGAGTCTGCGCCGCCGCGGATCGCGCGCTGACCGCCGCCGAGAAATCGTCGTCGGCATAGGTCAACGCCAACAACCCATTGACCGGTGGGATTCGATCCCCCGGTTCATTGTCGAGCCCACGCTCGCGCTGCTCACCCCGAGTCGCGTTGATGACCGCGCGGACCCCCCAGCGTGCACCGAAGGCGTGCTCAAAGCCAAACTCGAGACCTTGCAGGTTGCTCGTTGCGGCGTTCGCGCTTTGTACGATGTCGCGACCTTCCGGCGTTTGCTGACCGGTTTCGACCGACGTGATTCGGTCATCGTAGTGCAGGAAAAATAGTACGGCTTGCCAGCGTGTTCGGTCGTTCGCAAACCGTAGTCCCACATCGGCCTGCTGGACGCGCTCCGATTCGAGGTCCGCATTCGGTATGTTGAAACGGTTCCCGGGTCGCGCACCGAGCGTGCCCAAGTCGAAAACATTGGGTGCACGAAAGCCCGCGCCTAGGTTCGCGGTCACCGCCAGCCGCTCCGTCCAGTCGAAACGCAGCGACACGTCGAGACCGACGTCGTTGACCGAATTTCTCGACGCTGGGATGTCGCCGGCGGATGCGAGGTCGGATCGCGCCGCACTGAATCTCACGCCTGAGCCCCAATGCCAGCGATCCGATGCTGACCAATTAGCGTGGCCGAAGATACTCGTCTGCCGGACGCGAGAGCCATCCGGAAATCGCGGCGTTACTACCGTCGATGCACCGGTGTCCAACAACTGCTCTCGACGGGAACTGCTGACATGATCGTCATAATGGTCGATGCCTGCCACCCATTCGAAAACCCCAGCGACACCGTCAGCGACCAAAGACAAACCGAACAACTCGCTGGCATTGCGTTCAATCACACGCACGGGTGACTCGAAGTCGCGCGTCCTTCGATCATCATCGATGTGCTGCCATGCCACATCGACACGCCAGGTCGCACCCAGCCAACCCGATTTTCGCTGCGCACGCACGTGGGAGAAAGCCCGGCGGTTCGGCGCAAACAGAAATTCCGATGACGCAGGCTCAGACTGTCCAAAACCGACTACCAACTCATCGACGCGCGGCGTCTCCGGTTGTGTCATAAACTGAACATCGGCTTGCCATTCCCATACATCGCCGTGTTGACCGCGAACCGCAGCGTGGCCACCCCACGCGCGGTAGTCGCTGGGACTGACGCGACCGCCACCGCCGATTCTCCGATCGCCCGACTCGTGATACTCGCCGCCGAACCGCGTAGATAGTTTCTCGCCTTCGAAATTCCACGCGAGCTCAGTGCCCCGAGTCTCCGCTGCGGTGTCGAGTCTGAGATCGACCTCACCGACGGACCGAAACAAGGCATCGGAGAACTCGGGCCGCTTGGAAATCACGTTGACGACGCCGGCAACAGCATCAGTGCCGTACAAAGAAGCACCACTGCCCCGGACAACTTCCAGCCGCTCGACGGCACCGGTCGGCACCAGGGCGAGGTACTGTGTCGGCGCGCTGCGAAAAATCGCATTGTTCAGGCGCATCCCATCAACCAGATGCAACACTGCGGACCCGCGCAGGCCACGGATAATCGGTGCGCCCTGCCCGGGCGTTGTTTGTTGAACGAAGACGCCGACTGAATTTGCCAAAGACTCCGTCAACAACATCTCGGAAGGTCGTTCGCCGGGTTCAACGACGGTCATCGCCTGTGCGATGGTCGCGGTATCGACCGGGCGACGCGTTGCGGTCACCACAATCTCCTCCAGAGGCAGCACCTCGATCGTGGCGCCTGCGTAGCTACTTAATGGATGCCACGCCATCAGAAACACCGCCAGCGCGGAGCACAGTCGATACGTTCGGCGGGTGTTGTGCGGTCGTTCAGTCAAGCGGCGTATAGTGCCAGAATTCAGGCGCCGTGCTGCACCGACCCCAGCTTAGGTGGTTGAGACACGAGCTGTGACCCCGGACTGGAATGGAAGTTCACGAACCGGCAGTCGGGGTTACGCGTCGGCAAGCCCCCAACCGATCAGCAAAACACTCACGGCGAGCGCTACCCAGCCAAAGTGTCTGCCACGCGTTGCCCAAAAATTCGCAGCGGCCCCTGTCGCGTAAATCAGAAACGTGACCCACGCGACCGGTCGCTGCCAGACGCCTGGCGGCATAACACCCGCAAGCGCGACTGCCGCGCCCAGCGCGAACCAATAGACCGACGACAGATGAAACACACCGGTAAGCACCCTCGCCCGCACCTCGGACAGGCCAGTCGTCGGCGCGACGATGAGCTGTTGACCGATTCTGGCGTGCACCAGTGCAACCGACAGACCCAGTAGACCACCCGCGAACCAGAAAGCATTTGTCATTTCAGCCTGCTCCATACATAACTGTATGGTTGTATCGTAGGCGGCCTGCTGCACTTCGTCAATACAGTTGTGTATGGTGGCGCAATGAGTGACCGACTACGTGGAAAAGACTGGCTTTCTTTTGGTCTCAAGACTCTAGGGGAAGAAGGCTTCACCGCGCTCAAGGCAGATCGAATGGCGCGCGCTCTAAACGTCTCGCGCGGCAGCTTCTATTGGCACTTTAAAAACTTGAGGCACTTTCACGAAGCACTGCTAGATCATTGGAAAACGACCACCACAGACATCATCATCGACGATATTGATACGCGGTCCGACACAGCGCTCCGTACACTGATTGGGGAAGCATTCAACGCGGATCGGAAGCTGGAGCGCGCGATTCGCGCATGGGCCACCGAAACCGAGTGGGTCGGCGAACGCGTAGCGTCTCTGGACAAGCGGAGAATCACCTTCATAGAGAAACTGCTGGAAGCGCAGGGCATCGCACAAAATGCGATTCCGGTCCGTGCGACAGTCCTGTACTGGGCCTACCTTGGCGGCGCGCTTGTTCAACACACCCGCCTACCCGACGGACAACTCGATGCGCTAGTGGACATGATGCTTGGCAAGTAACCCGTCCAACGGCGAGTGGTCGCCGTCTTTCAACATCTGAACGTGTCGCCTTATCGGCCGAGCTGTGAGTTGATCGAGTTATAATTGACCGGTACCCGCAGTCATTCCTCAAACAACCACATTCGGTCACCAAACATGCAGATCTCGCACAAACACAAATTCGTCTTTTTTTCGTTCCCAAAGACGGGTTCCGAATCGGTGCGGAAAATGCTTGGACCGTATGCGGACATCGAGGTTGTGCCCTATTGGAACCGTACAGAGGAACAACCGTTTTATTCGCACATGAGCCCAGCCGAGGTCAAAGAACAGTTTGAACAATATGGCTGGGAATTTGACGATTACTTCCGATTCACTTTTGTCAGAAATCCCTGGGCGCGATTGGTCTCACTGTACAACATGATCTATCGCTCCCGAATACCTACAACACTTACTCAGCGGGTTCGACAATGGGTAACGCGGCCGGGAGAAAAAGTCCCTGCGTTCAAAGAATGGCTGGAATCGACGCACCCGGACGGACCAGGTGGAGGTGGCCCAGCAGATCAGCGCTGGCAAGTCTATGGCACTTGGTCGATTGCGACATACATTCTCGACGAGCATGGTCGCCACTTGGTCGACGATGTCATAAAGCTCGAAGAGATCGGCGAAAAACTACATCCGGTTCTCGCACGAATCGGCATCCCGTCTGCTGAGACGCTGGAGATCCCGTTTGTCAACAAAGGCAAGCGACAGAGCTACACGTCGTATTACGACGACGAAAGCAGCGATTGGGTATCGAAACGGTATCGTTACGATATCGAACAGTTTGGATATCAATTCGGAGACTGAGCCCGCCGTCCTCTTTCGAGCTGCGAGCCCCCAAACAACGGCGAATGTACCAAAGACCCGCCAAGAAGGTGGTGCCGATGCGCAGACTCGAACTGCGGACCTACGCATTACGAATGCGTTGCTCTACCAACTGAGCTACATCGGCGCTGTGGGCGGTGGATTATAGGTACTCCGTCGCGGCGCGGCAACGACGATGTGCCTACCCAAACGTGAATATGTGAGCAGTTTCGCAGGTTAGGTGGCGAGCATCTCGGTCCATGGTTGGTCGACACTGTCGCCATGCGCTGTCCAAAGACAATCCATGCACAAGCCGGGTTTTCGCTGTTTGAGCTGTTGCTGGTTGCCGCGATCGCAGGACTCCTGGCGTTGAGCGCCATGCCCTCGCTGTCGCGCTGGCAAGCGAACCAACGCGCCCACACGACGCTGGTCGCACTTGCGGACGACATCGCACACGCCCGACGGGTGTCGAACAGCGCAGCCTCCGGCCTCGTGCTGTGCCCGTCCGCCAACGGCGACCAATGTGACCGCACCAGAGACTACAGTGGCGGATGGATCGTCTTTCGAGTTGCCGATACGAGCAACACACCAACGCGTGACCTGCGCGAGCCGGTTTTGTCGCGCGGCGTCCCCGCTGCAGGGGTTCGCTTGATCGCGAACCGCACGGTGTTTCGGTTCACCAACGCAACTCGGCGAAGCACGAATGGCACCTTTACAGCCTGCGACGGCGCCGGGCGTGTTGTGGCTAAACGGCTAGTCGTCAGCTACTCCGGTCGTGCACGATTTGCGACCGCTGCCGACTCGAGCTGCTGATGGGAACGCCCCACCGCACTGATGGATTCACGCTGCTGGAGGTCATGCTGGCGAGTGTGCTCATCGCTTTCATGTTGATCGCGAGCTACCAACTGTTCGCGAAGACCTTACTGCACCAAGCGCACAACACGCACATTCAGCGTGCGATTGCGATTGGTTCTAGCTTGTTGGAAACCGTGCGCGCATTCGACTGCCTCGCACCAAACCTGCAAGCGACCTGCGACGGTGGCGACGAACAGGCCTGCCGACGCATCCAGCAGCTCTCAACCATCGTTGCGACACATCGATCACAAACCACAACACTGCTACCCAGTGGGCGATTGCAGACCACCCGAGGCGGCGACGGTCGGCTGCGCATCACGTTGACTTGGGATACCGGGGCGCCGCTGACACCCGGCGTTTTCCGACTGGAGATCTTGCCATGAAGAAGCTCAAACCCACCGGATTCACACTAGTCGAACTGCTGATCGCACTCGGCATCAGCGTTGCCATCATCGGCACGATTGCACAGGCGTTGGCGCTGACCAGCGAGGGGTACCGTCGCGCGCAAACCCTTTCCGCAATGCAGGAACAAGCGGACGTTGCACTGCGTTTCCTCGCCAATGATGTCCGCATGGCCGGCCATTGGAGTCTCGCCGGTAGCGCACGTTACATTGTGGGAAGGAGCCTACCGGGGAATCAGAATCCGTCCGGCCTGCAATTGCCGCGTCGTTGTGACCCGAAGTTCGTGCTCGACCTGACAATCTCGCTCGGCATATCCAAGTCTCCCGAACCCTGGGGATGCCGCGTCGACGCCGCCCCCAACGCCGATGCACTGGTACTTCGCGGACTGGGCGCCGCCCACGCGACCCCACTGCCGCCGCGACTACAGGTGGTTGCGGCGCCGGGCCATGGCGCGGTCAGCGTCGACGAACAGCAACTACCGGATGCCACAGGCCCCATACAACGGCACAACTTAACCGTCTACGGATACTACGTCGCGCAGCAGTCGAGTTTGTTTCCGGATCAACCGGTTCTGAGGCGGTTGACGTTGAGTGCGTTGTCCAGTCGCCCGTACATCGTCGATGAGGAGATCGCGCACGGCATCGAAACCGTCAGGTTTGCAGCGCTGGTCGACGAAGATGGCGACGGACATGCAGACCGCACGAGGCATCCGGCAGATCCAGAACTCGCTCGTCGAGATGGCGATGGCAGCCCGTTAGTCCGTGTGCTTGGCGTTCAAATCTGGCTGGTAGTGCGCAGCGATACGCGCGGCTGGGAACAGGAAGCACCCACCACGTTCCAACTGGGTGACGAGACGTTTTCGCCGCCATCCGATGGTCATCTCAGATTCGTCACGCAGCACACGGCCTGGGTGCGTAACGCAGGTGGTCTGCTGTGAGTCGCCCGAGTCGCGGTATGGTCTTGTTGACGGCGCTCATCATGATGACGATGCTCGCGTTGACGACCGCGAGCGCGCTGCGCAGCGCGACGCTATCAACACGCGATATCGCTTGGATCCAAGATGAATGGCGCACGCGCCTGGCGATGGATCAAGCGCTACGCAACGCGCTGGCGATGACCAAGGCGGACCACAGCAGCGTGCCGGCAACTGTGTCACTGCAATTGAATGGCGTGGACGTGACCTGGCAGAGCAAAATGCTCGGTTACTACGCTGCCAACCCGTTCTGGGGCGGTGGTTCGTGCATAGAAATTTTAGTTACCGGGTCGAGGCGCGGACTGGTATTGGCACACGCAACGATCGCCTGCTTGCCAACTGACGCTACGCAACCGAGCTTTGTGACGTGGCGCGAGGAAGCGGTATGAACTCGCACTACGGCTTTACACTATTGGAGTTGCTGGTCGCCGTGGTGATTGCAGGCGTGCTCTTCGGTCTCGCGCTCCCAACCTACAGCCATAGCCGCATCCGCGTAGAACGCAACGAAGGGAGAATTGCGCTACTTCATCAAGCCACGCGTCAGTCGAGCTTCTTTGTTGCTCATGGTCGCTACGCGGCGGATATGAGCGAACTCGGATTTGCAGAACCCGTCGGCCTCACCGAACACGGGCGCTTCACGCTGCAGGTCGTGCAATCCGATCTCAACGGTTTCGTGATTCGCGCCGAGCGCACAGACCTAAGCGCGGACTCCGATTGCCTTTGGTTCTCGGTCGACCAGTCGCAGACTCGGCAATCCGGACCCGGTGACGCGAACGAATGCTGGACTCGCTGACTCAGTCGTCAGGCTTGCGACCACTGCCGAACAGGCTATCGCAAATCAACAAGAACGCGCCCACACTGATCGCAATGTCCGCCACGTTGAACGTTGGGAAATACGCATCACGCCAATGCACCTGAATGAAGTCGACCACGTAACCGTAGTGGATTCGATCAATGACGTTTCCGACCGCACCACCCACGATCAGCGCGAGTGCGACAGCGAGCCAGTGATGTCCTTCGCGCGGCAGGCGATAGAGCCAAACGACGATGACTGCGCTCACCGCGATCGCCAGCACAATGAACAACCAGCGCTGCCACCCATCTTGATCGCCAAGGAAACTGAACGCTGCGCCGTAGTTGTGTAGTCGCGTGACATTGAGAATGGCGTTGATCTCGATCCGGTCGTACAACTCGAAACGCTGCACGATCATCCACTTCGAAATCTGGTCCACCGCGATAATGATCAACGACATCCAAAGCCAGCTGCTTTTACTCCGACCGGCAACAGCTGCCACTGTCGCGCCTTCGGGCTCAATTGTGGGGGCCTCACTCATCGCTGAAGTGTACCAGTCGACAGAACGACACGTGCATCTTCAGCGTCTTGGTTCATCTGCTCCGTCAATGCATCTAGGTCGTCGAATTTCACTTCATCGCGCAACTTCGAAACGAGCGTCACCGAAAGTCGCCGGCCGTAGAGATCTCCGGAATAATCAAATACGAAAACCTCTAGCAACACCCCTTGGCCGTCCACCGTCGGGCGTGTCCCGATGCTGGCCACGCCGTCATACGTCGCCTCATCGATACCGTCGACTCGAACAGCGAATATTCCGCTGACCGGACTGGTACGGCGGCCTAGCGCGATATTGGCCGTCGGGTAGCCCAAGGTACGGCCCAATTTTTGACCGTGAATTACTCGTCCCGACAACGAGAAAGGGCGGCCGAGAAGCGTCGCCGTTGACTGCAAAGAACCATCGGCGAGCAGTCGGCGAATTCTGGTGCTGCTCACTCTGTCCCCCGTGTCGACGACGCTATCAATACGTTCGACCAAAAAGTCCGATGGGGTAGCAGCCTTCTTTAGGTCATCAACCGTGCCAGCAGCACGATGGCCGAAACGAAAATCGTCGCCGATGATTAGGTGTTTTACACCCAATCCATCCACCAGCAGCTCATGGATGAACCGTTCGACCGAGATGCTTGCCATGGCGGTGTCAAACCGAGGGCAGAAGAACACATCAATACCGGTTGCACGGAGCAACTCGAATCGCTCACGAAAATTCGTCAGTCTTGCTGGCGCATCCTGTGGTGAGAAAAATTCTTTGGGCGTAGGTTCGAAACTCATTACCACTGAGAGTAAGCCCTGCTCTCGTGCCGCGCTCTTAAGCGCATCCAGCAAAGCTTGGTGACCGAGATGGATTCCATCGAAGGCACCGATGGTCAGTGCCACTCGCCGCCCATCGCGCAACCGTTGCATGCCCTCCACGTCTCTCGCCAGTTTCATACGCCGGTCGGCCTCTTGTCGGTCTGCAGACGCAAATGATGCGGCCGCAGCCCGGTCAGCGCCAGCGTGGCGAAGTAAACGAGCGCGCCGCCAACAACCAGAGCCGATAACTGACCAACTCGCGTTAATGGCGTAACGCCTAGCCACCAGTCCAAATCAGGACTGAACCACCACAGCACTCCGACCAGAAGTGCGCTCGCTAGCCCGAGCCGCAAAAAGAACAGCGGCCAGCCGGGTTTCAAATGCACAACGCCGTCGCGTCGCAATCCGAACCACAGTAGCGCTGCATTGACGATCGCCGCGAGCGTCGTCGACAACGCCAAACCGGCATGCGTGGCCGTCCAATCGAGATACATGAACAGTCCCACGAAAACACCGTTGCCCACCAAATTGACCAGCATGGCGACCAGCGCTGCCTTTACAGGGGTGCGAGTGTCCTGACGCGCAAAATACCCCGGTGCCAAAATTTTGATACTGATGAACGCCAGAAGCCCGCCGGAGAATGCCCACAGACTGGCCCGCGCCATCACAACATCGAACTGCGTAAATTCTCCGCCGAAAAAGATCGTCGCAACCAAAGGGCCTGCGAGCAGTGCAAGACCGAGCGTCGCGGGCAAAGCAATTAAAAACACCAATCTCAATGACCAATCGAGCGTTGCGGAAAAAACTTCACTGTCATCATGACTGAAGCTGCGGGTCAGACTGGGCAGGATGACGGTGGCTAGCGCGATCCCGAAAACGCCGAGCGGAAACTCCATCAGCCGGTCCGAAAAATACAACCAAGCGGGTCTGCCCTCGCCCAACAACGTTGCGAAAATGTTGTTGACGATCAGATTGATCTGAGCCACCGACGATCCGAGAATTGCCGGCAGCATCAACGTGACAATTTTCTGGACGTTGGGATCCCGCCAGCCCCACTTCGGCAGCGCGAGTAACCGGATACGCGCAAGAAATGGCAGTTGAAACAGGAGCTGCACGAATCCGCCGGCGAACACACCGATCGCCAGTGCGAGCGTCGGCCGATCAAACAGCGGTGCCAGGAGAACAGCCGCGAGGATCAGAACAACGTTCAACAACACCGGAGTGAACGCTGGAGCTGCGAATCGGTTGTAGGTGTTGAGCAAACTCGAACACACCGAGGTCAGCGAGATGAACAAGATGTAGGGGAAGGTAAAGCGCAACATCAAGCTCGCCAGCGAAAACGTCTCGTCATCTCGGGCAAATCCTGGAGCAAAAAAGAGCACGAGCAATGGCGCCGCCAGCACTCCGACAATCGTGATGCCGAGCACGATCAATCCCAAAGTACCCGTGACCTTGGCGCTAAGATCCCGCACCGCTTGATCCCCGTCGCGCTCGCGAACCTGACCCAACACAGGGATGAATGCTTGCGAGAGCGCACCTTCGGCGAAAAAACGCCGCAGCATGTTGGGGATACGGTTGGCGACAATGAACGCGTCCATCAACCAATCGGCGCCAAATAGCCGCGTGAATACCATGTCTCGCGCCAGCCCCAGCACACGGGAAATCAGGGTCATCGCGCCGACGACGCCGGTACGCTTGAGCAGATTCTGACCAGAGTCAGGCGCGGTTTGACGGGGGACTGGATCACTCATGGGCGCGTGCAGTGTACCTAAGCGCGAGAATTATCACCTCGAAATTGACTTGGCGCTGGCGAAAGCCGATAATTTCGGGCTGTTTTTTGGGCGACGCCGATTTCCCGGTGGTCGTCAAACACGTTCTTCTCGGAGTAAATCACGTGGCGAATATCAAATCGGCCGGCAAACGGGCCCGGACGGCAGAAAAGCGACGCTTGGCCAACATGGCGCTGCGCTCGCGCATGAGAACCTACATCAAGAAAGTCATTTCGGACGTCGAGAACGGCGACCGGGACGCAGCTTTGGCGAGTTACAAAGCGGCGGTCCCAGTCATCGACAACATGGCCGGCAAAGGCATTGTTCATAAGAACAAGGCTGCGCGGCACAAGAGCCGATTGAACAAAATGATCAAGGCGATGGGGGCGTAAGCTCGTCCTCATCTTCCTCAACGCCAGCAGACCGTGCGTCGCTGGCGTTTTGTTCTAGCCAAGCCATGACCGCGCCAGCGAGCGCCTGAGTGCCGGCACCTGTAGCGGCACTGACAACAAACACAGGCCCTTCCCACCCCAACGATTCGATCAGCGAAGTCTTGGCTTGCTGCACATCAGATTCGGTCAGTAGGTCGGCTTTGTTGATGACCAGCCACCGCGGTTTTTCGGCAAGCTCTGGATCGTACAACGCCAACTCGTTCGCGATATCCAAAACAGCCTGCGCTGGCAGCGCAGATCCTTCCGGCGGACTGATGTCGACCAGATGGAGTAGAAGCCGAGTCCGCTGTACATGGCGCAAGAACCGAATACCGAGACCGGCGCCCTCCGCCGCACCTGGGATCAGTCCAGGAATGTCGGCCATCACGAAACTCTGAGCTGCACCCACAGAAACCACACCCAGGTTCGGGTGCAGCGTCGTGAACGGATAGTCCGCGATGCGCGGTTTCGCAGCGCTCATTGCCGTAATCAGCGTAGACTTTCCTGCATTCGGCATTCCGAGCAAACCGACATCGGCAATCAAACGCAGTTCGAGATGAAGGTGACGCGACTCCCCTTGCGTGCCATTCGTGGTCTTCCGCGGTGCTCGATTGACACTGCTCTTGAAGCGCGCATTGCCGAGCCCACCTCGTCCGCCAGCGGCAACCCTCAGCTCCGCCTCATGCTCGGTAAGATCACCAATCGTCTCGTGCGTATCGATATCAACAACGACGGTACCCACCGGCACAGGAACATACAGGTGATCCCCTGATCCTCCGGTCCGATTCTTTCCTGCACCAGGTTCACCATTGGGGGCTCTGAATTTGCGCTGGACTCGGAAATCGACCAGCGTGTTGATCGAGGCATCGGCGCGGAGAATGACATCCCCTCCGTGTCCGCCGTCGCCGCCATCCGGCCCTCCGCGCGGGATGTACTTCTCCCGACGGAAACTCAGAGCCCCGTTGCCGCCATTACCAGCCTGCGCACGGAGCGTGGCTTCATCTACGAATTTCACGTGTCCAACCTACTTACGCCCGCTGGCAAAGAGAAAACAAAAAACCCCGCTCGTGGCGGGGTTTTGTCGCAACCGCAAGATGCGTCGCCTTAGTCGGCAACCACACTCACGTATTTACGGTTTTTCGGTCCGCGAGTCCGGAACGTTACCGCACCATCCGCTTTCGCGAACAGCGTGTAGTCGCGACCCATCCCGACATTTTCGCCGGGGTGGAAGTGCGAGCCACGCTGACGCACCAGGATGTTTCCAGCGATGACCTGCTCGCCCCCGTAGCGCTTCACGCCAAGTCGTTTGGACTCTGAATCGCGACCGTTCTTGGTACTGCCGCCTGCTTTCTTATGTGCCATGCCAGTATCCTCTTACTCTTCTTCGCCAGCCGTATCAGCAGCGGCCTTTTTAGCCCGCGGTGCACCGGTGATGCCCGTGACTTCGATTTCTGTGTACCACTGACGGTGGCCCTTGGTACGCATGTAGTTCTGCCGACGCTTGAATTTCAGCACCGTCACTTTCTTGCCTTTAGCAACATCCAGCACCTTCGCCTTTACTTTGCTGCCTTTGACGGTCGGCGAGCCAACTTTCACGTTCGACCCATCGCCGACAAGCAAAACCTCATCGAACTCCACTGTCGCTCCTGCCTCCGCGGGCAGACGCTCCACCTTCAAGCGAGCACCCTTAGACGCTTTGTACTGCTTGCCACCGCTCTTAAAAACCGCGTACATATCTATAAGCTCCACCGCACACCCGTCGCCGCAAAAGCGCTTCGAATGGGCTGCTGATCGAAAACAAAAACTGGTCGCCTGCCTTTTTAATCAAAGACTTAAGCCCGTCCAGGACAATCTGCCTGACAGGGGCCGGCGCAAAAGACGGCAAATCATACGAATACCGGGCTTTGACGTCAACGTTACATCGCCCAAACACCACCGATTAGCTCGTGTCGAGCGTAGCTAAGACGACTCAAATGAGGCACAATTTCGGAATGTACGCCGCGACTTCTGCTGCCCCTGTCTCATCTTTGGATGACATCCGCGCACTGTGCACCGGGGATCTCAAAGCACTCGATGATCTAATCCACACCGCCCTTAGCACAGACGTGCCGCTGGTCGCTGAGGTAGCGAATTACATTGTGAGCGCTGGCGGCAAAAGACTACGACCGCTGATTGTGATCCTGGCGGCCCGCGCGATCGCGGGGCCAGACTTACCGGGCACGCGCCACATCGCAGCGGCAGCGATCATCGAATTTATTCACACCGCGACCCTTTTGCATGACGATGTGGTCGACGGGTCGGAAAAGCGCCGAGGGCGTCCCACTGCCAACTCTGTGTTCGGCAACCAGGCGAGCGTTCTGGTCGGCGATTTTCTGTACTCGAGAGCGTTTCAAATGATGGTCGACATCGATGATATGACCGTCATGCGCGTCCTGGCGGATGCGACGAACACCATCGCTGCGGGCGAAGTCCTCCAGTTGATGAATGTCGGGGACCCGGAAACAACCGAAGACGCCTACCGCCAAGTCATTTACCGCAAAACAGCGCGTTTGTTCGAAGCCGGTGGCGACATTGCTGCAATCATCACCGATGCCGCACCAGAGGTGCGAACGGGACTCGCGAAATTCGGCCGTGAATTGGGCGTGGCATTCCAGTTGGTTGACGATGCGCTCGACTACAGTGCAAGCGAACAAGAGCTCGGAAAGAATCTCGGCGATGATCTTGCGGAAGGCAAGCCTACACTCCCAATCATCCACGCGATTAGGGAGAGCCACCCTGCGCAACGACAACTCCTTCAAGATGCCGTCAGCCAAGGCAGCGTCGACCGGCTGAACGAAATTTGCGCGGCGATTGAATCGACCGGCGCCCTTGAGTACACTCGCGTCCGCGCTCAGGAAGCGGCAGATGCGGCAATCGACGCGCTCGGCGTTTTACCGGCCTCTGACTACCGCGACGCGCTAGAGGCCATCGCTAGCTTTTCGGTGGCGCGACGATTTTAAGTTCGACCGTCGGCTCCCTACCGACACCTACGGCGAACGCTCAAAACACCATCGGGGTGTAGCTCAGCCTGGTAGAGCACTGTCTTCGGGAGGCAGGGGCCGGAGGTTCAAATCCTCTCACCCCGACCAAATCACAAAAGCCGGCTCCCTCACACGCAGTGGGAGGCGGCTTTTTTGGTTTGGGTGGATTTGGAACCGAACCGAGGTTCACCGATCCGCATTGCGGATCAGCGGCGAAGGTGCGCCGGAAGCCAAATCCTCTCACCCCGACCAAATCACAAAAGCCGGCTCCCTCACACGCAGTGGGAGGCGGCTTTTTTTACGCTTCTTCTAACGCTCGAATAGGCCAGTCAATGCGGCCCGAAGTTCCGCTTCCGTAAACG
>JBCAZH010000063.1:0-16319 GCA_038533155.1 Pseudomonadota bacterium | reverse complement strand
TGGCGTGTCAGAGTTGTTGGATACACTGCTCGGCAGTCGCGGTGTCAACCGTGTGCACCTGATCGGTCACAGTATGGGCGGGCTGATTGCGAGCCATTTCGCACTGCAGTCGCCCGAGCGGCTGCATTCGCTCGTGCTGTCAGGCCCAGCCATCGTGGCGGATCCGCCGCCGCCAGCATGGCAAAAATTTGTGGTTCGCTTGTTGTCCAAGCTGGCACCGGGCAGCGGGGTGTTGGCGCTAGATTCCAATGCAATCAGCCGCGATCGGTCGGTCGTTCAGGCTTACCTCGATGATCCCCTGGTCTACAACGGCAAAGTGACGGCCCGACTCGCGGCCGAATTGTTCGATGCGATGGAATCACTGCAAGCGCGCGGGAGCGCGCTTGAGTTACCAATGTTGCTGATGCACGGGATGGCAGACACGCTAACCGCGCCCAAGGGCTCCGAGCTGCTGCATCGCGTCGCCGCGAGCAGCGACAAAACACTCCGTCAGTTCGCAGGGTGTTATCACGAGATCTTCAACGAGCCGGAGCAGGATCAGATACTCGCCGAAGTCGTCTCCTGGTTAGAGGCGCGTCGCGCAGGTTAGGCCGCCTCGGCTTCCGGCGGCGACTTCGCGCGCTTCAACACGAAGTACGCGCCGATACCGGATGCCAACGAGCCAAGGATGATGCCGAGGCGCTCGTCGAACAGCAGATCGACGCCAGTTTCCTCGAACGCCAGCGAACCGATAAACAGACTCATCGTGAAGCCGACGCCGCACAGTAGCGCGGTGCCATAGATGTGCGTCCAGCTCAGTCCCTGCGGTAGCTTCGCAAGTCCGAGCATGACGGTGAGACCGCACATCACCATCACGCCGATCTGTTTGCCAAAGAACAAGCCGAGCATGATGCCGAGCGGGACGCCGTGCAGTACGTGGTCCGGCGAGATGTTGCCGAGCGCGATGCCCGCATTCGCAAACGCGAAGATCGGCAGCACCCAATAATTGACGCTCTTGTGCAGTGCATGTTCCATGACGTGCAACGGTGAGTGCCCCGGCTCGCCACCTTTGATCGGAATAAAGAACGCGAGCAGCACCCCAGCGAGCGTCGCGTGAACCCCCGATTTCAGTACGGCCACCCACATGACCAGGCCAACCAGCAGATACGGGGTTTTTTGCAGCACCCCGAATCGGTTCATCGCGAAAAGCACCGGCAAACAGGCGCCGCCGATCGCGAGCGCGGTCAGCGAAATGTTGCCGCTGTAAAACACCGCAATGATCGCGATTGCCGCAACATCATCGAAAATTGCGATGGTTACCATGAACACTTTTAGCGCCGGTGGCGCACCGCGGCCGAGCAACGCGATGATTGCGAGCGCGAATGCGATGTCGGTGGCGGCCGGGATCGCCCAACCTTGCAGCGCGTCGGGATCGCCCGAATTGACGAACGCATAGATCAACGCCGGGACCGCCATGCCGCCGATGGCGGCGGCGCCGGGCAGAATCACTTGGCGCGGGTCGCGAAGCTGGCCCTCGATCAGTTCCCGCTTCAATTCGAGACCAATCAAGAAAAAGAAGATTGCCATCAAGCCATCGTTGATCCACAACAGCAAAGGCTTGTCGATGCCAAAGCTGCCGACGCTAATCCCAAGCTTCAGTGTGATCAGGCTGTCGTACAGCGGGGCAGCAGGGGAGTTGGCGATGATCATCGCCAGCACAGCGGCCGAGAACAGAATGATGCCGCTCGCGGCTTCGAGCTTCAGAAAGCTATTGAAGAAAGAGTGAATCACTGCGCGCTCCTCGGTCCGTGACGGAACCGCGGCGCGACTCCGTCAGAGTGTGAGTTGTTGTTTCGCTTCTGGCAGGGTGATTTGCTGTTGATCCAGCCGCTGAAGTACGTCGATGATGTGCGCCGCTTCCTGCTCGTCGATTTCACCGACGTGAGCATTCAGCAGCTCACCGCCGCGCCCGATAATGAGGGTAAACGGCAGCGCCATCAACTCCAGTTGATATTGGTCTGCTAGTCCAATGGCAGCATCTTCGCCGACCAGCACCGGATAGTTGAAGTCGATTTCGTCGTGGTAGGTAGTGACCGCATCCATCTCATCAAACGCGATGCCGACGACCTGCAGACCCTCGACCGGCTGTTCTTGCTGCAATGTTTTGAGCAGCGGGATCTCGCGTCGGCAGGGCGCACACCAGGTCGCCCAGAAGTTGACCAGTCGAAACTGTCCATCCCATTCGTTGATGGATATCTTGTCGCCGCCCATCGACGCAAAGTAGATGGAGGGTAGATCCGCGGGCGGCGTTTGAGCCTCGGCGGCTTCGCCGGCCGCCTGGTCGATCAACGGTGTGGGCTCAGCGATTTCCGGCTGTGGTGCGTCGCTTCGAAGTGCATGACTGATACCAAACCCGGCCAAAGCCGAACCGATCAGGACCAGCAAGTAGATGACGATTTTGTTCATGGCGTGGAGCTTAACAGTTAGCGACGTGCCTGAGTCTGTGAAGCAGCGGTTGCACGGTCTACGTGCGCTGCGAATTTCTCGGCGGCCATATAACCGACAACCTGGTAGCCTGGTCGGACAGTGCCGTCAGGCCCATAGAAAATGATTGACGGCGGACCGTACACGCCGAACACGGCCATCAAGGCTTTGTCCTCATCGTCGTTAGCGGTCACATCGGCTTGCAGCAGCACAGTGTTATTCAACGATGCGATTACCGTTTCGTCCGTAAACGTGTACTTCTCCATTTCCTTGCACGACACACACCAGTCGGCGTAGAAGTCGAGCATCACCGACTTGCCCTCCAAGGCTGCACTGGCGACCGCTCCCTCGAGATCGGCCACCGTCTTAATGCGCGCAAACTGGAGTTCGGCATGCGCTTCGGCTGCAACGCCACCACGCGATGCAAGCACGCTGCCCTTGAGCGGTTGCAATGGATCCTCACCGCCGGTTAAAGCGCCGACGAACAGCACTGCGCCGTACAACATCGCGAGCAATCCAAAGCCCTTACCGACTTGTTGCGCGCCGCGTGGTGATTCCGACAGTGGCGTCAAACCGCCGAGGAATACGCCTGCCATAAAGATCAGCACCGCCCACAATAGAAGTACTGCGCCGCCGGGGAGTAAACGCGACAACATCCAGATTGCAACGCCCAGCATGATGAAGCCAAATGCTTGTTTGACGCGCTCCATCCACATGCCAGCTTTTGGTAGCAAGCGCCCAGCGGACGCGCCGACCAGCAACAATGGCGTACCCATGCCAATCGACATCGCAAACAATGCGAGGCTGCCGCGCACGATATCGCCGGTCTCGCCAATGACTGCCAAGGTCGCAACCAATGGTGGGGCGACACAGGCGGTAACCACCAACGACGACAGCGCGCCCATGATGAATGCGCCGACTGCGGTACCCGACTTCTGGTTGTTACTGATGTTGGCGATGCGAGTCTGAATCGCCGATGGCATCTGCAACTCGAACATGCCGAACATGCTGAGCGCCAATAGAACGAATAACCCTGCGAACGTCGCAATAATCCACGGCTGCTGGAACGTCGAGGCCGCCTGTTGGCCCGCGAGGGCGAACAACGCGCCAGCGATCGTATAGGTCAGCGCCATTCCGAGGACGTACAAGAGGGCGAGTGAGAAGCCGCGCACCGGCGTTACATTGTCACCCTCGCCGGCGATGATGCCCGACAAGATCGGCACCATCGGCAGTACGCACGGTGTAAATGCCAACGCGAGCCCGAATCCAAAAAACGTGCCGAGCACGAGCAGGATATTGCCTTCGCTGATCAGGGTCGCCAGTCGCGATTGTTCCGACACCGGTCCGCTGGCGCCAGCCGCAACCGTATCGGTCGCAACGACACCCGCGCTCGCCTCGCCGCCGGGCAGCGTGATTTCAAACACGTTTTGTTGTTCCGGATAGCAGATGCCGTCTTCGGCACAGCCCTGGTAGGTCAGTGTCAGCGTTTCTCGGCCAGCGGTGACGTCAGGTCTGTCGATCGCAACAGTCGCGATCACACCGTCGAAGTAAACTTCGGTGTCACCGAAGTACTCGTCGTATTTCGACTTTCCACTCGGCAAATCAATCGCAACGGTCGTCGCGCGCTCGCTACTGAGCTGAGCGTCAATCGAGTGCCGGTACAAGTAGTAGCCCGGTTCGATCTGGAAGCCGATTTCGATCTCGTTGCCACCGAGGCCTGCGACCAGTGGTTTGAACGCTTGCTCGGGCGGCAGGAAATCATTCGTGGGCGCTGCGCCAAACGGCGAGTCAAGTGCACTGGTCGCCGCGACTGCCGGAGCGTTCAGACTGACATTGGTTGTCCACCGCTGCGGCGGGTAGCAGATCCCCATCGCCTCGGAGCAGCCTTGCGAGCGCAGCGTCAGCTCAGCAGCACCGTCACCCTGATAGGGAATAACGACAACGAAGTCTGCGTCGTAAATCGGCTGCTCACCAAAAAATTCGTCCGAGTGCGGCTTGGCGCGCGGCCACAGCGGCTCATCGATGTTCGCGTTCGCGCCATCGATCGAGAACTGGATCTTGTCCTTGTAAAGGTAGTAGCCCTCGGTGACCTTCCAATCGACGACGAGCTCGTCGCCCTCGACCGTGACGGTGTACGGGAACGCTTCAGATGCCCGCAGGAGATCATCCTGCTGCGCGAGCGCCGGTGAAACAGCGGTCAAAGCCAGCAGAAAACTGCCGATCAGAGCCGTAATTTTGGAAATGGGAGTGTTCATGCGCGTAGTTGACCCGATTGAACCTCAAATTATCGCAGTAACGATACCTGTCGTCAGCAATTGCTGCTGTCGTTGGCGTCTCGTTTTTGAAACCGCGGGGTGTCGGCATGTGGCGACGCGGGAAATCGCCGGAAAAACCCCTTGAAATGTGGTGCTGCGACCCTATCATTAGCACTCCTTTCGGGCGAGTGCTAACAACACCAGCATCGTCTCGATGTATTTTGTTTGCAAATTCAATTAGTTGGAAGAGGAGATCCATTGATGAATATTCGTCCGCTTCATGATCGAGTCATCATCAAGCGCATGGAAGAAGAGCGTACGTCCCCGGGCGGCATCGTAATTCCAGACGCGGCAACGGAAAAACCGATCAAGGGCGAGGTCATCGCGGTCGGCAACGGCAAGATTCTGGACAGCGGCGACGTTCGCTCTCTGGACGTCAAAGCCGGTGACAAAGTGCTGTTCGGCAAGTACAGCGGCACCGAAGTCAAGGTCGACGGCGAAGAGCTGCTGGTCATGAAAGAAGACGACATCATGGCGGTCATCGAGGGCTAAGCCCCGACTGCTCTGATTCGCGATTTAGATTCAACACAGCAAATTCAAGAAGGAAATCCGAGAATGGCTGCTAAAGAAGTACGTTTTGGTGACGACGCTCGTCACAAGATGTTCGCTGGCGTCAACACGTTGGCGAACGCCGTAAAAGTCACGCTGGGACCGAAAGGCCGCAACGTGGTCCTCGACAAGAGCTTCGGCGCTCCGACCGTCACCAAAGATGGTGTGTCGGTTGCCAAAGAAGTTGAGCTCGAAGACAAGTTCGAGAACATGGGCGCGCAAATGGTGAAAGAAGTGGCTTCGCAAACGTCTGACGTTGCGGGCGACGGTACCACCACCGCGACCGTGTTGGCGCAAGCAATCCTGCGCGAAGGTTTGAAGTCGGTTGCCGCTGGCATGAACCCGATGGACCTGAAGCGCGGCATCGACAAAGCCGCAGCGAAGCTCGTTGAGGAGCTGAAAGGTCTGTCCAAGCCTTGCGAAGAAGACAGTGCGATTGCTCAGGTCGGCACGATCTCTGCCAACTCTGACAAAGAAATCGGCGAAATCATCGCCGAAGCGATGCAGAAAGTCGGTAAAGAAGGCGTGATCACCGTTGAAGAAGGTTCCGGCCTCGAAAACGAACTGGAAGTTGTCGAAGGCATGCAGTTCGATCGCGGTTACCTGTCGCCTTACTTCATCAACGATCAGGCGAGCCAAAGCGCTGATCTTGAGAACCCGTTCATCCTGCTGCACGACAAGAAGATCTCTAACATCCGTGATCTTCTGCCGCTGTTGGAAGGTGTTGCGAAAGCCGGTCGTCCGCTCGTCATCATCGCTGAAGACGTAGAAGGCGAAGCCCTGGCGACGCTGGTTGTGAACAACATCCGCGGTATCGTCAAAGTGGCTGCGGTTAAAGCGCCTGGCTTCGGCGATCGTCGTAAAGCCATGCTGCAAGACATCGCGATCCTGACCGGTGGCCAGGTGATCTCTGAAGAGGTTGGCCTGTCTCTCGAGAAAGCGACGCTGGAAGATTTGGGTGAAGCCAAGAAAGTCCAAATCAGCAAAGAAAACTCCACGATTATCGACGGTGCAGGTTCTGCTAACGACATCAAAGGTCGTGTTGAGCAAATCAACCGCGAAATCGAAGAGTCTTCAAGCGACTACGATCGTGAAAAACTGCAAGAGCGCGTCGCCAAGCTGGCTGGCGGTGTTGCGGTCATCAAAGTCGGTGCTGCTACCGAAGTTGAGATGAAAGAGAAGAAAGCACGCGTTGAAGATGCGCTGCACGCCACGCGTGCTGCGGTCGAAGAAGGCGTGGTGCCTGGCGGTGGTGTTGCACTGATTCGCGCGGTCAAGTCGGCGGGCGATTTCACCGGCGACAACGACGACCAAAACGTTGGCATCAACATTCTGCGTCGCGCGGTTGAAGAGCCGCTGCGTCAGATCGTCAAAAACGCGGGCGGCGACAGCTCTGTTGTCCTGAACGCGGTCGCTGACGGCGACGGCAACTACGGCTACAACGCTGCGACCGGTGAATACGGCGACATGATCGAGTTCGGTATCCTGGACCCGACCAAAGTGACCCGTTTCGCACTGCAAAACGCCGCGTCGGTTTCTGGTCTGTTGCTCACGACCGAAGCGATGATCGCTGAAGCACCGCAGGACGAGTCGGCTGCGCCGGCAATGCCTGATATGGGCGGCATGGGTGGCATGGGCGGCATGATGTAAGTCAGCCCCTCGGCGACTCGCCTTCCAGGCGAACCTCCACCCCACGGTGGAGCGTCTCCAGAAAAGCCCCGCAATGCGGGGCTTTTCTTTTGGGACGAGTAGCCCCGCATTGCGGGGCTTTTCTTTTGGGATCAGTAGCCCAGCAACGTAGGGCTTTTCTCTTTCGGGCGAGTCTCCCCGCAACGCGGGGCTTTCGCTCGCCGTTATGTCACGTCGCCGGGGGCAGCTTTTTCGTTAAGTTCTGCACGATGGCGCCGCTGACGTGCAGATGGGCGGAGAATCCACCAAAAAGACTCAGGACGGTCAGGCAAACAGTGCCGCCAAAACAGGCAGGCTGGGGCTGACGTTCAAGCAGATGATGATCTCGGGCGTACTGCAGTACGTCGTGTTGGCGACCGTGCTCGGCTTGCTGGTTATCACGAGCACGGATGCGCCCGTTTGGGCCATCGGTGTCTACCTTGGGCTCGGCGTGTTGCACTGTGTGTCCAGCTACTGGATGTTCATTCGCAATCCCGACACGATCGCCTCCAGCTCCGTGTATCAGTGCGTCATGCATACGGCGATCGGTGCGACGACGGCATTGATTGCACCGGCCGTGTTGGTGTTTATCACCTACGGCGCCTTCTTTATTTTGGTACCCGCGACACAGTGGTTGAAGCTTCGTGATTCGCTGCTTCTCGTGTTGATGGTCACCGCCATGACGGCCATCCCGATTATTGTCCACGGTCTCGTTGCGCCCACTGTTGAGACGCCGTTGCAGATCGCGGTGACGTTGCTCGCGCTCGCGACTTATCTCGCGGAATCCACGATCCTCGGCAGCAACGCGCGGAAGGTACGACAGAGCTTGTCGCGGGCGAAAGCGAAGCTTGCGGCAACGGTTGAGGAGCTCGAGGCCAGTAGAACAGAGGTCGACGCTGAGCGCTCGCGCCTCGAGCAGCGCGTCGAAAAACGCACGCGTCAGTTGAACGAGGCCAAAGATGCCGCAGAGGCCGCCAACGAGGCGAAGAGCAGTTTCCTTGCGACCATGTCGCATGAAATCCGCACGCCACTGAACGGCATACTCGGAATGGGCCAGTTGCTAGACGACTCGCCTTTGAATCAAGACCAGCGAAGAATGCTGGATACCATGCGCCAGAGTGGTGAGTCGCTGCTGGCGATCGTTAACGACGTACTCGACTTCTCGAAGATTCAAGCGCGAGAGATGACGGTCGTTGCTGCGCCGTTTCAACCGGCCCAAGTCGTTGAGCAGGTTGTGTCACTGTTTCAAGGCATGGCGCAGTCCAAAGGCCTAACGGTTGCGGCGAAAATCGACGGAAACGCGGACGCAGCAACTTCCGGAGACCATGGGCGCCTTCGGCAGGTGTTGTCGAATCTCGTCTCCAACGCCATCAAGTTCACTGAAACTGGGGGGGTCGAAGTCCGACTGAGCGTACCGGCGAGTGCGGGAGACTTCTGGCGCATCGAGATCGTCGACACTGGTATTGGTATCAAGCCCGAGAAACTTGATCACGTGTTCGGTGCGTTCAGTCAGATTGAGGAAGGTGCGGATCGTAGGTACCAGGGGACGGGTCTTGGCTTGGCGATTTCGCGCGAGTTGTGCTGGTTGATGGGAGGCAGTCTGACCGCGGACAGCGAGTACGGCAGTGGCAGTACGTTTGCGATCGAGTTACCGGCGCGGTTGGTTGATGCAGACATCAATGCCGCCTCGAGACGCTCGTCGCGTTTGGAGACGCGTTCGATTGGCGCTTCGGTGTTGTTGGTCGAGGACAACGCCGTCAACCAGATGGTGATCGCGGCCATGCTGAGAAAACTCGATTGCATCGTCACGGTGGCCGATGATGGCTTCCAGGCGCTTGAGAAGTTCCAAAAGAATCCGACGGATATCGTGCTGACAGATTGGCAGATGCCCGGCATGGACGGTCTTGAAATGACCATGAAGCTCCGCGAGCTCAAAGCGGTTGGCGGGGATGTCGTGCCGGTACTCGCGTTGACCGCGAATGCGATGCCGGGCGACAAGGAGCGCTGCCTTGAGGCGGGCATGGCGGACTACCTGACCAAGCCGATCACGATCGACAAACTGGCCGAAGCTTTGGTCGCACACACGGCACCTACCGCGCCGGTTGCCGTGGTGATCTGATGGCGAAGAAGCACACCAAGACGTATCTGTTCGAGATCATCATTCATTTCGGAATGTCGACTTCGGCGTTGGTGCTCCTCGCCTTCGCCTACGAATCGGTCGAGTTGTGGCACGCCGCGCTGTTTTTTGCGGTCGGAACCATCGGCACGATTGGTTTCTACTTCGCGTCGTGGCATCCGAAGTTGAATGTGCTGGGCGGCGCTTTGCCGCAGATGGCGTTCAACGTTTTTGTCCCAACACTCGTCAGTTGGGTCTCACCCGGCACGGCCTGGTACTTGATGTTGACCAATATCTTCGTCGTTGCTTTGGCGGCGATGGGGTTGCGCCCGCGCGAGGCTTGGGTTGCGGGTGGTGTTGTCGGTATTGCGTTCGCGACGATCATCCTGTCCGGCAACTTCGCGTTGCCGACGCTGGAGACCAATCTGCAGCGTTTCTCGTTCTTTTATGGCGGCATGCTGATCATGACGATGGTGATGCGCGTCGGCATCAATGGCTCGACGCTGCGCCGTCGTCTGCGCACATCGCAACGCGAGCTCACCACCGCGTTGGAGCGGGTGTCCGAAAAAGAACGTGAGCTTGAGGTGCAAAACGATCTACTCGAAATCAAGGTCGAGGAGCGTACGGAAGCGTTCAAAATGGCTAAAGAGGAAGCCGAGGCGGCGAACGCCGCCAAGAGTCGCTTTCTCGCAAACATGTCGCACGAGATCCGTACCCCTTTGAACGGCATTCTGGGCATGGGCGAGCTGTTGAAAGACAGCGAGCTGGATGCAGAGCAGCAGGATGTCGTGCGCACGATCTGCGATAGCGGCGATTCGCTGCTGGCGATCGTGAACGACGTCCTAGACCTTTCCAAGATCCAGGCGGGCGAGATGTCTCTCGCGATGGATGTGTTCTGCCCGGTCGATGCGGCCGAACGAGCGCTGCGCCTGTTCGATGGTGTCGCAGCGACGAAGGGCGTCGACTTGAGTTTCGAGCCGCCGACTGCGAGTGACCTACAGATGAGTGGCGATCCCGTCCGTCTGCGTCAGGTAATCTCCAACCTCGTGTCAAACGCGCTGAAATTTACGTCGAAGGGGCACGTCACGTTGCGCGTTCAGGCGCCGTCCGATGAGCAGGGCGACTGGCACTTCGCGGTTCAAGACACCGGTATCGGGATTCCGAAAAGCAAGCTCGACGATGTGTTCCGGCCGTTCACACAGGTCGACGACGGCAGTGATCGTCGGTTTGAAGGCACCGGTCTCGGCTTAGCGATATCGACCGACATTTGCCGGCTCATGGGCGGTCGGTTGACGCTGACAAGCGAAGAGGGCGTCGGCAGTACATTTACGGCCGTGATTCCGCAACGTGACGCGAGTCTGGCGCAGCCACGAGAGGTCGTGGTTACCGGCAGGTTCGCCGTCGCGAAGTCCGATGAGTCGCTGTTGGTGCTGGTCGCCGAAGACAACCCGGTGAACCAACGGGTCGTTGGAGCAATGCTGAAAAAGCTCGGCTATCGCACTGTCATGGCGGCAAACGGCGACGAGGCGTTGAAGTCGTTCCTGGAGCATACGCCCGACATCGTTTTGATGGACTGCCAGATGCCGGTCGTCGACGGGTTCGAGGCGACGCGTCGAATGCGACGGTTGGCGAGTTCTGGTGGCGACACAGTGCCGATTGTCGCGTTAACCGCGAATGCGATGCCCGGTGATCGGGAGCTGTGCATTGAAGCGGGCATGGACGATTACCTGACCAAGCCGATCAACATCGATACGCTCGGCGATATGCTCAATCGCCAAACCGAACGCGATTCGTCGTCTGCCGCATCAGGCTGACGTGTCCTGATCGAACCCTTCTAGATTGCGGTACGCGACATACGAATAGACGACCGGCGTCACCGCTGCGATTAGCGGGATACCAACGAAAAGCGCCGAGTTGATACCGAGCGCGCCGCAGCCGATAAGCGCGATGCCGCAAGCGACAAACAAGTAGCCGCCCAGCCGATGGGTGCGCGCCCACACTTCGTCGCTTGCGAGTGTCCACGGCGTGCGGATACCGATGAAGAAGTTCTTGCGAACCTTGCCGAGGTAGTTGCCGATCAGCGCGAACAATAAACCGACGGCGATCGGCATCCAGCGTTCCATCGAAATCTCGACGCCTTTTGCGGACAGCAGTATCAGTGTGCCGAGACCGACCATAAACGCAACCATCGCCACCTGCAGGATGGCGAGTACGTCTTGAAAACCATCGGTTCGGTAGCCGCGCGGCGAAATGCTCGGAATGATTCGGATGAGCAGCCACGTAAAAACCGCAAGCGCCGGTCCAAACAACACGGCCGTGAGTCGGCTGCTGAAGCCGTCGACCTCGCCCGCCGCATTCCAATGGAACGGCACTTGGTCGGGTAACGTCGGGTAGGCAGCGATCCCAGCGACCGCGATCAACAAAACCAACACGCCACAAATGCGATCAGCGGTCTTAGACGTCATCGGTCAGCTCCTTGGGTTCTGGTTCGGTTTGCACGAGATCGAGCAGTAGGCTCGCGGCGTCTTGTAACACGGTCGTGTTCAGCGAATAGACGATGTGCTGGCCGCGGCGCTCGGTGCGCACGAGGTCGGCTTGTTTCAGTAAATTGAAGTGATGCGACAACGAGGCCTTGGTGATCGTGAAAACCTCTGCGAGCTCGCCGGCAGTCAATGAGCCGGCGCGAAGCTGGCTCAAAATCTCACGACGCGTCGGGTCGGCCAGGGCTTTAAATAAAGATTGTGTGCTCATAGCCAATAAGATAATTAGACAAATGTCTAAATACAAGTTTTTCGTACAGGTTCTGCAGCGAGTTTCTACTACACTAGGCGCCGCTTTCATTCCCGTCGGACGTTTTGCGCATGCTGAAGAACCCACGATTCCGCTTGTTGCTCGGTGCGGCGTTGATCAGCTTCTCGCCGGTCTACGTGGCGCTGGTTTCCGTGCCCGCGACGACCAGCGCGTTCTATCGCGTCGCATTCGGGAGCATCGCGCTCGTGCTGTGGTTGCTGGTGCGCGGCGGGTTCAAGTTGCCTCGCCTGTCAGTGTCAATGATTCTGATCGCCGCGGCGTTTATGTTTGCTGCGGACTTGTGGTTCTGGCACAGAAGCATCATCTACGTCGGCCCGGGTTTGTCGACGCTGCTCGGCAATTTCCAGGTGTTCTTCATGACGCTCGCCGGGATCGTGTTGTTCGGCCAAAAGCCCCGCGCCGTGCAGTTGATCGCGATTCCGCTCGCATTCGTCGGCCTCGCGCTGATCGTCGGAATCGATTGGTCGGCGCTGACGGCGGACTACAAAGCCGGCATCGTATTTGGCTTGCTCACCGCGGTCAGCTACGCCGCGTACATGCTGTTGTTCCGCCAAGCGCAATCGCTGACGCGAACCACGTCCGCTGACGGTCTACCCACGCGCGAACTGGCGCTGGTGTCGATCGCCTCGGCCTTGATGCTCGGTGCGGTTGCCGGTGCAGAGGGCGAATCGCTCGCCATCCCGACGCTGTCCGACGGGCTGTGGCTGGTCGCGTACGCGGTGCTTGCCCATGTGTTTGGTTGGCTGTTCATCGCGAGTAGCCTTGCGCATGTACCCGCCGCGTTGATCGGTTTGTCGCTGTTGTTGCAGCCGATGCTGAGTTTTGTCTGGGACATCTTGCTGTTCGATCGCCCGATCGTCGCGCGCGAGTTGTTCGGCGCATCGCTGGTGTTGTTCGGCATTTGGCTCGGGTCGCGCCAAACGGAATGAGCACGCCTGTGGGATAATAAGATCATGACCGATATCGCCCTCAAACTCTTTATTGCGTACGCGCTCGGCAGCGTCATGGGTAGCTTGCTGATCGGCAAGCTGCGGCGCGTCGACATCCGCTCGATGGGCAGCGGCAACGCGGGCGGCACGAATGCGCTTCGAACCCAGGGCAAATGGTTCGCGCTTGGCGTGATCGTGATCGATATCGGCAAAGGCGCATTCGCCGCGGGCTGGGTGCCCGGGCTCGATTTCGGTTCTGGCGTCGCGACGCCTGTGTGGTTACCGTATGCCTGTGGCGCCGCGGCTGTGTTCGGCCATTGCTTCCCGCTGTTTTTCGGCTTCCGTGGTGGCAAGGGCGCGGCGACGCTGGTCGGCACGCTGCTGGTGTTTGATCCAATTCTGTTTCCGCCGCTGCTGGTGTTGTTCGCGTTGATCATTATGGGTTTCGGTTTTGTCGGCTTGTCGACGATGATCACGGCGAACGCGGCGACCGTGCTCGTGTGGCTTCGTTATGGTTCCGACAACATGCCGTTCCTGATTTTTGCGGCGGTCATGGGGGTGACTATGATCGCGACGCACCAGGCGAACATCCGCCGTATGCTCGACGGCACAGAGTCGCGCAACACGCGATTGATGGTGCTGCGCCGGTGAGCCTGTTGGCGTCGATGCAAAGCGCACTGGATGACGTCGCGGCGCGCGAGGCTGCGCTTGCGACCGTCAGCGTGTTTGAAACGTTGCCGTCGACAAACACCTGGTTGATGGGTCAGTTACCCCCAGCGATTGGTGAGGCACATGCCGCGTTGACGCTGCACCAGACGGAAGGTCGCGGCCGACAGGGCCGCACCTGGCATGCGCCGTCGGGCTCTGGGTTGTGTTTGTCGGTGGCGTATCGATTCGCGGCGATGCCCGAGTCGGCGTCAGCGCTGACCTTGTCACTCGGTGTTGTCATCGTCGATGCGCTCCGAACGTTGGGCGTCCCGGACGTGTCTCTGAAATGGCCGAACGATCTCGTCGGCGACGACTGCAAGCTCGGCGGCATTCTGGTCGAGTCCAACACGCTGAAGGATGGCAGCTTTCTGGTCGTCGCCGGAATGGGTATCAACCACCGGTTACCCGACGGTTTTGAATTGCCACCATCGGCAGCGGGATGGGCGCGCGGCGTAACGGATGTGTCGACATTGAGCCCCAACGTCGATTTGCCCGCGCTGGCGTCGGGCGTGTTGGCAGCGGCGCTGACGTGCATGACCGCGTTCGAGCAGACGTCCATGGCTGACACGATGACGGCGTTCAATGCCATGCATTGGCTCTGCGATCAATCGATCGAGGTGGACGGGTACGCCGGTCGGTGTGGTCCGGTGGATGACACCGGCCGGTTGTCGCTAGTCGATGATGCAACGGGCTCGGTGCACTACATCTCGTCCGGCGAACCGGTGCCGTTGAAGGTGGTCGCTTGACCGCGCTGCTTCTGGATATCGGCAACTCCCGCTGCAAGTGGGGCTTGTGGCGCGACGGTGCGATCACCGATAGCGGTGCGCTGTCGCACGAGGAGCTCGCGTCGGAACCGTCTTGGTATTTTGCTAAAGACGCCGATCGCGTCATCGCCTGCAACGTGGCTGGAGCCGATGTCGCTGAGCGTGTCCGCACGGCGCTGGAGTCGATTGGCCTAGCCGATAGTGAGTTCGTAAAGACAACTGCGGAGCACGTTGGCGTGCACTGCGCGTATGACGATCCGACACGCCTCGGCGTCGATCGTTGGGTGGCGGCGATTGCGGTCAGCCGCTGCGAACCGCAACCGGCCATGGTCGTTGACGCGGGTACCGCGATGACGGTCGATAGCGTGGTCGGTGGCAGCCAGCACCTGGGCGGCTACATCGTCCCAGGATTCCGCTTGATGCAATCGACACTGATGTCCGGCACCGCCGATATCGTCGTCGACGATCCGCAGGCGCCGAGCACGGCGTTTGGCGACACGACCAGCGACGCGGTGCGCAATGGTGCATTGGCCGCACTTGAAGGCACGGTTGTGAGAGCATTACGAGAACTCGAGACTGTGACCGGCGTTGCAGTCGATCTCGGCCATTGTTGGTTCACTGGCGGAGATGGGGAGATGCTGGCGGCGGCGCTCGGTGCGCCGGAGCAGTTCGACCCGCACCTGGTGTTGAAGGGGCTAGCGATCCATGCGGAGCTTGTGACATGAGAAATCTGTTTCTGTTGTTGCTCGCGGCCAACCTGATGTTTGCGGGTTGGCAGTATTTTGTTCGCAAGGATGCGGAGCCCGGCATCGAGCGCGTCGCTTGGGAGGCGCCCGCGCCCGTTGAGTCGACTGCACCAGAGGCGGAGGCGGACACCACAGAACCAGAGACCGTTGCCGCGGCGGTCGAGAATCCTGAATTGGATGAGACAACCGATGAGTCCGGTGCATTGCCCGGAGTTCCGGCCTACGCCGCGCGCTGCGCGACCATCGGTCCTTTTGAAACCGATGCTGAGGCGCGCGACGAGAGCGATGTGCTGAGCGGGCAGGGGCTCGACCCGAGTTCGCGTTCGAAGAACGGGCAAGTGTTCAGCGGCCGCTGGGTGTACATCGACAACGTGCGCAACCGCGCGCAGTCCGACACGCTGCTGCGTCGCCTGCAGTCGGGCGGCATGGAAGAGGCCTACCGAATTCGCGATGAAGATACCGGCGGTTACGTGATTTCTCTGGGCGTGTTTTCGACCGAAAACGGTGAGAACACGGTCCGGGAGCGGGCGGAAGCGCTGGGCTTTGAGGTCGCGGTGGAGCCCCGATACCGGGATGTTCCGCAGTACTGGCTGGACGTGCAGTTGGAGTCAGCCGACGCCGAAGCGCAGGTCCTGAGCGCCTACGGTGAGTCGCTGGTGACCCTCAGCGACACGACGACTTGTGTGCCCTGACATTGCGGGCGAGCCACTAGCCCTTTAGACTTCGTCCCCCTTGGAGCCCGCATAGCTCAGTTGGCAGAGCAACTGATTTGTAATCAGTAGGTCCGCGGTTCGAATCCGTGTGCGGGCACCAAAATATCCTTTTGAGGTTCCCTCGCTGATACTGGGAAACTCAAAAGGATATTTTTTTGCCTGTGCGGATGGAGCCGCGCTTACGGTTCGAGCCGGAGCGTGCGCAGCACGCGGAGACCGGCGAGCGCTAGCGACGCCAATCCGTGCGCGGGCAATCAACAGCGCCAAGCCATATACTTCTTCGATGTTCCGAAAGACTGGTCTCGAGTCTAAGCTTGCTGAGGCGAATAAGCGCCTTAACAAGGCGATCGCTGCTCTCGCTCCAAAGCACAAGGGTGGCGAGATCGAGGAGTATCGCGAGGCCAAGCGTGAAGTGTTGAGGCTGGAGCGCGAGCTTGCCTCACGGAAACGTGAACCCCACGCCATACCCTCCGATTTTCCTGTCGAATGGGATGTAGGCGCACCACTGCCGCATTTGCTTTGCTCTGACAGTAGGGC
>JBCAZH010000062.1:0-16369 GCA_038533155.1 Pseudomonadota bacterium | reverse complement strand
AGGTTCAGTGAACCGAGTGCCAGAGCAGCGGCTCACTAAAGAAATATAGGCAATAGACGCTAACTTCGAATCAGGTGGTAGCTCGAAGCAAGTCATGTCCTCGAAGCCAGAAGTCCGCAAAATTTCCTCGTTAAGTCAGCAAGTTGCAAAACTCTTCAGTGAGGAAAGTTTCGCGAATCTAGTGTTCGAGAGTATTCCTGACGCCTTCTTTATCAAGGATGAGCAATTCAGAATACTCTACGGGAACCCAGCGCTGTTCGATCTCTATCCAAAAACTATCCACGACAAGATCATCGGCTACACCACGGCGGAAGAATTCGACGATCCAGAACAGGCCGCGGCGTTCCTGGAGAACGACCGACTCGCGCTGGAAACGGGCGAGTCAGCCGTGGTGGAAACCCTAGATTTTCCTGATGGGAAACGGCGCACCCTGTTTACGAGAAAAATCCGTTTCGAGAATCAAGACGGCACGCCCCACATCCTCGGACTGGCACGCGACATCACTGAGATAGTTGAGGGACAGGATGCTCTGAAGCAAAGCGAACAACGTTACGCCTTGGCCGCAGAGGGTGCGACGGTGGGTATATGGGACTATCACGTCGGCGATGAGCGAGTATTCTGGGCGCCGCGGGCGATTGACGTCATCGAGCACGAGTTTGGTCCGGACGGCCCGAGCTTCGACGAGTTTATCGCGCTCATTCACGACGCGGATCGCGACGTCACACTCGAGGAATTCAACGCGCATCTTGAGTCGAAGACGCCGTTCAACACCGAGTATCGATTGCGTCGACCAGATGGGACCTACAAGTGGATTCACGCTCGAGGCCAAGCGCTTTGGAATGGCGATGACCAGGCTACCCGCATGGCAGGCTCCATCGAAGACATTACCTCTCGCAAGCGCGCCCAGCTCAGGCTGATGCAACAGAACGAGCAGCTTCAAGAGTTCGCTCATATTGCGTCACACGATCTGAAGGCACCACTGAGAGGCATGTACTCGCATCTCGATATGATCAAGGAAGATCATTCGGACTCATTGCACCCAGATGTTGTAGAACGTCTGGACCGCATGCAGACCCTCACGGAACGCATGGAAGAACTTATCGTCGATCTGTTGAAACTTGCGCGTGTAGCCGAAGGTGAACGTTACGCTGTGCCCATCGATCTCAATAGCGTGGTCGAGAGCGCCATAGCGTTGCTGCCAGATCATGGTAATGCCCGGATCAAGGTTGAGTCGCTTCCGGAAGTTGCCTGCGAACCCGTGTCGGTACGGGAGCTGTATCGCAACCTGATCCTGAACGCATTGAAATACAACACAAGCGACCGGCCCGAAGTTACCGTTGGCGTCTTGGAACAAGACCAAGAGGGCACACGACGTCCGCCCGTATTTTTCGTGCGGGACAATGGCATCGGGATCGCCGAGATCTACCATGAGAATATCTTCAAGATATTTCGGCGCCTTCACGGCAAGAGTGAATACGGCGGTGGCACCGGTGCCGGCCTAACGTTCGTGAAACGCATCGTCGAACGCCACGGTGGCGACATTTGGGTGGAATCTGCACCCGACCAAGGTGCGACGTTCTTCTTTACGCTCTCACCCTGAGCTCTCCAAAAAAAAACCAGCCTAGTAGGCTGGTTTTTTAGCGCAGGCCGAGGAACGTCTTAGCTGTCCAAAGACTCCGCCTGCGGTTCCGGTTGATCAAGGAGCTGCACCATCGCCATCGGCGCTGCATCGCCCGCCCGGAATCCCATTTTCAAGATTCTCAGGTAGCCACCCGGGCGCTCTTTGAAACGAGGTCCGAGTTCGACAAAAAGTTTACCTACCGCTTCTTTATCGCGCAGGCGATCAAACGCGAGACGGCGGTGTGCCACGCTGTCTTCTTTCGCGGTGGTGATCAACGGCTCAATCACTCGACGCAGCTCTTTCGCTTTCGGCAATGTGGTCTTGATCGTTTCGTGCTTGATCAAAGATGCCGCCATGTTGCGGTACATCGCTTTGCGGTGAGCGCTGTTGCGATTGAGTTTTCGCCCAGATTTCTTGTGTCGCATGACGCTATTTCCTGTTTAAGACAAGAATCAAGAGCCGAGCAGCGAACGATCACTGCGCAAGCTGGCGGGTGGCCAGTTATCGACCTGCAATCCGAGGCCCAAACCGTGGCTTTCCAGCACTTCCTTGATTTCCGTCAAAGATTTTTTTCCGAGATTCGGTGTGCGAAGCAGTTCGACTTCCGTGCGCTGCACCAGATCACCGATGTAGTTGATGCTCTCCGCCTTCAAGCAGTTCGCCGAACGAACGGTGAGCTCGAGCTCATCCACCGGACGCAGCAGAATGGGATCAACCTGCGCTTCCGCGGACGCCGCCGTGTTGTCTTCCTGTCCTTGCAGATCAACAAAGACACTGAGCTGATCCTTGAGGATGCTTCCAGCGCGACGAATGGCCTCTTCCGGATCGATAGTGCCGTTCGTTTCGATATCGATCAGCAGCTTGTCCAAATCGGTACGCTGTTCAACCCGCGCGGCATCCACGCTGTAGGTCACACGGCGGATCGGGCTGAACGAAGCGTCTAGTTGCAAACGGCCGATCGGGCCTGTTTGCTCTTCGAAAGTCGAACGCTTCGCCGCAGGACGGTAGCCGCGGCCGCGTTCGACACGCAGAACCATACGGAGCTCGCCTTCTTTCGTCAGCGTTGCAATCACATGATCCGGATTCGCTACTTCGACGTCGTGATCCGTCTGAATATCGCCTGCAGTAACCGGCCCAGGCCCCTGCTTCACAATCGTCAGCTCGGCACTGTCGCGACCATGCATGGTCAGAGCGACCTGTTTCAGGTTCAACAGGATGTCGACCACGTCCTCCTGGACGCCCTCGACACTGGTGTACTCATGCAGCACCCCGTCGATCTCGGCCTCAACGATTGCCGCTCCCGGCATCGAGGACAACAGGATACGACGCAAAGCGTTGCCGAGCGTATGACCAAAACCACGCTCGAACGGCTCGATCGTGACCCGCGCTTGGGTATCGTCGATCGGGTTGACCTTGACGACTCGGGGCTTCAGGAATTCGTTGGTAGATTCTTGCATGAGAACCTTGACCTCTCTGTCTTATATCTTCGGGAGTTCGGCTGGAAAAGAAGTAACGGGTTACTTCGAGTACAGCTCCACCACGAGGTTTTCGTTGATGTCCGGCAGGATATCTTCCCGCTCCGGAAGCGCCTTAAGCGTGCCGACCATCTTGTCCGCGTCCACTTCGACCCACTCTGGGAAGCCGATTTGACCAGCGATTTCCAGGGACGATTTGATGCGCAGTTGTTTCTTCGCTTTCTCGCGGACAGAAACCACATCACCACCATCGACTTGGTAGGACGGAATATTCACGACGCTACCATTCACTTCGATACCTTTGTGGCTCACCAACTGGCGCGCTTCCGCACGAGTTGACGCGAAGCCCATGCGGTAGACCGTGTTATCCAGGCGTCCCTCGAGCAGTTGCAACAGGTTCTCACCCGTCGACCCCTTACGCTGCGCCGCTTTCTTGTAGTAGTTGCGGAATTGACGCTCGAGGACGCCGTACATCCGGCGGAGCTTCTGCTTCTCACGCAGCTGCAAGCCGTAATCAGAGATCCGTGGTCGACGCGCTGGGGCACCGCCCGGCGGTACTTCGAGCTTGCACTTGGATTCCAGCGGACGAACGCCACTCTTCAAAAATAGGTCGGTACCCTCACGCCGTGAGAGTTTGCATTTCGGACCGATATATCTTGCCATCTTAGGTTCCTGCCCGTAATTCCCGTTAGACCCGGCGCCGCTTAGGCGGACGACAGCCGTTGTGCGGGATCGGTGTCACATCATTGATGTGTTGAATTTTGTAGCCACAGCCGTTGAGTGCACGTACCGCGGACTCACGTCCTGGACCTGGGCCCCAAACACGAACGTCAAGGTTCTTCAGGCCATACTCCTGCGCAGCGCGCCCTGCCTTATCGGCAGCGACCTGGGCCGCGAAAGGCGTCGACTTACGCGAGCCGCGGAATCCGCAACCCCCGGCCGTCGCCCAAGACAGCGCATTGCCCTGACGGTCTGTGATCGTGATGATCGTGTTGTTGAACGAGGCGTGGATATGCGCAATGCCATCCTGCACCTGGCGTTTGATCTTCTTTTTAGAAGGTTTTGACTGTGCCATCTGTTTCGTTCCTGATTATCGACGCACTGGACGACGAGGCCCTTTTCGGGTCCGCGCGTTGGTACGTGTGCGCTGGCCACGCAGTGGCAAGCCACGTCTATGACGAATGCCGCGGTAGCAACCGAGATCCATCAAGCGTTTGATGTTCATTGCGGTCTCACGGCGCAAGTCACCTTCCACAGTGAACTTCGCGACTTCGTCACGCAGCTTCGCGACTTCCGGCTCAGCCAGATCTTTCACGGGTACGTGTTCGTCAACGCTTGCCGCCGCGCAAATGGCTTTCGCGCGCGTCGGACCGATGCCGTAGATGCTGGTCAACGCAATAACCACATGCTTGTTGACCGGAATGTTTATGCCTGCAATACGGGCCACAATGTCTTCCTCTTAAACTGCGAGTGCTGCCAGGACTAGCCCTGACGCTGCTTATGGCGAGCGTCGGTGCAAATCACTCGCAATACGCCGTTCCTGCGAATGACTTTGCAGTTGCGGCAAATCTTTTTAACCGATGCTCGTACTTTCATCTCTCTGCTCCAAAGCACCGCTTACGCGATGCGCGCCGTATTACGTACGGCTGTAATTCCTAATGTTGGCCTTCTTCATCATGCCTTCGTACTGCTGCGACATCGTGTGCGCCTTCAGCTGTTGCATGAAATCCATCGTCACGACCACAAGGATCAGCAACGACGTTCCCCCGAAGTTGAACGGCACGCTCGGGAAGAACATGCGCACCAACTCGGGTACGAGACACACGCCAGTGATGTACAGCGCGCCCCAGAATGTTAGACGCGTTAGTACCCGGTCGATGTACTCGCCGGTTTGCTGGCCGGGACGAATACCCTGAATAAAGGCACCCGAACGTTTCAGGTTGTCAGCTACTTCACGCGAGTCGTACATCAGCGCGGTGTAGAAGAAACAGAACCCTGCAACCAACGCACCGTACAACACGATGTAAATGGGTTGGCCGGGAGATAACGCGGCGCCAATCCGCTGCAACCACTGAGCGAAGTCGCCTGGGTTCGGGTCCGCGCCGCCGAATTGTACCAGCGTGACCGGAAAAAGCAGCAAACTTGACGCGAAAATCGGTGGAATCACGCCCGACATGTTCACTTTGAACGGCAAATGCGTCGATTGCGCCTGCATCATGCGGCGACCTTGCTGGCGTCGCGCATAGTGGACGGTGATTCGCCGCTGCGCGCTTTCCATGTAGACAACAAACACGGTCATCGCAATAAACGCGATCAAAATGATCAGCGCCAACGCTGGGGACATCGTGCCGTTGTTGACCAACTCGGCCGTACCGGCGATCGCGCCTGGCATGCCCGCGATAATGCCCGCCAAAATAATGATCGAAATCCCGTTGCCCACACCGCGCTCGGTGATTTGCTCACCCAACCACATCAGGAACATCGTGCCGGTGACCAGCGAAATGATGCACAAGACCATGAAGCTGATACCGGGATTCACAACCAGATTTGGCTGATTCTGAATCGCGTAGGCGGCGCCGAAAGACTGCACAACCGCGAGCAGCAGTGTGCCGCGTCGGGTGTAGTCTGTGATTTTCCGCCGACCGGACTCACCCTCTTTCTTGAGCTTTGCGAGACTGGGCACAACCACGGCCGCCATCTGCATCACAATCGACGCAGAGATGTAAGGCATGACGCCGAGCGCAAAGATCCCGAACCGTTGCAGCGCGCCGCCCGAGAACATATTGAACATCGCCAGAATGTTGCCGGATTGCTGCTCGAAGAATGCAGTCAGTTGGATCGGGTCAATGCCAGGAACAGGCACAAACGTACCGATCCGGTACACGATCAGTGCACCAATCAGGAACATCAATCGCTGACGCAGTTCGTTGAGCTTGCCCGACTGAGCAAGTCCTGCTGCTATCTCCGCATTGTTTCTGTTCTTTGCCACGTTTGAGTCTATCCGTTAGTTCAGTGGATCGGTGCTCAGTCTTCGATCGTGCCGCCGGCTGCTTCGATCGCTTTGCGCGCGCCTGGCGTTACAGCGATGCCTTTGACGGTTACCGCTTTCTCGATCTTGCCAGAATCGATGACTTTGACTTTCAGCGTCTGGGCCGGCACGAGGCGAGCACGCTTGAGGGTCAACAGATCAACGACGTCGCCATCAACCAGACCCAGCTCATGCAAACGCAATTCTGCTGACAGCCGCGCCTTACGGGAGTTAAACCCGACCTTCGGCAACCGGCGCTGCAAAGGCATCTGACCGCCTTCAAAGCCGACTTTATGGTAGCCACCAGAGCGCGCGTGCTGCCCTTTGACACCACGTCCACTGGTCTTACCTTGACCTGCCGAGATACCGCGACCCAGTCGTTTTCCAACCGGTTTGCTGCCCTTTGCAGGTTTCAATGTATTTAAACGCATTACGCTTCCTCGACTTTCAACAGGTACGAAACCTGGTTGATCATGCCGCGATTTTCCGGCGTATCTTCCACTTCAACCGTGTGGTTGATACGGCGCAGTCCAAGACCGGCGATGCTGGCCTTGTGGTTTTTCAGTCGTCCGAACTTGCTCTTAACAAGCGTGACTTTCAGCTTCTTTTTCGCTGCCATTGCCTTAACCCAGGATCTCTTCGACACTCTTGCCGCGTTTCGCTGCAACTGCCGCTGGTGAATGGATGTTTCGAAGGCCGTTGATCGTCGCCCGCACAACGTTGATCGGGTTGCGCGAACCATACGATTTGGCCAGAACGTTTCGAACGCCCGCGCATTCGAATACGGCACGCATAGCGCCACCTGCGATGACACCGGTACCTTCAGAGGCCGGTTGCATGTACACACGGGTAGCACCGTGGCGGCCCTTAATTTCGTACTGCAGCGTGTCGTCACGAAGATGCACTTTCGCAAGATTCTTGCGAGCGGCCTGCATCGCTTTTTGAATTGCAATCGGAACTTCGCGTGCTTTGCCGTAACCGAAGCCGACGCTGCCGTTGCCGTCGCCGACAACAGTCAGGGCAGTAAAGCCAAACTGACGGCCGCCCTTGACCACTTTAGCCACACGATTCACAGCTACCAGTTTTTCAACCAGATCGTCGCCCGCGTTTTGCTTGTCGTTCTTTGCCATGCCAGTTCTTATCCTAGAAATTCAATCCCGCTTCACGCGCCGCATCAGCCAAAGCCTTGACGCGCCCGTGATAACGATAGCCGGAGCGGTCGAATGCAACTTTTTCGATGCCAGCCGCTTTCGCCTGCTCCGCGATGAGTTTTCCAACCGCTTGTGCGGCCTCGATGTTGCCCGTCGACTTCAGATCGCCGCGCAAGTCCTTCTGTACCGTCGATGCGGCCGCCAGCACTGACGCGCCGTCCGCAGCCAGGATCTGTGCGTAAATGTGACGCGGCGTCCGGTAGACGCTGAGGCGCAAGGTGCCGAGTTCGCGAATCTTGGCGCGAGTGCGGCGTGCGCGACGCAAGCGATTGTCTTTTTTGCTCAGTTTCATGTGTGCTACTCCAGCCACGATCCGGTTCAACGCCCGGACGCCGGCTTACTTTTTCTTCGCCTCTTTACGCACAACGTTCTCGTCGCTGTAACGAACACCTTTGCCTTTGTAAGGCTCCGGCGGACGGTAAGCGCGGATCTCGGCGGCGACTTGTCCGACCACCTGCTTGTCTGCGCCCTTCAATACGATTTCCGTTTGGCTCGGGGTTTCGACCGTGACGCCCTCTGGCATTGCATGAACGACAGGATGCGAAAAGCCCAATGTCAGGTTCAGGTTGCTACCTTGAGCCTGGGCGCGGTAACCAACACCAACCAGCGTCAATTTCTTTTCCCAACCCTCGCTCACACCGTGAGCCATGTTGGACAAAATAGCGCGCGTCGTTCCGGCCATCGCACGTGCAAACCGGGACCCGGTGCGTGCCTTAACCGTCAGAGTGCCGTTGTCCTCTTCGATGTCCACTTCGCTGTTCAAAGCCAAAGACAAATTGCCCTTGCTGCCTTTCAGCGAGATGTTCTGACCACTGCGTTGGAGCTCAACACCCTTCGGCAATGTAATCGGTTGTTTCGCGATGCGAGACATAGTCTTTCGTCCGTTTAGTTACGAAACGAGGCAAATAACCTCGCCCCCGATACCTTTTGCGCGTGCTTCACGATCACTCATGACACCCGCTGATGTAGAAACGATTGCAACACCCAAGCCGCCCAAGACTTTCGGCAGATCACCGGTTTGACGGTAGATCCGTAGGCCAGGTTTGCTCACGCGTTTGATCTTTTCGATAACCGGCGCCCCTTCGTGATAGCGGAGGGTCACCGTCAACTCTGACTTAGCGCCGTCCTTCGTGACGTCCAGATCATCGATATACCCCTCGTCTTTCAAGACGCGGGCAATCGCAACCTTCGCATTCGAAGAAGGCATGGTCACAACCGGCTTACGCGCTTTCTGCGCGTTGCGGATGCGAGTCAACATATCGGCAATAGGATCGCTCATGCTCATAGTGCTACTCCTCTACCAACTCGCCTTGGACAATCCAGGAATCTCGCCCTTCATGGTGGATTCCCGAAGCTTGTTCCGCGCCAAGCCGAACTTACGATAGAAACCGTGCGGACGACCTGTGATCGCGCAGCGATTGCGCATGCGGGTCTGCGACGCATCACGTGGCATGGCGTTCAACTTCGCCACTGCCGCATCAACTTCTTCGACGCTCGAGTTAGGGTTTTTGATCACAGCTTTCAGTGCAGCACGCTTCGCCGCATATTTCGCGACGAGCTTGGCACGCTTAACTTCGCGCGCGACCATCGATTTCTTTGCCATAGGTGTTTACCTGTTCCTTTCCCGCGCTCAGCGCTTGAATGGGAAACTGAATGCTTCTAGCAACGCGCGGCCTTCATCCGCATTGCGTGCCGTGGTGGTGATCGTGATGTCCATACCGCGGACCGTATCCACTTGGTCGTAATCAACCTCTGGGAAAATGATCTGCTCCTGGACGCCCATCGAGTAATTGCCCTGCTTGTCGAACGCCTTCGACGACAGCCCGCGGAAGTCACGGATCCGCGGGATCGCGATCGAAATCAGTCGATCCAGGAACTCGTACATGCGCTCGCGACGCAACGTCACTTTGCAACCGATCGGATAGCCTTCGCGGATCTTAAATCCAGCGACTGACTTGCGCGCGTTGCGCACAACCGGCTTCTGCCCAGCGATGGCGGTCATGTCACGCACGGCGTGCTCCATCACTTTCTTGTCCGCCACAGCCTCGCCGACACCCATGTTCAAGGTGATCTTGGTGATACGAGGGACTTCCATGACGTTCTCTAGGCCCAATTTTTCTTTGAGCGCCGGAACGACGTTGTCGCGATAATGTTCTTGCAATCTAGCCATAGATTTTCAGTGACGTTGCCTGCCGGCTTAAACGTCTACCGCCTCTTTCGTTGAACGGAAAACACGGCTTTTCTTACCGTCTTTTCCAATCTCAATACCGACCCGGTCGCCTTTTTTCGTTTTCGGGTTAAAAACCTGAACGTTGGAGCGATGAATCGGCATCACCTTGTCTTTGATGCCGCCTGGCTCGCCAACATTCGGGTTTGGCTTAATGTGTTTGCGTGCGATGTTGATACCCTCAACCAGCAGACGGTCTTCATCAGTAAGCACTTCGAGTACGGTGCCTGTGCGACCTTTGTCCTTGCCGGTGATTACTACCACCTCATCGCCTTTACGAATCTTTTGCATGACTATCTCTACCTTGCGTGCTCAGAGCACTTCCGGCGCCAGCGAAACAATCTTCATGAACTGATTGCCACGAAGCTCACGGGTTACCGGGCCAAAGATGCGGGTACCGATCGGCTCCAGCTTGCTGTTCAAAAGAACCGCGGCGTTGCCATCGAACCGAATCAATGAACCGTCTTTGCGGCGTACACCCTTGCGCGTGCGAACCACAACCGCGTTGTACACCTCGCCTTTCTTGACCTTGCCGCGCGGAATCGCGTCTTTGACGCTCACCTTGATGACGTCACCCACGCCGGCGTAGCGACGCTTGGATCCGCCGAGCACCTTGATGCACATGACGCGGCGAGCACCACTGTTGTCGGCTGCATCCAGCACTGTCTGCATCTGAATCATCGTTCAATCCCGCCTTAGCGCTGTGTCGCGCGCTCGACTACTTCTACTACCCGCCACGATTTGCCTTTTGAAATCGGGCGGCACTCGCTGATGGCAACCGTGTCGCCACTGCGGCACTCGTTGTTCTCATCATGCGCCTTCAGCTTGGTCGTACGGCGAATGTATTTGCCGTACACGCTGTGGCGGACCAATCGCTCGATGGCAACAGAGACGGTTTTATCCATCTTGTCCGAAACCACCTTGCCGATTACTCGGCGCTCTACTGTTGCGTTCGCTTCGCTCATTTCCTATCTACCTCAACCAGCGTCGCTAGTACGCGCAGCTTCCGCCATGACTGTTTTGATCCGTGCAATGTCTCGACGGACTTGGCGAAGATCGTTTTGCTGAATCTCCTGACCGGTCGCACGTTGCATCCGCAGGTTGAACTGCTCGCGACGCAGCTTCAGGAGCTCGTCCTGAAGACCTGCAGTGTTCATTTCTCGAAGGTCTGCTGCTTTCATCACATCACCTGCCGTGTGACAAACGTCGTTGCCATCGGAATCTTCGCAGCGGCCAGACGGAACGCCTCGCGCGCCACCTCTTCGCTCACGCCTTCCATTTCGTACAGGATGCGACCCGGCTGGATCTGAGCAACCCAGTACTCGACGTTACCCTTACCTTTACCCTGACGTACTTCCAAAGGCTTCTTACTGATCGGCTTATCCGGAAATACGCGGATCCAAATTTTTCCGCCACGCTTGATGTAACGGGTCATCGCACGACGCGCCGCCTCAATCTGGCGAGCCGTCAATCGACCACGGCCGGTCGCTTTCAGCGCGTACTCGCCGAACGACACGGTGCTACCGCGTTGCGCCAGACCGCGGTTACGGCCTTTCATCTGCTTACGGAATTTGGTTCTTTTTGGCTGCAACATGCTGCTTACTCCTAGCGCGTCGCCGCTTCAGCCGGCTCACCTGCCGCCTGCTCAGGCGTGTCGTAAACCTCGCCTTTGAAAATCCACACTTTGACGCCGATGATGCCGTAGGTCGTCGCCGCCTCGGCGGTGCCATAGTCAATCTCAGCGCGCAGCGTATGCAGAGGCACACGACCTTCGCGGTACCATTCGGAACGGGCGATCTCCGCACCATTCAAACGACCACCCACTTTTACTTTGATGCCCTGTGCGCCCACTCGCATGGTGTTTTGCACCGCGCGCTTCATCGCGCGTCGGAACATCACCCGGCGTTCGAGTTGCTGGGCGATCCCTTCGGCGACCAGCGTGGCATCAAGCTCTGGCTTGCGCACTTCGTTGATATTGATACGCACGTCCGCGAGCGGCATGCCTACCATCGAAGAGACTTCGCGACGCAGCCGCTCAATGTCTTCGCCTTTCTTACCGATCACGATGCCCGGACGCGCCGTGTTCAAAGCGATATTGATTTTCTTCGCCGGACGCTCGATCTGAATCCGCGAGACAGAGGCGTCCTTCAGTCGCTTACGTAGGAACGTACGGACTTCGTGATCTTGCCGAACATACTCCGGAAACGACTTGCTATCGGCGTACCACTTCGACGTCCAATCGGTCGTGATGCCGAGGCGAATACCATTGGGGTGTACTTTCTGACCCATAAATCTCTACCTAGTCCGCAGCGCCATCAGCCACCTGAATGGTGATGTGACTGTTGCGTTTAATGATCCGAGTGCCCCGACCTTTTGCCCGAGCACGGTAGCGACGAAAACGTGGCGCTTCGTCGACCATGATGGTCTGTACCCGAAGCTCATCGATGTCCGCACCGTGGTTGTGTTCTGCATTCGCGATCGCTGACTCCAGCACCTTGCGAACGATGGCCGCGCCTTTCTTCGGCATGAACGACAAAGTCGTCAACGCCTCATCGACAGACTTGCCGCGAATCATGTCGGCGACTAGCCGGCACTTTTGCGGTGAGATGCGCGCAAAACGCAATTTTGCTGCTACCTGCATTTCAACAATCCTCAGCGCTTCGTCTTCTTGTCGGCCGCATGGCCCTTATAAGTACGCGTCAGCGCGAACTCACCCAGCTTGTGACCGACCATATTCTCAGAGATCAACACCGGTACGTGTTGGCGCCCGTTGTGAACCGCAATCGTCAAGCCGACCATGTCCGGCAGTACCATCGAACGTCGCGACCATGTCTTGATCGGACGACGATCGTTGCTTTCGACTGCCGTGGCGACTTTTTTCGCCAGATGGTTGTCCACGAACGGACCTTTTTTTAATGAACGAGGCACGTTATCTCTTCCTCTTCTTTAATCCTGTTGGCGAGCCCGCTTATTTGCGGCTCTTGCGCCGACGAACAATCATGTTGTCGGTCCGCTTGTTAGAACGAGTTTTGTAGCCTTTCGTCGGCGTACCCCATGGGCTCACCGGATGACGACCACCTGATGTGCGACCCTCACCACCACCGTGTGGGTGATCAACCGGGTTCATTGCGACACCGCGAACCGTCGGACGAACGCCGCGCCAACGCTTAGCACCCGCCTTACCCAGCTTGCGAAGGTTGTGCTCGCCGTGGCCGACTTCACCGACCGTTGCGCGGCACTCAGTATGGATCTTACGCATCTCACCCGACCGCAGTCGAAGCGTCACGTACGCACCTTCACGAGCAACGAGCTGTGCCACACCGCCCGCGGAGCGGACCATCTGGGCACCTTTACCAGGCTTCATCTCAATGCAGTGCACTTGCGTACCGACCGGGATATTGCGCAGCGGCAGCGAGTTGCCAGGTTTAATCGGCGCATCGTCTGACGACATGATCGGCGAACCAATTTCCACCTTCTTGGGCGCCAAAATGTAGCGACGCTCGCCATCGGCATATTTAATCAAGGCGATGTGTGCGCTGCGGTTCGGATCGTATTCGATCCGCTCGACCGTTCCAGGAACACCGAACTTGTCGCGCTTGAAATCAATGATGCGGTAGCGTTGCTTGTGACCACCGCCGTGATGACGAACCGTGATCCGGCCGTTGTTGTTACGTCCGCCAGACTTGGTCTTCTTGGCAACCAGCTTGCTGTAAGGCTTACCCTTATGCAGACCCTGGGTGATGACCTTGACTTTAAAGCGACGTCCCGGAGATGTCGGTTTCTGTTTTTGCAATGACATGTCTGTCTACCTTGCCTTTACCGTCGCTTACTCAGCGCCGAGGAAATCGATTTCGCTGCCTGCCGCAAGTTTCACGTAGGCTTTCTTGAAAGATGAGCGTCGACCGAACCCACGGCCACGACGCTTGACCTTGCCGTTCTGATTCAGAACGGTGACGCCCTCGACAGCAACTTCGAACAGTTTTTCTACTGCCGCTTTGATCTCGAGTTTCGTCGCATCAGTGCGCACCTTGAACACGACCTGATTGGCGCGCTCGTTGATACGCAAGCTCTTTTCCGACATGTGGGGGCCGAGCAGGATGGTCATCAACCGCTCTTCACGAACCGCCTGACTCATGACAACCGCTCCTCTACCAACTTCAGCGCCGGAACGCTGATCAACACCTTCTCGAATCGGAGCAACGTCACCGGATCGACCGAACTGACATCGACGATGCCGACGTTTTTCAGATTGCGTGCCGCGAGGTAGAGCTTCTCATCGAAACCCTCTGTGACGATCAACACGTTGTCCAACGCCAGATCCTTCAGCTTCGCCGCCAACTCACGCGTCTTCGGCGCAGACACTTCGATCGTCTCAGCGACAACCAGACGCTCCTGTCGAAGCAGCTCCGAGAACAGCGAGCGCAATGCACCGCGATACATCTTGCGGTTTACCTTTTGGCCATAGTCACGTGGGCGTGCCGCGAATGCACGACCGCCACCAACCCAGATAGGGCTGCGGATAGTGCCAGCACGAGCTCGGCCTGTGCCTTTTTGGCGCCATGGCTTGGCACCGCCACCACTCACTTCCGAGCGGTTCTTCTGGCGCTTCGTGCCACTGCGGGCACCCGCCAAGAACGCGGTCACTACCTGGTGAATCAAAGGCTCGTTAAAAGCCGCGCCGAATGCCTGTTCAGACACTTCGATCGCACCGCCTTTGCCGGCCAGTTCCAATTTCAATGCCATGGCTTACGCTCCCTTCCTTGCTTTGACGGCAGGACGAACGATGACGCTGCCGCCAGCATGGCCGGGGACTGCGCCTTTAATCAGGATGAGGTGCTTGTCGTTGTCGACACGAACCACCTCGAGGTTTTGCACGGTGCGACGAACGTTGCCCATGTGGCCAGCCATTTTCTTGCCTTTGAAGACACGGCCCGGCGTCTGGTTCTGGCCGATAGACCCAGGCGCTCTATGTGCCAGCGAGTTGCCGTGCGTCGCGTCTTGGGTCCGGAAGTTGTGGCGCTTCACGGTGCCAGCAAAGCCTTTACCGATCGAGGTGCCGATAACGTCGACTTTCTGACCCGCTTCGAAAATCTCGACGGTCACTTCACTGCCGACTGAAAGCTCATCGCCTTCGCCTTCCACCAAGCGATGCTCGACGACGCGGTCGCCCGCTTCGACTTGCGCTTTCGCGAAATGACCGGCTTCTGGCTTGGAAACGTGGGAGGCTTTACGTGAACCGGAGGCCACCTGGATCGCCCGGTAACCATCAGTTTCAACCGTTTTTACTTGAGTGACGCGATTTGGCGTGGCTTCGATCACGGTAACCGGGACCGAGGCGCCGTCTTCCGTGAAGACGCGCGTCATGCCGCATTTGCGGCCTACGATAGAAATCGTCATTGTCTCTCTTCCATTTGCGATGACTTCGATTGGTCACCGCGTAAAAAACCGTTTCTTCAGTCGCCGACTACAATTGGTCAGCGCTGCCTGCCACATAAGCCGCGCCTGCCGGCCTCAACCGGTGGTTCGCGTGCAGCCGATCCGGCGTGCAGCGACCCTTGCCGTCAACATGACAGCCAAAAACAAGTCGCCAATACCGAATGCCTTTTCCTGGCCCAGGTCGCCGAGAAGTTCTTTCCCCGGACAAACAACGCGCCACTGAGCCAGTACTCAGCGGCGCCTGGTTCGCGGCAAATCCGTCTCGATCTGTGGCCGAGACTCCAACGTTTGCTCGCGCGAGCCCGCTATTATAGCCAGCGGGCTAGCTAATTCAACACTTAATTCAGCTTGATCTGAACGTCTACGCCAGCCGGAAGTTCCAGCTTCATCAGCGCATCAACCGTTTTGTCGGTCGGATCAACGATATCCATCAGCCGTTTGTGTGTACGAAGCTCGTACTGATCACGCGCGTCTTTGTTGACGTGCGGCGAGATCAGGACCGTGAACCGCTCCATTTTGGTCGGCAGCGGCACAGGACCTTTAACGGTCGCACCCGTGCGCTTCGCGGTATCAACGATTTCCCGAGCTGAAGTGTCGATCAGACGATGATCGAATGCTTTCAAGCGGATACGAATGTTCTGGTTAGTAGCCATAGCCAACTCTCAAATTCTCATTTCTACCAGCGGCGCCTATCGCCGGTGGTGCTGTCTGCTGATCTCTCATCCACTCACGGAGTCCGTCAGTGAGACTGGAAAAGCATCCTTGTCCTCATATCTTCGACCCTTGGCCGAATCACGAGATCGCCTTTCTCCTCATGGCTCGCCGGTCGGCTGCGCATTCTCGTCGATCAATCCCGTCGAACGACGACTCGCGCTCCGGCCCTCGAGCCTCGTGCCTGTTTCACCACCGGCACCGCGGTTGACTGCTAAGGGCGGGCTGCGAAAAGACTTTTTCTCGAAATAAAGCGCAGGCCGTAGGCCGAGCCATTCGTGAAAAAGTTGCTTTTTGCGGGCCGACCTCCTATCTCAGTCGTGGAGGCTCGAAGCCTCCCTCTTTGGCGCATCAACGCTGCCCTGCCTCGCGGCAGAGCAGCATCTATGCTTATCAGTTATTCGATGATCTTAGCGACGACGCCCGCACCTACCGTGCGGCCACCTTCGCGGATCGCGAACCGAAGACCATCTTCCATCGCGATCGGTGCAATCAGCTCAACCACCATCTGCACGTTATCGCCCGGCATCACCATCTCGGTGCCCTCAGGCAACTCACACGCACCGGTCACATCCGTCGTTCTGAAGTAAAACTGCGGACGGTAGCCCTTGAAGAACGGCGTATGACGACCACCCTCTTCTTTGTTCAGAATGTACACTT
>JBCAZH010000061.1:0-17153 GCA_038533155.1 Pseudomonadota bacterium | reverse complement strand
TGGTCATCGGTCCTGAGACGGCCCTTGAGATTGGGCTGATCGAGTCGCTCGACGATTTTCGGTAACCCAATCGCACGGTTGCTTTCCCGCTTTCGCGGGCGGAGTGCGTCGACCGTTTCGTCAGGCACGTTTCTTGCTTCGATCCCTACAAGTTTGTGTCGCAGGAACTGACGGGTCGAGTGGCGATAGCACGGGTAGTACTGGTAGATCATTTGGCGAGCCGCGCGGAGTTTCTGCGTGAGGCCTTGGAGAGCTGCGATTATCAGGTGATCGCTGTCTTACGGTCGTCTGCGGACATCCTGGCTCGTGCGGACATGCTTGCGCCGGATATGATTCTCGCCGACATGGAATCTCCAGATCGGGACACCATCGAGGACGTACGACTGCTGATGCAACGGCGGCCATGTCCGATCGTCATGTATCACGGTCGAAAAGATGCGGTGTCGATCCAAAAGGCGATCGACGCCGGTGTGAGCGCATACGTTACGGATGACATCGCAGCCGACGACGTTAAGTCGATCCTCGACATTGCCAGTGCACGGTTTCAGCAATTCAGCGCGATGAGTGAGCAGTTGCGGGATGCCAAAACTGAGCTTGCCAATCGAAAAGAAATCGACAAAGCCAAGTCTCTGTTAATGAAGCACCACGGTTTGGATGAAAACGATGCCCACAAGACGCTGCAGCGCCTCGCGATGAACCAACGTGTGTCACTTGCGGATGCGGCGCGCAATGTTGCGGCAATGTTGGTGGCGCTTAGCGCATCCGGAGACTCGTCATGACGAAACTTGATATCGCGTACGTCCCATTGACGGATGCTGCGCCTTTGGTTGTGGCCCGCGAGCGCGGGTTGTTTAAGAACCATGGGTTGGACGTTCGATTGGTCCAAGAGCAGTCGTGGGCCAGCGTGAGGGACAAACTGCAAACCGGTCGAGTGCAGGCGGCGCATATGCTGGCGTCCATGCCACTCGCTTTAGCGGCGGGTGCTGGGTTCGCACCGGTGGACTTTGAAGTGTCGATGATTTTGAGTCTCAACGGCAATGGTGTCACCGTTTCCAACGAGCTGTATTCGGATATGCAACGCACGGGACTGTTGCACAAAAACAGCTCACGAGGCGCCGGCGATGCACTAAAAGCGGTCATCGAACTGCGCAAATCATTGCGCAAGCCACTGTTGTGCTTCGCAAGCGTGTTCCCAACATCCACGCACTACTATCTGCTGCGCTATTGGATGGCGGCTTCCGGTATTGATACCGAAAACGATGTCCGCTTTGTTGTCGTGCCTCCGCCGCGCATGGTCGAAGCTCTGCAGAGCGGCTTGGTAGACGGTTGTTGTGTCGGAGAGCCTTGGAATCACGTTGCAGTGCGTGAATTCGCGGGCCACTTGCTACTAACAGGCTACGATATCTGGAACAACGCGCCGGAGAAGGTGTTGGCGATGAACTCCGAGTGGGTAGCCAGCAATGAAGACGCTGTGATCGCTTTGAGCCAGGCGTTGTTGGCTGCGTGCGAATGGATCGATCAACGGGAACATCGGAGAGAGGTGGCGCGGTTGCTCTCGTTGCCTGCGTATGTCGACTTGCCGCAGACGACTATCGAGTACTCGTTGAACGGCACTGTGATCAACGCAGGCAACCAAACGGTTCGGGAAGTACCGGACTTTCATGTCTTTCATCGATACACCGCGAACTTCCCGTGGTACTCACACGCGGAGTGGTTGCTGAGTCAGATGATTCGCTGGGGCCAGATTGATAAGAACACCGACGTCACAGCAATTACTGAGAAGGTTTTCCGCACGGCGCTGTTTCGCCGAGTGATGGCATTAAATGAACGTCAAGCGCCCACCAGTGACTACAAGACTGAGGGCAATCTCGATCACGTGGTCAAAAAAGACGGGGTTGAATATGGACCGAACCTTTTCGTCGACACGGTGCGTGAAGAACGCCCCTGAATGGTGCGCGGTTCGTAGAGGCTGAGCATCACTGGTGCAATTTATCGGTGAGTCGGATTCGGAATCCGCATGTGATTACGCTGCTAAACATCTGATATCACGATTGGTTGTGGTGCTTTCGTCGAAGTTGGTACGGATGTTGCTCCGATGTTCACAGGGGATGCGATAGCAATCCTCGATTGTTCGATGGAGTCAATGGCGCCTCCGCAAGCAAAGATGCATTCGACATGGGCGAAAAGCCTATGCACGGAATTGGTTGTGCAGATTTGTTTTAGGAGGAGCCACTATGAACACCATCTTTCGCAGTGCACTCGCGCTGACGTTCTCCATCATCGCCGTTACGTTCGCTGCCCCGGTCCAGGCAGAACTGGGCTGGCCGGAAAAAGAAGAGCTGACCTTTGGGTTCATCAAGCTCACGGACATGGCTCCCATCGCGATCGCCTACGAGAACGGCTACTTCGAGGACGAAGGGCTCTACGTCACCATCGAAGCGCAAGCAAACTGGAAAGTTTTGTTGGACGGCGTCATCGATGGACGTTTGGACGGCGCACACATGTTGGCGGGGCAACCTCTCGCGGCGACTATCGGGTTCGGAACCTCAGCCCACATCATTACGCCATTCTCGATGGACTTGAACGGCAACGGCATCACTGTGTCGAATGCCGTGTGGGAGTCGATGAAGACGCACGTCCCGAAACAGGCGGATGGAAGGCCTGTCCATCCTATCCGCGCGGACGCACTAAAGCCGGTTGTCGACGCGTATCGGGATGAGGGTAAACCCTTCAATATGGGGATGGTCTTTCCGGTTTCGACCCATAACTATGAGCTGCGTTATTGGCTAGCCGCTGGCGGTATTCATCCTGGCTTTTACGCCCCTCATAAAGGGGATATCACCGGTCAGATCGATGCCGAGGCGTTGCTGTCCGTGACGCCGCCGCCGCAGATGCCAGCCACGCTCGAGGCAGGCACGATCTACGGTTATTGTGTTGGCGAGCCATGGAATCAGCAGGCCGTCTTCAAAGGCATTGGCGTGCCTGTCGTCACAGACTACGAGATCTGGCAGAACAACCCCGAGAAGGTGTTTGGCATTACAGCGGAGTTCGCGGAGAAGTATCCAAACACAACGATTCGCTTGGTTAGAGCGTTGATCCGCGCCGCTATGTGGCTCGATGAGAACGACAACGCCAACCGCCCGGCGGCTGTGAAAATCCTGGCGCAGTCAAACTACGTTGGAGCCGACTACGACGTCATCGCCAATAGCATGACTGGCACGTTCGAGTACGAGAAAGGGGACAAACGCGATGTGCCCGACTTCAACGTTTTCTTTCGCTACAACGCGACCTATCCCTACTACTCAGACGCGATTTGGTATCTCACGCAAATGCGTCGTTGGGGGCAGATTGCTGAGGACAAGCCAGACGCTTGGTACAAAGATACCGCTGCGAAAGTCTACCGCCCCGACCTTTACGCAGCAGCTGCACAGACTTTGATCGATGAAGGTCTCGCGGATGCGGCCGACTTTCCGGATTTCGCATCTGAGACCGGGTTTCGCTCACCGCAAAAGCACTTTATCGACAACCTGGTGTACGACGGCAGCGCGCCGAATGCCTACATCGATCAGTTCCCAATTGGCTTGAAGCAAGGCGACGTACTGTAGCAACGGAGCGGATGGATGAATGCAGTAGTGGCGATCAAGCGAATCATGCCGAAAGTGCCAGCGACCCGAATTCCTGCGGCGGTCCAGCAAAAGGCGGTCACTGCATTGTTAGCGATCGTTGGTGTGTTGGTGTTCCTCTACGTGTGGTCGAGTGCGGCGCGCAACATCAACACGTCGCTTGGTAACTTCCCGGGCCCTGTCGCCGTGTATGAGCAGTTCGGAAAGCTCTACGCCGAGCACCGGTCGGAACGCGAGAAGGCTCGCGCGTTCTATGAGCGACAAGAGCAACGTAACGCGGATCGTATCGCGCAGGACCCGGACTACGTCGCCAAACGGCGGCCGTATACCGGCAAAGAAACTTTTGTTGATCAGATCGGCACGAGCGTTGTGACCGCATTGACCGGGTTTTTCCTGGCCGCGTTCATCGCGATTCCGCTCGGCATATCGATTGGACTGAGTAAATCGCTGAACACGGCAGTGAATCCAATCATCCAAATACTCAAACCTATTTCGCCTCTGGCCTGGCTCCCTTTGGTCACTATGGTGGTCAGCGGCATGTACGTGACGCCCGATCCGATCGTGCCGAAGTCGTTTCTTAACTCCATGATCACCGTTTCGCTTTGTTGTCTTTGGCCAATGGTAGTGAACACGGCAGTCGGTGTTGCGAGCATCGATAAAGATCTCGTCAACGTCAGTCGGGTGTTAAATCTGAACCCATTTCAACACGTCTTGAAAATCGTGCTTCCGGCATCTGTACCAATGATATTCACCGGCATGCGATTGGCGATCGGTATTGCATGGATGGTTCTGATTGCTGCGGAAATGTTGGCGCAAAACCCTGGGCTCGGGAAGTTTGTATGGGATGAGTTTCAGAACGGAAGCTCTGAGTCACTCAGTCGAATACTCGCCGCTGCTGTGGTGATCGGGATCATTGGCTTTCTGTTGGATCGGGGCATGCTCGCGTTGCAGCGAGTCTGTTCGTGGGACAAGGCGAGCGCCGCCCGATAGCGGACTCACTGACACTTTGGAGAATCAGCTATGACGCTTTTGGATATCGACCATATTGATGTTGAGTTTCCGACGCCAACGGGTCCCTTCGTTGCACTAAGACAGGTGCGAATGAAAATCGAGAGTGGCGAATTCATTTCCATCATCGGTCATTCGGGATGTGGAAAGTCAACGGTACTGAACGCCGTTGCCGGTCTCGTACCCACTTCCAGCGGCGGCATCATCATGCGCGGCAAACAAGTTATTGCCCCGGGGCCGGATCGGGCGGTTGTGTTTCAGAATCACTCGCTGCTGCCGTGGCTTACGGCGTACGACAATGTTGGGCTCGCCGTGCATCGGTTGTTCAAGCGAACAATGAGTAAGGCCGAGCGAGCGGAGTGGATCGAGCACAATCTTGCGCTGGTCCACATGGAGCACGCGATGCACAAGCGACCTCATGAAATATCCGGAGGTATGAAGCAACGTGTCGGCATCGCGCGTGCACTGTCGATGAAGCCGGACATCTTGTTGCTCGATGAGCCCTTCGGTGCGTTGGATGCACTGACACGCGCCCATCTTCAAGACTCTTTGATGGAGATCAAGAGCAATCTTAACAACACCGTCATCATGGTTACGCACGACGTGGATGAGGCGGTTCTTTTGTCCGATCGGATCGTCATGATGACCAACGGACCGGAAGCGACGATCGGAGAAATTCTGGATGTTCAGCTACCGCGACCGCGCGAGCGATTGCAAATGGTAGACGATCCTGAGTACGCCAGATATCGAGCAGAGGTGCTGCGTTTTCTTTATGACAAGCAAGTCAAAGTCGAGACGCTCGAACCGAAACGGGGTGGCAATAAGCGTAGCGGTTCAATCAAAGCGGCCTAGTGCCGCTAAACCGCTAACCGGAATAGCATTTTGGAAGGGACTACGATGGCGAAGACAACGAATCTTTCACTCTGGATTGGCGCATTGCTGCTCGGCGCAGGTGTGAATGGGTTTGCCGAGGACGTGACGTTCGGCGAAGCGGTGACCGGTGGCAAAGCGTATCTGAATTTTAATCTCCGCTACGAGGGGGTGGATGAGGACAATGTGCTTGAGGACGCGGCGGCAACGACACTCCTCACGCGTTTCGGCTATCGCACCGGAGTCTGGAACGGATTCTCGGCACATGTCGAATTCGAAGACTCACGAATCGTCCTCGGTGGGGACGAATTCTCAGTCCCACCAACCGGATTCAACACCGGGCAATACTCGGTAGTCGCGGATCCGGAGACTACGGAACTCGACCAAGCCTACGTGCAGTACGCAAGTCCTACGCAGGCATACAAGATTCGTGTTGGCCGGCAGATTATCTCGTACGACTCGCAGCGTTTCGTAGGCGCCGTACCCTGGCGTCAAGACTGGCAGACGTTCGACGGTGTCCACGGCGAATTCAAGGGCGTCGACAATCTCACCGTGAAACTTGGCCATATCTACAAGCGCAATCGAATATTTGCGGACATGCGTGACATCAACTCGAGTGACAACCTGTTGGATGTCAGCTACCAGCTACCGTTCGGTTCGCTCGGCGGTTACGCCTATTTACTGGAGAACGATGATCTTCCTTCGAATGCACTCGATACTGTCGGTATCCGTTTCAAGGGATCGACAGATTTAGATTCGGTGAAGCTCCTGTACAAACTTGAGTTCGCAACGCAGGATGCTGAAAGCACGGCGGGAAACTTCGATGCAGACTACTTGGGCGCTGAGTTCGGTGTTGGATTCGAGCCTGTCACTGTCAAGGTTGGTGTCGAGGTGCTTGGATCGGACGGCGGCAACTACGGATTCTCCACACCACTCGCGACACTGCACAAATTTAATGGTTGGGCGGATCTATTCCTCGCCACGCCAACCGCCGGGTTGGAGGACCGCTACCTGTCGTTCTCCGGGAAGGTCGAGAAGTTCAAGTACACCGTGATCTATCACGACTTCGCATCGGATTCATCGGCAACGGGTGTCGACGATTTTGGCGATGAGATCAACTTTTTGCTCACGCGTCCTATCGGCGATCGGTATTCGTTCGGTCTTAAGTACGCGGCCTACAGTGCCGGCGATGCCGCAGGCGGCAAAGTAGATACGGACCGAGTGTGGACCTGGTTTTCGGCGAAGTTTCAGTAGGTCCGCGATTGCACTAGCAACAAGCGTCGGGGGGCGTTCTAAGGGAGGGTAGACGATGTCCGAGCACATCGTTGTTGTCGGAAACGGTATGGTGGGCCAGCGCTTCGTGGAAGCGATGGTCGACTTAGACGAGGCACATCAATATCGCATCACTGTGATCGGTGAAGAGCCGCGTTGCGCATACGATCGTGTCCGGCTGAGCGAGTACTTTGTATCTCGGTCGGTCGACGATTTGTCTCTAGCGGGCGAGGCGTTTTTTGAGCGGCACCAGGTAAAGCTGATGCTCGCTGTGCGTGTCACTGCAGCCGATCGCCAAGCTAAATGCGTGCACTTGTCCGATGGCACCGCGTTGGACTACGACCGCTTGGTGCTAGCGACAGGATCGTACCCGTTTGTTCCGCCGATTCCCGGCATTGATCGAGAACACTGTTGGGTTTACCGAACGATCGAGGATCTTGATCAGATTATCGCGAGCGCCGCATCGGGCGCTAAAACCGGCGCGGTCATTGGCGGTGGGCTGCTGGGTCTTGAGGCCGCCAATGCGCTTCAGGCGCTTGGGCTCGAGACCCACGTCGTCGAGTTTGCGCCTTCGCTGATGGCGGTTCAGCTCGATCGAGCAGGTGGCGATCTCTTGCGAACGAAAATCGAAGCTCTCGGCGTCAACGTCCATTTGAATCGCAATACGCAAGGCATCACCGAGGGCGTCGACAGTCGGTTGTCGATGGCGTTCACGGATGGCGAGCAGCTTGAAACCGACCTGATCGTGGTGTCGGCAGGGGTTCGTCCACGTGATGAGTTGAATGAGACGCTCGGACTTCAAGCGGGTGAGCGCGGTGGGTTCGAGATAGACGCGCACTGCACCACCAGCGATCCATCGATATCTGCAATCGGCGAGTGCGCGAGCTTTCAGGGTCAGGTTTATGGTTTGGTTGCTCCCGGTTACGACATGGCGCGCGCGTTGGCACAGCGTCTGTGCAGTGGCAGTGGACAATTTGATGGCGCAGATCTCAGCACCAAGCTGAAACTCCTGGGCGTCGAAGTGGGCAGCATTGGTGATTCTCTGGCTCGAACATCGGGCGCTCAGGTGTATTCGATGTCCGACGGCGCAGCGGGTGTGTACCGACGTGTCGTTGTCAGTGACGATCAGACGCAATTGTTGGGTGCGGTCATGGTAGGCGATACGAGCGCCTACGACATGTTGCTGCAAATCGCCAATGGGAATGCTGCGATGCCCGACCAACCGGAGCACTTGCTGCTTCCCGATGCTGCGACAGACGCAGCCGCGATGTTGGGAGATGCCGCCCAGGTCTGCTCGTGTTTTGGGGTGACCAAGTCGGAGATCACGGATGCGGTGATTGCCGGGGCTTGCTCGCTTGCAGACATCAAATCTGCAACAAGAGCCTCGACCGGCTGTGGCGGCTGTGCCCAATTGACAACGTCGATTCTGAATGACGCGCTGACGTCTCAAGGTATCGAAGTCGACAAAAGTCTGTGCGCGCATTTCAGTTACACCCGTCAGGAGCTGTTCCACTTAGTTCGTGTTGAGGAAATCAAGACGTTCGGGGAGCTCTTGCATCGCCACGGGCAGGGCGATGGTTGTCATATTTGTAAGCCCGCTGTGGCTTCGATATTGGCGTCCTGTTGGAACGACTTTGTGCTTCAGCCACAACATGCGCCGCTGCAAGACACGAACGATCGGTTCCTAGCGAATGTACAGAAGAACGGGACCTACTCTGTCGTACCGAGAGTGCCAGCGGGTGAGATCACGCCGGATAAATTGATCGCACTCGGTTCAGTTGCAAAGAAGTACGACCTCTACACGAAGATTACCGGCGGGCAAAGAATCGACTTGTTCGGCGCGACACTGGATGAGCTACCCAAGATATGGGAGGAGTTGATCGCAGCCGGCTTCGAAACCGGACATGCCTACGGTAAGTCGCTGAGAACGGTAAAGTCGTGTGTCGGCAGCACCTGGTGCCGATATGGTGTTCAAGATAGCGTCGGCATGGCGTTGACATTGGAGCATCGCTACAAAGGGCTGCGGTCACCGCACAAGCTTAAGTTCGCAGTTTCCGGATGCACGCGCGAGTGCGCAGAGGCACAAAGCAAGGACGTTGGTGTCATCGCCACCGAGGATGGCTGGAACCTTTATGTTTGCGGCAACGGTGGCATGAAACCGCGTCACGCTGAGTTGTTCGCAACGGGACTCAATGATGAAACGCTCGTGCAGTACATCGATCGGTTTCTGATGTTCTATGTCCGCAGTGCCGACCGCCTGCAACGCACCTCTGTTTGGTTCGACGGACTTGAAGGTGGTCTCGATTACCTGAAGTCTGTCGTGATCGATGATCGACTGGGTATTGCGCGGCAGCTCGAGATCGATATGCAAAAGGTAGTTGATACCTACCAGTGCGAATGGAAGACGGCGATATCGGACCAGCGTACACGCAAACAGTTCAGGAGCTTCATCAACTCCGATCAACCGGACACGACCATCGAATTCGTCAGAGAGCGCGGCCAGCGCAGGCCTGCTCCTGCGTCAAAGGATCTTGAAGAGATTGAGCGTACGTTATCGTGAATGGTGCGGTGATCAAACAGCCCGACGCGGCTGAAAGCAAAGGTCTTTGGCGTTCCGTATGCCGGCTAGACGATATCGTCGAAAATACGGGGGTAGCGGTGCTTACGGAGGTTGGCGTCATCGCTCTATTCCGACTCTCGGGGGCACGTCTGTTTGCTATCGATAATTGTGATCCCTTTAGCGAGACATCGATATTGTCTCGGGGAATCGTAGGGGACGTCGATGGGGAGCCCGTCGTTGCGTCGCCCATTTACAAACAGCAGTTTCGCTTAAGGGACGGCCAATGTGTCGAAGACGACTCAGTTCGTTTACGCACATTTGACGTCTCGGTCGAAGATGGAAGCGTTCTCATTAGGACGCCGCGCGACATTGACTGATACCCGCACTACCTGTCCCTACTGCGGCGTCGGTTGCGGCGTTGTCGTCGAGCGCTTCGGGGAACACTTCGCAGTTTCAGGTGACAATGAACACCCGGCCAATCTCGGCAGGTTGTGCTCTAAAGGCGCGCAACTGGCGTCGACAGTCAATACGGATGATCGCCCCGACCAGCCAGTGGTCAACGGCGTCTCGACACCATGGGATACAGCGCTTGACTATGTCGCTGAGCGCTTCTGGCAGATTATCGAATCGCACGGATCGAACAGCGTGGCGCTCTACGCATCGGGCCAACTACTGACCGAAGACTATTACGTTGCGAACAAATTTGTGAAAGGCGCGATCGGCAGCGGCAACATCGATACGAATTCCCGTCTCTGTATGGCATCAGCCGTGGCGGGCCACAAACGCGCGTTTGGGTCTGACACGGTCACCTGTGGCTATCGGGACATTGAACGAGCGGATCTTGTCATCCTGGTCGGTAGCAACTTAGCGTGGTGTCATCCCGTGCTCAACCAGCGGTTGTTGTCCGCGCGTACGTCTTCCAGTACGCCGGTAATCGTCGTCATTGATCCGCGTGAGACTCCGACCTGCGCCAACGCAGACTTGCACCTACCAGTGCTGCCTGGAACCGACGCCGTGCTGTTCAACGCGTTGTTGGCCTGGCTCGATCAGCAGCAGGCTATCGACACTGAGTTCATCCAAAATCATGTCGATGGGTTTGCTGAGTCTTTGCTGGCCGCGAGGGCGCACAGTGATCTTTCTGAATCGGCCAAACAGTGCGGTCTGCCGGTGGTCCTGTTGGAGCGATTCTTTAAGTTGTTTCTTGAATCGAACCGGGTTGTCACGGTGTTCTCGCAGGGCGTAAATCAGTCGAGCGTTGGTACGGACAAGGTGAATGCCATCATCAATGCGCATCTTGCCAGCGGCAAAATTGGCCGCGAGGGTGCAGGTCCGTTTTCGGTGACCGGTCAACCCAATGCAATGGGTGGCCGCGAAGTCGGTGGCTTGGCGAATCAGTTAGCGGCGCATATGGGGTTTGATGCCCCGTCTGTTGATTGTGTCAAACGATTCTGGGGATTTGATCGCATCGCCGACAAACCCGGGCTACCCGCAACCGAGATGTTCGATGCGATCGCCAGCGGTGAGATCAAAGCGGTGTGGATTATGGGGACCAACCCTGCGGTGAGCTTACCGCGTGGTCGCGATGTTCACGGCGCGCTGAAGGGGTGCGACTTGGTCGTCGTCTCCGATTGCGTTGCAGATACCGAGACGATTCGACTGGCCAATGTCGTGTTGCCGGTCAAAGGCTGGGGTGAGAAGGACGGAACCGTCACGAATTCGGAGCGCTGCATCAGTCGCCAGCGTGCGTTCATTGTCGGTAGCGGCGACGCGAGGGCAGATTGGCAAGTGATCGCTAGTGTTGCGCGACGGATGGGTTTCGACAAGCAGTTCAGTTTTCGCAATTCTGCTGACATCTTTCGTGAGCACGCGGCGTTATCTGGTTTCGAGAATTACGGAAAGCGGGATTTCGACATCAGTGCTTTGGCTGAACTGAGTGACGATCAGTACGATGAACTTACGCCTACTTACTGGCCTTACCCAAAAGGGCAAGCGCCGACGCGTGCTCCGGTCGAGATTTTTTCATCGGGCCGGTTTTATACCGAGAACCAGCGAGCGAAGATGGTTCCGATCAGGAGTTTCGGTGTCGCGAAAACCCCATCTCTTGAGTTTTCACTGCTACTGAATACTGGACGGGTCCGCGATCAGTGGCACACCATGACGCGGACGGCTCGCTCAACCCGACTGAACCGCCATAGCCCTGAGCCTTACGTCGAAGTGCATCCGCTCGACGCGAGACAACATCAATTGCGAGATGGCGATATCGCGAGTGTTCGAAGTCAGCATGGTGAGATTCGTGTGCGCACGCGAACGACGCGAGCGGTAACGCCTGGACATGTATTCGCCCCGATTCACTGGTCCTCAATACACGCATCGCACGGACGGGTCGGCACTCTGTTCTCGGGCGAGGTCGACCCGCACTCATCTCAGCCGGAGCTCAAATCGGAGCCTGTCGCGCTTGGTGTAGTCGACATCAAGACCCACGCGCTGCTTGTACACCGGAACCGAAGCCGGAGTTGGCCTGCCCAAGTCGCCTACAGTGCACGAGCGGACTTTGGTGACTGCACAGTCGATTTTCTCGGGTTCCAGGGTCAGGTCTTCGAGGTCTGGACTCAGCTGCGCGCTGAGTTATCGAACGCAAATGAGATCTTAGAGCGCGAGTGGACAAGCGGTGCACGTCAAACCGCAGTGATCGTCGATGACGCTTTGGACACGGTGTTGTTGGTTAGCCCGGCGCCAACCCACAAAGCAGCGAATTGGGTTTCGGCCTTGTTCGAAGTACCGACGCTGGGCGTCGAACAAAGGCGTTCACTTCTTCGCGGTGCGCCGATCCTAAGGGACATCGGAGACGGCGACGGGCAGACGCTTTGCGCGTGCGAAGGCACAACGATCGAGCAGATAGAGCGATTGGTCTCGACGGGGATCGGCAACAGTGAACAAGCCATTCAAGAATTGACCGGTGCCGGATCCCATTGCGGGTCGTGCTTGCCCGAAATCAAGCAAATTGCGCGAGAGGAGTAGCTTTGGACTATCTACCGATATTTATGGATCTAAAGGGTCGTCATGCGGTTGTTGTCGGCGGGGGAACGATTGCGTCGCGCAAAGCAGAGCTCATCGCGAAATCCGGTGTTTCTATGACCATCGTAGCGGACCGAATAGCACCCGCTATGGAAGCCGCAATCGATCGGCTTGGGTTCAAGTGGCTTGAGAAAAAATTCGAACCTTCGGATGTCGAAACCGCGCATATCGTGGTTGCAGCGACTGACGACGAACAAGTCAACGCGCACGTTCAGCGAGCGGCCAGTGCGCGTCGCATTCCAGTGAACGTTGTCGATGCGCCTGAGCTGTGCAGCTTTATTATGCCGGCGATCGTTGATCGATCTCCGGTCATGATCGCTATCTCGACCGGCGGCAAGTCGCCGGTACTTGCACGGCACGTTCGTTCGTTTCTGGAGCGCACGTTGCCCTCTCAGCTTGGCCGACTTGGCACGCTGTTTGGGAAGTTCCGAGCACGCGTCGCGGAACGAATGGCATCGTTCGCCGAGCGCAGGAACTTCTGGGAAATGGTCATGGATAGCGCCATTCCGGATCTTGTCTATGCCGGTCGCGACGACGAGGCAACGGAGCGATTGAATGAAACGCTCTCGAACGAGCAATGGCGACTTCCAAAATGCGGTCGTGTGCACCTGATCGGTGCGGGTCCGGGCGATGCAGAGTTGTTCACGATCAAAGGTCAGCGGCTGCTGCAAAAAGCGGATGTCGTTGTCTACGATCGCCTCGTACCCGTCGGGGTGCTGGAGATGTGTCGTCGAGAGGCGGAGACGATCTATGTTGGGAAGCGCAGCGGCGATCACCCGTTGCCGCAGGAACAGATTAGTGCGCTTCTCATTCGTCTTGCCAGGCAAGGCAAGTGCGTCGTTCGATTGAAAGGCGGAGATCCTTTTACGTTTGGACGCGGTGGCGAGGAACTGGCAGAGCTCCTTGAGGCAGGCATTGATGCACAGGTGGTTCCTGGCGTGTCGTCTGCAAATGGCGCCGCCGCGTATGCTGGGATTCCACTCACGCACCGAGACCACGCACACAGCGTTAGCTACTGGACTGGACACCTGAAAGCCGAGACGCTCGATCAACTCGACTGGCGCGGCATGGCGACGGGTCGTCAAACGCTAGTGTTCTTCATGGCGAGACCCAACGCGTCACGAATCGCGGATCATTTACTGGAAAATGGACTGTCGGCAGTGACGCCAACGGCGATCGTCATGGCGGCGACAACGCCGCGACAACAAGTTATTCGCACAACGCTGAAGGCGATGCCAGAACGGATGGATCAAACCGACCGAGAACTCCCCGCACTGTTGATTATCGGTAGCGTCGTTGGCCTTCGCTCGAGACTTGAATGGTACGACGGCGGCTCGGATCAGAGTGAGATCGTGTTCCCGCGGCATTGCAGTGTGCCAGCGGCGGAGCGTGCGACGGCATGAACCTGTCCCTCGCTGACCGATGCATCGCGGTGCCCGAATCCCGGCAACTGAATGTGCTCGCGAAATTGATCGAGCGGCGTGGTGCACGGGTCTTGCGTTGTCCATTGGTGGGTATCGTTGATTCTCCGGAAGTCGCCGAGGTCGTTGGTTGGCTAAATCGCTTCGTCGCCGATCCGCCGACGTTTTTCGTCGCGATGACTGGTGAGGGCATTCGTCGCTTGTTGGGGTTTGCTAACGAGGCTGGAATTGACCAGAGGGACTTCGCCGCAGCACTGCGACGCACACATATTGTCGCACGAGGGCCCAAACCTGGACGCGAACTGCGGGTGCTGGGTGTCCGGCCCGACACACTGTCGTCGCATCCGACAACTGATGGTGTTATTCAGACTCTGTCTGAGCTGCCGATTCAGGGTCAACGTGTGGCCGTGCAGCGCTACGGCGATGACCCAAATCTTCCATTAACTGAGTTTCTGAAACAGTCCGGCTGCGAGGTTGAACCGGTCGCGCCTTACCGCTATGCGGCCGAGCTCTCGCGGGGTGAGATTCAGCGGCTCATCAATCGACTCAACACGGCTGAGGTCCACGCTATTGTTTTTACCAGCATGGCCCAGGTTAAGCGGCTGTTTAAAGTCGCACAGACACTGAATTGCAGTGCGCGATTGTTGCGAGGGCTAGACTCGACCATCGTGGCTGCGGTAGGTCCTTTGGTGGCGGGCGCGCTGGAGGATCAGGGTTGCCGAGTCGATCTGATGCCGCCAGACCGGTTCTTTATGAAGCCTTTGGTGCAGCTGCTCGCCGCGCACTTCGGCGGTGGACCTCGCTCAGAGCCCCGATTGAACCTAACGAGTTGTGAAGCAATTCGTGATTTCAAACACTTAGCTTGAATTCTTCGTAAACCATGAGATCATGTCAGTCGAAACGCTACGGGGCATCGGGTGGCACAAGAAGAAGAACAGACACGCAATATCGCTCCAGCGCTGGCCGCCCGCGCGGCTGGCAGCGAATCCCCGTCTGTCGATGCGTTGTTCACGCAGATCGCCGTATCACTACTCGAAATCAACAGAGAGGCGCTGTTTGACGCCTTAACTTCCGCCGTCACGATGTTGCGCGAGGCCACGCAATGCGATGCCGCGTTCATCGCGATGATCGACCCAGATAGTGAGTCCGTCAGCCAGGTTGCGGCGAGTCATGGGCCGTTCGTTCGGGTTCGGCCGCAAGTGCTCGAAGGAAAATCGCTGGAGAACTGGCCAGGCTTGATGTCGCAGCTGGGCGCGCTGCGAGTGGTCGAGTTTACCGACACCGACAGTTATCGTGGCTCGATGCGTTCGGCTGCTGCCGATCTAGCGCGGATCCACGTTGGCTCCAGTCTCATGATCGGCGCTAGTGCCCGCTGCGAGATCAACGATCTGCCATGCGCCGTAATCGGGCTCGTTAACGAGGCGGCTTGCGAACGCTGGTCAACCGATATGCGTTTGTTGCTGAAGCTCCTGGCGGCCAATCTTGGCGCTGGACTTCGTGGCATCACCCAGCAGGGGGACATCGAGTCTTTGACCGAGCGTGACGGTTTGCTGCGCGCGACGATGAACGATGGTACGTGGGACTTCGATGGCGACACGAAGCGGATCGAGTTCTCTCCACGCTGGAAAGCGATGCTGGGCTATGAGGCGGATGAAGACGTCGCCCCAGACTGGTATCAGTTGGTGCACCCCGAGGACATGGCGGCGGTGCAATCCAAGATGCGTGATCATTTGGAAGGCCACAGCGAGATTTTCCAAAGCACCCACCGGATGCGTCATCGCAATGGCGAATGGCATTGGGTAGAAAGTCGAGCCAAGGCGGTGACCGACGATCGCGGGCGGTTGTTGCGGTTGATGGGCAACGAGCTCGATATCAACGAACGCAAGTTGTACGAAGAGGCGTTGTTCCGCGAAAAGGAAAGCGCGCAGATCACGTTGCAGTCGATTGGTGATGGTGTCATCACGACCGACGAGAAATATATTGTCGAATACATCAATCCAGTCGCCGAAGAGCTGACGGGATGGAAAGTTGATGACGCGACCGGACGGCCGCTCGATGAAATCTTCCGCTCCTTTCACGAAGAGACCTGCGAGCCGCTTGAAAATCCGTTGGCGATCGCCGTTCGCAGAAGCCGCTCGGTGAAAACCAATCGGCCGACCTTGCTGATTCGCCGCGACGGCAACGAGTTATACATCGAGAGCACCGCGTCGCCAATTCGGGACGGCAATTCAGTCATCACGGGTGGTGTTCTGGTATTCCATGATGTCAGTGAGGCGCGTGAGCTGAACCGCAAGTTGAGCTATCAAGCCAGCCACGATGTGTTGACCAGTCTGGTCAATCGGCGCGAGTTTGAAAAGCGTGTCGAGCGCGCACTGCAAAGCGCGGAGTCGCGTGAAGTGTCGCACGTCGTTTGCTATCTCGATCTTGATCAATTCAAGATCATCAACGATACCTGCGGCCACAGCGCGGGTGATCAGCTTTTGCAGGAACTCGGTCGACTGTTGAAGTCCAAGATTCGTTGGAAAGATACGCTGTCGCGTCTGGGTGGCGATGAGTTCGGTGTACTACTCGAGCGGTGCACGATCGACGATGCCATGCAAATGGCGGACGGTCTTCGAGAGGCGGTCGGAGAGTTCAAATTTCTGTGGGATGAACGCAGCTTCCGACTGACCGCGAGCATAGGCTTAGTGCCGCTCACGGGCGGAGAGAACCAAGACGTGGCGAGTGTACTGTCCGCCGCTGATAGCGCTTGCGCGGCCGCCAAAGACGCGGGACGAAACAGAATTCACTCCTACCACGAAAACGACATCGATATGATGCGCCGTCGGCGGGAGATGCAGTGGGCGGCAAGGATCAACTCCGCGTTGGAGGAAAATCGCTTCGAGTTGTTCCGCCAGACGATCCTGCCGCTGCAGGAAACTGATCAAGGGGCGCACTTTGAACTGCTGTTGCGGATGCGGGATGAAAACGGTGCGTTGGTATCACCGGAGTTGTTCATTTCCGCTGCCGAGCGTTACGGGATTACGCCGAACATTGATCGATGGGTAATTCGCAACGCACTTCGATGGCTTGTGTCGGAAGCAGACGAGCGGGCACGGTTATCACTGTGCTCGATAAACCTTTCGGGACAGAGTCTTGGGGATGAGAAGTTCCTGCCGTTTGTGATCGAGCAGTTCCAAACCAGTGGGATCGCACCCGAAAAAATTTGTTTCGAAATTACGGAAACAGCAGCGATCCAAAGTTACGCGCAGGCGAATCGGTTTATCAATGCGCTGAAAGAGCTTGGGTGCCAGTTTGCGTTGGACGATTTCGGCACAGGCCTGT
>JBCAZH010000060.1:0-17325 GCA_038533155.1 Pseudomonadota bacterium | reverse complement strand
GGAACACCGTGATGTCGTGACACTGATCCGTGGTTCGGGTCTCCTGCGTCTCGTCGCCATGATCGCCGCCGCGCCATAGGCCGGCGAGTACACCGGTCTCGTCATCCGCGAACACGGCCGGGCTGTCGATGATCCGGGATTTCGATGGGTCGTCGACGGGAATCTCGATCACGTCGATCCGAAATAGGGCGGTTCGATCGTCTCCAGGAGACTCGTCATAGCAGCCTTCCAGTTCTTCGGTATCGCGCACTACTGACGTGCCCGAGTTGTAAACGATAATCTTGCCGTCGCGTCCAGGGCCCGACACGACGGAGTGCGTGTGCGATCCGCGGCAAGTCTGGACTGCGCCGACTTGAACCGGCCGTGTCAGATCGCTGATGTCGAAGATTCGAATGCCGCGGAAGCGGTCCGAACTGACGTCCTCAGCAATTCCCTGCAGACCGCAGTCGAGGCGTCCGCGAGTCTGTTCAACCGACATGATCAAAAGGTCGCCGACGATTGATACATCGCCTTGTCCGCCGGGGCAGACGATCGATGCCATCAAAGCGGGCGCTTCGTCGTTGAGCTGATAGACGTTAAAGCCGTGGTAGCTGCCGGTGACCAGCACGTCATCGCGAAATGCCATATCGGTGTTGGCGAAGCTGAGCAGTGGCGCGCGCCCGTCTTCGTTGCCCGCCGCGGATTCCTCCTCCTCAGCATCGTCTTCCTCTGTGTCTTCTTCCGCTTCGGTTTCGAACTCAGGATGCGGCAGGTCGCCAGGGTTTTCTGGATCAAAAAATCCTGCGGGCTTCTTCAACGATGCGACTTTCGTCAGATTCAGGATCGCTTCTTCGGCATCGAACACGCCGGCACCCAGCCCCGCGCGCGGGTCGCTCGACAACGCGACCAACATGCCGTTCATGCGTTCGATTTCACTGGTTTGGTCGTTGTTGATGTCGTTGGTGAACTCAAACAACACGGGGTCGTACGCCGAGCCCGGTTGTTCCAACAGGTCTTCCACCATCGTCAGCGCGCCCTCGTGGTGGGCAATCATCAGTTCGAGAAACAGACGATCAAAATCTGTGCCGGAGGCGTTCGCCAAACTGGCCATTTGCTCGGGGCTCGCCATGCCGGCCATCTTGTGGCTCATGTGCATCGCGCTGTGTTCGCTTGGGTTCGGCACTTTCTGTCCACGCGATTCAAGCCACGACTTCATGAACTCGATCTCGTCACCTTGCGATGACTCGATTCTTCCTGCGATATCGATGACGTCCGCGTTATTCGTGCGCTCCCCAACCAATCGCGACATCAACAGGGCTTGGTGGTGATGCGGAATCATGTCCTGCATGAAGCGCGCATCGTCTGATGAGAAACGTGTATCGGCGATTGCGGTCGCTTCATCAGCACTGAGCACTCTCGGCGTCTCACCAGGCGCGCCTGGTTGGACAATCGGGGGTGCATCGGCCGCGGCTTGAAAGCTCGCAGATATAGCGGCGGCCAACAGACCGAGTCGAATCGAATGAAGAATAGGCAATCGGTTCACGAGAAGCTCCTGGGTACTCACGCAATGGCGCTGACGAAGTGTATCAGTGTCCGGGGCAAGGGGCTGTTCCCCTCATTTTCGATGGGCAAGTCTTTGTTCGCGGCGTCGGCCCGCTGCGTCGTAGCGCTGCTGTTCTGCTTCGGTGACCGGGGTTAGCTCAGGCACTTCGGTAGGCCGTCCATCGTCGTCCAAAGCAACGAATGTGAGGTAGGCGGACACGATGTGCCGTGAGTCGCCCGTACGGCTGTTTTCGGCGGTGACACGGACGCCGATTTCCATCGAGCTGCGCCAGGTCCGATTGACGGCCGCTTTGATGATCATGGTGTCACCAATGCCGGCGGCGGCAAGAAACTCGAGGCTGTCGAGCGCAGCGGTGACACATGCACAACCGCTGTGTCGCTCGGCGACGATCAGTGCCGTGCGGTCGCACAGGCTCATCACCAATCCGCCGAACACGGTGTACTTCGAGTTCAGATCGTTGGGGAATATCTTGTAGACGTTGTAATCGACGGCGGAGTCGGCAGGTGTTTTGGCTTTCATCAGGTGCCTTTGGTTTTCTTGTATCGATAGAGTCTAGCGGGTCATCGATTGGACTGCCGACCTGTTGATCTTCGGTCGGGTCAGATTGTCCCATCAACCCTTCGGAGCCGTGCATCGTCCCGCACCGTACAAAGCGCGAATACTCGGATGGGTGCGCCAATCCAGATGGTAGGCCGTGAAGCGGGTGGATATGATCACAGTTGTTGAGCGACATGGTGACTCGTCCAAGTCGCCGCTAGGTGAATAAGGAAATGCGATGACCGATTTTCGTGATGTGCTGCTCGGGCTTGCGGAGACGGCGACCGGTGTTGCGGGTTTCGCTGGGGTGGCTGCAGCGGTCATGCTGAGTCGTTCATTCGAACGTGATGATCAATTCCGTTTTCTATGCTTGTTTGGGAGTGCGCTTTCCGTCGTGTTCCTGGCGTATACACCGATTCTCCTGGAGTTGAGCGGGCTATCGGGCAATCAGCTTTGGGTGTGGTCGAGTGGTGTGTTCATTGCGGTTGTGGCGGGCGCTTTGCCGCTTGCTATTTTCACAGCACGTCTCGCAGTGCGACAGTCGAACATGGCGCCAAGATGGGCCCTCGGACCGCTTTGGTTTTTCACTCTGGGTGCGCCGATTACGCAGGTAATGAACCTCTTGGGATGGGTTGGCGGTCCGGATTCGGTGCTGTTCATCGTTGGGTTATTGTCTTGGCTGGGCGCGGCAGGGGTGTTGTTCGTCATCATCGTGCTGGTTCGACGTGATATGCGCGAGCCGGAAGAGGGCCAGGCAGACTAGAACGCAATAGTGTGTTGCTGACACGGTTGGCGAATTGCGTTATGGTTCGCGCCCGCTCGTCGGAGAGGTGCCGGAGTGGTCGAACGGGCTTGACTCGAAATCAAGTGTGCGCGCAAGCGTACCGTGGGTTCGAATCCCACCCTCTCCGCCAATCGCGACAAACGCCCCTTTTGGGGCGTTTTTGCTTTTTGGCTACGAGGGTGGTGGGCCGAACCCACTTGGTTCGACTAATCGCGACAGCGATTAGCGACGAGCGGCTCTGCCGCGAAGCCCGCAGGGGCAAAACACGCCTTAGCGTGTTTTGATCAATCCCACCCTCTCCGCCAATCGCGACAAACGCCCCTTTCGGGGCGTTTTTGCTTTTGGCTACGAGGGTGGCGGGCCGAACCCACTTGGTTCGACTAATCGCGATAGCGATTAGCGACGAGCGGCTCTGCCGCGAAGCCTGCAGGGGCAAAACACGCCTTAGCGTGTTTTGATCAATCCCACCCTTTCCGCCAATCGCGACAAACGCCCCTTTTGGGGCGTTTTTGCTTTTCGGCTACGAGGGTGGTGGGCCGAGACTCTTGGCGATGGAGTCAACACGGCGCATCCACCTTCCCTCGTATTCGCGTATTGTTGGAGAGTGTCTTTCACTGCGAATTTTCATGCCAAGGTATTGTTCGAACTCCTTTCCATCGAGCCGGTAACTTCGCGATGACAACGCCCGTTGCCAAAAGCGAACGCTCGGCTATCACCTTGCTCGTCTTGGTCGCATTGACCATGGCGGCATTCGCTGCGAACTCGATTCTGAACCGAGTCGCAGTCGATATCTTTGACACGGATCCTTTCGATTTCGCGGCGATCCGGGTGCTCGCCGGTGCATCGATGCTGTCCCTTCTTGTTGCGTTGCACGCCGGCCGACCGATCACGTTGCGAAGTCCGATGCGTGTGATCGGCGCCATGATGTTGGCAACCTACATGGTGGGTTTTTCCTTTGCCTACGTCGAGCTCGACGCGGGAATTGGAGCACTCATTTTGTTCGGTGTATTGCAGGTGGTTGTGTTCGGTTGGGCCGTTGCGACGGGCGAGAAGGTTCCGGTCTCACGGTGGATGGGTGCGCTCATTGCGTTGGTTGGACTTGGCGTGTTGCTTTGGCCGGAAGGCGACGCAGCACTGCCGTTGATCAGTGCTCTTGCGATGACGTTGGCCGGTATCGGTTGGGCCGTCTATACCCTGTTGGGTCGCTCCGAGGCTGACGCGCTGGCGGCGACTGCTGGCAATTTCATTTTGTGTGGCCCGATTACGGTGTTGGCGATGTTGGTCGCCGGCGATGCGTCACCGCCGCTGGGCGGGGCGATGGCAGGGATTGTTTCTGGAGCTGTAACTTCGGGTCTTGGGTACGCGTTGTGGTACCGGCTGGTGCCGAAGCTTCCGACGACGATGGCAGGAATCGCTCAACTGAGCGTACCCCTCATAGCGATCGTGGCCGGCACACTATTCCTGGATGAGGCGATCACCTGGCGGCTACTGATGGCCACGGCGATGGTGTTGGGTGGGATTGCGATGTCGCTCGTTGCATCGCGATAGTTGACGCTGCCGCGTTATCAAATTTCACAACGTCAGAGACACGCTGTCGTACTTGGAGGCGCTGCCGGAACTGTCGATCAATCGGTCAAGATCATACTTGCGTCACTGGAATGTTGGCCTCCCCACGGTAGACTATTGGCTGTGAAGAAAGATGTCGCACTGCCCAAATCTGTCGTGCGTGAACAGGGAGGAACGTTATGCAGGTCAATCTTAAGATTGTTGACGAGACAACATCTGGACAGGTCTACAACGAGACAGTCCTACAGCTCGCGAGCCGGCGTGTGTGTGCGCGTGATGTGATCGAGCAACGTGTTCGCCAGGAAGTGCAAAAATTCAACGATGCGAAGAAAAAGGATCTGTTTTCGGGCTTGGTTCAGCCCCGTGATACCGAAAAGGAATTGAACGGGTACCGGTTCAAGAAGGAGAAGACTGTCAATGCCGATGAACAGGTTGAGATTGCTCTCTCTGCCTTCTCTGAGAATAGGTTCTTTTTTCTACTCGACGACAAGCAAGTCGAATCGCTGGACGATGAATTTGGCATAACGGACAGCACCAAAATCACCTTTCTGAAGTTGATACCCGTCGTCGGCGGTTGACGAAATTCAGATGTTTGGCATCGGTAAGAAAAGGGAAAAGAGTAAGTTCGAATTCAATAGCGATCACGAGCTCGCCGAGGAGCACACGCTAATCAAGCGTTACCTGGCGGAAGCTTTTGAGCGAACGAATCGGTATTACGTCGAAGTCCCCTTCAAAGACACGACCGCTGGTGTCGAGATTGCGAAATCGAGTCCCGAGTTGCTGTGCAATCTGGTCATGGCGGCTTACGAGCGTATCGGTTGCACTGAAAATGCCTACCGGCAGTTGCAGGAGCAACGAGCTGGATACAGCACGGCCGAGCCTGTCTATCGGACACGTTCAGCGTTGTTCTATATGCAGCGTACGCTCCTACGTCGGAAACTTCCGTTTACGGGATTACAACTTCAAGTTCTCTTGTCATGGCTGGACGATACCTTAGATCACGAATCCTCGTATTACATGTTTCCAGCTTCTGGGATCATAAAGGCGCTCAAGGATTTCGTTGAGCGTGGGGAGGATTTTTCCGAGCTGGTCGAGTCTGCTGAAAGCATCGTCCGCAAGGCTGCGAAGAGTCCGATACGAGACGTTCAAAAGTTCGCTGACCGGGTATTGACCATTATTGGTATGGCGCCGGAATTGCCTATCCGGGCCGGCGAAGCGTGGGCTGACGCTGCATTCGAGTACGTCGAAAATGCGGCCAAGGACGACAAAGCGAACTGGGGCGCACTTTTAGGGCATTGCTCGAAAGTTAGCGGCGGCAAGCCAAACAAGAAGTGGACCAACGACGCCGAGCGACTAGCAAACGCTGTGACAACTGATTCAATAGCGAAAGTTGTTCCGGACTGGTTCTTGCTGGTGGATAGGCCGCGCACTCAGCCGATTCGCGAATGGTCCCAGTGGGCGCCAGACCCGAATCTTCTGATCGACGACGCGAACGCAGATGTTCTGAAAGGCCTAGCTTGGGTGTGCGGTATCGTCGGAGATGATCGTCTCGCCGATTCTATTGGAGCGCTGGCGTTATCCGCCTATCGCAAGGTTCCCGGCGTTGGGCCACGTGCGACAAAAGTCGGTAACGCCTGCGTTTGGGCATTAGGGCAAATACCCGGTGAATCATCGCTTGCAGCATTGGCAATACTCAAGGTGCGGGTCAAATACAAGCCTGCGCAAAAGGGCATTGCAGCGGCTTTGGCTGCAGCTGCGGAGCGCGCTGGTATGACGCCAGAGGAGCTAGAAGAGATCGGAGTGCCGGCTTACGGAATGGAGCAAGTGGGGGTACGTCGGGAGACGCTGGGAGAGTACGAAGCAATCCTCCAGGTTATCAACGCTAAGAAGGTCTCGCTGACTTGGGAGAACTCTGCCGGGAAGACAATCAAAACCGTTCCGAAAGCGGTTCGTGAAAATCATGCAGAAGAACTTAAGGACTTGCGGCAAGCTAGCAAAGACATTTCGAAAATGTTGTCTGCGCAACGCGACCGGTTGGATGGTCTTTTTCTTGATGAGCGCAGCTGGAAATTTAAGGACTGGCTGGAGCGATACATCCAGCATCCTTTGGTCGGCACGCTCGGACAGAGACTGATTTGGAAGTTTGAAGGTATTGACGACAATACGTCCGGATTGTGGTTTGACGGACGGGTAATAGGACCGGACGGCTCCGAACTCTCTGATGCATCTGCAAGTTCCGCCGTCAGTTTATGGCATCCGGTTGGAGAGGATGTCGACACAGTAGTCGCTTGGAGGTCTTGGATCGAAGCCAACGAGATCACCCAACCTTTTAAGCAGGCGCATCGCGAGATCTACCTACTCACTGAAGCTGAAGAAAACACGGGGGTGTATTCGAATCGCTATGCTTCACATATTGTGAAGCAGCATCAATTCAACGCATTGTGCGCGGCGCGAGGATGGCGGCACTCCTTACGATTAATGGTTGATGATACGTACGAACCCCCAACAAAGGCGTTGCCACAATTGGGTTTACGAGTTGAATTTTGGGTAGAAGGAATCGGTGACAATTATGAAACCGACGCTACTGAGTCCGGCTCGTTCTTGTATCTTGCGACCGACCAGGTCCGCTTCTACCGCGAAGAAGCAGCACCAAATAGCGCCCATGCAGCCGGTGGTGGGTACAGCATGTACGCTGCAGAAAATGAAACGAATACTCCTATTCCGCTCCGCGATGTTGATCCACTCGCGCTTTCAGAAGTCTTAAGGGATGTAGATCTGTTTGTTGGCGTCGCGAGTGTCGGCAATGACCCGAATTGGTCGGACGGCGGACCAGAGGGCCGATTTGTCGATTATTGGAACAGCTACAGTTTCGGCGAACTGAACGAATCAGCTAAGACTCGAAAAGCTATTCTGGAAAGCCTGATTCCACGGCTTAAGATCCGGGATCGCTGCGAGGTTTTCGACCGTTTCCTGCGAGTGAAGGGCGACATTAAGACGTACAAGATCCATCTCGGTTCGGGTAACGTTCTGATGGAGCCGAATGACCAGTATTTGTGCATCGTCGCGGCGCAAGGAAAAACGTCCCGCACTGATTCAATTTTTCTGCCTTTCGAAGGCGACAACAGAATGGCTGTGATTCTGTCTAAAGCATTTTTGCTGGCCGAAGACACAAAGATCAAAGACCGCACAATATTGAGCCAGATCGGGAAATAGATGTATCAAGCCAGAGTTACTTGGCGCGGAAGCATTTGTCAGACAAAGTCGTGGTGCGACTGTCGACTGAATAAGAAACGGGTCTATTTGCCGTCGCAGTGGTCGTTCGTTGCTGTGGAGCACGCGCTGAGCGTCACTGTATAAATCGCAGCAGCTTGCCGTGCTGAGCGCTAGTCAAACCCAGCTCCAATCGATACCCACACCTGAACCAAACATGACTCTTGTTGCTCGCGTTTTTCAAACCGGCCCCATTGGACTGTTCCGTCGTCCGAAATGACCAATGATGTCGGAGGCTGTCGTTGTTCGTTGTAGAAACGTAGCGTTTCAATCACACAATCGGCGGATTGCTCTGCCCAAGTACGAATCAGCGCCGAGCGTTGCGATGGTGTTAGCTTACTCTCGTAAAATGAAACTGGAAAGAACTCTCTGGCGGAACTCAAATGGTGCGATACCAATTCGTCACGAAGTTCCTTCGGTGTGGGTTCGGTGTTCTCGTCTGATGCTTGCAGACTTTGGGTCGAGAATAGCGCTGAAAGTAGCGGTAGCAGGTAAGCCATACAACGAACACGGCTCGCTGCGCAGTCCATCAGTGACGGCTTGCCAAACCGCCTACCGCAACATGATTTTGAGTGTCTGCTGTTCATTACATTCCTTCGTATTCCCAGCGCCATTGCTTAGCAAGTATAAGGTCGATCCGTTGACTGGGGTCATCAACTTGCTGCGCAATGAACTCGTCGAGTTTCCCGACGAGATCCGAAACTCCTTTCCATTCCTGAATCATAAAACAAGCTGTCTTATCCGAGATGTTCTTTATTGATCGTGGAGTGCAGATATGGATTTCGTAGTTGGTGCCTCCCGCTTTAGCCGATTCGCCTACTATCACCGATATCCATTCCGCGAAATTCAGGGAGTCAGGAGGTTCCCATGACTCAGGGCTGTCGACGTCATTGAAATGTACGGCGAGCACCCGCATTGAGCCGGCTGGCTGTCTACTGTCCACGTTCAGCTGCGGTTGTATCGGACACGCAGCAACATGGCAGCGTGGTAAGCGAGCGATGAGATGTCGACTGCACCGACTGGTTAGGCAGAAAATCCATGGGTGCCCCACCACCAGACCGGAGGATTACGCCCAATCGACACATCAAAGAAGGCGTCTGGGTCATCGAGAAACTCCAAAACTTGAGAAAGCCCGCTCGGCCCGATACGCCACAACAACGGCTCTCCCTCCAAAGGCAAGCTCCACCCTGCCTCGAAACTCGGGTCGTAACTCACTCGAAGCTTCTCTGGAGTCAGAACCTCGCGTTCGGGGAAACTAGGCACGGCAAGAACAGAATCCGTCGGCGGTGCAATTGCCAACGAGCGATACACGGAACCATCAAACCCCTGGAACGCGCGAAAGAGAGATTCGAGACTAGAAAGGCCATCCAAATCCGCAGCCATATGCCAATCGAGAGATCTTTTGCCTAGATCAAGATAGCGCCAGATTGACAGCTGTCCATGCTGCTTCCAACGATACACGTCGTAGTCGAATTGAGATGCCACGCAATGCAGCCTAACGCGGAGGTTTAGCCGCGCTGTTCATTAGCGACAGCCCTAGCGCTTGGTCGGTTGGTGAGAGGAGAGGTTTCAAAGTCCACACGGGAACACCGCTCCGTACGACTCGCATTCGGCGCACGCCAAGCCGACTACCGGGTCGCCTTCGTAAACGCCTTCGAGCACATGGAAATTGACACTTGAGCAACTCGGACAGCTGAATAGACTCGACGAATCAGAAGGATCTATCTCATATTTAGATTGTGAAACCGCAACGCGACGACTTTCATCCTTTCCTTCTGCGGAAAGGGCAAGCCGCCAGCTATCGAGCATCGATGCAAACCCAGTTAGATCCGCCCAGAGCTCGCCGCTGCTATCAGTCTGCCAAAGCACGTCCATCAGTACGCTCTCGCTATCTCTCACCCCAGTGTCAGCTGCAATATTCTGTTACGCATCATCTCGCTGAACACCATGGTCCAACGCCTGTTCGCGCACAATTTGATCGATTTCCTCCACAGCTGCCTTGACGTACTCACCCTCATTCGACTCCCACCTTTTCAGGACAAAGTGCAACGGCGCGATCCTTGTGTCTGCGCTACCAGGAAGTGCCCGAACCGCGATGTCTGCTCCGTACTCGTCTTCCAAGTATGTCCAGTCAAATCCTAGCGAGTTGACGAGCACCTGTCCGAAACCAATACCAAATGCGTTTAGGAAGCTGTCGACAGCCTTTGAATCTGAAATAGCTGCCTGTTTCCAGCTTAGCCATAGCTCATCCAACCACTCGTCGGTTATCGAGTGAGTGTCCGATACTTCAAGCTGCCTAGCGTACTCCCTGAGCAGCTGCAGTTGCTCTTGCACCCAATTCTGTAGCTCTTCCCCTAGAGGCGAAAATCTTGCGTTGTCTTGCATGGTTTCTAGCGTACAGGATCAGAATTGCGTTGGCGCAGCGAGCCGTTTTTTGGCGATATCCCCCGAGATGCGTCTACCGGCGCCAGTTGATTAGATGTCATAGCCCATCCGCGGCGATTCCCGCTCCAAAACTAGAAATGAAAGCAAACAGCAGAGTAACGGGATGAATCAAATGCGCCGAGTTCTTCCACCCTAAAAGAAAGATTGAATAGGCAATGGATGAAATTGTCGCAAGAAGCGCAGAGTTCAGTACAAAAGCTGCAGGAAGAATAAACCCAGGGCGAGAAAGCGGAATGCCAACGTACAGAGTGAGAGGCAGGATGGAAACGGCGAGGAGGCCATGAGCCGATGCAAGAGACCGCTTTGCCAAAGAGTATGGCCTTGTGACGACGAAGTAAAAGTAGATCGAAGCGAGTGGCGAGATTGCCCAATAGAGCCAAGTTGGGAACATGGTGTCCAGGAAATCTAACGCCCAGGCTCAGCTGCGGTTGAGGCTGACAACTGCTCGGCGACATCCGAGGCGCCGGCAGGGTCAAGTGTCAGCTGCAATGACTGGTTATGCGGCGGATTCACTGCTCATCCTCTGGACGTAATGGTGAATAAGTCCAATCAAACTCGGTCAATAGCTCCTTCGCAAGTCCATCAAGCTCTGGGCGATAGTAATGCTCATGAGGTGACGGTATCTCAGGGCATCCGCTTCGAAATCCCATCGACTTAAGCTTCTCCGTATACAGCGGTAGAGGCCCATAACCAAAGAGTTGATTGTGTCTGTCCCACACAACTGTGCCATTGTCGCTTGGTGAATGGGCCCATAGGTCATATCTGCCATCGCCGGAAAGAAACGATTCGAACTGATTCAAAAACCCGACCACCTCAGCAAGCGATAGCTCAGGGCTCTGGTACCGCCCGGCTTCAGCTTCTCCACGTGGTGTATGAAGAACGTACAACAGAAAAAGCGGTGGCTCTATACACTGGACTAGCGCCGCAAAGATGGCTGGATCGCTTCGAGGCACTCCGGCAAGCACTCGGTCGGTCACATCGAAAACACGCGCTTGCGAGTGTTCTATCCACTTGCCACCGACACAATGTCCCAGTCGATACACGAGCTGTCTAACGCCCAAGCTGAGCTGCGCATTCGACGGCGACGCGGTTTCGCGACAGCGAAACTCCTGCGCAGTCCATCAGTGTCAGCTGCAGCAATTTATAAGGCGGCACTGTGACACGCCTCCGGAACCTCCAGAGACATCTTTTCAATCTCCAAGATGTGCAGCAAGCCAGCATAGCTACTAGCGAAGCCATCCATTTCCTCAGCCAGATATGCCCCACGAAACTCAATGTAGATCGGCTGATATGGACGCGTCGTCTCCGACTTATAGAAAGAGAGTAACTCGGCGCCCTCCCAGTTGTAGCTTGCCCAGGATGGCTCGGATTCGCCACAGGGGTGGAGAGCATCAACTTCAACACCATAGACGTATGTAGCTTGGAATTGGCTTCCTTCGACACGATCCGCGCACTCGAGTACCGCCGCGGAGCATCCGCAAATTGCAATACAGACCGCTAGGACCAGCGCGTGTCTCATGTCGCCTAACGCCTAGGCTCAGCTGTACTATCGACGCGGCTAGCAGCTTGCGGTACCAAGGCGGTCGCCGAGTCCATAGAAGCCAGCTGCGGCTTCTTGTTAGGCTGCAGCGCGATACCTGAACACAACTCGGGGTCGCTATTCATGCGGGGAGACTGGCCTTTGGAACCACGGGTGATGAAGTTTACCTTCAAAAAGCTCAAGTGTTTCAAGGACCCTTGCGATTTCCCATTTATCCAAGAAACCTGCAAGAGCAGCGATACCGTATTGAAAATCGCTGAAGTCGCTAAGCTTGACCAGTAAGGTCGAGAGCATTTGGGCACCTTGCGTTTTCGCCGAATTGTATTGGGTGACAACAAAGTCCTCGTCAGGATTTTCTAAAGCCGCGCGGCGTAGATCAGCGCACAGCAATCCCGCGTGGGTAAGCAGCCGAACCCTTTCGGCTTGAGAATCTGCGTACAGCGCGAACTCAACGAGGTATGGAACGACGCCGTAGATGGCCAAAGACGCATCGCCTTGATGGGCCGCTTCATTTACCAGGTCGCCCAATCGTTCGTCAGATATCCGTCCAACGATCTTCGCTTCGTTGAGCCAAGTGACGATATCTCTGGAATGCCCGTAGCTGCCGGGGAGTTTGCTCCAAGCGGGGTCTGCCAAGTCGAGGGGCACGATAGCAGCAGCCTAACGTCTAAGCTCAGCTGTGCACTTGATGCCGGCGACGGGGTTTCGCGGCAGAGAAACACCGGTCCAGAGCATCAGCGGCATTTGCAGCATCTTGCTAGACCGAATCTGGATTCCACTCAAATCCCTCCTGGATCATAGTGACCTTTTGCGATTCCTCGCATCCATACAGCCTCACGAGAATCTCTGCCGGAAACTCAGCAAAGCCTTCCGACTCAGTCCGTAAGTAGTCGACATCATTCATGGTCCGGAACTCCAGCGAAACACCTTTGGCCAAAGCGAGCGCCTCTAGCTTGTCTCTATCACGAATGTTGATATCGCAAAGAAGCACCCAATCGAAACCAACTACCCCATCTTCCTTCGAAAACTGAATATTCAAAGAGTCCTTCGTGTCGCTCCCCTTCGGATCGAAAACAAACGCGGCAAAAGATCCGTCTCGCCCGGTTTCATCCAGTGCCTTTGCTATTGACGCAAAGTCCGCAAACCCGACCTTTATCTGAGTTGCTATGCGCTGGCGAAAGGCCCAACCGAGACATATGGCAATAAAAACGAGAACGACTATGGCGACTAGTGGGTTTTCCATTCGGTCTAACGCTCAGGCTCAGCCGCGTCTATCAGCGTCAGCTGTAGTGACCGGTTAGATCGCACCAAGCGCTCCTCGATTTCAATCGAGTGTGTCCATGTGATGATTGATTTCATAACCACTCTCTCTACGCCTATCCTCAAGGGCATGGTCCGATCCGAAAAAGTAAAATGGAAACGGCAAGATGAACTTTAACTCTTTCAGATCATGGGCTGAAACCAAAAAACAGAGTATCCCAATCGGGCCAAGAACTGGTATCACCAAGGCGATCAAGCCCTGCGCAATTCTCTGGAAAACTGTTTGCGAGAAATCACGGATCAACCCTCCGAGGCACAGAGCAAGAAGCACAACGTGAAGCGATACGAGCAAGAGTACGAGTGTCTCGGTGTCCATATGCGATCTAACGCCCAAGCTCAGCTGCGGTTGAGGCAGACGGGGCTTTGACGGAAGTCAAAAAACCGTCTAGGTCAAGCGTCTGCTGCGGTGACTGGTTATAGCGCATGTTCGTCGAGCTCGTTCAGCAGCGCTTTCCACTTTGCAACTACACGCTCTGCCAATTCCTGCGCTATTACCGTGTCTCCGCTCTTCAAACCAATATGATGCGTCGAGCGAATCCCACCTCCGACGACAACGTCTCTTCGTACTGGTTTCGAGTCGTGTCTCGAATGGCGATTCAGAACCACGTGCTTCGTCCTATTGGCAATATCAGCGCAAACCTGGAGATCGAAGTCGTCTTCTACTTCGGTAACAATGCGATTACGAGCTCCTTCCGGAAGATCTTCGTCGTTCTTGATCCAGTCCTTCAAAGCCCAAGCGTGGATGAAGAACGACCAAAGATCGTCGTCGTACTCTGTGTGCGACTTATTGTGCTGTTGCACCCTCACGAAGAAACGTTCAACACGATCGAGTTGATCTCGGTAGCTGGTGCCGTTGAATGAGCCGCTCATGCGCTATAACGCCTAAGCTCAGCTGCGCATTTGACGCACCGAGTGGATTGCGACAGCAAGGCACCAGCTGAGTCCATCAGCGTCAGCTGCAGCAGCAAATTAGAAGGTCTCACTCTACCTCTCTAGCTCCAAGCTAAAATGCAGGGTTTGCCAACAACGAGTATCTGCAGCCTCGAATCGCCGTTTCTCGGCCGCGTCGGTTGCAACGTCATCGAAAAAAAGTAATGGCTCAGACTTTACCACCAACACTCCAACAACCTTGCCCTCCTTATCGATTTCAACGATCACCTCTACGAAACCATCCACGCCTCGGTTATGGATAGGGCTCGTTGGATATTCTGGAAACTCGCGATGCACAGCAATTCGACGAGGCGTGCATTGCAGCAACATACTGTTGACTTCAGAAGTCAGCGCACTGGCTATCGTGAGGATTACCGGGAAGAGCATTGCAGCAGCCGTCTAAAAGCGGATTCTATGGCCGGTGAATCTGATCTGATTGCAAGTGTTCAACATTCCAAATCCCGCTGAAAATCAAACCAAGTGTCTGTAGTGCTTTAAGAAAATACACCTTTGCAGTGATGCACCGCAATGCAGAAATGTGGCGCCCGCGAGTGGTGTTTCTGCAGTTGATCCAGCGTATGTTGGCGAACGAAGCGGACGTACTGCGTTGTTTCTCTTGACTAACTCTAGTGTATTCGACAACCAAGAATGCACGGCTACCACTCGATGCCATGAAGAACCGACCGTGATGGCTATCTGCGATCAGCCCACGGCGTTGACGTAGGCAAATTTGAATCCATCCGTTTCCGCGGATGATTCGCGACGAACGTATACTGTTGGTCGAATCACCGGAGTTATGATTTGAAGTCAAATTTTGCGGTTCTTTGCTTCGCGTTCCTGTTTGCCGGATGTGGCTCGCTTCGTCCTGTCGTGTCGCACTCACAAAATGATCTCAAATCCGAGGTAGAAGCTGCTTTCAACGACCTTGTTGATGCAGCGAAAAACGGAGATATCGAGCGCTACTTCTCTTTTTTTGATCAGGACACGTTCACCGCATTGACGGCGGATGGTTCAACCATCGCTACTTTTGATGCGTTTCGAGAACGCGTTGCCCCGCAGCTCGAATTCATCGAACGGTATAACTCGTTGGAGTTTGATCCTGTGAAGGTTAGCGTGCTCGACTCCAGCAACGCGGTCTTAGTGAATGAGTACTCGGCCGAGGTTGTGCTGAAGTCTGGGGATATCGTGGCGGCATCGGGGGCGGGCACGCAGGTCTGGTCCAAACGGACGGGTGTGTGGAAACTAGTTCACGTTTCGGATTCGATCAAAAGGTAGGAACCTGCCAAAGCCACGGTAGGCGTGCTGATCAGGTACGGCGTTGAACCGCCCTTATCTACTCCGCTTTTCTGTACTCGTCTTGGTGTTCTGCCCACCAAGCTTGCAGGTTAGCACTCGGCTCATCGAGCTCCGGAAAGCTAGCCGGCCGATCCTCGCTCTCCGCGGCTATGGCCTCGAGCAGCATTTGCAAACCGCTTTTGACGCTCGAAAAGCCAAAATCGGACTCCGTTATCTTTTCCAGAAGGTTCGCTGCTTGGAGTCGTCGTGACATTAAGACACTGTTATCTAGAACAGTTTTGACGAGGTAGGGCACCGATCTCCGATTACCGTCGTACGCTAACAAAATCGCGGCTGACGCCGCAATATTGGCATTTGAGTCTTCGAGGAGGGGAGTCAAAGCCTCGGTCTCCCCAGAGTATTCGATTCGGCCTTGTTTGTATTTTCGAACGACCGTGTCGAGAGCATACAAGCGGGCTTCAAGTCTTATTAAGGAATCGGCGCCAACCTCAATCAGTGCATCCGTCGCTGACATGCTGTCGAGCTCTCCCAGGGCAGTGAGCAAAGAGAGAAGTCGACCCGGTTCGTATCCAGACTTCAGAATACCGATCAGCACATCCGTTGCTCTTTCGTCTCTGAGCCTCGCAAGCGCGATTGCGGCAATTTCTCGTACTTTCGGGTAACGACTGTCTAGCAACGGAAGGAGCGAGCCTTTACGGTCCTTTCGTCCGTACCAAGCCAGGCTGCCCGCGGCGGTAATTCGAATTTCCGGGTTCTCATCATCGACTAGACTCAGCAAAAAGTCAGAGTTGTCTATCTTGAAACTCCATCCCAGCACCCTGATCGCCAGCAGGCGGCTTTCCATATCCGCCGAAGTGTCTTGTGCGAGTTTTCGCAAGACGTCCGGTGACGAGTCATACCCACGTTGTTGAAGTTCCTGTTCAGGGGTTAGCCGAGTCTGGCCTGCGGCCTCGCCGATCGACCCAACAACGAAAAGGCCGGAAACCAGCAAAATCAAAAGGCCGCGTACTGGATTGCTGCTCATACGCCTACCGATCCCCGAACAAATCCCCGAGACCTCCGAGCACCGAGCCTTCGCCTTTGCTGCTGCCACCAAATCCGGTGGCTTGCATCACGCGGCCCGCAAGGCGCGAGAACGGTAAGCTTTGCAGATAAACGGTGCCCGTACCGCGGAGCGTTGCGAGGAACAAACCTTCGCCGCCGAACACCATAGATTTCAATGAGCCGGAGCGTTCGATGTCATAATCGATGCCAGGCGTGAACGCTGCCAGACAACCCGTATCGACGCGAAGCGTCTCGCCGCGCAGCTCGCGTTTGATCACCGTTCCGCCGATGTGGATGAACGCCATGCCGTCGCCACGGAGGCGTTGCAGGATGAACCCTTCGCCGCCGAAAAAGCCTGCGCCCAGTTTTCGCTGCAGAGCAATGCCAAGCTCTGTGCCGAATGCTGCGCAAAGAAACGCATCCTTTTGACAAATCAGCTCGCCGCCAACTTTGGCCATATCGATCGCCATGATCTTGCCAGGGTAGGGTGCCGCGAACGCGACCTTCTTCTTGCCGTGACCCGCGTTACGAAAATGTGTCATGAATATGGATTCACCCGTCAGAACGCGCTTGCCGACATTCAACAGCGAGTCCATTAATCCGCCAGATGGCGCGGAGCCATCGCCCATTTTCGTGTCGAATTCGATGCCGTCTTCCATGTAGTTCATGGCGCCAGCTTCGGCGATGACGACTTCATCGGGGTCCAGTTCAACCTCAACGATCTGCAAGTCGTCACCTAGAATTTCGTAGTCCACTTCATGGCTTTTCATGTCGTTCAGTCCTCGTGTCGATCGTTGAAAGCATCCTGCCTGCCCGCCAAGTGCGGGTTGGCGCTCTCTAGACACTAGCATGCGATGGGGTGATCGGTGTTCGGGTGCGTCGTATAGCTCTGAATACATGCCCGAATTCGGGCGGTGCAGACCCCATGCGACTGTTAGTGTTGCTTCATGAATATCGAGCTTTCAGATCACACAACACTGTACCGGGCGCTGCTAGACCGAGATGACCGGTATGACGGGAGGGTATACGTTGGCGTGTCGAGTACCGGCG
>JBCAZH010000059.1:0-17683 GCA_038533155.1 Pseudomonadota bacterium | reverse complement strand
CGCAATTCCTGATCGGTTGAAGAGCTTCGGTTACGAGATCGGCTTCAGCCCCTAAGCTTCAGCCCCTAAAAAGAAAAGGGGCCGTGAGGCCCCTTTTCCATCTTCGGGCGAAGATTGTCGATTTACTTTTTAATCGGCTTGCCTTTGCGGTCAGCCGTGACTTCGACAAAGATCGGGTTCGCGTAGAACCAGATATCGGCCCAAGACTCGACATCAGCATCCAAAACTCCGAACACGTGCGGAGGACAAGCGGCGTCATCACAAGGGATGTTGTCCGACAGATTGTCCGGCAGCGGGTTGCCATCCATATCGCGCTCGTTCGGTGTGCCGGCAGGGATATTGCTGCCACGCGCGCGAATGTAGGTATCACCTTCGACTCGGAACTTGTAGCTCAGGTTAATTGACCCATTGCGCGAACGTCCGATCTCCGAACCGATCCATGACTTGGCAATGTGCGTGGTTTCAGGTGCAAGCGGATTGTAATACTCTGGATCTGTTGGTTCGATGAACTCGCCAACGCTGCCCATAATCAGATCCACTTGCGCCAATTCAGGCTCGCTAATCGGGATTTCCAAACCGATTTGTTTCAGTGACGGGTTATCGAATTTGTATGGGCTGTTATTCTCACCAGATGGATCGACCATTTGCAGCCTTATCTGGACGATGGAGCCTTCCCTAACTTCAAGTGTCTCACCCATCGTAGCGCACCTGCCGCCAACGCAGGCCTCGAACTTGAACCTGTCAGTGATGAGTTGACCTTGCACCGCAAACGAGTTGCCGCTGCGCAGCGAGTCGATGATGTCTTGCGCAGGATCGCGATCAGGACGATCGACTACATACGAAAAGTGCTCTTGGTACTCGCCGGGGTAGAAGTCGAGTGTTGACTCGAAATCGAGAGGCCCGAACGAACCACGGCTGTGCCAGTCAGAACTTGCGAAGAAGAAGAACCGCCGTCCTTCGGACAGCATCGCATCCCACATCGTCCGGACACCTGGCCGGCAGATTGTGACTTTGCGCAGGTCCGACGTGGTGACGCCCAGAGCGGCCATCTCAGCCGGATCCAACGGATTGCCGTCGAAGTCCAAGCCCGGGCGTGCCGCTTCTGCGCCGCCATAGCAGCCTGTACCGCCGAACGTATAGAGCCCGGACGAAGGACGTCTTGCTGCGTAGGTACCGCGATCGTAGGCTGGCTGGTGACCTGGCTGGGTTTCCATGCCGAAGCTGACTTCCGGTGCCATGGTGTGCCCGTCCCGAAGATGCTCGATGTTGAAACCTTCATCGTCGTCTTCGATGAATGCGCCTTGGCGTTCGATATGTGCCTGAACCGACACAGCGTCACCTGGGAAGTTTTCCTGTGCCCAGATTACCGCTGCAACCGACTTCACGTGATCACCGGTGTCGTTGATATTGATGCCGTTGACGAGCGTCGAGTTGTAGTCGGCGATGCCTTCTTCCGGACGGCCATCAAACAGGACTTTCAGTTTCTCGTTGCTCTCGTCCGAAATTTCGCACGTCCATCCCTGACCGCCGCCGCCACTGGTGTCATCAGCGTTTCTGCCGAAGCAATACTCGAACTGCGCCATTGCCGCCGAGTTGGGATCGATCGCATCGTACTGTCCCGTCGAGATCGTGTTCGAGCTATGCTCGTGACCCGGTACGACCCACTCGAGACCCAGGAACGCTTCCTTGTCTTCGTTACCCGGAAGTTCACGCGCTTCGATAATGTCATCGAGTTGGAACTCCTGGAGACTCTGCCAGCGCCACATGCGCTGAACTGGAACGCCGTCGCCCATCGTTTCTTCGACCAGGTCGCCCTTGATTGCCTCAGGGCCAATGCTGTTAACCCAGAGTCCACGGTTAAACGAACTTCCGCGGTTCAAGTAAAGAAAATCACTGATACGACAATCGCGTGAACCACTGCCTGAGTGACCGACCTGGATAAACCAGTCAAGGTAGGTCAACGACTCTCTGGTCAGCGTGCGTACAGATGTAGAACCGTCTGAACATGTGGTGTGGTTATGGAAATCTCCGGAGAGATATTGACCCTCTTCCCCGTCATCTGCTTGCGCGACAACGGGCGCGGTCATGGCAGTGCTGGCCAACGCCACTGCTACCGCGGCCGACAACGCTGTGCGTGTCGCAATTTCTGAAACGTTTTTCATTAGCCCTCTATCTCCCTGGTTGATTGATTTCTTGCGGGTACATTGAACTGAACTTTCTAAACGCCCGTTCACGGTAGGCTCGGCTTATGACAATTCGGTGATACTTTTGTGAAGCTCGCTTTTTTCGAATCAAATAGAATGTTATAATGTTACGTTTCGTTTGATCCCCCCACCGCTTGTCATCAGATCGTTATCTTTCGCGCGTAATGTCAGGCGACGCTGTCGAACACGCAACTGCGTGAAGAACGAACCAAAACGAACTGATAGCGCATCGCAATTTCTGGGGGAGGCACCTGCGTGTCGAAAATTTTTCGTGAACCGCTTGTCCAGTTCTTACTTCTGGGTGTGCTCGTTTATTGCGTGAATGTCTACGTGTTTGAAAACACGGAGAACCCGAAGAAGATTGAGATCGATGACGCGCGGTTCAAAGCTTTGGCGGATCTCTATCGGGAAGAGCAGGGCGGGGCTCCGTCACCAGAGGCGATGGAGCAAATGATCATCACCTGGGCGCAGAATGAGGTGATGTATCGAGAAGCGTTGAGTATGGGCCTCGACAGAGGCGACGCCATGATTCGTTCGCGCATGGTGCTCAAGCTACGCGATGTGCTGTTCAACAGCGTCATCGCCGAACCACCACCTGAGGAAGAACTTGAGCAATGGTTTGAGGAAAACCGTAAGAACTACGATCGCCCGGACATCATCGATTTTGAGCAGTTTCAGGCGATTGATGTCAGGGATGAGTCAGTCGAGTCGTTCGCGCGAGAAATTAACTCCGAAGGATTGCCCGAAACACTTATGGATCGCGTCCGAAAATATGAACTTCGGATCGATGACAATCTCCATGCCGTCTTTGACGACTCAGACGCACAGCGAGTGATCAAAGCGCCGCTCAACACATGGACGCCAGCGCGCTCAGATCGCGGCTGGCACATGGTGCGGGTTACCAGACGATTACCGGGCGAGGCGGCAGAGTTTCACCGTGTGAAAACGGCAGTCCTAACCGACTGGCGGAAACAAGCGAGAGAGGCGGAGCTGGCCGAAGCACTCGCCGAGATCGTTTCTGACTACGACATCGAGTACGAGTTTTCCAAAGAGTTGCTCGAAGATTCGTTCGCGCCGTCCAGCGACGGCGTTGCGTCAGCTGCGGATTGAATGGCCCATGCGAAACGTCGGCGCCCTCCACCGCTACTTGAGGATTGCACTCGGATCAGTCTTTTTCTGGATGCTGATCGCTCCGGTCTATGCCCATGACACACCCGTTGCGTTGTTGACGCTGAAAGAGACCTCGCCGGGGACTTTTGTTGAGCGGTGGACTTTTTCCTCTTCGACGATCAACGCGAACCCAACACCGATTTACCCGGAGCACTGTCGACGTGAACGTCCGCAAGTCTTTTGCGGCGACCTGGGACTCAGCGGGGAGTTCAGCATTGAGAAGCTCGGTGAGGTTTACTCAGCAACTGTGGTTCGTCTTGTGCCAAGGCAAGGGCCGAAAACCAGCTTCACGGTGACAGCTGCGACGCCATCGATGTCGATCAGTTCGACCGGGCAGCTGTCATGGGTGGCGATTGCAAGCGCCTATATCCCGCTCGGTTTCGAGCACATTCTCCTCGGTATCGATCACTTGCTGTTTGTGCTCGGGCTAATTCTCCTCGTGCGATCGCCGATGATGTTGTTAAAGACGATTACCGCGTTCACGATTGCACACAGTTTGACACTGGCCGCTGCGACTTTCGGCTGGATCGGCGTGCCGGAGCCGACGATCAATGCGTTGGTCGCTTTAAGCATTGTTTTCGTCGCTATTGACGTACTCAAGCTGCGCGAGGGCTATTCGGGGTTTTCCGTTCGTTGGCCATGGGCGATTGCTTTCGGCTTCGGTTTGCTCCATGGGTTCGGGTTCGCCGGGGCGTTGTCCGGTATCGGATTGTCGGCTGAGAACCTCCCCGCGGCATTGTTGTTTTTCAACGTGGGCGTCGAACTCGGGCAATTGGCGTTCGTTGTTCTAGTTTTGGCGCTGTTCCAGGCGCATCGCCAAATCAATGCGGTGTTGCCCGACTGGGCCGTAACCGCCGGTGTGTATTTGATGGGTACTGCCGGAAGTGTCTGGTTTGTAGGACGTATGGTCGATTTGATTGAGCCGTTATATGCATAACACCAACAAGAACTTGTCACCGTGTGCTGTGTGGGCTTACGTCCTGCTTGCCGCACTATTGCCACTCTCGATTTCGGACGCCAGCGCGCATTCTGAGATCGGCGTTACCGGTGGGCTCGTGTCCGGTTTGTTGCATCCGGTGCTGGGCTTCGACCATCTCGTTGCGATGGTTGCGGTTGGTTTGTGGGGCGCGCAACTACGCCAACCCGCAATCTGGGTGTTGCCGGTCGCCTTCCCGGTTGCGATGGCTTTCGGCGCGCTACTTGGTCTCGCGGGTGTGCCGGTGCCCGCCGTCGAGTACGGTATCGCCGCATCTGCTTTGGCTCTCGGTCTTGCGGTGGCATTCGCCGTCCGACCGCCGCTGGCGGTCGCATTGGCTGTAGTCGCAGTTTTTGCCATTTTTCATGGCCACGCGCATGGAACCGAGGTCCCTGATGCTGCGAACCCACTTGCCTACGGCGTGGGCTTCGTGATCTCTACGGGGCTGCTCCATTTGACGGGCATAGTCATCGGTCTACTGTTGCGTTGGCCGTGGGGTTCGCCGGTTATCCGTTCATGCGGTGTCGCGATTGCCGTCGTTGGTTGTTTCGCGCTGGCGTCTAGTGCTGGTTTTCTTTCGTGATCCGGATCGTCTTCTTTCTGACTTGCCTATCGCTGCCAGGTCTTGCCGAGGCACACTCGGTGTCGACCCGTTTCGGGGAGGTCTACAGCGGTTTGCTTCACCCGATCACAACACTGATTCACCTCGTTCCGTGGTTAGCATTGGGCATACTTGCAGGTGCTCAATCCCCCGCGAGGGCCCGATGGACCCTTGGGCTTTTTCCGCTATTCGTTGCGATGGGCGGGGTCGCAGCAACGCTTGTGTCTCCGATCGAGGCGGTCACGGTCATTAACATCGGATCACTCATCGTCTTGGGTGGACTCGTTATTCTGGCGATCCCTTTGCCTGCCGTCGTATTTTGGGCAGCTGTTCTGATCTTCGGGATCTCGCACGGGTTCGCGAACGTCGATACGAACCTCGACGTGTGGGGTCTATTGCGGTACTTGTTTGGCATCGCTTTCGCCGCTTACGCGACAGTTGCACTCATGACGGGATTGTCGTCGAGAGTCATGCAGCAAGACCCATGGGGTCAGACCGCAGTCCGTGCTGCGGGAAGCTGGATCGTGGCTATTGGTGTCGTTTTCGTTGGCTATAACCTTTTGCTCCCATGAGCCGACTCTCATTGCTGTCTGCCTTTGCGACGCCCGTCGTCAATTTGCGTTTGACGGACTTCGAAGAGATGAATGCGTCGCTGCGGGAGGCTGTAGAAACAAGGCGCGGTAGTGCAGCTACCGACAGAAGCAATGTCGGTGGCTGGCATTCCGAATTGGATTTTTTCTCATGGGAGGTTCCGGCAGTCAGGAGTCTGCGTGCCCAAGTGTTGAGCGTGATCGATGAATTGAATCAAGCAACGTTTGAAACCGGACGTGCACCGTCACAGGACGAGATGCGTTTGGACGCCTGGGCGAATGTGTTGACGACCGGGGCTTACAACAGTCTGCACGCGCATCCCAACGCCTTGTGGTCAGGTGTGTACTACCTAACTGACAATGAAGTGGCTGAAGGGTATCCGTTCAGCGGACGACTGGAACTCATCGACCCAAGGCCGGCGGCCAGCGTCGGTTTTGCTGACGATATGAGACTCAATGGAAGATTTATGATCAACCCGAGGGAAGGCCAAATCATCGTGTTTCCCTCTTGGCTGCAGCATTGTGTGCATCCGTACTTCGGTGTCGAAGCACGAGTTTCAGTCGCCTTTAACGTGGTGTTGCTGCGTTAGGAAAAATGTAATTCGTAGTCCCAACTTCTTAGTCTCTCCGGGATTGAGTTGAATGCAAGCGTCATTCGGGCAGGCCCCTCGTTGCGAGGGACCTCATGCAGCAGGTAACTGGGGAACAGAACTACGTCGCCGGGACGCTTGTTTGGCACGGCCCATCGGGGCGCGTTGTACGGACCCATCTTCGCGTCAGAATGCTGATTCGTGAACGCGAATTCTCGACCTCCCATGCTTCTGTAGAAGACTGTGTTTGCCGACGGATGACTCGCGGTTAGATACACAATACCGGAGATAAAGCTGTTCGCATGGGAATGGACGGTTTGATAGCCACCCGTCTCAAGTCGGTTTAACCACATTTCCTTGGTTGACCAACGCAGAGCTTCGCCAAACAGCAAGCGCCCAAACTCCACGAGCTTCGGGTGCAACGTGCGTTCAACTTCAGCGGTAGCGGGGTGTTCCGCAGGCGACTGCACCTTGCTGTGTGAAAGTGCTTTGGAGCGGCTGTTGGTAGCGTTAGATTCCGAGTTGGCCAACGCAATCAACTGCTCTACCAAAGGCGCGTCGATAGCGCTTGGTATCTGCATAAGTGGAACAGCAAATAAGTCGGTGATTTTATGGTCGGTCACGAGTGTCGCGATCGTTCAGTTCAACGTTGCGAGGTCCTCTCGCGTGACCTCGCCATCGCCATCCGCGTCGATCCGTTCGAGTAGGTCGATCATATAAATCCGGTACTCAATCCGCGAAACGATATGATCGTCGTTAGTATCGATCTGTTGCTTGATATGCCGGTCGATCTTTCTGAGCTCCGCGCGCTTGGGTTCATCATCGAGATCCAGCTTGGTGAAATGGAACGCCAGCGTCATTGGTAGCCGTTGATGAAGCTCACCGAGATGCTCGTCGACTTCTGCTGCTTGCACATATCCCTCGGCGCCACAATCGAGGACATCAAACACGGGTGTGACTAGGTAGTGCGCGATGTCGCTCGTAGAAATGGTATTGTCGTCCGCGGGCCCAGAGTGACCCACGACGGGTAGGAGGAGCGTCACAATGACAGCGGATCCGTAGGCTAGGGTGTGCCTAATCATCGTCGTCCTCTCTAAAGAACGGCGCGAAGGTGCCGGTCTTCTGCTGAATGAGTGCGTGACGCTCTCGATTGGTCGTGCCATCGGCACGCAACGGTTCGGTCGGGTCGACGTAAGGCGCTTGAAACTGCTGCGGTGGCTGGTAAATCCGCTGCGGTACCGCTGCGCGTGCGGTCTCCGACGGCATTGTTGTTTGGGCACCGGCAACCTGGACAGGGGCCGAGTCACGCGGCGCATAGTCGCCACCTGTCTGCAGCGCCTGGTTTATCGAATTGATTTCAACGAACAAGCTAAAGACATCTTGTTGTACCGTTTCAACTGGCGCACGCAATGCGTCATGGTCTCGACGCAAATCGACCAATTCTGACTCTAGGCTGCTGATGCGATCCGTGAGAATGGCTGCGACTGCAGCCGCGCCCGCGACCAAACCTACGCCGCCAGCGAACGTAATTGCTTTCCAACTCATAGGCACAGAGCTTAGCGGCAGTCCGTGACAGTTGCATGAATCAAGTTAATCTTCTGATCATAATCCTGTTATGTAGTGCATCTAGCCTTAAGTCACAAAATCGAATTCGAATTGAAGGGTGAAGGTCGCATGAGTAAAGCCATAGGGACGCATCGCAAGCGATGTGTTCAACCGGTTGTTCTGCGGTCGATCACTGCCATATGTGTCGGTGCTGCTGCTGCGTCGGCGCTTGCTCATGACGATGGAAGCGTGGAAGAGATTCTCGTCGTCGGTCGTGCGGAGAGCCAGATTGGCGAGTCCGTTAGCGCTTCACAGGGCTTCGTCGGTTATGACGATATCCGTCTGCCGCCGCTTCTGCGGGTTGGTGAGTTGGTCGAAGCCGTACCTGGCATGGTCGCAACGCAACACTCAGGAACTGGTAAGGCTAATCAATACTTCCTCCGCGGCTTTAACCTCGACCATGGCACCGATTTTTCTGCCAGCCTCAACGGCGTGCCGATCAACTTCCGAACGCATGGCCATGGCCAGGGTTACCTCGATCTGAATTTTTTTATTCCGGAACTTGTCGAGACGACCCAATACACCAAAGGCCCCTACCATGCAGATGTGGGTGATTTCTCGTCCGCCGGGCATGCAGCATTTCGTTATGCGGATTCACTCGATGCCTCGCAGGTAACGTTAAGCGCCGGTGAGTTCGGGCATCGTCGAGGGCTTGCGGCAGGCACGCTGAACCTCGGGCACGATACGCTAACCGCAGCACTCGACGTGACTCGGTATTCGGGCCCGTGGGATCTCGACGAAGACGCCGAAACCGAAAAAGCCTACTTGTCCTACGCAGGGCACATTGGCGAGCTGGACGCGCGCTTGTCGTTTCTCGGTTATCAGGGCAGCTGGCGCAGCACGGACCAGGTGCCGCGCCGCCTGATAGAACAAGGAACAATCTCGCGCCTTGGGTTTGTTGATCCGGATCTCGGTGGAGAGACGCGACGCAACGATTTGATTGCGGAGTTACGGGGAGCTAACTCGAGTTTGGTCGCCTACGTGACCGACTATGATTTCGAGTTGTATTCCAACTTCACGTTCTTTCTCGACAATCCGGAAGACGGTGACGAATTCGAGCAGGTCGATCGCCGTACACGATTTGGGGTCAATTATCGCAGTGCATATGAATTGGACCAGGGGCGTGCGCTGAGTTGGGGAGTCGATCTTCAGCATGACGATATTCGCGAGGTCGGGCTGCATTCCACTCGCTCTCGTGAACGGCTCGCAACGGTGCGGTCGGATCGCGTTGATGAGAGTTCTGCCGCTGCATGGCTCAAAGCGGAAGTTCCGCTGGGTGACCGTGTCCGCGTTCAACCTGGGGTTCGTGTCGACCACTATCGTTGGGATGTGGCGGCACAGCGCGTTGAAAACTCGGGTGATGGGCAGGACACTCTGGTGAGTCCGTCACTCAGTGCCGCCTGGCGGGTGAGTGAGAGCGCCGAGCTGTACGCTAACTGGGGCCGTGGATTCCACAGCAATGACATGCGCGGATCCACGATCACTGTAGATCCGCAGTCGGGCGAAAGTGTCGCACCTGTCGACGCGCTGGTGCGCTCGGCAGGCAGCGAGCTTGGTCTGCGGTGGGAGCCCAGTGACAGGTTCAATGCAACTGTCGTTGCATTCCAGATTTCGCTCGATTCGGAGCTATTGTTTGTTGGCGATGCCGGAACCACTGAGGCGGTCGGTGGTAGCCAGCGCGAAGGTCTTGAGTTGAACACGTTCTGGCGGCCAGTCCCTGAGCTGGTTTTGCACGCAAACTACACGCGCGTGAACTCCGGCTTCGACGAGGATAGCGGCGAAGGGCGTGAGATTCCCGGCGCAATTCCTGAGGCGGCGACGTTCGGCGCGACCTGGTCTATGACGGACGAGTTTGTCGTCAGCATGCGCGGGCGCTACTTCCGCGGCGCGCCGTTGATCGAAAGCGGGGTAGTGAGTAGTGACAGTGCGACCTTGATGAATCTTGCCGCAACTTATCAGTGGGAAAATACGCAAGTACGTCTTGAGGCATTCAACCTCTTTGACTCGTCAGACGCCGATATCGCCTATTTTTATGCATCGCGCCTGGCCGGCGAACCCGCGGCGGGCGTCGAGGACGTTCACTTGCACCCATTCGAGCCACGGGCGTTGCGTTTGTCGGTTACCTACAGTTTCCTTTGACCATCGGGCCGTTGGGTGCAGTCTGAGAATCTATAGTTCGGTCAGAGCCTTAGAGCCCCATCAGGCGTCTGTCTGTGACGTCTTCGGGCTGTACTAACCCCTCTTAAAAGTCGTGACTTTCGGCACATGATGGTGTCGTTTGCCGTCCCTATCCTGAGCCCATGTTCATTCATTGCTACAGGAGACTCGGTATGAAAAAGGCTACGACCACCATGGCTTTGTGCACGGCGCTACTGTTCTCGGCTAACGCCATTGCCGCAGATTTGAAAGTTGACGTTACCGATATCGAAGAAGTCAGCGGCAACATCATGCTTGCGATGTACGACAACGCCGACGGTTTCGACGAGGGAAAGACCGAGCCCGTGCATGCCACAGCGATCCCCGTTGACGCTGAGACGGTCACTATCACCATCGAAGATCTCGCTGCGGGCGACTACGCGATCAAGCTCTATCACGACGCAAACGATAACGGTGAGATGGATCAAAACATGATGGGTCTCCCGATCGAAGGTTACGGCTTTAGTGGCAACGGCGGTCGCTTCGGTCCACCAGCATTTTCGGAGGCGGCGTTCAGCGTTGCTGAGGATCAGGACAACACAGTCACGATCAAGCTTCGCTAGTCGGGCTCGGACATTGGCGTAGAGAGGTTCTGATCATGAAGCGCAGAGATTTCTTGAAACATGGATTAGCCGCCGTTGCAGCGACGCACTTGCCGGTCGCGCTGGCGAGCGAACTGGCGACATCGCTGCCGACCGTTCGCGCGGACTGGCGATTGGGTTGGCGCAGCGTTGGGGCGTCGGAGTTCTCTTCGATGCCGCTACAGATCGACGGAAAGCTACCCAATGCGGTTCGGGGTGTTTTGTATCGTAATGGACCGGCCAAGACGGAGCGCGCCGGCGTCCGTTATCAGCACTGGTTCGACGGCGACGGCATGATTCAACGCTTCGTGATTGGAGATGGCGGGATAACGCACGAAGGCAAGTTCGTGCAAACCGACAAATTCCGTGAAGAAGAGGCGGCGGGCAGGTTTCTGTACTCAGCCGCTGGCACTGTCATTCATGATGGCAAAGGTAGTCGGAACAACGATTCCGGTAATGTCGCTAACACGGCGCTCTTACCTTGGAACGATGAACTACTCGCGTTGTGGGAAGGTGGGTCGGCCTATCGCGTTGACCCTGCGACACTCGCGACCATCGGCCGCAAGGATTGGCGAGAAGACTTGCAGCACATGCCGTTCTCTGCACACCCACTCGTGGATCGCGATGGAACGCTGTGGAATTTCGGTAGTGCCCCTTACGCGGGTCGCGACGGTTCCATCTTCATCTATCAAATCGGCGCGGACGGACAAGTGCGAAAGGCGCAACGCGTTGCGACTCCGACAGCCAGTTATGCGCACAGCTTCTTGATGACCGATCGTTGGTTGGTGGTCTATCTAGGCGCGCATGTGTTTTCTCGCGGCGCCGAGACCTTCGTCGACGCGTTCCAGTGGACGCCGGACAACGGGTCTCGCGTGCTGTTGATCGACAAAGAGGACTTGTCGCAGCAGAAGATCATCGAGATTCCGGCCGGCTTTGTGTTCCATGGTGCGCACGCATTTGATCACGGTGACGACATCATCGCGCGTGTCAGTCTGTACGCGGACGCAGGCGTCATGGATAGCGGCATGATCGCGTTGATGGATTCGACTGGGGATGAAGCGTTGGGGTATCCGAAGTTCTCGCGCGCCTATCTATCGACACTCCGGATCAGTCCGAAGCAGGGTCATGCGAGCGTTGAACGCTCCGATACGCTCATGGAGTTCCCTAGCATCGATACGCGCTTCGGTACCAGCAGCACAAGCGTGTTTGGTGTCGGTCACGAAGATGAGGCGCTCCCGACGACGTCGGATGCGATCGTCGCGGTTGATCCAGAAACGGGCAAGGTCGACCGATACGCGTTCGGTGAGCACCACATCGTTGAGGAGCCATTGTTCGTCCCCGACGAATCCGGTCAGCCTAACGCTGGCTGGTTGGTGGGTACCTTTCTCGACTATGGGCGCGAACAGTCGGGTGTGTACGTGCTCAACGCGTCAGGCCTGTCCGATGGCCCGGTCGCACTCGCGCGTATGGATCGTGCGCTGCCGCTCGGGTTCCATGGTTGTTTTGTCGCGAGCTAATTGGCGGTGCCGCATGCAGCGGTCGCCGCAGCGGTTTGGTACTCATCGAGAACGCCGCGAACTTGCTTGCGCTGTGCCTCGGTGAGCGGCGTGTATCCCTGGTTAGGTGACCAGCCGTAACCCCAGCGATACCACGTGGGGAATTCCGGTCCGCCGCCGGTGCGAACGCCCTCGTACATGACCCGGGCCAGTGCATCACTGCCGGTCGCCTCGGCGACACAGTTGCGAAGTTGTTGATCCGCTGCTTCACGCTGTTCGCGCGTACCGCCTTGCCAGTACACGACATCGTGCTCAAGACAGCAGTGACACCATTCTTTGTCGAGCGCTTCGGCGCGATCGGGGAACAACGAGCAGCCGTCACTCGCGAATGTCTCGAGACGCGGTTCGCTGGAGCAGCCGGCAGCGATTCCGACGCTAAGGGCGAATAGGACAGCAAGTCTTGTGTTGGCGCTCAATGCTCGCGACATAGATGGCTCGGGTGGTCGATCGGATACCGTGCGAGCTTAGCATTGGCCGTTGACGAACGTCTTGGCAAGCGAGTGCGTAACGCGGTGAAGGTGCGCGATGTATTCGCTCGACTCCAACTCGACCGGGTAACTACGAGCGAGGCGCTCAGTCGTAGCTCGGCGTAACGTCACGATCCATCTTGATCATCCTGCGAAGGTTCGGCGGGCCACTGAGTTACCATAGCCGCGCGGTATCGGTGGCATCACTATGACGAACAAGAAAGAACTTGAAACAGATCGGTTGGCGCAGCTGCAGAGGCGGCGGGACGCGGGGGCGGAGTCGCAACGGGTCGACTCGGTTGCGAAGCGCAAGGCAAAAGGTTGGTCGACGGCGCGCGAGACACTAGCGCACTTGGTCGATGCCGATTCGGTTGTCGAATACGGCGAGCTCGCCGTTGCGGCGCAGAGAGGTCGACGAGATCACGAAGACCTTGTTGCCAACACCACCGGCGATGGTGTGATTACTGCGCTTGCGACGATCAACGCCGACCGGTTTGGTGAGCAGCAATCGCGTGTTGGCGTCATCGTCAATGACTACACCGTGCTCGCCGCAACCCAGGGGTTCTACCATCATAAGAAGATAGACCGCCTACTGGACGTCGCAACGCGGGACGGGCTGCCTGTTGTCATGTTTGCGGAAGGTGGCGGCGGTCGCCCGGGTGATACCGATGTCACAACCCAGGTGACCGGACTCGACGTGCCGACATTCGCCCGCTGGGCGCGGCTGCAAGGGAAAGGGATTCGCATCGCGGTGGCTAACGGCTACTGTTTCGCCGGCAACGCATTGTTGTTCGGTTGCGCAGATCTCAGAATTGCTACCGAGACATCATGGATTGGTATGGCGGGTCCGGCGATGATCGAAGCGGGTGGACTCGGTAGTTTCAAGCCGACCGACATCGGTCCGGCGGCGATGCACTACGAGCAGGGGACCGTCGATGTCATCGTTGCTGATGACGTTGCTGCCTGTGAGTTGACTCAGCAGCTTCTCGGTTACTTTCAGGGCGAACACTCCGACTTCACGGTCGCTGAACAAGCGACGCTTCGTTCGGTGTTGCCACAGGATCGCCGGTTCACCTACAAACTTCGACCTGCCATCGCGTGCCTCGTCGATCAGGACAGCTTTGTTGAAATCGGGGCGGGTCATGGCAAGGCGATGGTCACGGGATTTGCACGGGTTGCTGGCAAGCCCGTTGGTCTCATCGCCAACGACAATCAGCAGAACGCAGGTGCGATTGATACAACCGCTGCGAAAAAAGCAGCACGGTTGCTACGACTGTGTGGTGAGCACAACCTATCGGTACTGTCGCTGATCGACACGCCTGGATTTATGGTCGGTCCGGACAGTGAGGCGCAAGGCGCATTGGATGGCATGTCGGAAATGTTCACAGCTGCCGCCACTTTCCGTCCACCCATGATCGCGATCGTCCTTCGGAAGGCTTATGGCCTGGGTGCCATGGCAATGGCTGGCGGTGGTTTCGATGAGCCGCATGCTTGCGTCGCTTGGCCCAACGGTGAATTCGGTGCGATGGGTCTCGAGGGCGCGGTTCGCTTGGGCTTTCGAAAGGAGCTCGATGCTGCTGAGAACGAGCGGGCACGCTCCGTCTTGTTCGAGACGCTGGTACAACAACTCTATGAGCGTGGCAGCGCCATCGAAGCCGCTAGCATGCTGGAGATCGATGCGGTGATTGATCCCGCTGAGACGCGCAACGTGATCCACCGCTTGCTGGGCTAGGGTTTTCATTCTCCGCTTGGGGTCTCGCATAGCTGCGGCTGGCCATTGGAGTACGGTTCTCATCGGCCTATTGCCGCGCAACACAACGCGTGATCGATGCAGTCCCGACGCGGATAGTACGAAGCTTCAACTCAACCATGTCGGTGCGATGTCCACCAGCCAGCGTACTAATCCGGCGAGAACGACGACGCCCCATGGTGGTGCGCGCCAGAAGACTAGGGCCACGAATGCAGCAAGCGCGATGGTGAAATCTGTTGTCGAACGGATACCGGAAGTCCAGACGGGGTCATAGAGAGCGGCAAGCAACAAGCCGACCACAGCCGCGTTTACGCCGACGATGGCTCGCCGTAACGTAGTCACTTCACGTAGCCGGGTCCAAAACGGCAGGACCCCGCCAACGAGTAGGAACGAAGGCAGGAAAATGGCGCCAAGGCTCAACACGCCGCCGGCCCAGCCGTTGGGCGGCCGGTCGGCGACGGCGCCGAGGTAACCGGCGAATGTGAACAATGGGCCAGGAACGGCCTGCGCCGCGCCATATCCAGCCAAAAAGGCTTCCTCGTCAACCCAGCCTGGCGTCACCACTTCGGCCTGGACAAGTGGTAGCACGACGTGACCGCCTCCGAACACGAGTGACCCGGTGCGATAGAAGGCGTCGACAAGCGCCAGCGAACGATCCGGCCAGATCGTTGCTGCTAGCGGTAGTCCGACGAGAAGCACTGCGAAAACCAACAGCAGTGCAATTGCGGTTGTGCGCCGAACGGGAACCTCTAAAGCGCCCGCATGATCTGTGGCGGCAGCCCCGAAGAATCGCCAACCGCAGAATCCGCCACCGATGATCACTGCGACCTGTATCCATGGCGTCGACGTTAGCAGGACGATCGCCGCTGCCACTACGGCGAGGGTGACGCGTTCGCGGTCCGGGCAGAGCTTCCGCCCCATGCCCCACACGGCTTGCGCGACGACGGCGACCACGGCAAGTTTCAGGCCCTGCAACAGACCGGCCGGGATACCTCCGGCCATAGTCGCCACGCCGTAACCGAAGGCAATGAGCAAGACGGCGGAGGGCAGCGTGAACCCAAGCCAGGCGGCGAACGCTCCAGCGATGCCGCCGCGTGAGAGTCCGATTCCCATGCCGACCTGGCTCGACGCCGGGCCCGGCAGGAGCTGGCAAAGCGCCACCAGGTCCGCATACGCTGACTCATTGAGCCACCGTCGGCGCTCGACGAACGCTTCCCTGAAGAACCCGAGATGTGCGACCGGGCCGCCGAAAGATGTTAGGCCAAGGCGCAGGAATACCAGGAAAATCTCTGCCCACTGGTCCACTTTGCGTCGTTTCTCGACCACAGTTCAAAATACTCCGGTGAATCAATCGTGCGGAGGGGAGAAGTGCCACCGAACCACGCTGCTGTTCGACTGCATGATCTGCTGCCGGCACGACTCCGACTCTGGCACCCCGATCTCGGATTCTGTGGTGTTGAGCCGTTCGTCTGAGAGGTCGAGCTGCATAGGTTTTGCCCAGGCTACGGATGGCTGCTACGCGAGAGATTCTGAGAGAGTAACAAATGCTTGTGTCATTCTTCGTGTTGGCCAATCGGCGGCCCCATGATTCGCTGACATCCAAGTACGAATATTTAACAATCTGCGCTAGCAAGTGTCTCAGAATCACGGAGTAGTAAATGCAGTCTTAGCTGTGCGACCACCGCACACTAGGATTATTGCCATTTGTGGAGATCAGAATGAACAAAGCCGTTTACGTCAAAGCGCATTTCAAACCGCTCATGAAGATGCAATCCGTCAAGGTCCCGACCGGCGAAGTAAAGAAGGGATTGTTTGGCGGGAAGAAAGAAGTTACCCGCAAAGAAGAGCAACTTGTCGCGACTGACGAATTTTCGGATTGCAGCATCGACGGCGAGCGGCTAACGGCCGACATCAATCAGGCTATAGCAACGTTGAACGGCGAGGGCTATGAAGTGGTCAGCATCACGCCGGTGACCTCCGGGTCATATCAGTATCGGTATAACACTGAGAAGTGGGTCTCACAGAGCGGTGGTTGGGGCTGGGGGTATGGGTACGGCTACGGGTTCAGCATGACGGAGGGTGTCACAATTCTGGCAAGAAAGGTTGGGTAGGCGCTGACGTGGGACCGAGCTGCTGAGCCGACGCTAGCGGCACTTCTCCTTCCGGCCATGAGCGGACACTCAGTACTCTCGCCATCCTGCCAAATAACTCCACCAGACCGGGATCGAAGAGCCGTACTAATCGCTGTCGCGCAAATGGGGAAGCTCACGCCTTCCACTGGTGTCGCCGTTTGATGGTTCAACTAGAACAACGTGTAGTAAGGATAGAGGTCATCCGTCAAAAGTTCGGTAATTGGAATAGGTCGTTTCGGTAGATTCTGAAAAAGTCCCGCGGACTCCAAAATAGCGTTAGCGTACGTTCGAATTTTGTCCACATTATCCGAGGCCCGGAAGGAAGCCGCAGCCGCTTCGATGTATGGTTGATCTCCATTTATGAATTCAGAACTTACTCTTTGAAACGCGTTACAAATACCGACCGCTTCCTCTGTTTCCAGAAGCTCAGCAAGCGGTTCAAGGAACCCTGCCGAGTAACTTACAAGCCCGACGAGATAGTGGGGAAAAACACGAATATCATCATTTGGGATAGCTTCTCTTATTAGCGACTCCTGAGTATCCGCCGGTTGCGCAAGAATCGACAGAACCTTCCAGACCTTTACGACGTCAGACGATAACTCCATTCGACTAAGCTTCATCGTTGCGCCTCAGAATCTCTTCGCACGGTCCCATTTTTTTACGTGCATATGATAACTAGGTGCCTCGATAATATCGATTTCGCCATCGATGCTGGAGCGCATGCACGACGTCTTCGAGTTGCCCGTAACGCACCGCTTACGCAACTTGTGACACTTCGTAACAAGATGCGAATCGTACGTCGGGTCGCCCCAATCCTCGCCTTCGATCTGTGTCAGCGTTCAATTCTCAGGCATCGCACCAAACAGGAGATAATTTAGATTTCTGACCGTCGGAAAAGGGTCAACAGCGGAAGCTCACCGATCACCTGACCCGGTTTCCACGATTCGCAGCATACGGGCCACTGATTCAATTCCGGTACTTTCTAGATCGACCTTCGACCAAGATCTAGCTTTTGGGCTGTGCCCAAAACTCCGGAACTACCACGGGCGTCGTACCTTCACTCGATAGCGACCTGAGGATAGCCCAATTCGATAGCCCAACATTAGCTATCTATCAGCCTTTGCACTTGTCAGCTACTTCCTTTGTTGAAATTCATTTGGCCGGTTCTGAGTCGCAGCCTCGTAACAAGCACTGACACAAGCGAAAAATCTTCTGCGAAAACTGTATCGAGGAGTGAATGATGTTTCGAATGATTGCTGTAGTTT
>JBCAZH010000058.1:12294-17884 GCA_038533155.1 Pseudomonadota bacterium | reverse complement strand
GGTGCATCGGACTGCGCCAATCGAGCGTCCACCAATACCTGCAAGCTGTCGGCAGCCTGCTCGAGAGACAAGCGCCAGTCGTAAGGCATCGGCATAACATGGATCGCGTGGTCGACAAGGTCGTCGCGGAAACTCTCATAAGGGCTATCGAGCACGCTGTCCGGCACCACAGGGCGCGTCGAATCGAGCGAAAGCCAGCGCCCACGCCCGCGCACGATATCCAACTTGTCCAACCATACGCGATTGCGCTCGCTGCCTTCCTTGACCGACAGGTTGGAGCCCATGATGCCGGGCAGCAGAATCACGCCAGCCCGATCCGTCTGTTCATCCGGACGACCGCCGGCGACACCGCCACGTTTGACACCTTTCGGCTTGCGCAGATTGAAGCCGGCGTAGTCCCCGTCAGAACGCATAAGACCGCGTTGCACAACCCGCGCAGTTTCGGCGCGAGAGAAATAGTTCATATGTGTGACGTGCCGGTTCTCTTCGAGATACCACAACCGCTTGGTTCGCTCAGCGCCGCCGTACATGGAGCGCGTATCTACGACCAGATCATTGGCGCGCCAATAGAAAAGGTTCGCGAGATTCTTCAAAAAACCGTCCGAATCTCCCGACAATACGGTCAAGTCGGACTCAAGCTTGTGCGGGGACGTATTGAGCAAGCGGACAAACGCTGACTTTGGCATTTGTGCTTGCAAACCTGGCAACACGTCGACTTTCGTACGCTCTTTCGCTACCGCCGCGACGAATTCTCCCATCGCGCCCAATAAAGGACCTAAACCGGGCACCTTGCGCATCAAATGGACGAGCACGGATAGATAAACATCCATGCGCTTCGATGCGAGCGTAGTGCCGGCTGCGGGGCAGCCAACCCGGACAAATCGTGTTACGCGTGGCGCTTTTTCAGCGATCAATCGATTGAAGCGTAGATAGCGATCCAACTGTGCTTGGTAAATGTCGGGCGTCTTGCCATAGGCGTGCCCAAGCTCACGCTCGAGATCCTCGATCGCGAATGCATCACCCGACACACCGCCGTGGGCGATCAAGTCGCCCACTAACCCGCCTCGGCTATGGGAGACGATATGTAGGTTGGCGCCGCGGGGAATCGCTTCCAGAAACTCGATCGCGTTATCGATCGGGCTCTTTGAAAGAGATTTGTGTTCGAATCCAAACACGCGGCCCTGATAGTGACTCAGCAGAGCTTCCCACACGTCGCGATTATCTTCGTACAGGCCGGAGTAGCTCCCGCCCGTCGAAGAGAATGTCCCGTGAATTAAGACCAGAGTCGGTTCGTCGACGCCGGTCTCTGGCGGATCCTCGCGCGTCAGCTGTCCATCAGAATCAACCCGAAACAACTGGCCGTCGCCCGCCAGTTTCGACTCTAGTTTCTCGGCGGCAAGTTCTGCTGCTTTCTTCGGTAAGTCAATGCCGAGTACACGGATCGCGCGAATTCCTTCGGCGACTGAACCACGCTCCGTACCGCGCTGTTGCAGGGGATAAGAAATCGGAAACTCGTTATCACCACGAACCGGATTCCCCGCGCGATCCGCATCTTCAAGAAGTCGATCGATGGTGGTCCAAAGAATGAACCCATTCTCAAGTTCAATTTCTAGCAAGTCGTCCTTGCCGACATCAAGTTCCGCGACAGAACCGCCATCGCGCAATGTGGGTTGCACGCGAACCGCTTGTCGCACACGAGCATCAAGGTCGAGCGTCGGTAACGCGCTTGCCGTGCCCGATTCCGCCTTCCCGCTGACTTTGTAGACTGTCATACGTTCCCCCTTGGCTCGTTCAGCCCGCGTAGCCCTCAACCGTACGGTATCGCGCTCACCGCACTTTGCAAACGACGATTCTACTCATGCAACGCGACTGTTGCTGGCAACGCCAATAGTAAGCACAAATCATGTGTGTTGTCGTTCAACAGGCCACGCTTGCGCCCACCGGTTTTTCTCCTACTGAAAGCACTGTCGTCTCGCGAAAAGTTATCGCACGGCGCGATGTTTCCATCGAGCAGAATGCTATAGTCCATCCCTCAACTCTGTGGTTGAAGGATCGACCGAGTCTTTCTGGTGACTCGTCGCGGGGAACAGCATGCCGACGGATCCAAAAACTCAGGTGTTCGTGAGTTCAACGTCCGATCTCGTTGACGAGCGCCGAGCAGTCAAGGACGCGCTTCCTGATCGAAGTGTCGGCGTGTACTTATACGAAGACGATGTAGCGCAAAGCGAACCGCCTCGAAAAGTTCTGGCGCGCGAGCTACGAAAGTCGGAAGTGTTTGTGACTTTACTCGGCCCGCGCTACGGATCGATCACTGAGTCGGAGCACGGTGAGACCAGCATCGTCGAATGGGAGTTTAAGACTGCGCTCTCGCAGCCAGGCACAGCGATCTTCACGTTCACCAATGTCAATGACCCTGCCGATGCGGAACCGCGCCAACGCGAGTTCATTACCCAAGCGCTCGACTTCGATAGCATCTGGGGCAAACGATTCTCATCGATCGACGAGCTTAAGGGTCACGTCGCGAAAGCCTTCATCTACTACCAAAGTAAACTGCTGAAGAGACTCGGCGAACGGTTGATCGGAGAAAAGCAGCAAGGTGAGCGCGACCGCTCTGGCCAACCCAAACGCCTGACACGCGCGCGACGCTGGATCGCGATCGGCGCCGCTGCCTCGATCGTCGGCATAGCGCTCGGCACCCTGACCAATATTCTGACCCTGGAGCACGCTTTGGTGTCGCTGTGCATCGTAACCGCGGTGTCGATCGCGGCGATTGTGCTGAACGACAATTGAGGGAATGACATGAATACCACGACCAGCAACGATGCGCGCATCGAACACGTTGTCTCCCTGGAACTCGAGCGGCGCGCTCGCTCGCGCAAAATTATTTGGGCTTTGCTCGCGCTCGCACTTGTCGTCGCAGTGATGATTATGATTTACGGCAATCGTGAACGAGACGCGATCCGGATGGAGGTTCGCAGTGATACGGAGTTCGCGTCATCAGTTGCCATGGCCGTGGCGCGCGAGAACAGCTTTCTCAACGAGGTCGCCGCGTCTGAACCGATTCGGAAGATTGCATCCGAACAAGTCGAAGCGTTTGTCCAGACCGATGCATTCGCAAATTCCGTCGCGTCGTCACCAGAAGTTCGTGGACAGATCGAACGCGCGAGCCGGTCGGCGCTGAGCGGTGAGGTCTTGCAAGATGCTGTTAAAGCGGCGGTCTCCGAGCTTCCTGATACAAACGCAACAACAGTCATGCGCAACAGCGAGGCTATCGAATCGCTGGAGCAACGCTGGCAATCTCGGCAAGCCCCGGCAAACGTCGTGGCTCGACTCGACGAAATCGAGACGTTGTTGCAACGCAATTCCGTAGAGGACGCGTTGCGTGCACAACGCAGGATCGAGGCGTTAGAAACGAGAATCGGCGAGCTCGACTCGGCGCTACAACAGAGCCAGCAGAAGATTCGAACGCTCGAGCGAGAGGCGGCACGGATTCGCACCGATGGGGCGCCAAGATCCTATCTGCTCCGCGAAAAAACGACGACCTCGCTAGCCGGGACAGGCCTGAGCGTGACGCTAGGGCCAAAGACGCGCGACGGTAGCACATCCATCCAAGTGACCGACCGAACAGGTCGTGTAGTCTTCGATCAAGCAGGCATCGGTCTGGGCGAGACATTCGAATTCAGCGATTCGGACGGACAGACTTATACGGGCGCGCTGCCTTACAGCCAATCTCGATTTCTTGCCAAGGATTATCTCGGCCTAGAGCTCGACCGAACCAACGACAGCCAGTAGTCAGACCAAACGCCAACCGATCGCGTCATTGACCGTATCGCGAATAGATCGAATTGCCGCATTGATTGCGGCTTCCGCTGCGAGAAGCGTTAGACCTTCGATCGTCAGCAGCACGACCCGCGACGTTTGTTTTTGCATATCCAGCAAGATTTCTGCTTGTTTTTTGGTAATGCGATCGGCGGCTTTGAGCTTCTGAATCATCACCAACGTCTGCGCTAATTTTTTCGCCTCGGTTTCGGCATAAACGCGAACTTCGGGCCACTTCTCAGCGACTTGCTCCTTCGCAGCGTTCAACATTTGTTTCGCGAGTGAGGATGCTCTCATGGACATAGTGCTACTCCTGTAGGGTGACGCCCTGATCAAACTGGCGCTTCTTGGCGAGCTCAAACTTCAGCATCGCCACAAATAATTGTTCCGCTTGTTGACGAACTGGAACCAACAACAACGGGTCTGCGATCCCAGTCTGGTGCAAGGCCTCTAATGATCGCAGCCACTCTTGCAACAATTCGCTCTGCTCGGCAGTGATGCTGTTGAGCGCCAGCGCCTGAGCGCGCGAGTTCAACATCGCTGCATCGACATGCAGACTCTCGTAGGTTGCGACGAAATTCTCATAGTCGGCGGCCGGCGTTCCAGCGCCTCGCTCGATTTGCTGTAGCAAGCCCTCAACGCCTCGCTGAATCTCGGTGATACTGGTTTCGGTCACCGCGTCATAACGCGATACGTATTGCACCGCGCAGCCAGCAACTAATAGCGACAACACCAGACTGCTTACTAGCCGGGCATAAATACGTGTATTCAATAAATGTTGCATATCTGGACTCCTCGCGTTCAGTCCCAGTTCGTAGCAGACGAATGTCCGAATACTTACTGCCGGGAAGTCGCAAATTGTCTCATGAAAGACATCGCGACCTCCTTAACACTTCTTGTCAACGAAGTGAGGCGTTGAGCGTTATAAATAGTATCGACACGCGGCAACAGAGTTCAGGAAATGTCGTATAGATTGGCACTTCACGCAACCAACCGTTTCGGACTGGGACCAACGACCCGCGATCTGGAATCCGTAGCGCGCGACCCGGTACGGTGGACTCGCAATCAGATTCAAACGCCTGTGACCCCCGCGGACCTGAGCGGTTTCCCGCACTCTTCTGAAACGCTCACCGGCATGCGTGAGGCCCGAATGGCCAACACACCGGAGATGCGCCAACAGGAGACAAGAAAATATCGTGAGACGGTCATACAAGAGACTATGGCCAGAGCGCGGGCGATGATTACGACCGATAAGCCATTTGCCGAGCGCATGGTGCTGTTTTGGTCCAACCACTTCACGGTATCAAGAACGAAGGGCATCGTCGGCCCGATTGCACCCGCTTATGAGCGCGAGGTTATTCGGCCAAACGTCTTCGGCCGCTTCTCGGATCTTCTGATTGCCGTCTGTCGTCACCCGGCGATGCTCTTGTATCTGGATAACCACCTGTCGATCGGTGAAAATTCGCGCGCAGGAAAGCGACGCCGTCGTCGCACCGGGGCCGACAAAACGCTCAACGAGAATTTGGCCCGCGAGATCCTCGAATTGCATACCCTTGGTGTCAATGGTGGCTACTCACAGAACGATGTCATCGAACTGGCCAAGGCGATATCGGGTTGGAGTCATGGTGGCACTCGGCTGAAATTCGAGAAAGAACCGACTCACGGCAACTTCGAGTTTAAGTCGATATTCCATGAGCCCGGTAAGAAGACCGTGCTCGGGAAAACCTACACGGACGACGGTGCCGAGCAAGGCGTTGCGATCCTGCGCGAC
>JBCAZH010000058.1:9149-12194 GCA_038533155.1 Pseudomonadota bacterium | reverse complement strand
ACACGCCGTTTGCCGGCAACCTTGGTTCCGGGCGATGAGCTGAATCGACTGATAGGCGAAAGCGCAGGGACTGCGCTTCGCAAAGAGGTGCAACGCGCATCGTCTGGTCATGAGGCGATGGCGCTGATCCTCGCGAGTTCTGAGTTCCAAAGGAGATAGCCATGTTGGATCGTCGTTCCTTCCTGTCCTTAAGCTGCGCCGGACTGACGACAGCGGCGCTGTTGCCGCGATCGGTTTTCGCCGCGTTGCCAGGCACTCAGCGTTTCGTTGTAGTTTTACTGCGCGGTGGATTGGACGGTTTACATGCACTCGTTCCTTACTCTGATCCAAACTACGCACGGCTCCGACCGAAGCTACATGAGGCAATGCTTAGCGGTGGCGGCTACACGAAGCTCGACAGTGACTTCGCGCTGCACCACGCACTATCACCATTGCAAGAGATGTTTGAAACACGCGAACTGCTCTTCGTGCCTGCAGCGAGCACGCAATATCGTCAACGTTCTCACTTCGACGGACAGAATCTCCTCGAAAACGGCAGTGGCAAACCGTTCGGTGCTAAGACCGGGTGGTTGAATCGAGCGGTCTCGGCCATCAGCGCAAAAGACCAACGGCTCGCACTGTCAATTGGTCCAACCATTCCGCTAATCCTGCAAGGCGCATCCGGTGTACAGACTTGGGCGAACTCCCGCTTAACGGAAGTCGATGACGAATTCCTCATCCGGATGGCACGCGCCTTTAAAGATGATCCGTTATTTTCGGCAACGATGACCGATGCCATCAATACCAGTGAACCGGATATCGATATGTCCGACATGAAACGCCGTCGCGGGCAGGAGTTTACGGTCACTGCGCGCGCTGCCGCCGACTTGCTGGCGCAACCCGAAGGACCCAGGGTCGCCGTATTGGATGCCGGCGGTTGGGACACGCACTTCGATCAAGAACGACGTTTGGCGCTAGGCCTCGGAAGTTTGGCGGCGGGTCTCGTTGAGCTTAAGCAAGGCCTGACCAGGCACTGGAAGAATACTGTAGTGGTTGTCGTCTCGGAGTTTGGGCGAACCGCCGCCGAAAATGCCAATCGCGGTACCGATCATGGAACCGGCGGTCTTGCGATGCTCTGCGGAGGCGCGGTTGCGGGTGGGCGTATCGTCGGCGACTGGGCGGGCCTCAGCAAAAAGTCTCTATATGAAAGTCGTGACGTGCGATCGCTGAACAGTTACGAGTCAATATTCAAGACGGTGCTGCTGTCGCATCTACAAGTACCTGAAGCGGTGATTGAAACGAGCGTATTCCCCAATAGTTCTGGATTAGCACCAATGAGCGGGCTGCTGACCGGCGCTTAGCATCGGTCCAGACGTATCTCCAAGTCCTTGAATCTGAGGCGTGGTTTCACTGTGTCGGGATGAATTTCAATCTCGCGACACTATCGAACACACCAACGATCAGACAACAAAGGACCTGTTATGAACAAGCACCACGGAATGAAAGGTCTCTCAGGACTTGAGAAACTCTGCGAGCCCGGCGTACAGCGAAGCGATCGTTTCGGTCGCCTCTTTCCTGAGCTGCCACCGCTCTACACGAATCCGGAATCTTTGATTGCAATCAGCGTCGGTGGTGGCCCGATGCAACAACAAGGATCAGCAAAGAAAACCGACGAGGTTGCTGTCGGTCAGGTGTTCTTCGGCCAGTTCATCGACCATGACCTCACGCTGGATCTGACCAGCAGTTTCGAACGTCTCAATGACGCCCAAGCAACGACGAATTTTCGCACACCGACTCTGGATCTCGATTGCATCTACGGTGACGGACCTGAAGGATCGCCGTTCTTGTACTTCAACCTACCCGACTCCGACCCGAATTCGAGCTTTAATGGCATCAAGCTGCTGACTGGCGCGGACATGGCGGGCGCAACGCCAGAGCAGGCCGAAGACCTGCTTAGGAACGCTAATGGCACGGCGATCATCGGTGATCCACGGAACGACGAGAACCGCGTGATCTCACAACTGCAGCTCGCTGTGATTCGAGTGCACAATCGAGTCGTTGACATTCTGGCTGGTTCGAGCAGCCCATCGCATGAATTGTTCGAGGAGGCACGCAGAGTCACCACGTGGTTGTACCAGTGGGTAATCATTCATGACTTTTTACCCGCGATGACGGGGCAAGCGGTTGTCGACGATATCCTGGGCAATGGCCGGAAAATCTACATGGCACATTGCGAGGAAGGCGACGAACCCTTTATCCCCGTCGAGTTTTCGGTGGCAGCATATCGATTCGGTCACTCGATGATTCCTCAACGCATCCAAGTGCAGCCTGGCAAGCCCGCCGTCGACGTGTTCGGACCGTCCTTGGGTCAAGGGTTCTCCCCACTGCCCAGCCTCGATGCTGCAGTCAACTGGACACAGGTACTCGATTTATCGGATCCCAAGGTAGATCGTGCAGATCAGTTGGATATCGAAATGGCAAAAGATCTGTTGGCACTGCCTTTCGTCAACGGAACACCTGCGGAGAAATCACTAGCAACAAGAAACCTTTTACGCGGACAGGCTTTTCGACTACCAAGTGGTGAGCAAATCGCGAAAGTCTGCGAACGACATCAAAGCGAAATCGACTCTGTCTCGGCCCGAGCGGAGACGTTGGCTCAGCAAGTCGGCGTCAGCCTCGCGTCGGGCACACCCTTTTGGCTCTATCTCCTGGCCGAAGCGCAGGTCGTCGGTCGTGAATCGACACCAGGTCAATTCAAACAGGGTGAGGGGCTTGGTCCGGTCGGCGGCCGTCTCGTCGCCGAGACGATTATCGGGATCATGGAACTGGACCATGAGGCGTTCCTCGGCAGCAATCGTCGCTGGACACCCTCCGAAGATGGATTCAACGTTACAGGTCTACTCGATCTATTGACGCTTTAGAAGGGTCTAACTGAAACAAGCCGCTCGAGACGTCCTCGGGCGGCTTGTTGCGTGAACGCTGGCTGAGCGATATCAAAAACGGTATTCGACACCCGCGGTCAACGTGAGCAGATCGCCGGAGTCATGGCTGATCAGGCGAGTCCGA
>JBCAZH010000058.1:0-9049 GCA_038533155.1 Pseudomonadota bacterium | reverse complement strand
GAAATATCGATATCGAACGGGCCGGTCTCGCCAAAGTTGTTATAACCAAGTTCGACGCCTACGTACTCGGTAATCTGGAATCCACCACCAAGACCAAACGCAGGACCTGAAGAAAAATCCGTGTCTGCGATTCCGATGTCACCGTACAAGTAAAAGCCCGTATCGTCAGCACTGGCCGCGCCGATCGTCAGCAAAAGACACAGCAGAACCTTTTTCATCTCAATTTCCTTTTGATGGTCTGATTGAGCGGAGAGGATATCGTCTTGGCCACAAGAAGCGAAATGCGTTGATCGCCGCGAGACACGTGAATTTAACTGAATCTCCTGGCCGCGGTGGCATACTGGGTGCCAAACGACAACAGAAGCCCGATATGCCTACATCTACTGTTCGGTCGGTACTGACTTTGATTGTCGGTTCCCTACTCCTTTGGACCCACGTCTTCGCAGATCCTGTAGAAGTCGCGCTAATTACCGACGGGCCGCAGTATCAACTTCAGGATGTCGAAGACATCTTCACAGACGAGCTACTCGCGCTGACGAGTGGCGAATTCGAAATCAACTTCACGAAGTACCCAGCCGACTGGTCGGTACAGAGTGTCGAGAACGCTCTAGCCAGCGCCTACAGCAACCCGGATATCGACCTTGTTCTGGTCCTGGGCTTTGCCGCCAATCAGTTGGTCGTGTCCCGCGAGCAATTCGCGAAACCGACGTTTCTGCCGCTGGTGTTCAACGCTGATTTGCTCGACGCGCCGAATGTCGCTCGAGGTTCAGGGCGTCGCAACCTAAACTATCTAGCTGATCGTGTCCCGTTCAAGAATGACCTTGCTACTTTTCAACGAGTCATTCCGTTCAAGCACGCCGCATTGTTCACCGACGCAGTCATCATCGAAGCCATACCTCAGGCGCCTGCGATCGTACGCGAACAAGGTCAAGGCGTAGCGTTCTCCTTTATCGGCCACAACGGCGTCGATCACGATCTGGTCACCAAGTTGCCGAAGGATGTGGATGCCGTGCTCCTGGGCGGTTTACCTAGGATGCCGCCGCCACTTTTTGATGCGCTTCTCAACGATTTGATCGCGCGCGAGTTGCCGGTGTTCAGTCTGGTCAGCGAGACGGAGGTTTTACGCGGCGCGTTGGCCGCCGATGTCGCACAAACCGACTATCGCAGAATCGCTCGGCGCAATGCGTTGAACATGCAGGCGGTTTTGCTCGGTGAACAGGCGGATCAACAACCCGTCATTTACGAAGGCAAACGTCGGTTGACGATCAACATGGCGACAGCGCGTGCCATCGGCTTGTCTCCGACGTTCGACATTTTGAGTGAGGCGGATTTGGTCAACGCCGCCCCCGACACGACAGGACCCGCGCTCACCCTGAACAAGGTCGCAGAACTGGCGATCGCGCAGAATCTCGATCTGGCGGTGAGTGTCTACGACGTCGAAATCGGTGAGCAAGACATTCGCAACGCGCGCTCGAATCTTTTGCCGCAAGTCAGCCTCGGCGCTAGCCAAGTGATCCGTCGCGACGAGGCACTCGCTCGATCAGCTGCATTCCCGGAACAGTCGACCTCCGGTCTCGCAAGCCTCACGCAGCCCCTATTCGTAGAGTCGGCGCGATCCGGATACCAACAGCAAAAGCTCCTGCAAGACGGTCGCGTCGCGGCACTCGAAGCAGCTCGCTTGGATAGCGTTCTCAATGCGACTTCCGCCTATCTTCAGGCGTTACGCGCGCAAAACCAATTGCGAATCCAACAACAGAATTTGGATCTCACGAAATCCAATCTCGAGTTGGCGCGTGATCGCGTTCGCGCGGGTTCAGCCAGCAATGCCGATATCTTTCGGTGGGAGTCTAGCCTTGCGACCGCGCGATCGTCGGTACTCTCTGCGCTCGCGAGTCAGCAACAAGCCTACGACGATCTCAGCCGCATATTGAACCGGGATCTTGGTACGACACCCGATCTGCAAATGCCCACGCCCGATGAGCCATTCGGAACTTCCGCCGAGTACTTCAATGCGTTGGTCAACAACCCGCGGCGATTCGCATGGTTCGCCGAGTTCGTGACCAATGACGGCTTGAGCCGGTCGCCTGAACTCGCGCAACTCGATGCTCAAATCACTGCGACAAAACGCGACGTGCTGGCTCGCCGACGGGCATTCTGGGCACCCGATGTCAGCCTGCAAGCACAGTACACCGACAATTTCGACGTCTCGGGTCTCGGGTCGGGAACTCCACTGGATGACCTAAACGACTGGAGTATCACGCTGAGCGCTTCTTGGCCGTTATTCGATTCGGGTCAGCGCCGATCTCAGCTGTCGAGATCACGTCTGTTGGTCGACCAACTCAACACACAAAGAGCCGCCACGGCCTTGCAGATCGAACAGAATATTCGAGCGTCGCTTTTGGCTGCGCAGGCGACCTACGCCAATATCGAGTACTCTCGTGACGGCGCCGAGGCGGCCAGAAAGAACTTAGCGTTGGTTTCCGACGCGTACCAAAAAGGTGCGGTGAGCATCATTGACCTACTCGATGCGCAGTCGCAGAGCTTGCAAGCTGACCTCAGCGCAAACAATGCGATTCATGATTTTTTGCTGAACGTAATGAATCTGCAGCGCGCATCGAACTCATTCGATTTTCTACTGCCCGCAGACGAACGTGCACTGCGGACGCAAAGTCTGATCCAGTTTATTACAGAAAAAGAAGCGCAACGCCGAGCACCAGGAGCACAACCGTGAGAGTCATTGTCATCACCGCCGCACTAACGTTTCTATTCGGTTGCTCGGACTCCGTCGTTGTCGACGAGGGACCAATCCTCCGACCCGTTCGTGTGACCATCGTCTCCGAAGCAGGCGCACAGCGTGAGCGCGCGTTTACGGGTATTGCACGATCCACGCAAACCTCTCGGATGAGCTTCCGGGTCGGGGGAACTGTTGTGGAGTTGCCGGTCCAAGTTGGCGACACGCTATCGAGGGGCGATCTGATCGCACGACTGAATACCTCCGATTTCGACCTTGCGGTGCAACAAGCCGATGCGAGTTTGGCGCAAGCACTTGCCAATCAAAGAAACGCAGATGCCAGCTACAACCGCGCCAAAGACCTTTACGAAAACAACAACGCCTCTCGCAACGACCTCGACAGTGCGCGCGCCAACGCGGAGTCGTCAGCGGCGCAAGTTCGCTCCGCTCGCAAGTCGCTGGAGATTGCACAGCTCGAGCGTTCGTACACCAGACTAACCTCGACAGGCGACTGCACGATCGCATCGATGGATATGGAGCTGAACGAGAATGTCAGCGCAGGATCGCCGGTCGCACAAGTGAACTGTGGCAACGGCATCGAGGTTCAGCTTGGCGTGCCGGAGAGTCTGATCAGTGGTCTCAATCGAGGCATGGCGGCGAGCACAACGTTCAGTGCCATCGCTGACCGCAATTACTCAGCAACGATTACTGAAGTTGGCACGGCAGGCGGAAGCAACACGGCCACCTTCCCAGTGGTCGTAACGCTGGACAGTCCTGACAATCAAGTTCGGCCGGGTATGGCTGCGGATGTCACTTTCGAGTTTTCCTCTACCACGAGCGGACTGCTTGTTGTGCCAACTGCCTCTGTCGGTCAGGACGAAACCGGTAGCTTCGTGTTCGTCGCGGAACCGACGGAGGGCGACCAAGCGACGATATCGCGCCGTGCCGTGAAAGTCGGTGAATTACGCAGCGGCGGGCTCGAAGTCTTGGATGGATTGTCCGGCGGGGAGCGCATTGTGACCGCAGGCATCTCTGTCATTCGGGACGGTCAGACCGTTCTGCTGCCGGAAGGCGTCGCACCGTGAGTCTGACGTCGGTTGCGATCCGCCAAAACCGTGTCACCAGTGTTCTCGTGACATTGCTAATTCTGTCCGGAGTTTCGGCCTACATCGCATTGCCCAAGGCGCAGGACCCAGGCTTCATCATCCGCACGGCGGTGGTCACTACTCGACTCCCGGGTGCGAGCCCGGAACGCGTCGAGCAATTGGTGACCGACAATATCGAGAAGAAAGCCCAGGAGATGCCGGAAGTCGATAACATCACCTCCGACTCTCGTTCCGGCGTATCGATCGTCAAGGTCAACTTCAAAGAAAGTTACAAAGACATGCGGCCGATCTTCGACGATCTGAGGCGCAAGATTGACGATGTCGTCGAAGACCTTCCAGACGACGTGCAAGGTCCATTTGTCAACGACGAGTTCGGTGATGTTTTCGGCAGTGTGTACGCATTGACTGGCGAAGGATTCGACAGTGCCGAACTGAAGACAATCGCAGATGAGATACGTGATCAATTACTCAAAGAACCCGATATCGCGAAGGTCACGATCGACGGCGCGCAAGAGGAAGTTGTTTTCGTCGAGTACCGCAACGCACGCCTAACGGAACTCGGTTTGACACCACAGAGCCTCTCGGCCGCACTCGGCAATATCAACATCCTATCTTCGGGCGGGAATTTACTGAGTGGCCGTGAGCGGATCATTCTTGAACCGACCGGCAACCTTGAGTCGGTCAACGCACTACGACGCACGGTCATCAACTTACCCAGTGGCGAAGCGGTTTACCTTGGCGACATCGTCGACATCTCGCGCGGTTACAAAGATCCACCCGACAACCTCACGTTCGTCAACGGCCAGCGCGCACTCGCGATCGCGATTTCGTTACGCGATGGCGGCGATATTCTAAAACTGGGTGAGCGCCTGGACGAGTTGATTCCGCAGTTGGAGATGCGCTATCCGTGGGGCGTGCAAATCGAGAAAATCTGGTTTCAAGCAGACCTTGTAACCAAGAGTGTCGACGATTTTGCGAGCAACCTGATGCAAGCGATCGGTATCGTTATTTTGGTCATGGTCGGGTTCTTAGGCATTCGCACCGGGCTGGTTGTCGCCGCGCTGATTCCATCAACCATGATCATCACGTTCTGGGTCATGCAGTTGTTCGGCATCACGATCAATCAGATCTCGCTCGCCGCACTGATCATTGCGCTCGGATTGTTGGTCGACAATGCGATTGTCATGGTCGAATCCGTTCTGGTGAAACGAGAACATGGCATGGGCGCCGTCGATGCGGCCGTTCAGTCCGGCGCAGAGTTGAGTACGCCGCTGCTCGTATCCTCGCTCACAACTGCCGCGGCCTTCACGCCAATCGGTCTCGCCGAGTCGGCGGTGGGTGAGTACACGGCCGATATCTTCTACGTCGTCACCATCGCGTTGCTGTTGTCGTGGATTCTGGCGATGACCATTATCCCATTGCTAACGACCGCCTTGTTGAAGGTCACCCCGAAAGCATCTACCGAGTCCGCGGAAAGCGGCATTCTCTACACAACGTATCGTGCGATTTTGGAGACCGCGCTGCGCTTCCGGATGCTGTTTCTTGTCGGCACTGTCGCTACTTTCTTTGTCGGCCTTTTCGCACTCGGTAAAGTTCCTGCGCAATTCATAGCGCCGTCCGATGATCCGGTATTAACCGGCAAGCTCGAGATGCCGCTTGGCACTGCGATTGAGGCGAGTACGGAGGCTGTGGAAGCGCTCAATCAGTTCCTCCACGACGAGTACTTCCGACCGCAGTCCGGCGAACCAGTGCTTTCGAACTGGATGATTTTCGTTGGCACAGGTGGCCCACGATTTGTCCTGAGTCTGGATCCGCCGAGCCAAAACCCAGCGAACTCATTTTTGATCGCGAACACCACGACCGGCGCTGGCGTCGAAGAGATCATCAGCGCCGTGCAGCAATTCTTGTTTGAAACGCAACCCGACATGGGCAATCAAATGGCACGACTCGAAAACGGACCGCCGGTGGGCTATCCGATTCAGATTCGATTGTCAGGCCCAGAGATCGATGAGCTCTACACGCTGGCAGGCGAGATCACCAGCGAGCTTTATGCACATCCCGGCGTACTTTCTGTGAAGAACACTTGGGGACTCCAAACCAAGAAGCTCATCGTAGAAGTGGATCAGGAGCGCGCATTGCGAGCGGGCGTGAGCAACACTGATGTCGCATATTCGCTGCGAGCCGGTCTCACCGGTATCGAACTGACGCAGTACCGTGAGGGTGATCAACTGATCCCGGTAACGATGCGCTCGACCGCATCGGACCGACAAGACATTAGCAAGCTAGATGGTCTTAGCATTTACTCTCAAGCAACAGGAAGTTCGGTGCCACTAAAGCAGGTGGCGGATGTTCGGCTTGCATTCGAGCCGGGCATCGTCGAGCGACGCGACCGCGAACGGACCATGACACTGCAGGGGCAGCTCAATCCCGGCTATACCGCGACCGAGGTCAATGCCGACTTTATTCCATGGTTGGCCGAAACATCTAAAGCTTGGCGCAGCGGCTACAAGTACGAGATTGGCGGCGAATCGGAGACTTCAGATGAAGCTAATGCATCGATCGTTGCCAAGCTGCCACTCGCGGGAATGATGATGATTTTGTTGCTGGTCTTCCAGTTCAACTCCGTACGCCGCCCAATCATCATTCTGTTGACCATTCCGCTCGGCCTGATTGGCGTAGGTATTGGTCTGTTGATTGCGAACTCAACAATGGGTTTCTTTACGATTCTCGGCATCATCGCACTGTCCGGCATCATCATTAACAACGCGATCGTCTTGATTGACCGGATCAAGATCGAAGCTGATGATCTCGGAAAAGCGCCCTACGACGCCGTGGTCGCCGCGTGCCTGCAGCGACTGCGCCCAATTCTCTTGACGACGGCAACCACCGTGCTGGGGATGATGCCGCTGTGGTGGGGCGGTACGGCGATGTTTAAGCCGATGGCAATCACGATGATTTTCGGCTTGCTGTTCGCAACACTACTGACGCTTCTCGTGGTGCCGGTGCTGTACTCGGGACTGTTCAGGGTCAGTCGAACTGCGGAAGCATAAAAAAGGCCGCGCGATGCGCGGCCTCCGTGAGTCGGGCAGAATCTGCCCGCGTGTTAGAGGGGACGATCAGATGTTCGCGCCCTCCGCAACACACGCTTGCAGACCCTGTACCGTTTGATACTCACTCGACATGTGATCACCTCCTTAAATTTGCCCGTGGAGCGTTGAACATGACACATTTTGATTTTCGGTGCTAGCGGAAATTGGTATTCAAAATGATGGTGTTTGCTTCGACGATGGCAGGAGACCACTCCGCATGATGTGGTTTACGCTCATTGTGAGCACACTGTTTGTAGCGGGTGCTGTATCAATCGCGATCAACAAGCCCGCTCAGCTTCCATCCGCACTCGCGATCGGGTCATTTTTTGCGCTTTGCGCATTGGTGGCTTTCTTAGAGATTCTAAAGTCACGACAGCGGTTGCGAATTCTGAATCGAACGCTCGCCGTTGAGGTCGTTGGTCAGATTACCATCGAAGCCTCGTTTTGGCGGACGGACGTTTTAGGCGCTGGTTTGATCGTCGTCGGCGGATTGGGCGTTTGGGGCGGCGGCCAGATCGACCCACTTTTCCCCTGGCTCAGCGGTCTCGTAATCGCTGCCGGACTAGCCGGAGCGCTATTTCCGCGGCTCAGTGGCGCTCAACCGATCGCTATCAGTTTCGAGTCTACAGGCTTGTGTATTCGGCATGAAAGCTATCGCTACACGATTGCGTGGGAAGCGATGGCGGTGGGGATTTGGAGCATCAACAACGTCGAGTTCATTTCGATCAACGCATCGTCGCCCGCGCGGGTCGCTTTGTCCGCAGTCACGGACTCGCCGTTAGACCAACCGCGAATCGTCGCGAAGCTGGAGCAACGGTTCCGCCGCACTCAGAAGAACAGCGGCAGCATCCTGACGATCAATCCGATGCGCTTCGGGGTCAACCCGCTACACCTTGTACAGGCTATTCAACAGTGTATTGATGACCCGCAAGCGAGAGAGCGACTGGTACCGCTATTAGACGACGCACATTCGCACCACTGATCACTGCCCAGCGATCCTAGACTCGGGCATCGCCCTTTTGAACATGCACCTCGCCCGCAAGAATTGCGAGCGAGGCACGATGATCCGTCTAGTTGATTTTTACAAACCGCGTCAAATACGCGACTTCGTCATCACCGACATATTTGCTCATCTCGCGCGTAAAGTCTTCCATCGTTTCGTACGGACGATATTCCTCAAACTCGTGAGCGAGTTTGCCTGGCGACAGACTAGACGGGATGAGCTCGTAATCCGCAAGATCTCCGTTATTCAGATCAACCGGAATGAACATCACTTTGTAAATCGCACTTCGCTGCTCATCGGTCAGCAAGCTGCCGATGACTGCGTCGAGCTCAGATGGTGTTTCCAACGGACGTGCCGCGAGCAACGCCTGAACCGCATCATCGTTCAAACCAGGAATCGCAGCCAGCACCGCTTCGTCGGCGGCGTTCGGATCGATCAGGGGCACGCTAGGCCACTCGCTGACAACATCAGCAACACCTTCGGCAATTGTGTCCTCCACCACCTGCGCCACGGGGTCGGTCGTTGGAGACGCGACCGCCGCGTCCGGCACCGAATCTTGCGAAGCAGGTTTCGTATCACCGCCGCAGGCAGCTAGACTGCCTGCGAGAAGCAGGATTGCGAGTTGAGTCGATCGCTGAGCAACATACATACTTAAGGCCTCTATTTGTTATTGAGAATCATTCTCATATGATAGCATCGACCAACTCGATGCAACAGAGCAACGGCACGCCAATTTGAACGCTCGCCTCCGCGTCACGACTTACTGGCTCTGGTTTTTGCTAGCCATCCCCGGTGTGTGGATACTGGCCAGATTCCTCGGCGACCAAATTAGCTACGGCCAAACTCTGCACTTGACCGGCAACTGGAGCGTCGGTCTGCTAGCGCTTGCCCTTAGCATCACACCGCTACGCAAAGTACTCCGCCACGCTCGATGGCCGCTCAAACTGCAAAAGCACCGGCGCGCAATCGGCGTCGCCAGTTTCGGCTACGCGGCTTTTCACACACTGGTCTATCTCGAGCGAAAGTGGGGTTACGGGTACATCTTGCCGGAAGCGATGCGCCCTGAGTTGGCAACCGGATGGATCGCTTTGCTGATCTTCCTGGTACTCGCGGCGACAAG
>JBCAZH010000057.1:2866-19298 GCA_038533155.1 Pseudomonadota bacterium | reverse complement strand
TCGCACCCTACGGCGTCGCCGGTCGTGCCTGGCTTGACGCACTTCCACGGAGCGATAGACCCAACAAGCAGGTGGTCGCCGAAAACGTTGCGCAGGCTTTCCATTTCGCCAAAACCGGAAACGCGAAGGCAGCGTTAGTCGCGTTATCGCAGCTCCTAGCGGAGTCTGTCCCGCCCGACGAGTATCAGACACTGAGCGATACCGAGCTCCCGCCCATCGTTCAGTCGTCCGTTCGGATCGCAAGGAATGGCTATTGCCAGGACGCGACCCCGGTCTACGAGTTTCTCCTCTCGATGAAGGCCCAGGCTCGTCTCTCACAGTTGGGCTATCGATCGGTAGAGCGCGAACAATGAACGCGGCAGACCTTTCGGCGTTGGTCTTGTCACTCAAACTCGCGGCCGTTAGCACGGTGGCGTTGATGGCGTTGGGGATACCGCTTGCATGGTGGTTGGTCCGTTCTAGAGGGTTGCTGGCAGCGATCACCAACGTGGTGGTGGCGTTACCGCTGGTATTACCCCCGACCGTTCTCGGGTTTTACTTGTTGCTCGCGATGGGTCCCAATGGGCCGATCGGCGCTTTAACGCAGTCCATTGGCCTCGGCACCTTGGCGTTTACGTTCGAGGGACTTGTCGTCGCGAGCGTGCTGTACTCGATCCCGTTCGTTGTGCAGCCGCTGCAAGCTGCGTTCGCAGCGGTGCCTCAGCATATGCTCGACGCAACGGCCACGCTCGGCGCAAAACCTGCTCAAGTGTTCGCCCAAGTTGCTTTGCCATTGAGTCGGCGCGGCCTGCTGGTCGCTGCGATCCTAGGGTTTGCACACACCATCGGCGAGTTTGGCGTAGTACTGATGATCGGCGGCAACATTCCGGACGAGACTCGCGTCGTGTCCGTACAAATCTATGATCATGTTGAGGCACTCGACTATGCGGGCGCGCATCAGTTGTCGCTAACACTCGTCGCGTTTTCTGTGTGTGTGCTTGCCGTGGTCTACTGGCTCTGGGGTGGCACTCGAGCGTCAGCGGAATCTGGTCGCTGATATGTTGGCAGTACGACTCCAAGGCCGCGCGTACGACGGTTTCAATCTCAACGTCGACTTTTCGGTGGCCAAGGGCACGTGCACCGGAATCTTTGGTTTATCGGGCAGCGGTAAGAGCACGTTGCTCCGTTGCATTGCCGGCCTCAAGGCGGTCGACGGCGAGATTCAGTGCGATGGCACGCCTTGGCGACACAACGGTATTAACCTCCCGCCGCATCAGCGACGCGCCGCCATGGTCTTTCAGTCACCGAGCCTACTCCCGCACAAATCGGTCGATGAGAACATCGCGCAAGCAGCAAGCTACGCTTCGACCAAAACAAATGCGCTATCCATCGACACACTTATCGAACAGTTCGGACTCGCGGGCCTTCGACAACGCACTGCCGCTTCCCTGTCGGGTGGTCAGCAGCAACGTGCAGCGATCGCACGCGCGGTGGCAGCGCAGCCGCCCGTTCTTTTGCTCGACGAACCACTAACCGGGCTCGACGCCGACGCGCGCAACCAGATTCTTCAAGTACTGATGCGTCTTCAACAATCGGGGCAAACGATGATCTTCGTCAGCCATTCGGCAACCGCGCACGCCCTGCTCGCGAACAAACTGCTGGTTCTAGAAGCCGGAGCTCAATCGCTGTATGGCGATACGCAATCAGTGTTCGAAAATGCGGCTGCACCCGCCGCGCTGCGCAAGCAAGCCGGCGTCATGCTGCGTGGCGCAACGGTGCTTGACAATGATGGAGGTCTCGCGTCGGTGCAATATCAGACGCTAAGGTTTCAAGTGGCCTGTGCAGCGGAGGTCGGCGCGAGTTTGAATTTGCGGATTCGTGCTGACGACGTCAGCCTCTCGACCGGTGAGTCGGCACCGTCGAGCATCATGAACGCTGTGCCCGCGACTGTCGTAGGCATTGCCTGCACCGATGCAAACCCGATGGCAATGGTGACGTTGGACTGTGGCGGACAAAGATTGTTGTCGCGAGTGACTCGCCGCGCTTTGGAGCGTCTCACACTCGAGGTAGGCGACCCGGTCGTGGCGCAGATAAAATCGGCTGCGATCGATGTGTTCACGGTGACAGAGCTTAGCGAGCAATGACGGAATGGATCACAAATTCAGAATGGTTGCGTGGTACGGCTTTCGTCGTTGCACTGATCTCGCTTGTTTTCTGGGAACGCGCTGCCCCTCGTAGAGACCCACGTGGACTCGTTAGACGTTGGTTCGGAAACATCGGACTGCTGTTCAGTGGCGCTCTGTTCGTGCGACTGGTATTGCCGATTCTTCCGATCGGTGTTGCCGTCTGGGCTCAGGCAGACCAAGTTGGCGTCCTGAATGTTATCGACGCCCCACTGTTCGTCGCGGCGCCGTTAGCCATTCTCATGCTGGATATGGCCATTTACTGGCAGCACCGTGCGATGCATGCGGTGCCAGTGTTATGGCGACTGCATCGCGTCCATCACGCGGATACCGGCTTTGACGTCACCACCGCACTGCGCTTCCATCCGATCGAAATCGGACTCTCACTCGTCTACAAGTTCGCAGTGATCCTGTTGATCGGGGCACCGCCAGTGGCGGTCGTTCTTTTCGAGTTGCTGCTCAACGTCAGTGCGATGTTCAATCATTCGAATATTCGCCTCCCCCATTCGTTCGATCGTTTCATGCGACGGATCATTGTCACACCCGATTTTCATCGGGTTCATCACTCATCCTACGAGCACGAAACCAATCGGAACTTTGGTTTTTGCCTTACCGCCTGGGATTACCTATTCGGGAGCTATACGGCACAACCGACACAAACGCACGAATGCATGGAGATTGGACTGAAAGAATTCCGTGGGGACGCTGAGCGTGGCTTGATTGCGCTGCTAACACAGCCTTTCCGGCGTCCATAGCAAGTTTTTTTTGCAATTCGCCTAAACCGATCGCCGCCGAACTGCACTAAGACCCTACAAAGACCTCATACTCGGCGCGGGAGGCCATCTATGAGTTCATGCATCCGGTTACTTTTAGCTTCTGTTGTGGTGTCCGTGACGCTGAGCGCCTGCGGTGGTGGTGGCGGCAGTGGCGATACGCCACCGCCTGTCGTAACGCCCCCACCGACCCCGACACCCCCTACGATCACAAAGGCAGAGGTGGATGCGGCGAGCCGAATGGTCCAACGAGCGTCATTTGGCGTCGCGTATGACGAGCTGGAATCTGTGGCTCAAATGGGGCCGGATGCGTGGCTCGACGAACAACTCGCGCTGCCGCCCACCTATCATCGCAGTGTGATGGAAGAAATACTCTTCCGTCGTTCGCAAGGCGAGTTCGATGCGTTTGAGGAAGACATCGAGTACCTCATTTTCGCTCGTCGAATCGCCTGGTGGCACAACACCCTTACGGCATCCGATACGGTGCGACAGCGTGTTGCTTATGCACTCAGCCAGATTTTCGTTGTGTCCGATCGTGTCGATACGCTTGAGATTTACCCGTATGCGTTGAACACCTACTACGATGTGTTGCTCGAACACGCGTTTGGTAATTACCGGGATCTGCTGCGTGACGTCACATTGAGTCCAGCGATGGGACTGTATTTGAGTCACCTCAATAATCGGGCTGCGGATCCGTCGCGAAATATCTTTCCGGATGAAAACTACGCCCGGGAGGTCATGCAGTTATTTTCGATCGGACTTTTCGAGCTGAATCTCGATGGTAGTGTCCGGACCGACACGAATGGCAGACCGATTCCCACGTACGACAACGATGACATTCGCGAGTTTGCGAAGGTGTTTACCGGTCTATCCTACGGTGGTCCCGGCGCATTCTTTGGTAACAACCAAGACCCAAACTTCTCGGTACCCATGCAGATGTTTGATGCGGCGCATGAGCAGGGAACGAAGCAACTTCTCAATGGCTTCGTTGTACCCGCTGGTCAAAGCGGATCACAGGACATTGAGCTGGCCGTCGACAATCTGTTCAACCACCCGAACGTTGGGCCTTTCATCGGGCGTCAGCTCATTCAGCGATTGGTAACGTCAAACCCGTCACCCGCCTACATCGAGCGTGTGGCGCGTGTGTTCAATGACAACGGCGCCGGAGTACGAGGCGATATGCGTGCGGTAGTGCGCGCCGTTTTGCTCGACCAAGAAGCGATCGGCGCAGCAGATCCGAATTCTACGAACGGTGCATTGCGCGAACCGCTCGTCCGCTACATCACACTACTGCGACAGTTCAAAGCCAGTTCGACTGACACACTCGTCGCCGCTACCGGATATTTGATCCAGCAAGCGGTGAATCAACACCCGCTGTCCGCCCCGAGCGTTTTCAATTTCTATTTGCCGGATCACGCGCCTGCAGGTCCGATCGCCGACGCGGGACTCGTCGCGCCGGAATTTCAGATCACGAATGCAACGACGATCATTGGGTGGCCGAACGTGTTGGACGCTATCGTGCTTGGAGACTTTCCTGCCGAAACGCCCGAAGGGTTCGCAGAAGTGACATTGGATTTCGATCCGTGGATCCAGCTAGCCGATGACACCTCCGAGTTGATTCAGCGCCTCGATAGTCTCCTGACCGCCGGGCAATTGGATCCAGCACTAGCAGATCTGTGGGTTTCGGAACTCGACGTAATAGAAGATCGGTCTTTCCGCTTCCGATCCGCGTTGTGGTTATTCCTAATTTCGCCGGAATACGTGGTTATTCAGTGAGGTGGCAGCAATGAAAATGAATCGCAGACAATTCTTAAATCATGCATGCGCGACTGGCACTACGACCTTAACGGCAGCAACGACCCTCGGCACACTTGGCATGATGCGCAACGCGAGTGCCCAGACTGCGAGCGACTACAAAGCGCTGGTGTGCATATTGCTCGCCGGTGGCAACGACTCGTACAACATGGTCGTGCCATCGGACACGGCGCAGCATAGCGCCTATGCATCGATCCGATCGGATTTGGCATTGGCAAGGGAAACCCTCTTACCTTTGAGTTTTCCAAACACCGGTGCACGGTCCTTTGGACTTCACCCAGGGATGGGCCGAGTCGCCCAGCTCATTAATTCGGGTGACGCTGCGGTGATCGCCAATGTCGGAACGCTGCTCGAACCATTCGATGCCACCGCGGTGGAGAACGGCACTGCGACGTTACCGGTCGGCCTCTTCTCGCATGCGGATCAGATTGCGCAGTGGCAAACCGCGATGCCCGGGCAACGCTCATCGATTGGCTGGGGCGGACGAATGGCCGATCTGATGCAGGGTATGAACTTGTCCAACGGCGTATCTATGAATGTATCTTTGTCTGGCACTAACACGTTTCAAAGTGGCCGCTCGACGAATGAGTTCAGCATCACATCACAGGGTGACGGTGCACTCAGCATTAACGGCTATGGCGAGGACTCGTTCTTCGGCGACTTTCGACGACGGACGACCGATGGCGTGTTGAATGCGCCGCGCACCCAGTTGTTGCGAGCAGAGTATCGCCAGCGCTTCCGGAACGCGATCGATGCGAACACGACGTTCGCCACCGCGATGCAAAGTGCTTCTGAACTACAAACCAACTTCTCCGAAAACGGTCTGTCGTCGGCCATGCGTCAAATCGCGCGGGTCATTAGCGTACGAGACAACTTGGGTGCGAGCCGGCAGACCTTCTTCGTGACAGTGGGCGGTTGGGATCACCACGATGAAGTGATTCAAAACCAAGCACGAATGTTGCCAATGGTGAGCGATGCACTCGGTGAGTTTCGTGATGCACTTGTTGAACTGGGCGTGTTCAATGATGTCACCACATTCACAATTTCCGACTTCGCTAGAACGTTGACCTCCAATGGCCGCGGTTCGGATCATGGTTGGGGCGGTCACCACATCGTCATGGGAGGCAGTGTCGCCGGCGGGCAGATGTTCGGCGATTACCCAATTTTGGCAATGAACTCGGCGCTCGATGTCGGCCGAGGTATCTACGCACCAACGACAGCAACGGACGAGTATTTCGCCGATCTCGCCCTATGGTACGGCGTCACAGACGGCGCATTGGAGACTGTGCTGCCGAACGTTAGACGCTTTGCGGCGACTGGTGGTGCACCACTCGGGCTGTTTGGCGTATAACCTTTCCAACCGGAGTCATTGTGGATTTGCTGTGGAATGAGCCTGGACCCCGTCGATGACAAGACGCTCATCCAAGCGTATCGGCGCGGCGACTTCCGCGCATTCGATCAGTTGGTTCAACGCCATCAGGACCGTTTGTTTCGGTTGGCGGGCGCATGGCTGGTGGATACCAGTCTCGCCGACGATGCAACGCAGGAAGTGTTCATGCGCGCGATGACCGGATTCCAAAAATTTCAGTTCCGCGCGCAGCCGTTCACCTGGCTTTACCAAACGCTAAAGAACGTCTGCCGCGAAATGAACCGAGCGCGACCATCGGCGACCTACGAAGAAACGGCGGACCCGAGTCCTGGACCGTTCGAAGAGACTGCCATTTCCAGTGATCAAGCTCGGATGTATTCGTTGATTCGGAATCTACCTGAACGCCAGCGCGAGGTCATTCTGCTGCGGGTGTTTGAGGACATCGACGTGACGACAACGGCCAAGGCGATGCGCTGCCGACCAGGAACCGTTAAGGCGTTGCTCAGTCAAGCACGCCAGAAACTCAAGGAGCTTTGGTGAGTATGGCGGATGACGCAACTTCAGCGGTAGATGAGATTCTCCGCGAATCCGGCGAGACTTGGCGATCGCAACATGCCCCGCGCTACATCCGGCGGCGATTGAGCATGCACGAACCAGCACCATCGAGACCGACACGTGGCCTGCGATGGGCACTGCCGGTGGGCGCAATCGCGGCGTTGATCATGGTCGGTACGTGGGTCAGCGGTCCGGAACAGGATTCAGTGAGCCCGCTGCGCCTCAAGGCCGTGAGCGCTCATTTGATTAGGGCACCTTCGATGGCGCGACTGCGAACCCCTGGACCGATTGTCGCACCCACCATCCCATCAGCACCGAGCAAACTTCGGCGACCACCAACCCCACCTCGTGAGAGCGAGACCACTTCATCTATGGAGTCTGACGATGTCGTATAGAAAAACTCTGATCTCAATTGCAGCCTTAACGATGACTGCACTCGCTCCGGTTAGCAGCGCGCAGCAGAGTGAAGAGCTTGAGATGATGCAGCAATTCATGTCCGTAATGGATGGATACTTCTCGATCATTCAGTCAACCCACGACATCGCCGCTTCGCCCGAAAAATCTGCGATCCTGCAGATGCAAAAGATCAAAGAGATCTACGAGGAACGTGGAGAAGGCGCCCGTGCCGTCGGCGTGCTGCGGGAGGTGCTTGAAAACAGTCAAGCCCCAACTATTCGAAGCGCGGCCGTTCTTATATTAAGCGACTTACTCAACGACACGGGTCGCGCTGATGAGGCCATCAAAGTCCTCGAAGCGGGCTTGGCCGAAAGCGTGCAAGCAGCGAACGAAACTCAGGACTAGTCGCGTCGCTAGTGACGCCGCACTAAATTCGGTCGGACGGCGCATCCAACATCGCGATCCTATCCAACCGATTGGCAAGATCAACGAATGTTCTTGCGAAGGCTTTTCGCTCAGGCAGCAAATCAACGCCGGCGGGCTCGATGAGTTTCAGGTTGTCCATAAGGCTGTAGGCATTGTCGAAGAAGAGCTTGCCGACCGACGCCTCACTGGAAATCCGTCGCTGTAAGTAGGCTTGTTTGCCGTACGAGAACGCCTGCTCCAAACACGTTTTCCGATCGATCGATTCACCACCAGGAATGGCGCAAACGACTCTCGCGACAATCCCATAAGCCTCCACAAACGGAAGCAGCGTTGCCCGCGACATCAGTGGCTTGAGTTTGCGCAGCAGCGTGTCCGGAACACCTGGGTCAGCGACAATCTGCGTTTGCCAATCCTCACTATAGCGCTTCAGTTCCTCATCGACCTTCTCTCTAAACGCCTCTCGCGACACGTAGAAAAACTCAAACTTGAACAAGTCGCGTAGCCGATCGACTTCGGCCCAGAACTGCTCTAAACGCTGCTCCGTGGACTCCGGGAGATCGAGGATCGCCAGCTCAATAAAAGCTTTGACAACGAAGTGGTGGACGATCGTGTTTCTATAGTAACTCGCCACACCGTGTTGGTCCGGTGCCAGCGTGTAGACGATATCCGGGCCCTCGTCGAAGCGCGTCACCAAGCCGCTCTCGCCCAACACATCCGCCATCTCATTAAGCATCGCCGGGGTACTTTGGTCGAAATCACTGCCAATGCGGATACCGCGCGCCCTCGCCCATCGAAGGTAACGCAGCATCTGGCGACCTAATTGATTGCGTGTCAATGCACGCGGCGCGGCACCGAGCAAGATCATAGTGACCAATGACGCCAGTGTAATTGGGGTCACCTTATTGGCTTGCACACCGACTTCGAACGCGAGTTTCTTTAGACTAATGCCGTCCTGCACCGCAGTCGGATCCTCAACAACGATGGGTTCACCGAAATCGATATAGATCCGCCCCAGTCGTTTGCGCAATCCGCGCAGGTATCCAATGAACCAACGCAGCGACTCGGGTTGCTTAACACCACCACTCTGTTCGCGCACGTAGTCCCGCACGTCGCCGATGAGATCGTAGTTCAACGCAACTGGGATCACATGAAGATCGGTCGATTCTGTAACTGCTGCTGCTTCCAGAACATACTTCAGCACACCGTAGCGCGGCGGCATGAGTTTACCGACGCGTGAACGCGTTCCCTCAAATGCCCAAGTCAGCGGAAACCGCTTCTCCAACAGATAACCGATGTACTGGCGCAAGATCATCTTGTAGAGCAAGTCATCTTGGAAACTTCGCCGAATGAAAATGCCTCCGGACCGGCGTGCGGCGTACCCCAGACCCGCGAACGCCATATTCACGCCGCCGAGCAAATGCGGCACGGGGAAATCATTCTCGAACATCATCGAGTAGACCGCGAAACCGTCTACGTGCGTCTTGTGGGTCCAGAGTAGTACGGTCGGTTTGTTGCGAACGATGTCGCGAACACGCTTGAGCTGCTCGTCATCCATCACAAACGACTGCTCATACCCCATGCCAATCACTTTTCGATTAAATGCAGCGATCCCGTCCTGCCAGGCTGCTTGCGGAATCGCGATCAGCTCTTTGAAAATGCCTTCGGCGCGTGCTTCGAGGGCTGAGATAGGTTCGCCCGTCTCCTCAGCCACGCGTGCAAGCGCGGTTTGATAGCGACGGCTTGCTTTGAGATTGTTGGCGATGCGACGTGGCACCTTGTATCGGCCGCCCCGAAGTTTTCGTTCCGCGATATCCAAAGCAAGACCCGCGCGGCCTGCGATGAACTGCGCAAGCCCGGAACGATCTGCAGCACTCTGTCCGGTCGCCTCAAATCGCTCAGTCAGTTGTGCCAACGTCGCCGAGGCTGCGGCCACGCATTCGGCGCGGCCCGGCTCTTGGCGCAGAATCTCTCTCGCTTGTTTCTCAGACGGTTGACGAAAGTCGCCGCGCAGCAAGTCGCGAAACCGCGGAGGTCGAGTGCGCTCTGTTTCTCGTTGCTGCCACACGATACGTACTGGCACCAATTCCGTATCGGGATTGAGCTCCAGGAACGGGATCAATGCCCGAGCGTCAATAGTCTCTTGTCGATTGGCAATCGGTAGCAATAAGCAAACAGGTTGGACGCCTTCAGGCGCAGTATCAGAGATCCACTGTTTCAGATGCTCCGCCTCGGGCGAGTGCGCTGCATCGAGAATAAACAGCGGCGATGGCGACTGCCGCTCGGGCCACGGTCCGCTCATCCGTTAGATTCCACAGCTTCCGTGTCGCCCTGACCTAGCGTATCGAGAAACAGCTGCCTCACCTCATCGACGTGTCGCGCCATGTTCTTCGCCGTCCAGCGTTTGGTAGAAATCGGTTTCAACACGTCTACCACGACCGTAGCAGGCCGGAACACGAAATCACCCTTGGGTGCGACATCCATCGAATTGTGGATCACGACCGGGACGATCGGAACGCCGGCTTGGCGTGCAAGATGGAACGCGCCTTTCTTGAACGGCAACAACTTGCCGGTAACCGAACGCGTCCCCTCAGGCGCGATCACAACCGACTTGCCTTCGTTCTGCATGACATCAACCAGGGGTTTCATCGCTTCAATCGCGCTGCGAGAGTTTTTGCGATCGATTAACACCGCACCGCCGAGCTCAAGCACCTGCCCGATGATTGGCATATTGCGTAACTCTTTCTTTCCGACGCCCGCCACATCCTGTCGAAGCAGCTTCAAGATCACGAGCAAATCGGCTTTGCTTTGATGATTAAACACAAACACCGCGGGCCGCTGCTGCCAGAGATTGGCCTCACCGCGGATTTTTAGATCCATACCGATCAGCGCACTCGCGGTTTCAGTGAACATCGCGAGTGAGAAGTTCTGCATCTTGCGACGAGAGCGGGTGAGCGCAAGTATCGGCAAGCCGGCAACAAAGGATGCAGCAAGACTCCCGGTAGCAGCCGCAGAGCGAACCCATTCCGATGCTTTGGCCCTGCCTCGCGAACGAAAGCTATAGATCGGCCAGTCGCGGGATTGCGCAACCTCACGTAACGGCCGATTGGGATTGATGACTCGCGGCCACCGAACCGCCTCGAGCAATTCGATATCGTCAAAGCTGTCGGAGTAAAAATAGCTTTTGCTAAGGTCGGTGCCCGTTTTTTCGCACAAATCATGTGCTGCCTGAACTTTTCCCGGGCCGAAACATGTGGGTCGGATGACTTGACCAGTGAATTTGCCGTCGACGACTTCGAGTTGCGTCGAGTAGCAATGTTCGATTCCCAGCTCTGACGCAGCAGCGCTAATCTGATAAGGCGTCGCCGACGATACAATCGCGATCGTATGGCCCATAGATTTGTGGGCCTCGATGAGCGCACGCGTTTCAGGATAGATCAGCCGAGCGATGTACTTCTCGAAGACCTCGTCCGCGAAAGCTTGGTAATCGGCCTCCGGCGTATCTCGCAGATACTGCATCGCGCTTGCCATCATCGCCGAAAACCCAATGTCACCGATCCCAAAGCGTGTCATGACCGCAGCGATGTCGGTTAAGTCAGAGACTTGGAAGTCCCCTCTCTTCAACTGCTCCCGCATGAAGACCGTTGCCGAGTAACCGGCGATGATGGTGCCATCGAAGTCAAAAATGGCGGCGACCTCGGCCCCCTTCTTGCCGTCCAATATGCTCTTGGTGAGGTCGGCATGGACTGAGTGTGACGGACGTGTAGAAGAGTTTGCCATTACGACTCCGCGACGATATCGATAAACAGTTGCACGCTCTGGTCAGCGAAGTCAGAAAACAGGCCATCGACCTCTTGTCGCAGCAACCAGGCGTGTAACGCCCGGAAATCTGCGAAACCCGCCGGCAGTAGATCGGCGCGTGCTGTGTAAGGGTGCACCTTCAAATTCAATGCGTGGGCCTGCTCCACTAAGGGGGTAGCCAGGATTCGATCATTGGATACTGTATATAGCTGATTGATCCATGGGCCAATACCGGCAACCACGCCTTTCAATACCAACAGTCCGTCCGGTGCGAGCAAATCCGCATATCGGGTGGCAGATTCACCCCAAGAATCGTCCGCAATCAGCTGAATCATCGGATAATTTGGATCAAAATCCTCACGTATCCTTATGTTTTCATTGAGATCAAAGCACTGCAAGTAGACTTGCTCGGGGCAATCCCGGTAACCGTTGTCCGCGAGTACTTCCAACACGGCGCCAGCGAGATCAAATCCCTCAGCATGATGCCACGCCGGTTTTTTGATCTCCGGATAGATCCCGACAACGCGCCCTGTGCTGCGGTTCAGTCCGCGAATCAGCTGCAGCTCTTCCTGCAACGTCGGAATTGTGAAGTCAGTAACCCCAGCCGGAAATCGATTGGGGAACACTGGGTCGCCCGACTCGTCGACTCGCTCGTTCAAGCGCAATTGCTTCAGCTCGGATAAATCGAAATCTCGGGCATAGTAATGGCCGTCATCGCGCGCTCTTTGCGGAAACACCGTGGCGACGTTGGTAACCCGTTCGATGTGGACATCATGCAATACCATGCAGTGTCCGTCTCGCGAGGCGACAACGTCCTGCTCTAGGAACGCGGCCCCGCTGGCATAAGCCATCGCTTTTGACGCAAGCGAGTGCTCGGGCAGATAACCCGACGCACCGCGATGGGCAATGACCAATGGAAGTGGCTGAGCCACACGCAGCGGGCCCGCCATCAAATTTTGGGCTTCATGGGAAGTCGATGACCTCCCATCGTTGCGTGTCTTCGTTACGCGCCAGACGCCGAATCGCGTCGACGATTTCGCGCTCATTCCAATCCACGGTGTCATCGGCTCGGGAGGCCAAATCGCCAGGCGTCACGGTCGTCCTGCCGAACGCGTGAATCAGCAAGATCGGTTTGCCCATGGCCTTGGCTGCATTGATCATGAATTCAGCCCAGTCTCTTTTCTCCGCCCAGATCGGCATCAAAAAGATCATGACCTCACTGGCGTCGATCTGCCGCCGCAACTCGTCCTTTAGCGATTCGACGCCGCCAGAAGGTTTGGTGTCGGGCTCGCTGACATTGATGTAGTAGAAGCGCTCCACGCTCTCGAGGTACTCGAAAACACGCAGATAGTCCGCATCCGAATGAAACAGATGAGACACGAAGACACGGATCGGGTTTTGTTCGGACATATTGTTCCCGCGCTGTATTCGCTAGATCTCGTAAATTGTAACCACGTAAGGCACTGTTTGGCGACAAATCCCGGTAGAATAGCGGGTCGTCGTGCGAGACCCAGGATATGCCCTAATGCGGTTGGTCCTTTATAACATTCGATACGGTGTGGGTTTCGGTTTGTCTACCCACCTTCCGGTGCCCGGTGCGGGCTATGTACTGGGCAACGCCGGACATCTCGATAAACTGGTAACGTTCCTCAAATCGCTAAACCCCGATATCGTCGGGTTGATTGAGGTGGATACCGGTTCGATCCGCTCGCGCAACGTCAATCAGGCCGAAATGATCGCTGAAGCGCTCGGCCACCATAGCTCATTCGAAACGAAATACGGCTCAGGCTCGATTAACCAAGTCGTGCCTATTCTGCGAAAGCAGGGAAATGCGTTTCTGGCGGCACCGACGATTCACAACGAACGTTTTCATTACTTTGATACCGGCATTAAGAAACTGATCATCGAGCTCGAACTCGACGATGTGGCGATTTTCCTTGTGCATTTATCGCTGAAGTACCGTCACCGACACCTCCAGTTGCGACATCTTTACGACTTGGTCGCAGCAACCGAGAAACCGGTCATGGTGATCGGAGACTTCAATACGTTTTGGGGACAAAACGAGATTTATTTGTTTCAAAAAGCGGCCGGCCTAGAGAGTGCCAATACCAAAGCGCTCCCCTCTTACCCGAGCCGCGGCCCACGCAAGGAACTCGATTTCATCCTTTACCAACCGGGTATACGGATCGATCACTTCGAGATTCCAGACGTACAACTTTCTGATCACTTACCACTTGTCTGTGACTTTACTGTCACCGGCTGATACAGGGGATATTCAATGGCGAGCTTGGAGCACTGGCGTGCTGAACGCGACGACGACAACCGACTCTGGCTAACACTCGACAAGGCCGATAGCGGCGCCAACGTGCTGTCCGGACCCGTGCTGCGCGAGCTGGACAGTTTGTTGGACGAGGCTTACACCAACCCGCCGAAAGCGCTGTTGATTCGCTCGGCGAAGAAAAGCGGCTTCATTATGGGCGCCGATATCAACGAGTTCACCGTACTCAAAGACGCGCAAGAAGCCTATGAGCTTGTGCGCCTCGGACAACAAGTCCTCGATCGTCTCGAGAACGCATCGTTTCCAACAGTCGCGATCATCGATGGGTTTGCGCTGGGCGGTGGCCTGGAGCTCGCCATGGCCTGCCATTATCGAGTGGCTGTCGCCACCGACAAGAAGATCATTGGATTGCCCGAAGTCAAACTTGGCATTCACCCCGGTTTCGGCGGCACGGTCCGCGCAGTTCGGCTGGCGGGTGTCGCGGAAGCGATGCCACTGATGCTCACCGGGAAGTCGCTGGCACCGAAAAAAGCACAACGAATCGGCCTGATCGATCGCGTTTGCCCGCGCGAAGAAGCCGAAGCGCAGGCCATCCGGATTGCATCGGATCGGCCCAGCCGCGCCCGCGCCCCACTCATGCAGCGCATCATGAATCTGAGCCCACTGCGCGGCATTGTCGCGGGCAAGATCAGCGCACAAACGCGTGCCAAGGCGCGACCCGATCACTACCCCGCGCCGTTTGCCATTATCGATCTGTGGCGCGAACACGGCGCCAGTATTCGCACAGGCTACGAGGCAGAGGCACGATCGATTGCACGGCTGATGGTCGGCCCAACCGCGCAGAATCTGGTCCGTGTGTTCTTTTTGCAAAATGGTCTCAAAGGCCAAGGCAGCCGACCCAAAGAGCGCATCGAGCGTGTACACGTCGTCGGCGCTGGTGTGATGGGCGGAGACATTGCGGCGTGGTGCGCGCAGCAAGGCATGCACGTGTCGTTGCAGGATCGGGAACTGAAATACATCACGCCCGCGCTGGAACGCGCAACGAAGCTGTTCGAACGAAAAGCGAAAGGCGACGCAGGCAAACTCGCCGAGACCAAAGCGAGACTCGTCGCCGACGTTGACGGCGAGCATGTGGGTCAGGCCGATCTGGTGATCGAAGCCATATTCGAAAACCTGGAAGCCAAGCAAGGCTTGTACGACACGCTCGTTCCCAAAATGAAGCCAGGCGCGATTCTCGCAACTAATACCAGCAGCATTCCTCTAGAAACGCTCCGCGAGCGCTTACCTGAGCCGCAGCGCTTCATCGGCCTGCACTTCTTCAACCCTGTAGCTCTAATGCCGTTAGTCGAGGTCATACGCAGTGCGGACACATCGCAAGAGGCTGTCGATATCGGTACCGCGTTTGTTAAGACAATCAGTAAGTTGCCGCTAGTTTGTGGTAGCGCCCCAGGCTTTGTGGTCAATCGTATCTTAGCCCCCTACATGGGTGAGGCATTTCGGCTGGCCCAAGCCGGCGTTTCATTACGTCAAATCGATGAAGCGGCCGTAGAGTTCGGCATGCCGATGGGGCCGATAGAACTCGCAGATTCTGTGGGTCTAGACGTAGGACTGAGTGTTGCGAGAATCCTTGGTGGTGCTCCTGAAGACACCGCGGAACTGGCGAATATGGTCGAGAATGGCAAATTGGGCAGAAAATCTGGCCAAGGATTTTATGAATGGCAGGACGGGAAGCCCATCAAACCGGAAGGCAGCGGCACCCCGATACCCCCCAACATGACCGATAGACTCATCCTACCGATGGTCAATGAGGCGGTTCAGTGCCGTGCGGAAGGGGTTGTCGATGACGACGATTTGCTGGATGCGGGTGTCATTTTTGGAACGGGCTTCGCGCCATTTCGTGGCGGACCGTTGCATTATTGTCGTGAGAGAGGGTTGAGCGAAGTTCGCGAGACTTTGACACGACTCTCATCGGAACTCGGAGACCGTTTCAACCCGGAGCAAGACGCATGGGATCAGTTTGGCGCACGTGGCCACTGATTGGAGATGTTCACTCGCCGCGATGGTAGAATTCGAAAAGATATAAGACCAAATCCATGACCGAGAAGACACTCACCATCGACGATCTCCGGAGGTTCTCTCCGCTCGACGGGCTGAAAGCTGAGAACCTAACCGCGCTTGCTAAGAAGACGTTGGTTCGCAAACTTGAGCCGTCGCAGCTGCTGTTCAGTGAAGGCGACACTGAGAAGAAAACCTACTACATGCTCAGCGGTACCATGGAGCTGATCGAGCAAGGTGCCGTCGTCGAGCTGCTTGATTCGGGATCACCTCGAACGCGAAATCCATTAGCCCCCCTACTCCCGCGACGCTACAGCGCCAGGGCAAAAGACACAGTTCACTATCTTCAGATCGACAGTGATCTTTTGGATGTGATGCTGACCTGGGATCAGACCGGCACTTACGAGGTGGGGGAGTTCCAGGAAGACGTCGACACCGGCGATGATTGGATGACGAAACTGCTGCGCAGCAAGGCGTTTCATAAGATTCCACCGGCAAACATCCAAGCCATTTTCATGCGCATGCAGCAAGTGAATTTCAAGGCAGGCGACCAGATCATCAAGCAAGGTACAGATGGCGACTTTTTCTACGTATTGACGCGCGGAACAGCGGTTGTCACACGTGAGACGCCGTTGAATCAGGAAGGTATTCGGCTGGCCGAACTCCATGTTGGCGACACCTTTGGTGAAGAAGCATTGATCGCGGATGCGAAGCGCAACGCGACGGTCACGATGGCGACCGACGGTTCCGTCATGCGTCTGAATAAGGACGACTTTCGCACCTTGCTCAATGAGCCGATGCTTGA
>JBCAZH010000057.1:0-2766 GCA_038533155.1 Pseudomonadota bacterium | reverse complement strand
TACATCGTGTGGGTGGCTTTGTCCCCACCGAGCGCACCGGCAAGATAGTTCTCGATCTTCTTCTGCGTATTGCCTTGGTCTTGCTCGGAAAACTGCACCCCGATACCGGCTGTCCGCTGTCCTTGCGCACCTTTCGGCGTGATCCAAATAACCTTGCCAGCAACCGGCAGACGCTCATCCTCACCCATGAGATTCAACAGCATGAACACTTCATCTCCCAACCGATAGGAACTGTTGGTCGGGATAAACAACCCACCATTCTTCACATAGGGCATGTACGCGAGGTAAAGCGCGCTTTTGTCCTTAATGGTCAGCTGTAAAAGTCCAGGTTTGGTCATTGAGGCGTTCTCTTCCGCTTTCTTTCATTCACGTGGCTGGTCGAAAGCCAGTGGCCCACGGGATCAGCAACGTTTCCAGCATCAGCTCGGCGTTAAAACTTCCTGGTTGTAAGCGCGTCGCTCGATTCAGGGACTCTAGATAGCAAAACAGTCCGGGAAGGTCTATGACATAACCTGAAAAACTCGACGCAGCTCCCACTTCGACGCCACTTTCGGCCCTTATTGCCTCAATTGCGACCGAACGTATAGTTTCGAGGGATCGCTCGAATCCTAGAGATTCCGCAACCGTCGCGACCTGCAATGCCGATCCTCGCCCACCGAGCAGTCCTTGAAGATCGGATCGAAGCCGGGCGAGCGCCTGGATCTGCCCCGCTTCGTGCAACGCGAGCGCCTGCAATGGAGAACCTCCCGTCCAATGTAACGCCTGCTCCGCATCGGCCGGATCCAACCCGCGAGAAACCAACCAGGTAGCCGCATCATCGAAAGCGGGAATCGCGGCTGTAATCCGCTCACAGCGACTCAGTACGGTCGCCGGGAGACGCGCTGCATCATGGGTGACGAGAATGATCCAACGTTGGTCAACAGGCTCTTCGAGCGTCTTCAAGAGCGCATTGGCAGCGGCGATCGTCATTTGCTCCGCTGGCTCGATAATCGTGACCATGCCGTTCGGACCATGACTGGACAACGTTAATTTTTCACTGAGCCCCCGAATCTGATTCACAGAAATCGTGTGCTTTTTCTCTTCTGGACTCACCACGATCAAATCTGGCGATACCTCATCCAGTCGGTCGTCCATGAGTGCCGAGTCAATGCCCAGTATCGTGCCTGCTAGCCACGCCGCGAGACCCTGTTTACCAATACCTTTTGGTCCTTGCAGGAGTAATGCATGGCCGAGATGATCATCGGAGAACTGTCGCTCCAATCGACTGGCGATCGTCGCGTGCCATGGCATCAGGCTCATCGTGCTTTCCACCGGTCAACGAGTGCTGCAGTCAGCCGTTCGAGCTGTTCTGCAACACCCTGGAGATCCTGATTCGCATCGATTTCATGAAAGCGCTCGGGCGATGCCTGCATGAGTGCTTGGTAGCCATTTCCAGCGCGTTCGAAAAACTCTTGGCGCTCTTGCTCGATTCGATCGCGAGCCTGACCCCGTCCACTGAGTCGACGTTCCGTCAGTGCCCGATCCGCGGTTAGCAAGACCGTCGCGTCCGGCCACAAATCACCGTGCACCCAATCCGCCAGTTGATTGATGCGGTCCAAGGAAATGCCACGCCCGTACCCTTGGTAGGCCAAGGTCGCGTCTGTAAATCGATCGCAAATCACCCAAACGCCACGCTCAAGCGTCGGTCGAATGTTTTGCGCGACGTTCTGCGCCCGTGCGGCAAACATCAAAAGCAGCTCGGTCGTATCCGTCAGCGCTTCCTCATGTTCGTCTAGCACAATTCCTCGGAGCCGTTCGGCAACGTTGGTGCCGCCTGGCTCACGGGTGCTTACGTAATCAATCCCGTGCTGATCTAGCAAGCTAGAAAAGCGCTCGATCGCTGTCGTTTTGCCGACACCTTCGAGCCCTTCGAAAGACACAAACATCCCTCTGCGCATACGGTCATCGACCCCGAATCTTCTTGAGATACTGTTTGACCGCGCGCTCATGGTCTTCAACGGTATCAGAAAACACATGACTGCCATCCGGGTCGCCGCTCGCGACGAAAAACAGCGCGGTCCCATCCGCCGGTCGCGCGACGGCCGCCAGCGATGCGCGTCCCGCGAGCGCAATGGGAGCCGGCGGTAGCCCGTCAATCCTATAGGTGTTGTACGGATTGTCGTCGGTGAGATCGCGGCGACGAATGTCGCCGTCATAGCGCAGGCCGACGCCATAGATCACCGTCGGGTCGGTCTGCAAACGCATGCCTCGGCCCAGTCGACGATCGAACACGCCTGCAATTTGCCCGCGCTCGTCATCGCGTCGCGTTTCCTTCTCAACGATGGATGCTAACGTCAACATAGATTCCTGGTCCGGCAGAGTGTCCCGAACGGCTCTGTCTTGCCACGCACTATCGAGTTCGACACGCATTTTTTCATGTGCGAGACGCAACAGTTCGGTCGCTTTCGTGCCAGGTGCAAATCGATACGTATCGGGATAGAACCATCCCTCGATGTATTCAACATCCAGGCCGAGTACTGCAATTAACGCGTCATTGGTGTCGGGCGTCAAAAAAGCAACTCCGTCTGCTCGGTAGTCCATTGTGACACCAAGATCGTCCACGACATCTGGGTGTTGCAACACCGTCTCGACTGCTTGCGCGGCCATCCAACCCTCAATGAACTGTACTTGGACAAGGTCCACAGCCCCCGCACGCAATTGCTCGAGAAGTCCTTCCGGCGTCAGCCCGGGTGACAGTGTGTATCGCCCCGCCTGGATTTGATTGCC
>JBCAZH010000056.1:17669-19332 GCA_038533155.1 Pseudomonadota bacterium | reverse complement strand
ACGAGAACAGCTCATACGTCGTTCCGGTTGCGGACAAGCCAGCAGCACCTGTCAGGTCCACTTCGCCAGGATCTGCCGCGCCGTTGCCCTCGGATACGCCAGTAAGGCCATCCTGAGCCGCGATGCTGCCGTAGGCGATATTGATATCGCCGCTGGCGCTGAGCGTCACCGTGAACGTGTTGCCGGTTGGTGCGAGGAACTCGGGCACATCGTCAAACGTGACCGAGAATGTCGAACCATCGCCGTCGATGATGACGCGACCACCTTGGTTCGGTGATAGATCATCGAACAACGGTGCGATTCGCGGTGCACCAGCCAACAGCTCGGCGACTGACTCCGAGAAGTCCGTGTCGCCAGCACCGAAGGTCAGGTTGCCGTTCGAGTTGACGAACACGCTCGAGTAGGTCGTACCGTTGAACGGGAAGTCGAAACCGATATCGACTTCCGCCGAATCGTCGTCACCCAATGTCAGCAAGAAACCGGAGATGGTCTCGATGCTCAGTACATAGCGACCCTCGTCGACTCCTGCCCCGACGAAGTCGAAGTCTGGGAATGTTGAGATAGCGATCGCGTAGGTACCTGTCTCGTCGATAGGTACTTCCAATGCCGATAACGTTCCTGCGCCGCCATCGTCGTCCAGCGCAATCAACTCAGCGGAAAACGGCTTAGTCGTGATACGGAACAGGCCCATCACGGTATCGATTTGGCCGGTGGTCACTTCGGCAAACAGGGTTGTTCCTGCTTCCGCTTTGAACCGGTAGAAATCGACGTCACCTTCGGAGATACCGCTGAAACGATCCGATGTGTCAAACGGCAGCCTGACCGGACGGGGGCGTTGAGCAGAGTTGTTCGGCTCATAACGATCGCGGAATTTTCTCGTCGCCAGGAAGCGCAGTGTAGAGCCGGCAAGGTCATTCGCAGATGCGAATCCGAACTGCTCGTACACGGCCGCGATCTGGTTCGTATTGATCGCCTTGGTGAACGCAGAAAGATCGGACTGCTCTTCCAAACCAGTCGTATTCAGCCCACCACAGCTATAACCAGCGAGGCCGTCAGTCGCCGTCAGGTCGCCATAGGTGATCTGGAACGGGTTCTGTACGAACTCTGGGTTTTCGCCGCGTCGTTGTGCCGTAGTCTTCAGGATCGAAATCGTAAAGGTGTTTGCGCCCGTCGCTGGGAACTCAGGTACACCTTCGAACGTGATGTTGAGACGGTCTGCCTTTTCTTCAAACGAGACATTGCCGCCGACGTTCGGGCTGAGATCGTCCCAAAGTCCAGCGATCCGCGGTGGACCGCCGAGCATGCCGCCCGCGGATTCGAGGAAAAAGCCGTCACCCGCGCCGAACGAGACGCTGCCGTTCGAGTTCACAAATATCGAGTCGTAGACTTCGCCGCAGAATCCAATCGAAAAGCTCGGGAACAACTGAACGAAGTTGTCGTCGTCCAACGGAATCGAGCCTGGTGGTGGCTGATTGAAGATAATGTCGATATTTTCGACCGGAGCACCGGCTGCAACGACAACAGGCGTTGCATCGTTCGGGTCGTCGGCCGTCGCATCGTTCGACTCTGCAAGGTTGTAGAACTCCTCAGGCCCAGGCAATTGAACCGGTGTCGTAGAGAACCCGCCTTGTAGGATTTGGTCGGTGTGAATGGTGTACGCAGC
>JBCAZH010000056.1:16063-17569 GCA_038533155.1 Pseudomonadota bacterium | reverse complement strand
GTGTTGTTCGGCGATGGGCCGGACGAATCACCAAGTGCAATGTTCTGACCGTTAACGACCGTGTGGCCCATGCCCGAGTAGTGGCCGAATTCGTGGAATTGAACGCCACGGAAGTCGGCAAGTGGGAAGCCATCGTTGATGGCGCCACCATTCAGGAATGAGACCGCTTCGATCGGGTTGCCGTCGGCATCACGCGTGTCTGTGCTCGCGAAACCGAGGACACCGCTCACACCGAACAGTGCAACGAAAATCGATCCGTCTACATCGTAGACAATTGGGCTGAACCCATCCGCGTTGTTGTTGCCATTGAAAAGGTTGTCAACAAATGGTGCGAAGTTGGTCACATCGACGTCGAATGGCATCGGTCCATTGTTGCTATACGTCGCTGTGGCGGATGGAATCATCTGCCAGGTCGCGAACGCGGTCGTCGTGTCAGCGACTGCCTCGGTGTAGGTCAGTGGGCCCAGCGCCAAAGCATCGGCTCCACCGGCCGGAATGCCGTCAGGGTTAAATGGAATTGCTTGCCCGCCATTCGGCCAACGCTCAATCCCGTCCGGATCATTCGGGTTGGTGTCCAAAGGTCCGCCGGCCATCACGCTGGCACTGAGGCAGCCAATGGCTGCTGTCGTCATCCAATGACGCATCGTGTTTGGTCTTTTCATTATTCTGCGCCTCCCACGATGTTGTTGATGAGGTCGGAGAGGGCGCCATAGGAAATCGGCTCACCGCCCGTAAATCCGACCTGCATGCCGGCAAACAAGCCGATGTTGTTGGCGCCATTGAGCGCAACCTTGTCGGTCTCATCGCCAGACAATGTGAAGCAGCCCTGACCGAGGCCCATCGTTGCCGTCAAGCCAATTGGGCCTGCCGGGGCGACCATTAACAAATACTCACCGCCGACGGCCAGCATCGGAAAGTCTGTGATGGGATGCCGTCCTGCGGCCAAATGCTTAAGAGAGCCGAGCATGGTCACTTCGGTGTACAGCTCCCCTTTGATTTCTTGAAACTCCCCCTTAAAGGTGTCCGAGACTCTGATCTTGTAAGTGATCGCCGGGACTTCGCCCCCCCCGACTGCTCTGCGTGATTCAGTCACATCAATGATCGTGCCCACAAAAACACGCTCAGAGTTCGTGACCATTTGCTCAAGGTTCATCTGCGCGACGGTCGAAGCTTGCAGTGCACTTGCACCGAAGACCCCGAGCGCAAGCGCAACAACCGTTGCAATGCGTCTCAACGCTCTCATCGATAGCTCTCCTGTTTTGGTGATGAGGGGCAGGCTGCTTATGCAGTCTTATGTTCAACCCCGCCCTCGAGCGTACGCCTGGCCCGATATCGAGTCTATTTGCCCAGATGTGACAGTTGTTGCCTCGAAACAACTATGTTCATAAATACAGGGAGTTAGATGCGTTCGCTGAACGGACATCGCCGTTATTTCGGGGTGTGATACTTGTTGTTATCCGCTAAATTTGACATAAATGTAATGTTATAACATCAATTTTTTCAACG
>JBCAZH010000056.1:12286-15963 GCA_038533155.1 Pseudomonadota bacterium | reverse complement strand
TCGAGCTGCCTCTTTTTTGGTTTGGCACCTCATGACTAGTTCACACCAGTCTTGGCTCCGCGTAGATCAAGTGCCGGGCTTTAGAAGCCCGGCCGACGCGTTGATCTGGGCGTGCCGTATGTATCTTGCGTCGGTCCGGATTGGCCGGGAGCCTTCGGCCTTGGTCGATCAGATGTTGGTTTCGGTGTTCTCGGCGTCCGTGCGCGATGCCTTCAAAAGGGTCATGCATCACTTGATTGCGACTTCCCCAGGGCGCCTTGAGTTGAAATCACCAACGGACTACGAGTTAGCTGCTCATGAGCGGAGACTGCTGGAGCATATCGCGCAGCCAGACTCAGTTTCTACGGCGCCAGTCGAAATGCCGATATCGAATGAGTGGACCTCGGCCGAGCGTCAAGCGGCGTTGCTGTGCATCCACGTGGCATTTGATCGATTCGTCGGTGTTGAAGCTGGCAAGCTTTGGCCGCCTGAGGCATTCAACCTTGGTCTTGCGACACGTGCAGCGAATTCACCGCCTGCCGGACGTCGGTTGCATTGACCATCAACTCGCTTCCGCGATAGCCAGAGATGGCACGCCGTGCGGGGCATCTTGCGACGTTTCGAACTCGTTCACTAGTGCTTTCAGTGATTGCGCCTGAACGTGCATGTCTTCGGAGCGCCTCGACGACTGGTTGACCCTTTCTAAGTTTGCCGAGTTTAGCTCTCGCATTGCCGCGAGAGATTGATTGGCGATTTCGACGCCTTCCGACTGCTGCGCGCTGGCTTCCGCGATTTCGCTCACGACGGTGTTCGCCTCCTGGATGGAGGCGACAATCGACTGCAGTGTATCGCCAGATTGATTGACGAGCCTGGCACCCTCGGAGATTCGATTGACCGAGTTTTCTATCAACGCATTGATTTCCTTTGCTGCCGTTGCGCTGCGGGCCGCAAGACTCCGGACCTCGCTGGCGACAACGGCGAAGCCCTTGCCGTGTTCTCCTGCACGCGCCGCTTCGACGGATGCATTCAACGCCAGTAAGTTGGTCTGGAATGCAATCTCATCGATCACGCTTGTGATCTCAGTCACCTTGTTGCTCGCTTGCTCGATACCCTGCATCGCGGTGATGGCCTCACCCACGACTTGGCCGCCTTGCTCCGCGCGTGACCTCGCGCTCTCCGCTAAACGGCTCGCTTGAGCGGCATTGGCAGCGTTGTTGCGAACGGTCGCCGTAATCTCGTCCATGCTCTCTGCGGTGGCTCCCAACTGGTCGGACTGCTGCTCCATCGTGTTTCTCAGCTCGACCGCATCGTTCGACTGATTGCGAGAGATGGCCTCGACCTCATTGGTACTGTTCTTGATCGAAGTCACGATGTCGGTCAGTCGTGTCGTGGTTTTCGTAAGATTTCCAGTCAGTTCCGCAAACTGCCCGGTATAGCTCTGCTTCACGGTCTGGGTTAGATCGCAATGTGCCAGCGCATCGAGTACTCGCGAGCAGTCTTGAATTAACTGATCCGCTTGGCCCACCAGCGCATTGACACCGGTTGCCAATTTGCCGAAGAAACCAGAGGTGTCAGCGAGTTCCAGGCGTTGCGATAAATCGCCGCTGCTGGCGGCCGTTACCATGGCGGAAACTTGTCGCTCGAGGTTTCGCTCGTCCGTAAGGTCGGTCAATTCGATGACAGCGCCAATGCGCACCCCGCGATTGTCATGGACCGGGTTTGCGCTCACGCGAATCCACCGGTCGCTGACGGACATCTCTTGTTCGTTCGATTCGTGAGTGTCCAACGGGCTCGTGCAGAGGACTTCCGTAATTGGCTTACCCTCAATGTTGACGGTTGCATCCGACGTCGTGGTCGATGCCGGTTGCGACGAAAAGCGGCGACACAGCCGACGAGCGGCTTCATTCGCTTCACGTACAACGTCGTCCGAATCCACCATCAGCATTGGTGCTTTGGCGGTTGCGAAGGCGCGTTGCGCGGCGACGTTGTCACTCATGATTCCGAGCACGTCGTTGACGATACGAGCTTGAGGGTTGTCGGGTGACACCCGCGCGGACAAATCGCCGGTCGCCATTACCCGCTCGAGGGTCGTCAGAACTTCACGATTTTGCTCAGTTGCAGCAACGCGTTCGCAGAATTGGCGCGTCAAATCCAAAGTCATGTAGCCGAGAACACCGGCCTCAGCAACAACGAATGATGCGTGCAAGAACACAATGCCTAAACCGGTTCCGTAGTCGAAGATAATCAACGGTGTGCCGAACAGTGCAACGCCAAACTGTTGGCAAAAATTCAGTGCGATATGGTGGACCGCAATCGTGACTACGGCCGCGAGCAAAGGCCTGATGTCCTTGTACCGGATCACGAACGCTAAGGAAGCGAACACGTGGAAGTGCCATTCGATTCGCCCGAGACCTTGTTGAATGTACAACGCCGAAAAGAGCATGAGGCTCGAGGCCAGGACCATACGAGCGTAGACCGTTGTAGGGACCCATTTCAGCGCGGCCCAGGCGAGACCAACGATCAAGCCACCGCCCAGTAGTCCCATGAGATAGAAGCCATTCGCGGCGCCGACCACCGTGGCCGCAAGCAGCCAATGTGCAAGTAGAATACGGAACATGAGACGGTTGGCGCGCGCGTTGTCTTCCGCGAGCGCTTTGCCCACATTGCTATTCGGATCCGCTCCGAAAATCAATGATGCCAATTCACTCATGTTCTAGGTTTCCAAGGGGTGTTGGCGAGTGGCCGACGTGACGCGTTCGCGCAATTGGTTGGCGGACGTTACTTGTCGGACGATGTCGGAAATACGCCACACGCCATCTCGATGACGAAACACGTAAATGTGGTTGCTGTGCGCCAACGCAGACCGTGTGGATTCGTACGTTTGTAGCCCCAACTGATTCATGAACTGTTGGCTGGTGTGACGGGTAAGAGTGATCCCTTCAATCCGCGGATCAAAAGCTCTTGCGTACTGCTGGGTAAGCGTCTCGCGTGCGTCGCGCTCGACGTTAATGAACACAAGATCCACGTCAGAATCGGCCGCTTGCCCGAATGCACTGGCCATGGCGGCTAACGCGGTAGGGCAGCTCGTTGAGCATCCTGGGAAACCGGCATAGGCGACCACGACTTCGGCATCTCGACCGTCCAAAAACTCAAGCTCGATCGAGCCGCTCGCCGTCGCCGGTAGGTTTGGCAATACGGCCAGAGATCCTAAGGTGGCGAACAACAACAATGCACCGACGGCATGTTGCCGTTTCGACGGGGTTTCTTGTGAAAATTTGGCGTCATCCATGCATTTGCCCGGCGGTCTTTGTTCCTCTTCAGGCTAGCGTCCATTCAACGCCAAACTTTACGCGCTACGGGCGTCGAAAATTGTAAAGATCAGGCGTCGGCGGTCGCTAGTTTGTACGTGGCGCAGTAGGTGCGCCGCCGGTGAACTCGCGCCAAGCGTGTTTCGCGCAACCAGCGAGGTGACCAATGTCGACGGGCGAGCAGCTGACAGATTCTCAATTCAATAAATGCCGAGAGCTGATCGCTGCACTGACCGGGATCCAGATGAGTGAGGCGAAGAAGGGCTTGGTCGCGCGACGACTTACGAACCGCATGGCAGCCTTGGGTGAATTGGACGCCGACGTCTACTTAAAGCGAGTAGCGGCGGGCGACAAGACGGAGATCGAGCACTTCACCAACTCCGTCACGAC
>JBCAZH010000056.1:2774-12186 GCA_038533155.1 Pseudomonadota bacterium | reverse complement strand
GACCGTGTTGAGGGTCTTGACGCGGGTCGACTAAAGCGGTGGTTTCTCAAAGGCAAGGGCTCACAGGAAGGCAATGTTCTCGTCAAGAAAAAACTCAGAGACTCAGTTACGTTCCGTGTCATGAACCTGCTTGCTGAGTGGCCGGACCTTGGCGTGTTCGACGTGATCTTTTGTCGTAACGTGGTGATCTACTTTGACAAGCCTACGCAAGCGACCCTGATTTCGCGGTTTCGCGACGCGATCGATCCTGATGGCCTCTTGATTATGGGACACTCCGAATCGTTGCATCAGGTTAGCGATGACTTTCGCCTCCTCGGGCGCACGATTTACAAAAAGGCGGCTTGACGGTGGGCATGTCACTATTTAATAACATTCGGGTGCTTGTCGTTGATGACTCGCCTAGTGCTCGTAAGCTGCTTCGCGGGATTCTCGATTCGGCGCCAGACATTGAGGTGGTGGGGACTGCAGTCGATGCGTTTGACGCTCGCGAAAAGATCAAACTCTACCAGCCTGATGTGATCACACTCGACGTCGAGATGCCGCGAATGGACGGCATTACCTTCCTGTCGAACCTGATGCGACTGCGACCGATGCCGGTCGTCATGATTTCCCGACTTGCTGAGCGCAATTCTGCATTGGTTCACAAAGCGCTTGAACTCGGCGCCGTCAGCTTCATAGAGAAGCCTGAGATTGGTGGTGGCCAGGAATTGGTGCAAGCGGCTGACGTGATCATCGGTGAGGTCCGCAATGCGTCGGCGGTCAACTTGACCGCCCTGTCGCCAACGCGTCGCCAAACGGTCAGAGAGAGTGTCCCTGTGATCACCGGGGTATTCCGTCAACCGGCCCCTGCTGTTCCCGTCGGCAGCGGCGACCCGTTAATTGCAATCGGTGCTTCCACCGGCGGTACCGAGGCGATCAAAGAAGTCCTTACCCGACTTCCGGCCGATACGCCGGGTATCGTGATCTCCCAACATATCCCGCCAGCATTCAGTCAGTCTTTCGCTCAGCGCTTGGACGAGTTATCCAAGATTCGCGTGTTTCATGCATCGCATGGGCAGCGGATCGAGCGCGGCTGCGCGTACGTCGCGCCCGGAACTCATCACTTGCGTGTCGTACGCGACAAGAAGGGGCTGATGTGCTCGTTGGACGACGGACCGAAGGTCGGTTTTCACAAACCTTCGGTGAATGTCATGTTCGAGTCGATCGTGCGTGCTCGCGTCCAACCGGTTGCAGCCGTCATCTTGACCGGCATGGGGCGTGACGGTGCGGAAGGCATGAAGAAACTACAAGACTCCGGAGCTGTGACTATTGCTCAGGATGAGGCGACGTGCGTGATCTATGGCATGCCCAAAGCGGCCGTTGAGGAACGGGCGATTCAGCTGGTTCTGCCGTTGTATGACATTGGCAGCGAGCTCATCCGGTTGTCAGCTAACGAGCTGCGAGCTGCCTAAACTTCAAGCTGCCTTAGAGCGCACGAAGACCTGCATGAGCTCGTCGACAATGCCGCTCGATTCCTCCGCGATCATAGGAATATCGGTTTCATCTAGACCGAGAAAATCCAGCACTCCTGGGGCAATTGCCGGGCCGTCCTGCAAGTCTTCGCTCTGAACCTCGCACATAACAGCGATTGTATTGGCGAGGTGAATCGCCGCGGGCACAACCTGGTCGGATTCCGGCGTTTCGCCAGATGCATTATCCAACGGATCATGATGCCAACGAATAGCCAGCCCGACGTACTCAGGCAGGTTCCATTGCGTTGCGAGGGCCGCACCGACTTGGGTGTGATCGAACCCAAAAACTTCGCGTTCTGCAAGGAATGTGGAAGCACCGTGACCTATATCCATCGACCGCTTAAGCGCTTGCTCCGACTCCTTCGGACGGAGCGTGAACATCACCAATTGACCAATATCGTGAAGTAGACCAGCGACGAACAACGAGGGACAACGTCGCCCGCGCAGATGCCTCTGGATCACGCGTCCGGCTGCTGCCGTTCTCAGACAGTGATGCCAGAAGTCTTGCATCGTAATCAACTCGTTGGAGATACCTTCGAATGCGTCCACAGCGCAGATGCCGAACGCCAAGTCGCGAACCTCTTTAGTGCCCACCATTGTGACGGCTCGGTCGACAGCTGTGACCGCGATGCCGGGGTTGTAAATGGGGCTATTAGCGATTCGAAGCATAGCGGCGCTGAGGCTGGGGTCTTGTTCGATCAGTCGTCCGATATCCCAGGCGCTGCTGTTGGAGTCTTGGAGTAGATCGTTGATTTTGATAGCGATATCGGGCATCGACACCAGTGTGTTGACCTGATTTACCAAGGATTCTGGAGTCATCGTTCCGCCGAGATTTCTGAATCTAATTTCGGTTAGCGGTCGACGACGCAATCTATTGAGCGGTTGTTGATTAACAAACCCCTAAAGTTCGTCCGCAAACTGACGCTATCGACCCTGACACCGCGTGGATCCGGTGTCTGAACGCCTCGCTGACTAACCTAACTGCCGCACGAATGGGTGATTAATGAAAATACTCGTGGTCGATGACAGCGCAGCAATGCGCATGATGATGCTCCGTACACTTCGCCAGGCCGGTGTTGCGACCAAGGACGTAACGCAAGCTGAGGACGGTGCCGTCGCTTTGGGCCTTATCCGGGAATCGGAACCTGACTTGATCTTCTGTGATTGGAACATGCCGAACATGACGGGAATCGAGTTGCTCGAGACGATTCGCGGCGAGGGCGTCGAAACGACCTTTGGCTTTGTGACCACAGAGGCCGGTACCGAAATGCGCAAGCGCGCAACCGATGCCGGAGCGCAGTTCCTAATCGCTAAACCTTTTACCGTCGACTCCTTTGAAAAGGTCGTTGGCAAGTTTCTGAATTAACGTGTGATCGGCGGGAGGCCGAAAGATGAGTACTACATTTGTTTTGCCGGAGCAGGGCGCTGTTGCGGATTTGCTCGGCATCGTTTTAGGTGACGGCTTGGGCGTCAACGCCGGCGACGCGGAAAGTTTCGATGGTCAATACGTTGCGACCTACATCGACGACAATGACAAACTGGTTGCGATTGGCGGTGGTGATCCCGCGTTTGTGGCATATGCCGGAGCTGCGCTTTCGATGATTCCAGCCGGCACTGCGCAGGACATGATCGACAACAACGACATCACTGAAGCGATCAGTGACAACTTCTACGAAGTGATGAATATTTGCTCACGACTGTTGATGACGGAGAAAGACGATCAGCATCTGCGGTTGGATAAGACGCTGTCGCCCGGTGAAGCTGCTGAATATGTCAGTCAACTCAGCGCCAACGGAACGCCCGTTGGTTTTGAACTCAACGTTCCGAATTACGGCGCTGGCCGACTGAGTTTTTTGGTTACCTGATTACGCAGGTTTCCTGAACACCAGAGTCATACGGTCGCTCTCGCCGACCGCTTCGTAAGTTTCCCGGTCCTCGTCACCGTGGCGGAGTGTCGGTGGTAGCGACCAGACGCCGCCGTCCCAGTTGGCGGAGTCTTTCGGGTTCGCATTGATCTCACTCTCGAGCACCAATTCAAATCCCGCGCTTTCGAACAATGCGATCACTTCGGATTGTTTGAGGTAGCCGTTGTGGCCGCGTGTGTAGTCCCACGGCGCGTCTTCTTTTGCGCGGTGTTGAACGACGCCGACAATGCCACCAGGCTTCAAAAGGCCGTAGGCGTGCTTGGCTGTTTCGTCAGCGAGATTTTTCCGCGACAAGCCATGCAAGCTTCGGAAAATTAAAAACGCGTCCAGTTTGCCTTGCCAATCTGGCGCTTCATCGATTTCAACCGCGGCCACCGCATCAGCATCAAGTCCGGTCCACTCGGCAACTTTGCCCGGGAACGTCTGCGGAAACTGCTTGCGTTCGGCGTTTCTCTCGGCCGGCGCACCCGCATGATATTTCTCAACGTCAGCATTGATCGCGACATAGGTGCCTTGTTTGGCAATCCATGGTGCGAGGATTCTCGTATACCAACCGCCGCCAGGGCCGTACTCGCCAACCGTCATCGTGGGCTTGATGCCAAAGAACTTAAGCGTCTCGGCCGGATGACGATACGCATCTCGTGCGCTGTCACCGTCCCGAAGGTCGGCAGAGATGGCGGCTTTGAGTCCATCTCCTTCGTGATGCATGGCAATGGCGGTGCTATGGCACAGCGAAAAGCTCAAGATTGAGGCGGCAAGGGAAAGCATCAAATAGTTACGTTGCATCAAATCGCTCCGAACAGGTTGGAGCGGCAGGATAGCACCAGACCTTGTCGAAGGCAGCCGTGATCTGCGACACCACTTAACCGGCAATAATGAGCGCCAGTTCTCACTCTAGCCGCACTTCCATGTGCATTCGGACGGCAGTTGGCTAAAAAACCGGGTGATTCGTTAAAAGGCTAAGGATTTATGCAGCGTATCGGGGGGAATTCCGCCATCGAAAAACCGGTGAGTGGCTCTGACCTTACGGTTATCGAAGTCGCCCGGAATGGGCGTATTTCTGCTGCGCATGCGGTCGGAACCGCTATTTTTGGTCGTGAAATTTCAGAAATGGAGATTGAGGGTTCAGAGCTCGTTAGTCAAATCGATTCTGAGTTGGCCGACGCGCTGAAGCAAGGCGTCTCGCGTGCGATTCGAAGCCGTCAGTTGGTGCGATTTCGATACGAGGACGACTACCGCAACGAGCATTACGTGCTGTTACCGCAGGGGCGCGAGCGCGTATTGATCTGCGCAACTGACGCGACCGATGTCACTCAAGCGATGGCAGACGCTCAGAAGATGATGTCCACCGACGCTGCCACTGGTCTTCCCAATGGCACAGCGTTGGCTGAGCAACTGGCACTCATCGCGAGCTCGCAACGCGTGCGTGAAGGACGTTTAGCGGTGCTGGCGGTTTATGCCGGGCGTTTCGACGAGCAGTGTTTCGGCCTATCGAGTAACGAGCAGGACCAAGTGCTTGTCGAGCTCGCGCGGCGATTACAACGGCAAGTGCGAGGCTCTAACCAGTTCGAACGGCAAGATCTGGAGCGTCTGTCGATTGTCGCGCGCACGGACTATCGGCAATTAACGGTTTTGTTGCCGGACATCAACGGCGGCGAGGATGCGCAGGCTGTTGCCGATCGATTGGTCACAGAGCTCAGCGATCCATTCGAGTTGCAAAGACGCACTGTGTATTTGTCGCCGCGAATCGGTGTCGCGTTGTTCCCGCAGGACGGGCAAGACGCCCAGTCACTCATCTCTGCCGCGGACGCCGCGATGGAACAGGCACGAGAAGCGCCTGATGCTTGCAGTGTCATGCACTCCGGAACGGTCGCGATCCGCACTTTGCAGCGCCTCGATCTTGCGAGTGAGCTGTCCAACGCATTGGAGGCGGGCCGGTTTCAGTTGCGCTACCAGCCGATTTTCGATGCGGATTCAAACAGGATTGGGATTGTCGAAGCTTTCTTGCGTTGGCCGGACACGCTTCTTGCCAATCAGCCGGCGCAACAAATCCTGAGCCTGGCCGAGAAAACTGGCGTGATCGTGGATATCGGTGAATGGGTCATTCGAACAGCCTGTGAACAGCTTGCCGTTTGGCGCACGCAACTTGCCGAAGATCTGCGCATCGGAATTAACCTATCCTCGCAGGAGTTCGCGTCGACACGATTGGCGGACGTTCTGAGCGATGCTGCTCGCTGCGCTGAGATTTCGTTGGCATCGGTAGATCTAGATGTTCGCGAACATCTTGTTGCGCGCGATTTACGGCAGGGCGGTGCTGGCTTGAATACCTTGGCGGAAACCGGTGCACGCATTGTTCTCGAAGGGTTTGGAAACGGCCACTGCGGCATGCACGAAATCGCGGCAAGTCCGGTTTCGGCCATCAAAGTTGCTCAACCGCTCGCGCGCGATGCGGCAGGCTTGGGGATTCGGGCTGCAAAGGCGAGCGTTTCGGCGGCGTTGGCATTAGCGCCGACTGTGATCGCGACCGGCATCGAATCGGCCGAGCAGGCGCAGACTATGCGCGAGTTGGGTTGCCATGGGCTACAAGGGTTCTACTTCGGCCGTCCAGCCATGACCGAAGAGATTGGATCGTTCTTCCAATCGGTTGGGCAAGAGTCGCTGGTATGAAAGATCGGCGAGCCAGCGAATCGTCTTCCGGCTTGCTCACGGGATGGTTCCCGGAGCTCGAAGCGCCGCCTGGTAGTCGGCCCGGAGATCTCGGCGACGCGGCTTCAGATCCAGGTCGCGTTGCATTGTTTGCAAAGCGTCGAAAAACGCTTGAATGGGTGCCTCGATGGTGTCGGAGCGTCGGTTTGCAGGTGACTGTCGTCGCAAGCGATGACGTGGACCAAGACGCGTTATCCAAATATGACGCGATCGTGGTTGAGGCAGGCGTCAAACTGCGTCGCGGCAAGGCGTTGTACGACTGGCTCGCCAAGTGCGGCGATAGCGAGATCGTGTCGCGATTGTTCGTACTGTGTGCGAGCCGGCGGGAACTTGAACGCGCCAAAGACGTTGGCGGTATCGAAGCGTTGGCACCGTCGCAGGATTGGGAGTTGCTCGCGCGTCGGCTGGCGAGGCACGTCGCGCACGTGCGCGACCGGCAATCGCTCGATGCCTGCCAGGCTAGACTTCGAGACATGCGAGGATTCGCGGATACAGCTAGGGATCGACTGGCGAGTGAGAATACGCTGGAGCCGATCTCCGGTTTGCCGAATAGAGATGCTTTTCACGGCATTGTCGAACGGTCATTACTCACGGCGGATGCAGGGACCCGCGTCGCCGTGCTGGTTGTCGGGTTTTCGCGATTTGGTTTGGTGGTTGATGCACTTGGAGAGACGGAGGCGAGACGGCTCGTCAAAGTCGTGGGTCAACGACTAGCCGAGTGCCTATCTGTACCCATGCCCACCGACGATGCGCAACGCTTACAGGCGTCGGTCATTGCGAATCTCGGTCAAACGCGCTTCGGCGCAATGCTGAGTTGGACTGGGGCGACAGACGACGTGCTCACCGCATTCCGCCAACACTTAATGACGACACTCGAGCAGCCGACTGCGGTTGGCGGCAAGATGATGAACCTGTCGGCGTGCTTAGGGATCGCGATTTATCCCGACGATACGGATGATGCGGATCAGTTGATTCAGCGCGCCGATGACGCGATGCGCAAGGCGGAGAGTCAGGGCGGTGGATTCCACTATCACGCGTTGCGGGATCTCGATCGCGAGTCGTCTGCTCGTTTGCAGATGGAGCACGATCTGTACACGGCTTTACAGGACGAACGGCTGCAACTTCACTATCAGCCGATCGTGCGTTTCTCGGATCGGAAGATCGTTGCCGCTGAAGCGCTGATACGTTGGAACCATACCGATGGCACGAGTATCTCGCCCGAAGAGTTCATTCCGGTGGCGGAGGAGAGCAGCCTGATCCATCGGTTGGGTGAATGGGTCATCGATCGCGCCTTCAAGGATATTCAGGAATGGACGGGGCGCGGCGTGGACGTGCCCGTTATTTGCGTGAATGTCGCGAGAGGGCAATTGCTGACCGATCAGTTCGTTGATTATCTCGGCGAGTCTCTGCGTCATTATGATGTCGATCCGTCTCGCTTGGAGCTTGAGATCAGCGAGCGCGGCGTGTTGTCCCGTGGCAGCGATTTGCAGGACCGGATGAACGCGTTGAAGTCACTCGGCGTGAGTTTATCTGTAGATGACTTCGGCACCGGTGATTCCGCGATCGACTATCTGCGTACGCTGCCGATCGACGCTTTGAAAATCGACAAGTCCTACACCAGGGATTTGGGTGCACCCGGGCGCCCAGGCCGTTTTCTCGGAGCAATCCTCGCGTTGGCAACCGCACTCGACGTCAGAACGGTTGTCGAGGGTGTTGAGACCAAGGACGAGCTCGATCTTCTTGTTCCGCTCGGTTGCCACGCGTTCCAAGGTTTCGTGCACAGCCAAGCCCTTGATCCGTCGAGATTTGTGCGCCTTCTCGATCGAGAAGACATGCCTTCAGGCGATTTGGTTTGACAGCGGATTATTTGACGTAGTCCACACTTTTTTTTCGACCGTCGCTCGAAGGCGACGTCGCCCTAATTCTCGCTTCCCCGTTTAATTGCGCCATGGAAAGTAGATCGCACTGATCTGCTTGGAAAGGGGGAGCTATGCTTCACGCACTGTTTCAAAAAGCGGCCAAGATTCGCGTAGCACTGGGGGCCATCGCGCTATCCAGTTTGGGTGCTAGCGCGTTCGCTTCGACGCCGCCGATGATCTTCGAGCACTTAACGCGCGATGACGGTCTGTCTCAGTCCAACGTACTCGCGATCACGCAGGACTCGGACGGGTTCATGTGGTTCGCGACCGAGGATGGTCTGAACCGCTACGATGGTTACGAGTTTCGGCACTACGCCCGTGAGCAGGGCAATGCGGAATCTCTGCAGAGCGGTTTCGTGTTTGATGTTGTGGTCGCGTCTGATCGTTATCTCTGGCTGGCGACGGACGGCGGTGGTGTCGCACGGCTCGATCAAGCGACCGGTGATGTCACATCGTTCCGACACGACGCAGCAGACGCGAATTCGCTCGCTTCGGATCGGGTACGCCGAGTCGCAATCGATGGCTCTGGCGCAGTGTGGGCGGCATTGCTGGAGGGTGGTCTTGATCGACTAGACCCGAATACCGGCGAGGTCTTGCACGTCGATCTTGGTCTCGATGCTGAGCAGCTTGGGTCCCTCTACAGTCTTTATGTGGATCGGAAGGGCCTGCTGTGGGTGGGCGGAAACCATGGTCTATCCGCGGTCGATACGCGAACGCTCAAGCCGGTGCACTTTATGCACGATCCCGAAGACGCGGGATCATTGGCTGAAGGTAGCGTGCGCGCGATCGCACAAGACGCCAGCGGCAACCTCTGGGTCGGTACCTACGGCGGCGGTCTTTCCAAAATGGTTCAAGGCACTGCGCGCTTCGCGCATCTGCGCAGTGGCGACAGCGAAACCTCGCTCAGCGACGATCGCGTAACGTCCATCTTGTTGGACCCAAGTGAGCGACTGTGGGTCGGCACGACCGCAGGCCTGAATCTGATCAACACCGAAGACAATTCGGTGACACGCGTGCTGAAAGATGCCGCGGATCGCTATAGCCTCGTCGACGACACGATCTCGTCGCTGTACGCCGATCGCACCGGACTGTTGTGGGTTGGTACCAAAACGCGCGGTTTGAGCCGTTGGAACCCGTCCACTTGGGCCCTTGGCTATGAGCCTGCGGAGGCTTTGACGGCAGCGGCGAACGAGAGTCCGACGGTCACGTCATTCGCCAGCAGCAATGACGGCCGCGTATGGGTGGGCACATTCGGCGACGGACTGGGTGTCGTCGATCGCGCGACGGACACGGTACAGCCACTGGCAGTCGAAGCGGGAACGCCGCTTGCCGCGTCTCACGTCATGAGTCT
>JBCAZH010000056.1:0-2674 GCA_038533155.1 Pseudomonadota bacterium | reverse complement strand
GCATTACAGAATGGACAAGTGACTGCGTTCGCGGAAGACCCCAGCGGTTCGATGTGGATTGGTACGAATGGTGGTGGCCTCGCATTACTGGACCCCGATACGGGCCATTTCACGACCTTCAAAAACGATCCTGCGGACGCGACCACTTTGTCTGACAACACGGTCTACGACGTGCGCGTGGATCAGGACGGCACAGTTTGGGTCGGCACTCGCGGCGGCGGTTTGGATCGCATCACCGGTGATCTTCGCTCGCCGAGTTCAATCGAGTTCGTCAATCTGTCGCGGACCGACGGTTTAGGAAACGACACAATCTACGGCATCGAAGCCGATGCTGAAGGGTGGATGTGGTTGAGCACCAACTATGGGATCACCCGCTATCAACCCGCATCAGGCGAGTTCAAAGTGCTGCACAAGCGCGACGGCCTGCAGTCTGAAGAGTTCAACTTTGGTGCGCACCACACGAGCGCCACCGGCGAGTTGTTCTTCGGTGGCAATCAAGGCTTCAACGCGTTCGCACCGAACAAGGTTCGCTCGGCAGGCATCGCGCCGCTGATCGCTTTGACGGGATTCTACAAGGGCAACGATGGCGTTCGGTCGGATCTGCCTGTTGATGAGAATGGCGATGTTCAAGTGGACTGGCGTCAGAACGACGTCAGCTTTGAGTTCGCTGCCCTCGACTTCGTCGATCCGGCGCGCAACCAGTACCGCTACAAATTGGAAGGTTACGATCGCGATTGGATCGAGCTCGGCACGCAACGCCGTGTGACCTACACGAACCTCCGCGGTGGTAACTACACCTTGGAAGTGCAGGCTGCGAACAGCGACGGCGTATGGAACGAGGCTGGTCTGTCGGTATCACTCATGGTTGCAACGGCACCCTGGTTGACGCCGATGGCGTTCGCCGTCTACGCGGCGCTGCTCGTCTTGTTGACGGCCGGGTTGATGTGGATGCACCGCACGCGTGTTCAGCGTGAGGCGAGCTACAGTCGCCGACTCGAGCATGAGGTCGAGGTTCGGACTGAGAAGCTCGTTAAGAACAACCAAGCGCTGGCAACACTCAATCGCGCGTTGGAAGAGAGCAGTCTTAGCGATCCGTTGACCGGACTCCGAAACCGTCGTTACGTGTTCCAGGAAGTGAGCCGTGAGCTTGCGCTGGTGCAGCAACGATTCAACAACGCGCACGAAGACGGTGCGGCGCCGCCGACTTCCGAACTCGTGTTCATGATGATCGACCTGGATAGCTTCAAGCCGATCAATGACACGTTCGGACATTCGGCAGGCGATCGGATGTTGACGGTGCTCCGCGACGTATTGCTCGGCATTTGCCGCAAGTCGGACGTCGTCGTTCGCTGGGGGGGTGACGAGTTCGTCGTCATCGCACGTCAAAACAGTCCAGAGCAAACCGCTGCGCTGGCTGAGCGTATTCGCTCCGCCATACGCGAGCAGCGGTTCGTGCTCGGCGAGGGGCAGATTGCAAGAACAACCTGCTCGATTGGCTACGTCGCGTATCCACTGTTCCGCGCCAAAGCGGACCAAGGTGGCCTCGATCAGATCATCAGCATGGCTGATGGCCTGATGTACGAAGCCAAGCAAAAGAAAGACGCCTGGGTCGGTCTGTACCGACCGGACGAGGCGATCACGAGTGACAACATCGACCATGAAGCGATTCAGTCGTCGTCATTGTTGTATCGCGCCCACCGCGCGAAAAAGCTCTACACATACGATCCTGACCGCAAGGGGGGCATGCGTCCCGGCAAGCTCAGTGTCGTACCTGCCGATGGAGGTGCGTCATGAGTGTCGCGAAAGGTAGAAAAGCAATGAAACTCAAACTTGCAATAGCAACGGCGCTGCTCACGACAGCTCTGGTCAGCGGTCCAACCGCGAACCAGGATGTTCAGCCCGCCATGGTGAACTCGACGTTGGACGCAGTGTCGTTCGGGATCGAATCGATGGCGGCGCCGCAACTGGCAAGCTCAATCGAACTCGAAACCACGGCGACGCGAGACATCGTTGAAGTCAGTCTGACGGGACGCGCTAGTGCAGTTGTCGCTGAAGACTCGGCTCGCGCTTCGCGGGTTGGAGATGAGCGGATTGACGTCGACGCGGTTCGCATGAACGCGGAAGCGAGAGCGATTGCTGCCGCGAAAATGCCGCCGCACTTGTTCTCTATTGCCGAAGCAGGTGGCGATGCAAACGTTGAGTTGGTGGTCCGTCACAGCGGTGCCAGCAGCCTTACTGACGCGCAGTTGGACGCGATGGACGCCGAGGTGGTTCGTGAGTTCCACTCGATGGACATGCGTGCAGTGCGCATCCCGGCGGACGCGTTGATGGCCTACGCGCTGGACAACCAGATCGACTGGATTTCGCCCGACGAGAAGGTGTATGCGCTGTCCAAGTCGTCGCACGGCAGTGCCGGCGAGCCGACGGTGGGTCAAGCGAACTACGCCTTCACGGGCCGTGGCGTCGGCATCGCGGTTGTGGACAGCGGAGTGTTGGGCCACGCGGACTTGCCCGCGGGCATTCTGCAGTTCGATTTCCGTGATCCTGCATCGATGTATGTTGACCCCAACACGCAGAAGGCCGTACCGAACCTGACCGGTCGTACCGATGGCTTCGGCCATGGCACGCACATCAGCGGCACGATCCTTGGTACGGGCGTCGACAGTGGTCAGGA
>JBCAZH010000055.1:18458-19859 GCA_038533155.1 Pseudomonadota bacterium | reverse complement strand
CGCAACAACTCGATCACGCACTACTTCGAAGACCCAGAATGTCGCGCTTATGCTTTCATCCTCGTCGCACTCAGCGTGATCGTCAGTGTGGGATTGCTGAATACAGAGACCATCGACGGGCCAGGTCAGACGATTCTCGACAGCGCGTTCCAAGCGGTGTCCATGGCGACCACAACAGGTTTCACGACGGCGAACTACGCCGTTTGGCCAGGCGCGATTCCTGTGTTGCTGATCTTCGCGAGTTTTATTGGTGGCTGCGCGGGCTCGACTGCCGGTGGCATTAAAGTGATGCGCGCTTTGCTGCTGTATCGGCAAGGCGCTCGCGAGATCGCCCGCTTGGTGCACCCGAGTGCGGAGATACCGGTCAAGATCGGTAAGAAAGCTGTGTCTCGCCGCATTGTCGAAGCGGTCTGGGGTTTCTTCGCGGTCTACATCGTCGTGTTCGTCGCGATTTTATTGGCGCTGCTCAGCACAGGGCTCGACCAGGAAAGCGCGTTCGCCGCCGTCGCCGCGACGCTGAACAACCTCGGACCTGGGCTGGGGGAGGTCACCAGCGGCTTTATGAATGTATCTCCGGCAGGCCAGTGGATCTGCATCGTGGCGATGGTGCTCGGACGCCTTGAGATCTTCACTTTGCTTGTGTTGATCACACCCACGTTCTGGCGGCGCTAGGTCGTGACATTTCTTGATCGAATCAACCGTTGGGTCGGGCGCACCGTTTCGTGGTTGACACTCTTCATGGTGCTGAACACCGTCGCGATCATCGTCGCGAGAGACGGGTTCGGATTCGGCCGAATCTGGATGCAAGAATTGACGACGTGGATGCACGCCGCCGTGTTTTTGCTCGGCATTGCCTATACGCTCGCGCACGATGAGCACGTCCGCGTAGATATTTTCTATCAGCGTTTCGGCGATCGCGGGCGGGCGCTCATCGATGCGATCGGCTGCGTGTTTCTATTGATTCCAACGAGCCTATACCTGCTCATCGCTAGCTGGGACTACGTGTTTGGTCCGCTGGGCAGCTGGGCCAGCCGGGAGGCTTCCGCGCAGGCCGGCGGATTGGGGTTTCCGGCGCCGGCCATCCTAAAAACCCTAATGATCGTGATGCCTGTTCTGCTGTTGCTTCAAAGCGTCGTCATTCTGAGCCGCTGCGTCCAAACCTGGCGGCGTGAGACTTCTCAATGACGTTTTGGGCGATCCTGCTGTTCGTAGCCGTCGTCGTCGTGTTGATGAGTGGGTTCCCTGTCGCGTTCGTTTTGGCCGGGACATCGCTGGCGATTGCTGCGATCGGCAGTTCGGTCGGGGCTTTCGATGCGGCGTTTTTGAGCTCTTTGCCCAACCGACTCGCCGGAATCATGGGCAATGAAACGCTGGTCGCCGTACCGTTGTTCGTGTTCATGG
>JBCAZH010000055.1:0-18358 GCA_038533155.1 Pseudomonadota bacterium | reverse complement strand
GCCGGAATCATGGGCAATGAAACGCTGGTCGCCGTACCGTTGTTCGTGTTCATGGGGATCACGCTCGAGCGATCGCGGATCGCCGAGCAACTCCTGGAGACGCTGAGTGAGCTGTTCGGCGGACGCCATGGCGCGCTAGGGTTCGCGGTCTTGCTGGTCGGAATGTTGCTGGCGGCGAGCACCGGCATTGTTGGCGCGACGGTGGTGACAATGGGACTGTTATCGCTGCCTGTGATGCTGCAGCGCGGGTATTCACCCGCGCTGTCGACCGGCACGATATGCGCATCGGGAACCCTCGGGCAGATCATTCCGCCGTCGATCGTGCTGGTGTTGCTCGGTGACGTGCTGTCTTCCGCCTATCAGCAATCACAACTCGCCCAGGGGGTGTTCAGCCCGAAAACGGTGTCTGTAGGTGACCTTTTTGCCGGTGCATTGATCCCTGGCTTGCTGCTCGTCGGGCTCTATTTTGTCTGGCTGTTGGTGGTTGCCTTGGTGCAGCCAGACGCGATGCCGAAGTCAAAAGACCCGGTATCGCAACAGTTGCGCGTTGCGAAAATGCTGCGGATTCTTGCTGCACCTTTGTTGCTGGTATTTGCGGTTTTGGGCTCCATTCTGACCGGAATCGCGACACCTACAGAGGCTGCGGGAGTGGGCGCGGCAGGCGCTTTGGTTCTTGCTTTGCTGCAGGGGGAACTCAGTTTTGCTGCACTTCATGACATTGCGAAACGCACAACGCGCGTGTCGGCGATGGTATTCATGATTTTGATTGGTGCATCCATTTTCGCGCTCGTATTCCGGGGTTTCGGTGGTGATGAGCTCGTGCAGGACTGGCTCAGCGATCTTCCTGGCGGCGTGGTCGGCGCGTTCATTGTCGTGATGCTGCTGATGTTCTTGCTTGGGTTTGTGCTGGACTTCATCGAAATTACGTTCGTCGTCGTGCCCATCGTGGGGCCGACGTTGCTGGGTATGGGTCTGGATCCCGTCTGGCTGGGCGTCATGATCGCCCTGAACCTGCAGACTTCGTTCCTGACCCCGCCGTTCGGCTTCGCGTTGTTTTACCTTCGCGGCGTCGCGCCGGATTCCGTGCGCACGAGCGACATCTATCGTGGCGTTCTGCCATTTATTGCGATCCAGCTCCTGATGCTGGGTCTGCTGGCAGCCTTCCCGTCTCTCGCGACCTGGCTGCCCGAACGCATCTACGGCTAAGCGGTCGACACCGCGCGGTCATCGTCGCGAAACCGACACAGAACAGTCATCCGTCTGAAATCCATCAGCCATCGGTACGAAATGTGGTCGCCCTAACCTCGGACATGTTCCGTGAGAACCACTTTCGACACAGGGAGATGACGATGACAGAAATGAGTAGGTTTTGGGCCACGTTGCTAGTCACGCTGATTGGAATAGCGATGGCGGGCACAGCAACCGCCGATGCACTCAAGCGAACCGCGCAACTCGGACCTCGACCGTTCTATTTGATGGATGAGCTAGACGACGCGAAATTGAAAAGAGAGCTGGAAGCGTGTGCGTCCACAAAACGGGTCTATCGACCCTCCGACTTTTCGATTGGCCATCGCGGCGCGCCGATGCAGTTCCCGGAGCATACCGCTGAGTCGTACATCGCTGCTGCCCGCATGGGTGCCGGAATTTTGGAATGCGACGTCTCCATCACTGCTGACGGAGAATTGGTCTGTCGCCACGCGCAATGCGATCTTCACACCACCACCAACATCCTCGAGACACCGCTCGCCGAAAAATGCTCGGTGCCGCCTGATCCAAACTCGCCGACACCGTATGCCAACGTCCGCTGCTGCACAACGGACATTACATTGGCCGAGTTCAAATCACTCACGGGCAAGATGGACGCCGCGAACCGAAGCGCAGCGACGCTGGAGGAGTATCTCGACGGGACTGCAGGCTGGCGAACAGATCTCTACACAACTTCCAACGGTGCGACGTTGCTTTCGCACGCTGAGAGCATCGAGCTCTTCAAGTCACTCGGACGGAAGATGACTCCGGAGCTGAAGTCGGTCAATCCGGATGAGTTCCCACCAGGATTCGATCAAGAGCAGTATGCGCGCAAGTTGATCCTCGAGTACATCGAAGCGGGCGTTCCACCACGCAACGTCTGGGTCCAGTCGTTTAACTACAACGACGTGACGCAGTGGATCCAAGAGTTTCCTCGGTTTGGTCGTCAGGCCGTGTTTTTGGATGGTCGATACGACCAGGAGATTCCGCTACAAGACTTCCTAGATCGCCACGAAGATGGATTGAATATCATCGCACCACCGATGCAAATTCTGCTGACGACGCGCAACAGTCGCATCGTACCGTCGAAGTACGCCAAGCGCGCGAAGCGAGCAGGCCTCGACATCATCAGCTGGACCACGGAGCGCTCAGGTCGAGTTCGGGAAGAAATCATTCCAGCAAACGGGGCTTTCTATTACGACACTACGGTCGACGCTTTGGCTAACGATGGCGACATCCTGACCCAGATCGACGTCTTGGTTCAGAAAGTCGGTATTTTCGGTTTGTTCTCCGACTGGCCGGCCACGACGACGTTCTACGCGAACTGTAAAGCCGTGCCAGCACTAAACCAACGGCGAAAATCTTCTCGCCACTGAAATCAATAATTGATAAGCGGCGCGGGATGTAGGCGGAACCTCATCCCGCGCCTTTTTTCGCGAACCCCGAGGTCTGCTCAGGCAGTCGTTCAGCGAATCTGCTCGTTTCAGCTCCAACTCGCTGTGAAAGACAAGCGATCAACCGCCGGGCATCAATTCGTCTTCAATCCGAACTTCGGACGCCACACACCAAGGATGACGTTCACCACGGCGATGCCGAGCAGAATGTACAGCGCGCCCCATTCGTCGCGGACTAACCCTTCGAGGGTCTGCATATCAATCTCGCCGTTGATGGCTTTTTCGACAGCGCGTTTCGAACCATCGGCTGGCGCATCGATACTGGCGAGACTGGCCTCAAAAATCAGTAACCCCGAGAGCGCTTTCAGCCAAACCCAAGGTGCGTTCATGAACGGATGATGCACGACCATCGACATCAAGCCGCTGACCACAACGATCAGCATGGACGGAATGATCAACCAATTGGAAATCATTGCGATGTTGTTGCGCAGAACTAAGTGCTGCGACAGCTCTGTGATTTCCGGCGCGCTCATCAGTGCGACCAAGTAGGCGGCAATGCCGCCGGCGTAGCCCAGCGCTGCGATGGTATGCAGAATTTTGAAGGTCTTGCGCCAGACCATCAGTATCCCTCGGGCAGCACGCCGTCGCGGCAGAATGTTGGCAAGTACTTTTCTTCCAACGTTGCGGCACACGACCATTCCAACTCACCAGAATCGTCGGTGGTCGCGCTCAACACCAGCATCGCGTCGATCAACGCCTCATTCGCTTCGATAGGATCAAAGCCGACTTCAATCACCGGCTCACCCGGGACGAGACGTACCCACTCCAGTCCAAAGTCTGCGACGAGGATCTCGGCTTCTTCCGCGTTTGGGAATCGACCGTTCTCAGCATAGAACGCGTCGATCTCCGAGCGCATGCCGCTTGCCGAGTACAAGCGTTCGCTGACTTCCGCACGGATGCTGTAGTCCTGGTAGGCCGGTATCGCGATAGCTGCGAGGACCCCCGTCACCGCGGCCGCGGACGCCGTGCCCGCACCGCCGCCGAACAGAAAATCCAGCGGCGACGATTCAGAGGTGATCTCAAGGCCTAGCGAATCCTGTCCCATCGAAATCACAATGCCCATCGCGCTCTCGGTGGGCAGCTTCAAGGCATTGGCGGTCGGCATATCAAATACATCGAACGAGACCTGGCCGACGTCAGCCAGCAGCTGCAGCACGTTGAGGTAGGTGTGATAGAGCCGGCGAGGCAGATGGCGCGTGTTCCAGGTAACACCCATCAAAGCGCTGCTGAGGTCGGCGCCTCGTTCGTCGCGCAGCCATTCGCCGACTTGCACACGTTTTCGTTCACGCGCACGCGCCATCAGAGGTTGCGGTAGACCACTGAAATATAGATAGCCGTCCTCCTCGATCCAGTACGACCGGTCTTTCATATCCATGACGACCGCCGCCCAGCGGCGCGCTTGTTCGTCAATTTCCAATGATTGCTCGTCCAGCGGCGATTCATGTTCACGGATCGCAACGGCATTCACGGTTTGACGGCCGATTCGCCGGGTCGTGAACTCAACATGACTGACGGCCTCCAATCGAGCCAACCATTGCCGATAGGCCGCTTCATCACGTACTCGCACCGCGACGTACTCGCCCACGGAATCGACGATGAACGTGAAATCCGGTCCGAGCGCGCGCGTCATTAGTGCGAAGTCCAAACCATACGCATCGGCCAGCGTGGTCTTGATGTACTGCCACTCAGTCCAGGCCTCGCCGTCGATCGTGTTCTCGATCAGCTGTTCCAGTGAATTCCAGTCGCGTTCAGACGGCACTGCAAGCTGCCCGACCATCTCTAACGCACCTGCAGCCGTAGCGCCGAGTTCGTGCTCGAAGACCGGCAATTTACGCTCGACCCCGGGCAGTAACGACGCACCGAAACTCAGCGTTGAGCGACCTTTCGCAACGCCGATTCCTAGCTGAATCGAGCGCATCGTTTCGATGCCCAGTTGCTGCAACATTTCGTAGTCTTCGAGCGGTATGAACAACTGTGCCATCGGTAGGCTTTGCTCGACGTTGATCCAGGCGACCAGCCCTTGATCGCTCTCATCGATTGCCGCGATTTCAGTGCTGATTTCGCCGGCGCCGTCGAGCATCTGGATCACGCGTTCGGCACCCGCGGCGTCGAGGGCTTGCCCGACCAGCAATTTGACGCTGCCGCTCTGCGCATCGAAGGTGGAAAAGGCCGGCGCTGGGCTCCCGTCAATCGCATAAAACCCTGTTTGCTGTTGTGACAAAGACAGCGTGACGTCCGGCACCATGGCCGCCAGATTCGCAAACCATGCTTCGAACCCCGAGTCTTCATCATGAGGGAGCACAAACGACATGACGGAAACGGGCCCTGGGGTCGAGATCACAGCGACTTCGACCGGTGAGCGAATGTCGTTCATCAGATTGCTAAACGGCGCAATGATCTCCGGCTCGACACGTCCCAACCGCTCGAAAGCCGATCTAATAATTTCGTCGGCCATCCGAGCACGATCCGGGTTGGAAAGGACCGGGTCCAACGCGTTACCCTTTGCGGTCGCCAGCAGGCCGTTCGGATGCGGTATGCGAACATACAACAGGGTTTCGCTCGGTAGCTGCTCGATTAACTGCGCACCAGAGAATGGACGATCGGCCGCAGTGGCCTGACAGCAAGCCGCCAGCAATAGCGATATGAATACAATTTGTCGAAGCATGAGAATTCGATCCGTGATAACGGCGGGACAGCCCCAAAGTGTAGCCAAACCTCGGAATGCATTCATGCGGTTGGTTCGAAATGGATGATCTGTTTCAACAAGCGCGCCCGCCTGTCGAAAAATTGTCCGAGGGTTTGGTCCTCCTCGCTGACTTCGCCGATGCGATCGAGATGCTGCAGTCGCTGACGACCATCACTGATCGGTCTCCGTTCCGTCACATGCAGACACCGGGCGGTAAGCCAATTGCGGTGGCGGTAACCAACTGTGGTGCCGTCGGTTGGGTGTCTGATCGTCGAGGATATCGGTACCAACCACTGGATCCCGAGACGGGCCGACCGTGGCCGGCGATGCCCGCACCATGGGCGCGAGTTGCTGCCGCCGCGGCGGAAGTTGCCGGATTCCGAGGCTTCGCGCCAAACGCATGCCTGATCAATCGGTACCGACCTGGTAATCAGCTCACCGCGCACCAAGATAAGAACGAAGGCGATTTCGATCCGCCGGTTGTGACGGTGTCCACTGGGCTACCGGCCGAATTTTTGGTTTGGGGGGAATCACGCCAAGGGAGCCCCCGTGGCATTCCGGTCTACGCCAATGATGTGATTGTGATGGGCGGGCCTGCTCGTCTGCACTACCATGGCGTGAAGAGGCTCAAGCCTTCCAATGACTCCGCTGATCAACAACGGATCAGCCTGACCTTTCGCGAGGTGGACCTCAATCATGCTTGGCAATGAAAAGAACATTCTTGGCTCATCGCTGCAGCCGTGCTGCAGCAAAACCGCCACTGGGTTTTTTCGCGACGGGTATTGCCGGACTGGCAGTCAGGATCTCGGTCGCCATGTCGTTTGCGCAGTGGTGAATGACGAATTTCTGCAATACAGTAAATCGCAAGGCAACGATCTCATCACGCCGCTACCGGCATGGGATTTTCCGGGCCTGCAAGCGGGCGACCGCTGGTGTTTGTGCGCATCGAGATGGAAAGAAGCGGCTGAGGCCGGCTGCGCGCCGCCGGTTGACCTAACCGCAACTCACGAGGATGCGTTGTTATCGATTCCGCGCGAGCTGTTAGAAGCGCATGCGATTCAGAGCTGACGCGTATCGAGAAATGCGGCTTCGGTGATTTCCTGATAGCGCGCTGACCGGGCGCGAAACGCATCCAACGACTCGTAGATCTTGCGCGCTTTCTCATCGCGGGCAACGAGTTCTTGCATGACCGATTGCATGTGCCCACGCAACGTCGTCAGCACCTCATCGGGGAATCGACGGATGTCAACGTCCGGGTTGTCGGCAAGGGTTTCGAGCGCCTCGGCATTACGCCACGTGTACTCGGCGAGCATGTCGCAGTTCACGGACTGACAGCATACCCTAACGATTTCCTTGAGGTCTTCCGGTAGCGCATCCCAAGCTTCGGCGTTGACCATCGCTTCCAATGTTGGGCCTGGCTCATGCCAACCCGGGTAATAGTAGTAGCGCGCAATTCTCGGGAAACCGAACGTCACATCGTTGTAGGGGCCGACCCATTCTGTCGCATCGATGTTGCCGGTCTGCAGCGCAGTAAACAGCTCCCCGCCGGGCAGGTTGACCGGGAGTCCACCCGCACGGCGCAGCGCTTCCCCGCCCATGCCTGGGATCCGCATCTTGAGATCCTTGAGGTCTGCGACCGAATTGACTTCGCGATTGAACCAACCGCCCATTTGAGCGCCGGTGTTGCCAGCAGGGAATGGCACGAGATTGAAAGGCGCGTAGAGCTCGCGCCACAACTCGAGCCCGCCACCGTAGTACATCCAAGCATCCATCTCGGCTGCGTTAAGGCCAAACGGCACGGTCGTCATCAGTTGTGCCGCTTCGACTTTGGCTTTCCAGTAGTAGGCCGCGCCGTGGCCAATCTCTGCGGTCCCTTGGGACACCGCGTTGAAGACTTCGAAAGCGGGGACCAATTCGCCGGCAGCGTAGACTCGGATTTTCAGGCGTCCGCCCGAAGCGGTCTCAATGCGTTTGGCGAGATTAGTCGCGCCTGAGCCAAGACCTGGCAGGTTCGGTGGCCAGGTGGTCACCATTTTCCAACGAAACTCTTCAGCAGCAGTCGCAGTGCCGCCCGAAGCGCATTCGGTGTTTTGTCCACACGCCGCCACACCTGCAGCGACCAATCCGGCGCCCGCGCCCGTCAGAAAATGTCGTCGCCGCATCGCAACGCCCCTCAAAGTTGCCTTCTGGCGCCGAGTATCCCATAGCGACGGTCGGGGCGGCAGTGCCTCCGCTGCCCGCGTCCCTGCGGCAGACCTTCCCTGGCGCAGCGGCAGCACCACCGTCGTTTAGACTAGGCTGATGTTCGAATGATTGTTGCAGCCCAATTTTGACCGACGCTGCGAATACGCCGTCGGTTACAAGGAGTATTCCCGTGATCGGATTGATCCAAAGAGTGTCGTCCGCGCATGTTGCGGTGGCGGGCGAGCGCGTCGGCGCAATAGAGCAGGGTCTTTTGGTGCTGCTTGGCGTTGAAGCGCACGACACCGAAGACTCGGCCCGTTGGCTCGCCGAGCGAATCTCAGGCTATCGAGTCTTCGCGGATTCCGCGGACAAGATGAATCTGAGTGCGAAAGATCTCGGACTAGCAATTCTTGCGGTACCGCAATTCACTTTAGCAGCCGATACTTCGCGCGGCCGTCGCCCAAGCTTTTCCCGCGCGGCACCACCGGAACTTGGTAAATTTCTGTTCGACAGCTTCACCGACGCTTTACGCGGTCTCGAAATGACCGTGGAAACCGGTGTTTTCGGCGCGGACATGCAGGTCTCATTGGTGAATGATGGGCCTGTAACATTCTGGTTACAGACGCCAGCCACCGAGTGATGATACGGTCGCGCGTCACATTTTTGGCGCACAACCCTTGTGAGCCTGCGGCAAGCGCCCCATGTCGCGTATCATGGGCGTTTGCCCGCAGCATTGACTGAGAGGATTACCATGTTTGGACCCGGCGGCATCAGCGTTTGGCAGCTTCTGATCGTTTTAGCGATCGTTTTGGCGATTTTCGGCACAAAACGCTTCAAGAACATTGGCTCAGACCTCGGTTCAGCCATCAAGGGCTTCAAAAGCGCGATGGACAACGAGGAGGCGAAAACCGATTCGACCAAGTCGATCGGCGAGACTGAGGACGCAACCTTCGAAGGCACGCCCGAGAAGGCAAAGTCCGAGAAAAGCTCCTAACCGCAGCCCTGCTGCGGCCCTGGCAACCTGAATCATGTTCAGCGGACCTGAATTTCTGCTGATCTTCCTGATCATGTTGATCGTCCTTGGCCCTGTCCGGATGGCAGAGGTGGCCAAGAAGGTCGGTCAGTTCATCGGTTACGCGCGTCGTACGGCGAGCAACCTGCAGTATCAATTGGAAGATGAGCTCGAACTCAAAAAAATCCGTGAGCAACTGCCCACTCGGGTTGATCTTGAATCTTCTTTGGGCATCGATGAACTCAAAAAAGACGTCAACAAGCTAAAGCAACCGCTGGTGGAGTCGCATGGCGAGTTAGCTGACAGCGGGAAGGCTACGGCCACTGAGGCCAATGCCGATGAGCCTCAGGATCCGCCAGCCTCAGCACCGGCGGAAACGCCGAAAGAGCCGGAATCATGAGCGCGGCCGACGACGATCAACTCGCCGAGGATATTGCCGACGAGGAGGAGCACCTCGAAGAAGGCACGCTGCTCTCCCATCTTCTGGAGTTAAGAAACCGACTGCTCTGGGCGTTCGGCGCAGTCATCATCGTGTTCCTGGCGCTGCTGCCATTCTCCAAGACGTTGTTGGAGGTCGCGTCGGAACCTGTGCGACAAGCACTGCCGGCGGGCGCGAGCATGATCGCCATCGATCCGGTCTCGAAATTCTTCGTCCCCCTCAAACTCGCGTTTTTCGTGGCAATTTTTATTGCGGTGCCGGTCATCCTCTATCAAACCTGGGCGTTCATTGCGCCGGGCCTGTATAGAAAAGAGAAGCGCTTCGCGATCCCGCTTTTGGCAAGCAGCATTACGTTGTTCTATCTCGGCGTCACGTTTTGCTACTTCGTGGTGATGCCGCTCATCTTCAATTTCGTGATCGGCAACGACTGGGAGGCGGTGGCCTCAATGCCGGATATCGCGAGTTACGTGAGCTTTATCCTGCCGCTATTTCTCGCGTTCGGCGTCGCGTTCGAAGTACCTGTCGCCACCGTGCTGTTGTGTTGGGCGGGCATTACAACCCCCGAGAAACTCGCTAGCGTTCGAGCCTACGTGTTCCTGGGATGCTTCGTCGTCGGGATGTTCCTAACGCCACCGGACGTCTTTAGCCAGACGTTACTGGCGATTCCCGTCTACCTGTTGTTCGAATTGGGTATTCTGTTTTCGCGCTCGATGTTAAAAAATCGATCAAAGCGCGACGAAGAGGACGCGGCAGCGACCTGAAATCGCGCATTCCGCGCATGCTTCCCCCGAAAACCGCATCGCACTGGTAGAATCCGGGAAAATCCTGGAGGGGGTTAACAGTTATGTCAGCGACCGCTGCGTCGACGCCGCAGGCGTCTATCGGTGGGCACCCACGTGGGCTCGCCACTTTGTTCTTCACCGAAATGTGGGAGCGATTCAGCTTCTACGGCATGCGGGCGCTGCTTGTATTGTTTATGACCAGCCAGATTGCGAACGGCGGGCTCGCGTTTACTGACGCCACCGCCACAGCGATTTACGGCATCTACCTGTCTTCGGTTTATCTGTTCTCTTTGCCTGGCGGGTGGATCGCAGACCGGTTGGTTGGCGCACAGAAGGCCGTCTGGTATGGCGGCATCGTCATCATGATCGGGCATTTTGTGTTGGCGATACCCAGCACACAGGCGTTCTTTCTAGGATTGGTGCTGGTGGTGCTCGGCACAGGCTTACTGAAACCTAATATCAGCGCGATCGTTGGCGAGTTGTACACGCCGGAGGACTCACGCAGGGACGCTGGCTTCACCATTTTCTACATGGGCATCAACCTTGGCGGGTTCCTCGGACCCATCGTCTGCGGATGGCTCGGTGAAAGCGATGCATTTGGTTGGCATTACGGTTTTGCCGCCGCCGGCGTCGGCATGTTCCTCGGCCTCATCCAATACCGGATGACGCTGCGGCATCTCGGGGATGCCGGACGGTTCCCAACGCTGGATCGGACGAAACCGGACGATGCGGCGAAAATTACTCGTGGGTTTGTTGGCGTTGGCATTGGCCTTGGGTTTTTCACATTGGCGGTTCTCGGCGCACTGTTCGGTGTTTACACAATCGACGCGCTGCAAATGGCGAAAATTCTCGGCGTCGTCATATTGGTTATCGCGCTCGTATATTTCTTCTACATCTTCGCGTTCGGTCAACTCGATTCCGTCGAGGCCAAACGAATGATCGTTATCGTGGTGTTGTTCTTCGCTGCATCCACATTCTGGAGCGGTTTCGAGCAAGCCGGTTCATCTCTGAATCTATTCGCGGAACGCTACACCGAGCGCGCCCTATTCGGCATCGAGATTCCTGCGTCGCTGTTCCAGTCGCTGAACTCGCTGTTCATCATCATCTTCGCTCCTTTCGTCGCCGCAACATGGGTATGGCTCGCGAAACGAAACCTTGAGCCATCCACACCGTTCAAGTTCGCTATAGGACTGATTTTTCTTGCGCTCGGTTTTGTCACCATGGTCGGAGCATCCATGATTGTCGTCGGCGGCGATAAGGCTCTGCCGACGTGGTTGATGATGACGTACCTTCTGCACACCCTCGGCGAGCTGACTCTTTCGCCTGTCGGACTATCCGCAACTACGAAACTCGCGCCGAAGCGCTTCGTCGGGCAAATGATGGGTGTGTGGTTCCTGGCAACGGCATTCGGAAGTTTGATTGCCGGTTTGGTGGCAGGCACTTTTGACACTGATAACTTGGCGGGCTATCCGGGTCAGTACATGAATATCGTGATGTTCATCGGGGGCGCGGGAATTGTCATGTTGTTGTTCACAAAACCGATTCGCTCGCTGATGGGCGGCATCAAATGATCGCCCGTCAATCGCATGGACGCCGACTCCGCGGCTTTGGTGCACTAGACGCGACGGCACTCCTGAGGTGATATGTCGGACAACCCGTTTGCTACCCCTGAGTCACAAACGGATGAGCCGGAAACTATCCCGGTTGCGACGCACGCGCAGATTCTGACGGCGGGGCTGCTCGGTGGTCCTGTCGCGGGCTTTTGGCTGCTGGTCATGAATTATCGTGCCTGCGCCAATAGCGCGCCGTTGGTGTTCGCGGCTATCGTGGGGGCGGCGCTGTCGCTGGGTTTGATCGCCGTGATGATCATAGCGCCATCGAATTTGCCAGGCGGTTTTGTTTGGTTGCTGAACCTAGTATTGCTGGCGGTTTGGCTCAACTATGGGCCACCGTATCTAGAACAGACCACTGAACCGCATCACGCAACATTGGTTGAGAGCGGCTGGGCAAGACCCATCGGCGTGATCCTTGTGTCCATTTTTTGGATGCTGCCGCTGGCCGTCGCGCTCTCGTTCATCGTCTTGCCACGAGCGTAAGCAACGATCGAACGACGTATCGGGTTTAACCGGCAAGCGCTGGCGCGGCTATGTCTACGACCACTTGATCGCGGCCGGCTGCTTTGGCGCGACGCAGTGCTTGATTCGCGCGTCGGACAATCGCGTCCGTCTCGGCCAACGCTGTCGCCCGCACCGATGCGAATCCGGCACTCATCGTCACATGACTGCCTTTGGGTCGACCCTTATGCTGAATACCCAAAGCGCCGATACTGGTTTGCAAGCGTTGCGCAATCACAACCAGTGCCGAATGGTTGGAGTCCTCGAACACGATGGCAAACTCGGCATCCCCAACACGCGCGATCAAGTCGCCCTGTCGCAGCTGTTGGGCTAACCGATCCGCGATTTGTCGCAGTAGCGCGTCTCCAGCGGTCATGCCAGCGAACTCGTTGTAGTCACCGAAATCATCGACAGACAACAAGAGTAAGCTTAGTGCGCCATCCTTTTCGCGTGCCTTGGACCAAGTGGTTTCGAGATGCCGGCCGAACGTCTTTCGGTTTGCAAGTCCGGTGAGTGCATCGCTGGCCGTTGCCTTGTCGGCCGCATGCAGAGCCTTTTGTAGATTGGCGGTTCGCTCCTCCAACTTCCCTTCGAGCGTCTGTTGGCGACTTCGATAGCCACGCACAAGACGGCGGTAGACCAAGCCGACGAGAATCAAAGCGAGGCTCAATGCTGCCCATTGAACAACGCGCCTTTGGTACCACCGAGGCGTTACGGTGAAGTCCAGGCTGTCCATACGGTTTGGCGAATCCTGATACGGCCGGCCGTCGGTAGTGACCTGCACTTCGAAAACAGTGCGACCCGGCCGCGGGTCTGTGAAGAACGCGACGCGACGAGTCCCCGCGACCTGCCATTCCTGATCGCTACCGCGAATGCGATAGCGGAAGCGCAAACGCTCTGCTGCAATCAAGTCCGGCACGCTGTAGTGAATCTGGAGTGCCTTTGTATCTGGCGACAACTCCGCGATCTCATCTACACCGAAGGTCACGCCGTCTACGACCACCGACTCAATCAAAAGCGGCTGCGAAGTGTCGACTTCCTTGAGACGCGTCGGATCAATCTTCACCGCACCCCGCGCTGTCGCTAGCCATACATCGCCGCTGTCGAGTACTGCGATGGGGGATTGATAACCGCCAGGCACGCGGACAGAACGCAATCCATCCTGTTCGCTAAGAATTCGCGACTCGATTCGATCCTGCCGCCCTTGCGCCACGGCGACGAGAGAGGCTTTGTCCGCCCGCATCGCGCCGTCGCGGCCCACCAGCCAAAGTCCACCCGTCTGATCCTCGGCGATGCCCATAATCGACCTTAGGTTGATGCCGTGTTCTGCCGTAAACACGAAGCGCTCATCGCCATCGATTCGGGCGAGACCATCGACCCGACTCCCAACCCAAACAGCGCCGGAGGCGTCGGTGTAAGTGGAGACAATCACAGAGCTCTGCAGGCCCGAACCGGCAGCAAGGCGCCGTACGATCTGTTTTTGTTGCAAGTCGTACACGGCAAGCCCACCTTCGGTCGACAGCCAGAGATTGCCCTGCCCATCACTACCAATATGGCGAACGAGATTGGTCGGTAGTCCATCGTTCGAGGTGATCGATTGCACGATTTCACCGTTCTCGATGCGATGCAAACCGCCCGCAGTACCAACCCATAGACTTGCGTCGGCATCCTCGAACAATGAAATGATTTGGTTGCTACCTAATCCGCGTTCGTTGTCATAGAGGTCCGTGATCTCGCCGGCTTGTGATAGGTGCGCAAGGCCGCCACCGAATGTGCCGACCCACAAGGTGCCATCTGCCGCCTGGACCAAAGCCGAAACACTAGAAGCTGGGAGCCCCTCGGCTTCGGTCCATCGATCGATACGACCGTCTGCTGCGACTCGAAACAAGCCATCACTCTCTGCACCGATCCAAACCGCGTTGTCGTGTCCGGCGGCTACCACGAAGGTGCCGTTCGAGATTCCCTCAAGCTCACCGTAAGGCAAAGCGGTCCCGCGGCGCGCATGGCGTAGACCTTCGTCGGTACCAATCCACAGATCGTCGTCATCGCCGGGTACCAACGAGAGTACCGTCGCCGTCGCCGTGCTACCGCGCTCCAGTTGGTAGCTGTCATCTTCTACGGAGCGAACGCCGCCGGTATTGAGCGCAACCCACAAAGTACCGGCACGATCTCGCGTCGCATCCCAGATGACGTCGCCGGTGCCTACACCATGGTCTTCGACAGACTCGATACCCGTCTCCGTCCCGTAATACATAGCACCCGAGTACGTGGCGAGGAACATGCCGTACCCCGGATCATTGGCCAACGCGAATATCTGTGGCCCATCTAAACCATCTTCCACGCTAAACACTCGGAAGCCGTCCTTGTGAAATCGAACGACGCCGTTGCCCAAGCCACTGAACCACACCGCGCCATCGTCGGCCTCTGCAGCCCGGAGATATCGACCGACCGGCAATCCGTCGGACTCGCCCCAGCATCGAAACAGCGCTTCACCTGACTGTTTTCGGCATACGCCGACCGATGTGCCAACCCAAATGGCACCATCACGCGCCGCGGCTAGTGCATAGATGATTTCACTATCGAGACCGTGCGCTTCACCGAAACGCGAAACCTCATTGCCCGACACGCGCACGACGCCACCACCGTACGTTGCAGCCCATGCGTTGCCATCAGCATCCTCGACGACATCTCGAACATCGTTGACGCGAAACCCGGATCGCGTTTCGCTGTTGAATACTTCGAACCGCGCCCCATCGAAGCGTACAAGCCCACCCTCTGTCGCCAGCCACAGGTAGCCGGATTGCCCATAGGCGAGATTCCAGATCACATCGGAAGGCAGTCCATCGGCGCGGGTCCAATCGCGATAAATGAACTGGGTCGGCTTCAGGGTCGTATCGAGAGCGAGCAAAGGTGGCGCAATCCACATCGATCCGACCCAGAACGCTATCGCCAAGGCGGCACCCAGTCTCGCGGCGCAGAGTCTTGTTTGCATGAGTCGAAGCCCAAGCGTCGCTAAGGATGTTGGGTTAGCGACAATTTCGACAAACGCTTTACGCACGAGCGCAGCGAAGTCGTGACAAAATCGAGGGTCAGAATCTCTGAAGTATGTTAACTCTACGTAAGGCAAGGGTGAGTCGGAGAGGTCAAAGGTGAACGCAAACGCGCTAGCTCTGCGGGCAGTCTTGGCCATCGCATGGACGCTTCTGGCGGCAACAGCAATCGCCGCCGAAACGCGTCAAGCCCGTTTCGAGAAGTACGAGGCGGACGGCATGATCATTCGGGAAATCCAGGTTTCTCGATTGCCGATTTTCGATACCTCGCAGCCAGATGAGGATCGATGGCTGTATCGAACAGCGAATCGCGTGCATACGATCACCCGCGAATCCGTTGTCCGCGCCCAGTTGTTGTTTGCCCCTGGTGAGGCTGTGTCTGCACAGGCCATCGAAGAGAGCGAACGCGTTCTACGTCGCAATAGCTATATCTATGACGTGGTGATCGATGCGCGCCCAATTAGCGAAACCGAAATTGTCGTTTCGGTCGAGACTCGGGACAACTGGACGCTATTTCCGCAACTCGGATTCTCTCAGCAAGGGGGACAAACCGAATTTTTACTCGGTGTGCAGGAAGGCAATCTTCTGGGTACAGGCGGCGAACTCGCGTTCAGCGTCGAGGACGACGGCGATCGCGAGTCGACCCTTATGCGCTATGGCAACCGGAATTTTCGCGGTACGTGGTGGCGATTCGAAGTCGGCTATCGCGACAGCGATGACGGTGACGCTCAGCGTTTTCGCCTGATCCGACCGTTTTATTCGCTCGATAGTCGATGGAGTGCCGGACTCGATGCGACCGCCATCGAGCAGGAAGAGCCTTTGTTCAGCCGCGGCGACGAGGTCGCGGAATATCGTCGCGATCAGACCCGCGCGTCGGTCTGGTGGGGGAAATCGGACGGGTTGGTCGATCAGTGGGCACGGCGTTGGATGATCGGTTTTGCGATCGCGGATGACCAGTTTGATCCGGTTGTCCAATTGAACCGGCTGACTGTGCAGCCCGAGGATCGTGAGTTGCGCTATCCGTTCTTTCGCTATGAAGCGATTGAAGACCGATTCGTCACTGCGACCAATCTCACTCGGATGGCAGTGACTGAAGACCTGTTTCTGGGGACTCGCTACAGCGCAACGCTTGGCTGGTTTGGCAAGAGCACTGGGTCGGATCGCGACGGTGCCCTTTTTGATATCGACGCCTCTAGCAGCTCCGGCGATCCTTCGCGATACATTTTCACTTGGAACTTGGGTGCAGACGGCCGAATAGAGGGCGGCGACCTGCGCAACGGACGCTTCGAGATGCGCGCGGGCTTGGTGCGACGCCAATCCGATCGCCGGTCATGGTTCGTCGGCGTTGAGTCGACCGTTTCGCACGAGGCTGACTTGGATCGCCCAGTGCAGCTCGGTGGCCTGACGGGTCTCCGCGGGTTTGATCGGGCTTTTGCGAACGGCGACGCACGCGCCGTGCTGACGTTGGAGCAACGGCTGATCACGGATTGGTACCCGCTGAGTCTGTTTCGTGTTGGTGGTGCCGCATTTATTGATGCGGGCAGAATCTGGGGCGATGACCTAACCGGTTTTTCGGAAGACCGCGATCTGGTCAATATCGGTGTTGGATTGCGCCTGATGAGTACCCGAGCATCCAGCAACCGTATGCTTCACATCGATTTCGCCGTCCCTGTGACGTCGGGGGACGACATTGACAGTGGACTGCAGATTTCGCTGCAGGGCAGACGCGGATTCTGACAGGGGTGCGGCTTACTCCGCCGAGAAGCGTCCGAAGCGAAGGAAATGAACGATCTGGGCATGCACATCGTCGGACTGCATCATGAACGTATGGCTATACGGCACCGCAATAAAATCCCGCATGCCTTCGACTTTGGTTGCTGCCACACTCACTTTGCCATCATCGGGATCCGGCAGACTTCGAGACAGGATCGGATTGACCGTTGCGGTGCCGGCGATCACACCAAGTGAAAAATTAACGGGGCCAAGTTTCGAGGGAATACTGTCTTCGTCAGTACCAAGTTGCATACCAGCTGGCCCATTAAGTGACTTGAATCCCGGTCGGTCTTTCCAGGTATCGACGACCTCACTGCCTTGATTCGGCGGTGCCATCATAACGACATGTTGAAGCCCAGCAATCTCTTGCTGACTCAGGTAATAGCGTAAGAGAATCCCGCCCATCGAATGGGTCACGACATGGATTCGCTTGGTATTCATTTGGCGACACGCATCCATGCCGCGAGTGATGGCATCGTTGGCCAAGACCTCAATGGGTTCCTTCCGAGAGGCATAGCCGATATTCGCGATCTTGTAGCCCTCGCGCTCAAGGGCCTCTCCCACATCAGCCATAGAATGTCGAGTGCGCGCCAACCCATGCAACAGAATCACACACTCGTTGAGGTTCTGCGCCACCGATTCTGTTGACTCAGCGGATGAGCACGGCGCTATGCAAACCAAACAAAGGAGCGTGAGAATTTGTGACACCAATAACCGTGAATTCATGTCCGCCAGTCTCCGCCGTCTAAATTCTGTCCGCAATGTTCAACCCAGGCCGCGCCGCCACCGATTGCGAACATCCGCAACACTACGAATCGCTCTGGCAGTCCAATGCGCTAGCCGGTCGCAGGTAAATACGCCCTCCACCAGTTCATCACGATCCGGCCACAATCGTTCCATGAATGAACCTTGCGCAGCGCCGCTGTCCATATGTTCGAGGTGAGACAACTCGGCCTGCATTGCTGCAACCAAAGCTAACTCGTTTTGGACACCGGGACTGTAGTCCGCGAAGTCGGGATCCCAGCCCAGTTTGAAGGCGAAGCCACTCGTGCCGCTCACAAGATTGCACGTAGACGCGATGACTCGACCATCGGAAACGAGCTCCGAGAAAAACACCCCGTTGCGGGCGCGCAGCGAATCAACCATCTCACGAAAAAAGCGTACATGACTATCGTGCGACATGAGCGACGTGCCAGCATCTTTCCTAAAGTTAGTGTGCTCGAGCTTCAAGAAGCTATCGATCACGGAATCACTGATTCCATCGCTAAACACTAATCGATGTTCAAGCGTACCAATCGCAGCCAGCTTTTTTTCGCGGCGTGCATAGGTTTTCGCTGTCCGACTCGATAGGAGTTCACGCGGCCAATTCGGGTGTGCTTCACAAGGGCGAATGGTCGCGCGTTGTGTTCGGTCGCTTTGGATCCAACGAATGCCGTTGCTTTCTAGACCTTCTTGTTGACGCTTCGTCAGCAGTCGTCGAAGGGGAAAATCGCTGACAGTCAGTGCGCGCCAAGGCCCCACATCACACTGCACAAAATCGGCGAAGAACCGCTCGACCGCCACATCATGACATGAAGCGCGAAGCAGCAAACCGCCAAGAAAGCCATGCGGTGAACGCA
>JBCAZH010000054.1:2846-20718 GCA_038533155.1 Pseudomonadota bacterium | reverse complement strand
AGCGATTCATCGCCAACCAAGGTGCTCGGAAAACTCTGCCCCGCCAACAAACCGCAAAACAGGCGCATCCCCGTTCCAGCGTTGCCCATATCCAGCGGTCCTTCCGGCTGTGAAAGCCCCCGAAACCCCTTGCCGAATACTGTATACAATCCTTTGTCCGAGCGGTCGACTCGAATGCCCATTGCCTCGAGCGCCCTGCGGGTCGCTTGGCAGTCCTCCCCTTCAAGCAACCCTGTGATGCGCGAGGTGCCTTCGGCCAGCGCGGAGAACATCAACGCGCGATGCGAAATCGACTTGTCACCGGGCAGCGAGACGGTGCCGCGCAAAGGCCCCCTTGCGGGTGCCGTCAAAAGGACTTGGTTGGACATCAGAGCACAGCGCGCGGGTAGGCACCGATGACTCGGCACAGAGACGCGACCGACTCGATCGCAGCAACGGCCTCGCTGACCGCCGGGTCCTCGGGGTGCCCATCGAGATCGATAAAGAACACGTAGTCCCAAACGCCCCGCCGCGACGGGCGAGACTCGATGCGGCTCATGTTGATGCCGGCCTCGGATAGCGGAGTCAGCAAGTTGTAAAGCGCGCCGGCACCGTCGGATTCGTTGGCAGACAATAGGAGCGCGGTTTTATCGTCCCCGCTTTTCGGCAATAGCGTCTTGCCGAGCACCAAGAACCGGGTCGTATTGTCAGCCCTGTCTTCGATGTTGGAGACCAAAACACTCAAACTGTATACAGCAGCGGCCGCGGAACCTGCGATCGCAGCTGTGCCTGCTTCATCCCGCGCACGCCTTGCGCCTTCCGCATTGCTACTGACCCCAATCAATTCTACATTCGGTAAATTCGCTCGGAGCCACCCTCGGCACTGGGCCAAGGATTGTTGGTGGGCGCAGATCCGTTCGATGCTCTCGAGATTGGTATCTCCCACACCGAGAAGATGCTGCTCAATCGACAACTCGATCTCGCCGCAAATCTTGAGTGGTGAGCTGACAAACAAGTCCAGTGTGTGATTCACCGTGCCTTCTGTTGAGTTTTCGATGGGCACAACGCCGAAATCCGCGTTGCCCGCTTCAACTTCGTGGAATACCTGATCGATGGTGGCGAATGGAAGATCGTTGATCGAATGCCCAAAGTGCTTCAACGCTGCACTCTGCGTAAACGTGCCTGGCGGCCCAAGAAACGCAATTTTCAGCGGCGCCTGCTGCGCCAAACAGGCTGACATAATCTCCCGAAACAAACGTACCGACTCTTCGTCCGAAAGTGGGCCCTCGTTCCGTTCGACGACCAGCCGCAGCACCTGCGCCTCGCGGTCAGCTCGGTAATACCCAGAGTTATCCGCAGCACCGCGTTTCGCGACACCGACTTTCTGCGCGAGCAACGCCCGGTCGGAAATCAGCCGCTGAATCTCCCGATCTATCCGATCGATGGCCTCGCGAACCTCTGGGAGCGAAATCGGCGCGTCGTCATCTGCCATATGAAAGACCGCTCAAGACCCAGGCACGCGGACTCGCAAGACACCCTCAATGGCGCGCATCTGTTCGAGCGCCGGCGCGTCGAGCTCCGCGTCCAAATCAATAATCGTGTAGGCAAGATCGCCCCGTGATTTATTTAATAAATCCAGAATATTACGGCCATTTTCTGCGATGATGGTTGATATCTGGCCCACCATGTTTGGGACGTTCTGGTTGGCAATCGTCACGCGCCAACTATCCCCCACTCTCGGCAACTTGGCCTCGGGAAAGTTAACAGAATGGCGGATATTGCCGTTCTCGAGGTAGTCCTTAAGCGTATCGGCGACCATGATTGCGCAGTTCTCTTCGGCTTCCCCGGTCGATGCACCCAAGTGCGGATATGCAATCACCTTCGGATGGTTGAACGTGTCGGGGCCTGGAAAGTCGGTCACGTAGGCATGCAGCCGATCTTCGTCCAACGCGGCGATGACCGCCGCATCATCGACGATCCCGCCTCTCGCAAGGTTGATTACGACGGCACCCTCTCGCATCAACTTCAGTCGCTCTGCGTTGATTAAGTCTCGCGTCGCATCACTCAAAGGGACGTGAACCGTCAGCACATCAACTGAGGACAACAGTTGATCAATGCTGGTTGCTTCTTCGACGCCTGCAGACAGCTGCCAGGCTCGGCGCACTGTCATATGCGGATCGAAACCGACAACCTGCATACCCAGCGCAAGCGCTGTATTACAGACTTCCACGCCGATCGCACCCAACCCGATCACCCCTAGGGTTCGGCCTGGCAATTCGAATCCAGCATATTGCTTCTTGCCCGCCTCGACCGCCTTGCTCATGGTGGCTGCGTCGCCCGTGAGGTTCGCGACGTACTGCAGCGCAGGCTGAATGTTCCGCGCAGCCATCAGCGCGCCTGCGAAGACCAACTCCTTGACCGCATTCGCATTGGCGCCTGGCGCATTGAAGACCGGAACACCTCGCTCGCTCATGGCGTCAATCGGGATGTTGTTCGTGCCAGCACCAGCGCGACCCACAGCTTCCAAAGAATCCGGAATCTCCATATCGTGCATCTTGTGGGACCGAACCAATATCCCTTGCGGGTCGGTCAACGCCGAGGCCACTTCATAGTCACCTCGAGGCAACCGTTTGAGACCTGAAACAGAGATATTATTGAGCGTAAGTACGCGATACATAGTGCGTTATTCCATCAACCGTAACGTTTTTCGAAGTCCGCCATAAACTCAACAAGCGAATCGACCGCCTCCTGAGGCATCGCGTTGTACAAGCTCGCTCTCATGCCGCCGACTGACCGGTGTCCCTTCAGCGTCATCAACCCACGCTCGGCCGAAAGCTCCAAGAATTTCGAATCCAAATCGGCGGATGCCAGCGTGAAAGGCACGTTCATACGCGAACGCGAGCGCGGTGGTACAGGGCTCGCGTAAAAATCGGACTGATCGATGGCGCCGTAAAGCGTCTCCGCCTTTCTCTGGTTCCTAAGCGCCATGACATCGAGACCGCCCTCCTCGATTAACCACTGAAACACCAGACCTGCGACATACCAAGCGAATGTAGGGGGAGTGTTGCTCATCGAACCAGCCGATGCTTGTGCGGAGTACTGCAGCATCGTCGGCACGTTCTCGCGGCGACTTTCTAGCAAATCGTTGCGAACCAAAACAATCGTCAAGCCGGCTGGCCCAATATTCTTTTGCGCGCCGGCGTAGATGACACCAAAACGCGACACCTCCAACGGCCTCGACAGGATGGTCGAGCTCATGTCGGCAACCAGCGGCGCGTCCGTCACCGCATCGGGAATTTCATGAAACTCCACACCGCCGATGGTCTCGTTTGGCGTGTAGTGCAAGTACGCAGCACCTTTCGAGACGTTCCAGTCTCCAAACTCGGGGATATCGGTATAGCCGTTACTCTGTGCATCTGCGGCCACATTCACGGTTGCGAATCGCCCTGCCTCTTTTATTGCTTTCTTGCCCCAACTCCCGGTCACCACGTAGTCAACGACGTCTTCCGGCGCTGCCAGATTGAGCACCGTTGCTGCGAACTGTAGCGTGGCGCCGCCTTGTAAGAACAAGACCGTGTAATCGTCAGGCACCCCAAGCAATTGGCGAAAATCCGCCTCCGCCTGTTCGGCAATGCCGACGAACTCTTTTCCCCTGTGGCTCATCTCCATAACGGACATGCCACTCGTTCCCCAAGACATCATGTCCTCTTGGACGCGTTGTAACACGGGCTCAGGCAGCACTGCCGGGCCAGCACTAAAATTGAATACTCGGCTCATTCGTCTTCGTCTTCTTCAATGGCTTCGATTCGAGCCAAACTGGTCAAAAAATCACCATCATCGAGTCGAATCAACGTTACGCCTTGGGTGTTACGACCGAGTTGCGAGATGTCGTTGACCCCGGTGCGCACCAGCGTGCCTTGCTGGCTGATCAGCATCACTTCATCATCGTCAGCAACGCGCAGCGCACCGACGCAACGTCCGTTTCGATCAGAGGTTTGGATCGCGATCACGCCTTGCCCGCCGCGACCCTGTACATTGAACTCGGCTACGGCAGTACGCTTGCCGTAGCCATGTTCGGTGGCGATCAGCAGCACTTCATCATCACGCACGACACGCATAGATATCACTTCGTGATCGCCGGCGACTTTGATGCCGCGAACACCCGCCGCACCACGGCCCATCGCACGAACGTCGGTACTTGCAAACCGAATCGCCTTGCCGGAATTCGCAAACAGCATCACATCGTCGCCTTCAGAGAGGATTCGCACGTCAACCAACGCATCATCCTCGCGTATATCGATCGCTATGATGCCGTTGCTACGAGGCCTCGAGAATGCTTCGAGCGATGTCCGTTTCACAGTCCCATTTCGGGTTGCAAAAATGACGTACCGGTCAGCCGGAAACTCTCGCGTCGGTACAACTGCATTGATCCGCTCGTCGGGCTCTAATGGCAACAGGTTAACGATCGGTTTGCCGCGTGCACCTCTACCCGCCTGCGGAAGCTGATAGACCTTGAGCCAATAAACCTTGCCCCGACTCGAAAAGCACAAAAGCGTGTCGTGGGTGTTAGCGACAAATAGATGCTCGATGAAGTCCTCGTCCTTCATCCGCGTCGCAGAACGCCCGCGCCCACCGCGTTTCTGAGCTTGATACGTATCCGGAGATTGTGCTTTCGCATAGCCAGCATGGGAAAGCGTCACGACAACGTCCGACTCCGGGATCAAATCTTCGATACTGAGGTCGCTGTGATCCTCGACGATCTCGGTGCGTCGCTCATCAGCGAACTGCTCGCGGACCGTCGCCAACTCTTCCCGAATGACTTCCAGCAGGCGATCGGGATTCGCCAGAATCAGAGAATACTCTTTAATTTTTTCCAGTAGTTCACTGTATTCCTTGATAATTTTTTCTTGCTCAAGTCCGGTGAGTTTGTGCAACCGCAGATCGAGAATGGCTTGCGCTTGCACCTCAGACAATCGGTAGCGAACCTCGTCACCTTGTCCTCGAATACCAAAAGACTCATCCAACCCATCAGGCCGGGTATCGATGCTGCCCGCACGAGCGATCATCTCTGTCACCTGACCCGGCGCCCAATCTTGGGCACAGAGACGGACTTTGGCTTCTGCTGGGCTTGGTGATGCCTTGATGACCTCGATAACAGGATCGATATTTCCGAGCGCGACCGCCTGGCCCTCCAGTACGTGAGCCCGAGCCCGCGCTTTGCGAAGCTCGAAAATCGTCCGTCGAGTAACCACTTCGCGACGATGGCCGATGAATGCGTGTAGCACATCGTGCAAATTCATCAGCTGCGGCTGGCCGTTCTTCAACGCCACCATGTTAATGCCGAAAACGGTTTGTAGCAGCGTGTGTTTATACAAGTTGTTCAGGACAACTTCGCTGTTCTCGCCACGTCGCAGCTCGACCACGACACGCATACCGTCTTTGTCCGACTCATCCCGCAGGCCGCTGATACCTTCCAATTTTTTGTCGCGGACCAGTTCGGCAATCTTCTCGATCAACCGAGCTTTGTTCACCTGGTACGGCAACTCTGTGATGATGATGGCTTCCCTAGACTTCCCATCGAGCGGCTCGATATGCGTCTTGCCGCGGATGTACACACGTCCACGGCCTGTTCTATACGCGGAATAAATACCTGCTGAACCATTGATGATGCCGGCGGTTGGGAAGTCCGGACCCGGCAACAGTTCCATCAAGCCAGGAACATCCAGCTCCGGGTTGTCGATCAAGGCCAATGTCGCATCGATGACTTCACCGAGGTTGTGCGGCGGGATGTTGGTCGCCATACCAACCGCGATACCGGCAGAGCCGTTGACCAGCAGGTTGGGAATTCGCGTCGGCAGTACGGAAGGCTCTGTTTCCTTCTCGTCATAGTTGGGCACGAAATCAACCGTATTCTTGTCGATATCTGCGAGGAGTTCTTGCGTGATCTTCGCCATTCGCACTTCGGTGTAACGCATGGCGGCTGGCGCATCACCATCCACCGACCCGAAGTTGCCTTGCCCGTCGATCAGCATGTAGCGCATCGAGAATGGTTGCGCCATCCGGACAATCGTATCGTAGACTGCCGAGTCGCCATGCGGGTGGTATTTACCGATCACATCGCCCACAACACGAGCCGATTTGTTGTACGGCTTGTTGTAGACGTTGCCAAGTTCATGCATCGCATACAGCACGCGTCGGTGAACGGGTTTGAGTCCGTCCCTCACGTCCGGCAGGGCGCGCCCCACAATGACGCTCATCGCATAATCGAGATACGACTGACGCATCTCGTCTTCGATGGTTACAGAGAGTAGTTCCTGGGCAATATCAGACATTGGAAGATCGAGGATTCGGGTTAACGCAGGATCGCGACTATGGGGTTTTTCTGGATTTTTTCGGCCGATTCAATAGTCGGGCAATCGTTTCAAACGTCACCACAGAACCGGCGTTTCACGCCGCTAATTTCAGTCTTTTTGGTAGGCATTATTTTAGCACAATATGGGCTCCAATTTGGCAGTCATGCTGACCTACTCCAAGCGATCCCTGACACCGCTATAATGGCGCGATGCAACCCTGTGACACACTGCTAACCGCCGACTGGATCGCTCCGGTCGAACCCGGCTCAAAACTCATTCCCGATGGTGCTATTGCAATCCTTTCAGGACGAATTGCAGCAATAGGCGCCACCGCCGAACTTTCGAAAACGTGGGACCCTGCGCGACGCGTTGATCGCCCTGGCCATCTCATGGTGCCCGGGTTCGTCAATGCGCACACGCATGCCGCTATGTCGCTGCTTCGGGGTATAGCCGAGGACATGCCCCTGGAACGTTGGCTGCAAGAAGGGGTATGGCCAGTCGAAGCCGAATATGTCGGTCCAGAGATGGTTCGGGACGGCAACCGTCTAGCGATGCTCGAGATGGCTCGCGGTGGCGTGACTTGCTTTAACGATATGTACTTTTTCCCCGATGTCGCAGCCGAGGTCGCCAGTGCCGCGCGCATGCGGGCATCACTCGGCTTGCCGGTCATCGATTTTCCAACCGCGTGGGCAGCCACACCTGACGAGTACATCGCCAAAGGTCAGGCAGTGAGGGACAGCGTGATATCCAATCCGCTGATCACAACCCAGATAGCACCACATTCGACCTATACCGTAAGTGCAGATGCACTCACCCGGATTCGGACTTTGGCCGACCAGTTGGATATGCCGATCCATATTCATTTGCAGGAAACGCAGCATGAGGTCGACCAGGGGTTGTCGATGCACAACAAACGTCCTGTTGACTACCTCGATGCGCTCGGGATCGTCAATAGCAATTTACTCGCGGCACACATGGTGGCCGCGTCCTCCGAGGACTTGGAACTGTTCGCCAGCCATCACGCCAAGATTGTTCATTGCCCAAGCAGCAACTTGAAGCTCGCGAGCGGATTCGCCCCGGTCGCCGAAATGCTACGCCGCGGCATCAATGTCGCGATAGGCACCGACGGTGCGGCGTCCAACAATGCGCTCGACATGATTGCGGAAACCCGACTGGCTGGCCTTGTCGCTAAGGGCCGCGAGAACGACGCAACGGTACTCCCCGCGGCAACACTGTTAGAGATGGCGACAATTAATGGTGCCAAAGCACTTGGCATTGACGATCAGACAGGCTCATTGGTGGTGGGTAAATGGGCGGACGTCGCTTGCGTTAACTTGGACCGACCACATTGCATGCCGGTACATGATCCTGTCGCGACGATGATCTATGCTGCTAACCGAACCGACGTGACCGACACGTGGGTAGCAGGTGTACCCGTCCTTGATAATCGGCAATTCACGACTCTGGATGCCGAGCGAATCCACGCCCGCACAGCCGAGTGGGCCAACAAACTCGCTCGCTAAACACTCGAAGAATTGAAATGGAAAACGTAGATAGTTCTGAATTGGCGCGCTTCGACGCAGTCGCCAGTCGCTGGTGGGACCCGGACGGTGAGTTCGGTGCGCTTCACCGCATCAATCCGATCCGCCTTGAGTACGTCATGGATCGCTGTTCGCTGCGTGACGCAGCTGCGGCTGATATCGGTTGCGGCGGCGGGCTTCTCAGCGAGGCAATGGCGCGAAACGGTGCGGTCGTAACCGGCGTCGACATGTCGAAGAAGGCTATCCAAGTCGCCAAGCTTCACATGCACGAGAGTGAGCTTGATATCGACTACCAAGAGACGACCGCAGAGTCGCTGGCCGCGGCCAAGCCCGCGTACTATGACGTCGTCACTTGCATGGAAATGCTTGAACATGTGCCGGCGCCCGAACATGTCGTTGCGGCGGTCGCGACGATGACCAAGCCGGGCGGCGATGTATTCTTCTCTACGATTAACCGAACAGCCAAAGCGTTCGCACTGGCGATCGTTGGTGCTGAGTACATCCTCAACTGGGTACCCAAAGGCACCCACGAGTTCGCGAAATTCATCAAGCCCGCCGAACTCGACAGCGCCGCACGACAGAATGGACTGACACTGCAGTCTTTGGTTGGACTGTCCTATGACCCGCTTTCCGATCGGTTTAGCCTCGGCAAAGACATCGATGTGAACTATTTCGCGCATTACAAGAAGCTGGTGACTTAGCTTGCAGCGCGCGACTCGTGTTTTGCTCGATCTCGACGGTACGCTTGTGGATACCGCACCGGACCTCGTGGGTGCATTGCATGCGACATGCGATATGTTCGGCGTGCCGAGGCTCGACTCTGATGCAGCACGTCGACAGGTGGCCAACGGTGGCCTCGGGATGATCCAAAGTGCTTTTGCAGAACACTCACTAGCCCAGCAACAACACGCGCATGCCTGGTTTCTCGAATACTACGCAAACCACATTGCAGAGCATTCCAGCGTGTTTCCCGGACTTGCGGTGGTGCTCGACGCTCAACCGGCCACATGGGGAATCGTGACGAACAAACCAGAGTACCTCACCCATTTGCTGCTCGACGCGCTGAACTTAACCGACAAAATCGGTTGCGTCGTTGCGGGCGATACGTTGCCGGTTCGCAAGCCCGATCCGGCGCCTCTTCTCTTCGCGGCAGAGCAGCTGGGCGCCGAACCAACCCAATTTCTATACGCAGGCGATCACCTGCGAGACGTGCAAGCTGCGCAAGCTGCCGGCATGTATGCGATAGCAGTCGGCTACGGCTACAACCTGGTTGGCGATACGCCGGATGCTTGGAACGCAGACGCCGTTTGTTCAACGCCTGCGGCACTCGCCAACCTGATCGCCGAGAAAACAGGAGCACCGCAGTATGAGTCTTGAACAACTCGCAACGCTGCCAGGCCCATGGTTGTTCGCCTTGGCCGGTCTGTTGCTCGGAATGCTCGTGGGAATACTGCTCGAGTGGCTGTTTACCCGCCCTTCCATCAATCAGCAGATGCTCGACAACACCGAACTCAGAGCAAAGCTCGAAGCGCAAGCGAGCAGTGCAGAGGAACGCTCGCAAATGCTCGAGTTGGTTCAATCAAAACTATCGGGCGAATTTGGCGACATGGCGCAACAAACCATGCAACGCAACAGCGAGACGTTCCTGAAGCTGGCAGAGGAGCACCTCGGGAAACGCGAACAGACAGCCAAGAGCGATCTCGCTGCTCGTGAAAAAGCGGTCGAAAATCTCGTGGCGCCAATTCAGGAGGCGCTCAAGCGATCCGAAGCCCAGATACAAGCGATGGAAAAGGCACGACACCAAGCCTACGGCGGCATCACGGAACAATTGGCCAGCATGCAACAAGCAGCCAGTGGTCTCACGCAAGAAACGCGCAACTTGGTGACCGCCTTGCGACGCCCCGAGGTGCGTGGTCAGTGGGGCGAGATCACCCTGAAACGACTCGTCGAGATGGCTGGGATGGTAGAGCATTGCGACTTTATCGAACAAGCGTCACAGCGCGACGAAGACGGCCGACTCATTCGCCCCGATATGGTGATTCGAATGCCGGACGATCGAGAATTGGTTGTTGACGTCAAGACTCCGCTCGACGCCTATTTGAGTGCGATCGAAGCCGAGCAACCCGAGATGCGCGATCAACTGCTGACTCAGCATGCGCGAAAAGTCCGCGAGCGAATCGATGAGCTCGCACGTAAATCGTACTGGTCCCAATTCGAGAAAAGCCCAGAGTTTGTGATCTTGTTTATCCCCGGCGATCAGTTCCTGTCCGCCGCCGTGCAAAAACAACCGTCGCTCATTGACGATGCGTTGCGCCAAAATATCATCCTCGCGACACCGACCAGTTTTGTCGCACTTCTGAAGGCCGTCGCCTATGGCTGGCGCCAACTATCGCTTGCGGAAAACGCAGAGCAAATCCGTCGATTGGCGATTGACCTGCACGATCGACTCGGCGTGTTCAGCGAGCATCTCGCGAAAGTTGGTCGTCAACTGGATGGCAGCACTAAGGCATTCAACCAAGCGGTCGGCTCACTGGAGCGCAATGTACTACCCGGCGCCCGCAAATTTACCGAACTCGGGATCCAACCAAAGAAGACACTGGAGCCGGTTCAACCGGTCGAAAGTGCGCCTCGCGAATTACAGCCTTCTACAACGCCTAACAAACCTGGCGACTTGGAGCATTAATAGTGGCTTTGCCGCTATCGCCTGTCGTTCGCCAGTGTTTGGCACATGCGGAACTTTACCTGCCCGACTTGGAGCGCCAGCGACTCGAAGCGGCAAGCTCCGTAATGAACGCGATTTACGAACTTCGTGAAGAACATGTGAGCGATGAGGTTAGACCCGCAAAGTCCGCGTGGTGGGATGAGGAGTTGCGACGGTTTAGTACAGGACTTGCACGCCATCCCGACACGAAACTACTGGCCGCGAGTGGCGTCAACGTCGAGTCGTACCCCCTGCTCCGTCAGTGGCTGATCGCGATACGCACGCACCGCAGCGAAGCCCAGCTTACGGCCACTGCATTTCGTATCGATGCGTTCCGGCGCTTCGGCACACTGCTGTTGTTGTCGACAACGGATACCCACACCGACTCGACGATTCACTCAGCGACCGCCCTTGCCTGCGGCTTAACGGCCGTTGAGTCGCTCAGCGAGTCACCGCATGGCACCGATATGGATGCCGGTGTCGAGACAATCAGACAACAATTGACGGGAGCGTCCGGACACTGCAATCCAGGTTGGCGTGCGCTCGCGAACACCCTCGACTTTGCGTTGCGTCGACTTTTGCAACATCAATCCGTCGGTTCGCTGGGTTTGATGTGGCATGCTTGGCGCGGCGCACGCAAGACACCAGGACCATAAAGCAATGACGATGCAACCCAGCCCTAACGAACTCCGGGCTTTCAGTCCAGCAGACGATGCACTTCGAAACAAAGTGATTTTGGTTACAGGCGCGAGTGATGGCATCGGACGCGCCGTGTCGGTGGCTGCTGCCAAGGTCGGCGCGCTCGTACTCCTGTTGGGTCGCTCGGAGGAAAAGCTAAACGCCGTTCACGACGAAATCGTCGAAGCCGGCGGGCCGCGACCGATCGTGGTGCCGGTGGACTTCATGAAAGCCGATGGCGGTGTTTACATGCGGCTGACGGAGCAAATCAAAACCGACTTCAAAAAGCTGGACGGCCTTGTGCACTGCGCGGGTGTTCTCGGCGAGATGACAGAGATTGAGCACTACGATGCACAAGTTTGGCAGGAAGTGATGCATGTCAACGTCACCGCCGGGTTTGCTCTGACGAAAGTGCTCCTCCCGCTACTACGCGAGGCTAGAGGTGAGGTGTTATTCACATCCAGCAGCGTCGGTCGACGCGGCCGCGCTTTTTGGGGAGCTTATGCGGTCTCCAAGTTCGCTACCGAAGGCTTAGCCCAAACGCTAGCTGAAGAGCAGAAACCTCATGGTGTCAGCGTCAACGTCATCAACCCCGGCGCGACACGGACCGCAATGCGAGCACAGGCTTATCCGATGGAAGTGAGGGATCGTTTAGATGGTCCTGAGACGGTCGCACCGGCGTATTTGTACTTTCTGTGCAACGAAGACGAGACGGTCACTGGCCTCAGCGTCGACGTAAAAGACCCGAAATAACTGCTCGCCGATTAACGTCGCCTGCGTCGCCCTGCCGAGTGTTTTCGATCGAACACTGGCTCCGGTGGCTTCAACTCGACGGACAGATAAAGCTTCTTAAGGATCGGATACGGAATGTCCATAAACTGACCCCGTTTGAGTTTCGGGGGCAAGTGCGCGACACCATAACCGGTGCGAACTAATCGACTGACCTTGAGCCCAACGGCCTCCCACATTCTACGAACCTCGCGATTCCGTCCTTCGTGTAGCGCCACATTGAACCAGGTGTTGGCACCTGCACCGCCACTGGGCTCTAGCACGTCAAAACGTGCAGGCCCATCATCAAGATCAACCCCAACCCTCAATTGGTTGAGCTGTGCTTCGTCGGGCTGTCCCAACACCCGAACAGCGTAGCTGCGTTGAATCTCATAGCTGGGGTGCATCAATCGATTTGCCAATTCACCGTCAGTGGTGAGTAGCAACAATCCCGTGGTGGAGATATCGAGTCGACCGACCGCGATCCAACGTTGGTGACCCACCTTCGGCAAACTATCAAAGATCCGCTTTCGACCCTCTGGGTCGCTGCGCGTGCACACTTCGCCGGCTGGCTTGTGATAGAGCAAGTGTTTGTGACGTGCTTGCTGAGCGCCCTTGATACTGATCGGTTTGCCACGGTACGTCAGACTTTCATCGCCAACCAACGTCGCACCAAGCTCCGCAACCTCGCCGTTGATGAGAAGCTCACCGGCGGCTATGAAACGCTCGATCTCCCGCCGTGATCCGTGCCCTGCAGCGGCGAGAACCTTTTGCGCCCGTTCAGGTTTCTTCTTCGGCTTCAGTGTCTTGTTCATCGACGTCTTCAGCGGCGTCCGCCGCTTCCGAATCGCTGATTTGAGCGATTGCCGGTGGATTGCTGCTGCCATCCTCGACAGAGGGCAAATCCAGTTGGATTTTCAAACTCTCGATGTCGGTAAGCTCTGCCAGCGACGGCAGTTCATCCAGGGTCTTCAAATTAAAGTAATCGAGAAATGCTTTGGTGGTTCCAAACATTGCCGGCTTACCGGGCACGTCACGATGCCCCACCACACGAATCCACTCACGCTCCATCATGCTACGGATGATGTTTGTGCTGACAGCGACACCGCGAATGTCCTCAATCTCCCCGCGAGTGATCGGTTGTCTATACGCGATCAACGCCAAAGTCTCGAAAAACGCTCTCGAGTACCGCGGTGGGCGCTCTTCAAATAACCCGGTGAGCTCTGTCATCATTTCGGGACGGAGTTGGACCCGGTATCCTGAGCCCACTTCTACGAGCTCTAATCCTCTGTCTGCATAGCGTTCGGAGAGTTGCTCCAAGGCCTGCCTCAGCAGGGGCTTGCCCACCTTCGGCGTACTTGCGCGAGCTTGTGCGATCTTCTGTAGCTGATCCAAACTCAGCGGAGCGTCCGAGGCCAACAGGGCGGCCTCAAGAAAAACACCGAGCGATTCCACTTCGTGTTCGTTCGTCGCATCGTCGGTTGCTGCGGCGATTTCAGATTCGGTAGCGGACACCTAGTCCTCCTCCAATTCAATACTCGCGAGCTTCTCATCAGTCTCCGACGACTGAACGGCTCGCACATGGATCGGCGCAAAATTCGCACTTTGCACGACCTCGAGGAGCTGCTCCTTCAAAAGCTCCAAGATCGCGATGAAAGTCACTGTTGCGCCCATTCGTCCTTCTTCTGGATCAAACAGCGATCCGAACTCAGCAAAGCTCTCGCCCCCCGCTCGGGACAAAATTTCGGACATACGTTGTCGCACGGACAAGGGCTCTCTCTGCAAATGCAGATTCGAGAACATCTCGGCACGCGCCATAACCTCTTTGAACGCAACAAGCAGCTCACGCATCGTGACGTCTGGCAATCTTGTCACGACGCGACGTTTCGGCAGACTTGCGTGTACCACGGTTGTGTCGCGCTCTTCCCTTGGCAGAGTATCCAAATCCTCTGCTGCTTTTTTAAAGCGCTCGTACTCTTGCAAACGCCGAACAAGTTCCGCGCGCGGATCCTCCTCATCAGAGTCTTCATTGACCGGACGAGGTAACAACATTCTCGACTTGATCTCAGCAAGCATTGCGGCCATCAGCAGGTACTCCCCCGCTAGCTCCAATTGCAACTCCTGCATGACCTCGATGTACTGAACATATTGTTCCGTAATATCCGCGATCGGGATATCGAGGATGTCGAGGTTCTGCCGACGGATAAGGTACAGCAACAGATCCAACGGACCTTCGAAAGCTTCCAAGAAGACTTTCAACGCGTGTGGCGGGATATATAAATCCTGCGGGAGCTCGGTAACCGGCTCACCCTCAACAAGCGCAAATGGCATCTCCGCTTGCGTTGCCGGCTGCTCGAGCAAGCTCTCGTTCGTGGGTTCGGTGGGGGTAGGTTCAGCCAAAACGGCGTCCAAAATAGAAATTAGTCGCTATTGTAATCGCAATCGAGAGGAACAGGCACCGTCATCAGGAAATTGCTGACGTATCCCCTTTACCCTCGCGCAGAACCTGAACAGAGCCGCTGGTGAGATCAACCACGCTCGACGGGATCAGCCCGCCAGCGCCGCCATCGATCACAGCCTCCACCTTGCCGTTGAGTTTCGCAGCCATCTCCTGAGAATCTGTCATGGGCGCCTCGTCGCCCGGCAATAGCAACGTCGAACTCATAATCGGTTCGCTCAAATGCTCCAAAAACGCCTGCGGAATCGGGTGATCTGGAATCCGGATCCCGATCGTCCGGCGTTTGGGGTTCTGCAGGCGCTTAGGAACCTCACCGGTCGCCTTCAAGATGAACGTGTACGGCCCCGGGGTGAAGGTTTTCAGCAACCGATACGCCCAATTGTCCACGCGCGCATAGGCAGAAATTTCGGATAAATCCCGGCAAACCAATGTGAAATTATGATTCTTGTCAGTTTGTCGAATGCGGTGTATCCGCTCCATTGCTCGCTTATCACCAATATGGCAACCGAGCGCATAACTGCAGTCAGTCGGGTACGCAATCAGGCCGCCGCCGCGCATTAGGCTGACGACGCGCGCAACCTGACGCATCTGCGGCGTTTCAGGGTGAATTCGGATAAGCTCCGTCATTCCTCAATTGTACGCGACTGCCGCAAGGGATGCCGGCACTAGTCTGTGCGGCACCGTTTCGGCTACCATGCGCCCGCGTCTAACCTTAATCCTTGATATGCAAGCCATAATCGACTTTATACCGCTGCTGCTCGCACTGATTGCCTACAAGCAGTACGACATCTACGCAGCCACCATTGTTTTGATGGTGACCTTGCCGCTGATTCCGCTGTGGCAGAAGCTGGCTGGGAAACCCGTTTCCCAAATCCATGTTTGGTCCGCAGGTCTCGTGATCGTCTTTGGCACCGCGACACTGGTCTTTCGCGATCCCCGTTTTGTCATGATGAAGCCGACCATTTTGTACCTCGGACTGGCGCTGGCGTTCGCCGGCCTGAAAAAGGTCGCTGGCCTGAACCTCGCACAAAAGATGTTTAGCAGCGCTTTCGAGCTTCAGCAGAAAGAGTGGGATGTGTTGGCGAATGTTTGGGCGGTCTTTTTTGGTGGTATGGCGGTGTTGAATTTTTATGTTGCGAGCCAATTCACCGAAGCTCAGTGGTTTCAGTTCAAGGTTTGGGGACTGACGGGGCTCACACTGGTGTTCATCATTGCTCAGAGCGTTTGGATCGCGACGAAGGCTCAAGACGAGGCGGAGCAGGAATGAGCGAGGACCGCGTTGCGCTGATCACCGAGTTGCTCGAACGCCAATTCGCGCCGAGCAAACTTCAGGTCATTGACCAGTCGCACTTGCATGCAGGTCATGCCGGCGCTCGTGACGGCCGTGGCCATTTCAAAGTGAACATGGTCGCCAGCGCATTCGAAGGACTACGACCACTCGCGATACACCAAGCCATTTACACGGCGCTCGGCGACCTCATGGAAACAGATATCCATGCGCTTTCGATCAACGCTCGAGCGGAACCGAACTGACGTTTCCCTTTCTAACGCTGTAGACCCTAAGGAGAACAGTATGAACGTAACTGCTGCACGCAGTCTTGCAGGCGTGTTCGCACTCATGTTGAGTAGCATCGCCGTCGCTCAGACCGTCGCCACCATTGATGGTGTGGAAATTACGCAGGAGGATCTCGATGTCTTTGCGCTGGGCCGTACTGGCTCGCTCGCAAGCGAAGAGAACAAAGCTCAGCTTATCGATCAGTTGGGTGATCTGATTATCCTCTCCAACGCCGCGGTGAAAGCGAAACTGGATCAACAGCCAGCGACTCAAGCAGCCGTTGAGTTGCAACGTCGTTCCGCGCTGGCGCAAGCGACAATCAACAATTTCCTCGATACCAACACGATCACCGATGAAGAACTCAAGGCCGAGTACGACCGTCAGATCGGTGGGCAACCGAAGCCTGAGCAATACAAAGCACGACACATCCTTTTGGAAACCAAGGAAGAAGCACAGGCGGTCATCGAAGAGTTGAAAGGTGGGGCGGATTTCGCCGAACTTGCTAAAGCCCGTTCGACCGGACCCTCTGGACCTCAGGGCGGTGACTTGGGTTGGTTCGATGCGAGCGCAATGGTTGAACCGTTTAGCGTCGCCGTCGTCGGGATGCAGAACGGACAGTACAGTGAGATTCCCGTGCAAACGCAATTCGGTTGGCACGTCATTCTCCGTGAAGACAGCCGCCAGACAGAACTGCCAGGTTTTGAAGAAGTAAAAGACCGTATACGTGACGCAATGTCGCAGCAGCAGTTCCAAGCCTACTTCCAGGAACTGAAGGCGCTTGCGAAAGTGGAGATCGCCGAGTAACTAAGCTGAATCGGAACTGTGATCGAGATCACCGCATCTCGACCACAGTTCCTGCATGCTTACGTCATTGGCGCTTTGATCGCTCTGGCGCCAATGCTCAAACCTCACATCTCCTAAACGATGAGGCGATTAGACCGACCACTCGGAAGAGTGGCCGGTCTTTTTTTATTTTGAAACTAAATATGCGTTTCGAATCGTATCTGAGTTGCCGCGCACTACACCGTAAACGATCGTAGTCGCTGCAATTGACGATTTCCCGAAATGAGGTGCGTCGGCATACTTCGCTGGCAATTGAGCTGCGGGGAACGCTCGAACGACTACGGACGTGCCCTCGAGATACTTCGTACGATATATACCAACAAAATAAACCTCTATCGTCGTTGCGGAGTGAGCCTCCCCGAGGAGTCCTACGTAGTCGCCGACAACTAGCGACTCTGCTGCAGACAGTGGCACAAACACGTCGATACCCAGCAGCGAAACTCGTCCGGACAAATAGTCGACAGATTCGATCGACCCGGCGAGGACGAGTGCCGCCCCAGATTCCACAAGCGCTTCGTTCTCCCTGTCCGAGAGGGCGTCTAGCTCTTCCCCAAAACTCTCAAAACTAAAGACGCGGGAAGCTTCCTCTGACTCTCGAACACTCATTGCAGCGTTTTCCGCTGTCGATGAAGCATCCGTATCGCCGGCAGAGATTGCCACGACATCGCCAGCCGAAATCGCTTCAGCATCGCCTGCAGAGATCGCTACAACATCGCCAGCAGAAATCGCCACGACATCACCGACTGAAATCGCTTCCGCATCACCCGCAGAGATGGCCACGACATCACCCGCCGAGATCGCTTCCGCATCACCGGCTGAGATCGCCACGACATCACCGACCGAAATCGCTTCCGCATCACCGGCAGAAATCGCCACAACATCGCCAGCCGAAATCGCTTCCGCATCACCTACAGAAATCGCTTCCGCATCACCGGCAGAAATCGCCACAACATCGCCAGCCGAAATCGCTTCCGCATCACCTGCAGAAATCGCCAC
>JBCAZH010000054.1:0-2746 GCA_038533155.1 Pseudomonadota bacterium | reverse complement strand
TCGCCACAACATCGCCAGCCGAAATCGCTTCCGCATCACCTGCAGAAATCGCCACAACATCACCGACCGAAATGGCTTCCGCATCACCCGCTGAGATCGCTACAACATCACCGACCGAAATGGCTTCCGTATCGCCGGCAGAAATCGCCACAACATCGCCAGCCGAAATCGCTTCCGCATCACCCGCAGAAATCGACACAACATCGCCAGCCGAAATCGCTTCCGCATCACCCGCAGAGATGGCCACGACATCACCGGCCGAAATCGCTTCCGTATCACCGACTGAGATCGCTACAACATCACCGACCGAAATGGCTTCCGAATCTCCAGCCGAGATCGCTACAACATCACCGACCGAAATCGCTTCCGTATCGCCGGCAGAAATCGCCACGACATCACCAGCCGAAATTGCTTCCGCATCACCTGCAGAAATCGCCACGACATCACCGACTGAAATCGCTCCTACGGGAAGCACTGTAGCTCCGTGCGCGACCAACAAAAATGTGCTGACTGCTCCCACAGCAATTATCAGAGACGCAAAAAAGCGCTGCGCCTTCTCAAAAAGCTTCATCACAATTCTCCTAAACGAATCCGGCTTGCAGCCGGCACCAAGTTACGGGCCCCTTCAACCCTTCACGCCCAGAATCCGGTCGCTCGAACGGCGACTTAAGACTCAGTGCTCTCAATTCCCTTCATTCTTAGAAGATCAGACAGCGTACTAATCGCGTCTGGCTCCTCCACGTAGTGAACTACGTAAACACCTGTTTCTTTTCGAAAACCGTCAGGCGCATTGGCCTTTTCGTTGGCAGCGAACCACCGATCGAGATCCTCAAGGAAGTCTTGCCCTCTCTCGCGGAGATACTTGTCAAAGAGGGAGATAACGTGATCAGTACAGCCTTTATCCGCATACACCCATCTATCAAAGTACCCAATCCCTTCGACCTCTTTCTCCAGATTGGAGGTTGTCGTCGAAAGCACCTTGTGAGCGACTTCGCCAAATCTAGAAATAAGCTCGGCCGAAAGTGCAGCGGGATGGAAGTGCCGCGCTAAAGCCTTAACCACACCGTCTGTCTCCGAAACAGACCCGCCTCGCTTGAGTTCCTCGAGCGTCGCTTTTGCACTCATATCTGAGCCATAAGTCTTCACCAATTGGACGAAACTCCTTTCGCCATCGGGAGCCTCGTAAGGGAGATCTAGAGGCACGCCATATGGTCCAGAAAACGCAGGATCATTATGCCACCCCGCCAACACCTTCTCTGGACGCGACTGAATCTGCCGTTCTGACCCAATTTCGATTGCCCGGTCTATAACCCGCTTAACCTCTTTCCTCGTTAGACCGGTCATTACTGCGATACGCGATCTATTGACACGTCCCGCGTCGTCGAAGTGTCGTATCACTGTGTCGACATAAACGTCCTTGAGCACATCCGACAGCTCTGCGTGAGTAACTCCGTGGTTTACCAAGAACTTGACCACCGGTTTCATCATCATCGCTACCGCGCGCAAGATGGTTTTCTTTGGGTTTTTCTCCATCAAAAATTACGTAAACTATCCAGCACTTATGTTAACCGGAGTGAATAATTTTTGTGAACATGTCGCTCGTGATCAAGGAGCTAAGCGAAAAACACTGTGGGAGCGTCCGATTGAGATCTGGACTGTATGTGCGATCGATCAAGAGGAATGATCGCAACTTATTGACTTAAAGGGGTTTTCGTCGCCTATTGATTTTCGCAACGAATTTGATGGGCTGGACTAACAGGGAGTTGTATTCCTGAGAAACTACTATTTGTGGGCGCAATTGCGCAAAGTGACCGGTTATGTCAACTGTTATACTATTCGGTCTAATAGCTATCTCGTGGGTAAAGTTTCCGCTGAATCCTCTCCCTCTGCATAAAAGGAAGTGATAACGATCGTCGACCTATTGGCGTCCGCGTGTTGGCCATTCGACTGCATCCGGTGGAGCTCATCATCAAGTTGCTGACTCGCCTCGAAAATTCGTCTCCTCACCTGGTCGCGGAAAACAGCCTTTTCACTATCTCGGACTCCGGTGATGTAGACCTGGTACTCGGGCCAGGTGGGCGTCTTGGCGGAGCCGCGCCTACCCTCTATCACATTGTGGGCGATGGCCTCAGTCATACTCGGGAGGAGAAGACCGAACGCCCTCTCTATGAGCTCTTGCTTCTCGCTGACCGCGTACTCGCGACGAATAACATGCAGCTTCTTCTCAGAGTCTAGTTTGACCGCACCAGACCGTATCAATTCCGTCCTCAAAGCTCCGGGTGGTATGTCGCCAGCATATTTCTTTACCAAGTCTCCGAAACTGGATCCACTGCTGTCTGCGAATTCCAGTGCCTTCGGGGAACCGTCTGAATTTAAAAATACTGGATCCGAATGCCATCGATGGAGTACCTCAGCCCCAGGGATGCCTTTGACACTAAAACGCTCGTCCTTTTCGAACGGTCCTTCATCACGGATCTTTTTGACTTCCTTTCGGGTAAGACCTGTCATCACTGCGACGCGAGAGATATTGGTCGCCCTACCGCGGATTCCATAATTGTTCGTCGCAACCTCGACGAATGCTCTCTTCGAAAGCTCGGCGAACTCTCTATGCCCAATACCTAGCTCCAGCAACACGTGCACCAATGGCTTGATGGCTTTGTACAGGAGGCCTAATAGCTTTTCTTGTGCGGAACTTCTCATGGCCGTCGATACTAGGTATCGCGAAAATCGGGATCAACAAAATCAA
>JBCAZH010000053.1:0-20798 GCA_038533155.1 Pseudomonadota bacterium | reverse complement strand
AACGATGCCGGTGTGCGACCGCCGGTGATGTCGTTGCGCAATTCATCCAACGTGTAACCGACCGCCAACTTCGCGGCAACCTTCGCAATCGGGAACCCCGTGGCTTTGGACGCGAGTGCCGAGGAGCGTGACACGCGTGGGTTCATCTCGATGACAACCATCCGCCCGTCCTGCGGGTTTACCGCAAACTGGACGTTCGATCCGCCGGTTTCGACACCAATCCGGCGCAGCACGGCCAGCGACGCATTGCGCATGATCTGGTATTCGCGATCCGTCAGCGTCTGTGCGGGGGCTACGGTGATTGAGTCGCCCGTGTGGACGCCCATGGCATCCACGTTTTCAATGGAGCAAATGATGATGCAGTTGTCCGCACGGTCACGAACGACTTCCATCTCAAACTCTTTCCAACCGATGATCGACTCTTCGATCAAGACCTCAGTCGTCGGAGATAGGTCGAGTCCGTTGCTGACGATCTCCTCAAATTCCTCGCGGTTGTAAGCAATGCCGCCACCGGTGCCACCCATCGTAAAAGACGGACGAATAATGGACGGATAGCCAACGTCCTTTTGTATCTCGTAGGCCTCTTCCAGAGAGTGCGCGACCGCAGCTCTGGGGGATTGGAGTCCGATTTCGTCCATCGCCTTTTTGAATTTCTCACGGTCTTCCGCCGTATCGATGGCTTCTTGCGATGCACCGATCAATTCAACGCCGTGCTTCTCGAGCACGCCCTCGCGGACAAGATCAAGCGCACAATTCAACGCGGTTTGGCCGCCCATGGTTGGCAGCAACGCGTCTGGTTTTTCTTTTTCAATGATCTTTTCAACCGCAGTCCAGTGCACGGGTTCGATATAGACTGCATCCGCCATTTCTGGATCGGTCATGATCGTCGCAGGATTCGAGTTAATCAGGATCACCCTGAAACCTTCTTCCCGGAGGGCTTTACACGCTTGAGCACCTGAGTAGTCGAACTCGCACGCTTGTCCAATGATGATCGGCCCTGCGCCGATGATCATGATGCTCTTGATGTCTTCTCTTTTAGGCACGGTTGCTCCTAACTAGGAACCATTGAACGCGATATCTCATGACTCGACTGCAACGCCGCTGTCTGAATCAGACCCCATACTCTGTTGTGAGTACTGCGCCATCGCCAGCGAAAACTGATGAAACAAATGCCGCACATCTTGCGGTCCAGGGCTTGCTTCCGGATGACCCTGGAACGAAAAGGCCGGTTTGGTTTTGTGCGCGATGCCTTGCAACGTGCCGTCAAACAACGACCGATGGGTTGGGATGACATCATCGGGCAGGCTGTCTTCTGCGACTGCGAATCCGTGATTCTGGCTCGTAATTAGCACACGACCGTTGGCAAGATCCTGCACCGGATGGTTGGCGCCGTGATGGCCAAACTTCATCTTCTCGGTTTGCCCACCTAGCGCCAGTGCCAGCAACTGGTGCCCGAGACAGATACCAAAAATCGGAATACCGGTCTCCAGGATCTCTTTGATCGCTGCAATCGCGTAGTCGCAGGGCTCTGGATCCCCAGGCCCATTCGACAAGAACACGCCGTCCGGCGCCATATTGAGAACTTCTTCGGCAGGCGTTTGGGCGGGGACAACCGTTACCCGACAATCGTGCTCCACCAACAGCCGAAGGATATTTCGCTTGATACCAAAGTCGTATGCGACGACGTGAAGTGGCGCGATACGCCGGGTCACCACAGGCTCAGGGTTGTTCCACGACTCGCCTTGTGCCCATTGATAAGACTTTTCGGTCGTCACCACTTTCGCAAGGTCCATCCCGGACAATCCAGGTGCCGCCTTCGCTTTCTCAATCGCTTGCGCCGCTAACGCCGATGCCGACACACCCTTCTCGGCGGATGCGATGCACCCCTGCTGTGCGCCATGTTCGCGAATGTGGCGCGTCAGCGCCCGAGTATCCAAATCGCTGATAGCCACGACATTGGCCCTACGGAGAAAGTCAGCTAGGTTCGCTTCCGAGCGCCAACTCGACGTGACGATAGACCGATCACGAATGACAAGACCGGTCGCATGAACTTGCGAAGACTCAAAGTCATCGCTGTTGGTTCCGGTGTTGCCGATATGCGGGTAGGTCAGCGTCACGATTTGTTGGCAGTAAGACGGGTCGGTCAAGATTTCCTGATAGCCCGTCATCGCCGTATTGAAAACGACTTCGCCAAGCGCTTCACCATCCGCGCCGCACGATAGCCCGCGGAAGACGGTACCGTCCGCGAGCGCCAGAATTGCCGGTTTAACCATTGCCACCTCATCGAGATTTTCGCGAAAGGCAGACACAACAAAGCGGAAGGCCGCAGAACCAATGAACTTGCACTGATCTCGACGCTTCCGCTTGAGGGCCAGCAGATCGCCTGCTGAGCGGAGAGTGTACGTGACGCGGCGACGCAAAGGAAGCGTCAGTCGCCGCCTGCCAGCAAATCCTGCATTCCATAGAGGCCTGGCGGTTGATCGATCAGCCAAGCCGCCGCTCGCAGCGCACCGGCCGCGAACAACGAACGGTCCTCTGCCCGATGACTGAGCGTGAGACGTTCGAATTCACCGAACATCGTCACATCATGCTCACCGATGACATTGCCGCCCCGCCTCACACTAAACCCAATCTCGCCAGACTCTCGGGCACCTCCTGCTCGGAGCCGCACTTCCGGTTGAGTGACTCCCCGACCGCGGGCTGCCGCGCCACCGAGTGTGATCGCGGTGCCTGACGGCGCGTCCAACTTTCCATGGTGGTGCGTTTCCGCGATTTCGATGTCCAACTCCGGCAATGCGCGTGCCGCTTGTTCCACCAGCATCGATAACAGGTGGACAACGGGGCTCATGTTGCTCGCAAGAAACACGCGTTGCGTTGCGCTTTGGTCTTCTACCGCAGCGGTCTGCTGCGCGCTTCTGCCCGTGGTGCCCGACACCAATGCGCACGTGGTGCCAGACAGCGCGGCCACGATATCGTCGGTTGCCGTCGCCGGCGTAAAGTCGATCGCAACGTCCGCCGCTTGCAACTCGTCGCCCAACGCGGCGCCACCGGACCACTCCGCAACGATTTCAAACCCGCTGCTCATCGGCCTAGCCAGCTTAGCGACCTGCGTACCCATCCGTCCGGACGCACCCAATATCGCGAGCTTGATCGGCTGCTGACTGGACAAGGCTATGATCCGATGTTGTCGAAAAACCGCTTGACGTTGTCGGTCCAGGAATGGGTTCTTGGGCTGTGCCGGTCACCGCCGAGATCGACCGCGCTATCGAACTTGCGAAGGAGCTCTTTTTGGTCCGCCGTCAAATTCACTGGTGTCTCGACAGTCACACGGCAATACAAGTCGCCTGGGTCCTGGATACGGACAGTCGGTACGCCCTTACCTCGAAGTCGAAACACTTTTCCCGTTTGAGTGCCGGGCGGCACCTTCAGGGTCACTTCGCCGTCGAGAGTCGGTACGTTCACAGAGCCGCCCAGCGCCGCCGTCACAAAACGTAGCGGGACGTCGCAATGCAAATCCGGCCCGTCGCGTTCGAATACATCGTGCTCGCGTAAACGAATTTCGACATACAAATCGCCGGACGGTCCACCGTTCTTGCCTGCCTCGCCTTCGCCGGTTAGTCGAATACGATCACCGGAATCGACGCCGGCTGGAATCTTAACTTGCAAGGTACGAGTTTTTCGCACACGCCCGCGCCCGTCGCACGTTCGGCAGGGATCCTTAATGACCGTCCCTTCGCCGTGACACTGTGGACACGTCTGCTGTACGGAGAAGAACCCTTGGGTCATCCGCACCTGCCCGGATCCTCCGCACATCGAGCAAGTTTCCGGCTTCGAGCCGGGTGCCGCACCGCTGCCATCGCAAGTCTCACAAACGACCAGCGTCGGAATCTCGAGTGTTCTGGCTTCACCGCGAACGGCCTGCTCAAGCGTCAAATCGAGTTCGTAGCGAAGATCTGCACCACGATAGGCCTGCCGCCCGCCGCCGCGACGCCCTGCGCCGCCGAATATATCGCCGAACACATCGCCGAACACATCACTGAACGATGCGCCACCACCAAACCCGGGGCCGCCTGAAGCGCTATTGCTCACCCCGTCGTGGCCGAACTGGTCGTAGGCGGCACGCTTTTGTGAATCCGACAGCACTTCATACGCCTCTTTCGCTTCCTTGAAGCGAGACTCGGCCTCAGCGTCGTCCGGATTGCGATCCGGATGGTGCTTCATGGCAAGACGACGATAAGCCTTCTTAAGCGTCGCGTCATCGGCGCCCTTCTCAACGCCAAGCACTTCGTAGTAGTCGCGTTTTGCCATGTGTTCCTCTACAGAATCAGGCGGGCGTGGTGGCCGTTAAGCCCACCACACCGCCATGCGCTGGCCTTATCAGGCCGATTTCTTATCGTCGTCCGAGACTTCTTCGAACTCAGCGTCGACAACATCGTCGCCGGCAGCACTGCCGCCGTCCGCCGCCGCGCCCTCACTGGCGCCTTCTGCCTGCTCATACGCCTTTTGAGCCATCGACGCAGACGCCTCGGCCAGCGCTTTCGTTTTCGCTTCGATCGCACCTTTGTCTTCGCCAGACACCACAGACTTCAGATCGTTAATCGCAGACTCGATCGTTGCGCGTTCCTGCGCGTCGACTTTGTCGCCAAGGTCCTCCAACGACTTCTCGGTCGCGTGAATCAAACCATCGGCTTGGTTACGTACATCGACGAGCTCGCGGAACTTGCGATCCTCCTCCGCATGCGCCTCCGCATCGCTCACCATTTTCTCAATCTCGTCATCGGACAAGCCGCTGGAGGCTTTGATGACAATATTCTGGGACTTGCCGGTTGCCTTGTCCTTGGCGGACACGTTCAGAATACCATTCGCATCAATATCGAAGGTGACTTCAATCTGCGGCATTCCACGCGGCGCCGGCGGGATGTCCGCGAGGTCAAACTTACCGAGCGACTTGTTGTCACCCGCCCGTTCACGCTCGCCTTGCAAAACGTGAATGGTCACGGCGGTTTGATTGTCGTCGGCCGTGGAGAACACCTGATCCGCATTCGCAGGAATCGTCGTGTTCTTATCGATCAGCTTGGTCATGACGCCGCCCATCGTTTCGATACCGAGCGACAGGGGCGTTACATCCAACAACAGAACGTCTTTGACGTCACCCGCCAAGACACCGCCCTGGATCGCAGCACCGATGGCGACCGCCTCGTCCGGATTCACGTCCCGGCGCGGCTCTTTACCGAAGAAGTTCTGCACTTCCTCGGCAACCTTAGGCATCCGAGTCTGGCCGCCAACGAGAATCACATCATTAACATCCGAGACTTTCAGCCCAGCGTCTTTCAGCGCGATTTTGCACGGTTCGATTGTTCGCGCGATGAGATCACCGACCAACGACTCGAGCTTGGCGCGCGTGACCTTAATGTTAAGGTGCTTCGGTCCGCTGGCATCAGCAGTTATGTAGGGCAGATTGACCTCGGTTTGCTGGCCTGAAGAAAGCTCAATTTTCGCCTTCTCAGCGGCTTCCTTCAGGCGTTGCATTGCGAGCGCCTCTTTACGCAGATCCATGCCGGATTCTTTCTCGAACTCGCTTGCCAGGTAATCGATCAGTTTCAGATCGAAATCCTCACCGCCAAGGAAGGTGTCGCCGTTCGTCGCCAAGACTTCGAACTGGTGCTCGCCATCTACTTCTGCGATTTCAATGATCGAGACGTCGAATGTTCCGCCACCGAGGTCGTAGACGGCAACAGTGCGATCGCCCCGTTTTTTGTCCATGCCGTAGGCCAATGCAGCCGCTGTCGGCTCATTGATGATCCGCTTGACCTCAAGACCCGCAATTTTGCCGGCATCTTTCGTTGCTTGGCGCTGTGAGTCGTTGAAGTAGGCTGGGACCGTGATGACCGCTTCGGTAACCTCTTCGCCGAGATAATCCTCTGCGGTCTTTTTCATCTTCATCAATACGCGCGCAGAAATCTCCGGCGGCGCCATTTTCTTACCGTCAATTTCGACCCAAGCATCACCATTATCGGCCTTCGCAATCGTGTACGGCACCATATCGATGTCGCGCTGCACGACGTCGTCCTCGAACCGCCGTCCGATAAGGCGTTTGACCGCAAACAAGGTGTTGGTTGGGTTCGTGACCGCTTGGCGCTTCGCCGATTGACCGACCAGCACCTCGTTGTCTTTCGTAAATGCCACGATCGACGGCGTCGTGCGATCGCCTTCACTGTTCTCGATTACTCGCGCGCTATCCCCTTCCATTACGGCGACGCAGGAATTCGTCGTACCGAGGTCGATTCCGATTACTTTGCCCATGCTAGGTCCTCATTCTGTTCGCCGAGCGTCACCGCCGGCACATAAATCGTTAAGTTGTCAGTTAAATAGGGGTGGTCTATCGCGAATTCAAGACGGCTCCGCAGCCACGACAACCCGCGCAGCTCGGACCAACCGACCGTTCAGGCTGTAACCCTTCTGCACGACATCGATGACCGAGTTCGGCTCGGCATCCGGGCTTCGCACCATCGTCATGGCCTCGTGCTCCTGCGGATCGAACGGCGCCCCGGTGGGATCGATTTGCTGAACACCGAACTTCTCCAGGGTATTGAGCAAAAGCTTCAGGGTCGCGGCGCTGCCCTCTAGCAGCGATTCAGCGCTGGCTTGGTCCCCTGCAGCAAGCGCACCTTCCAAGCTGTCGGCAACGCCGAGCAGCTCACTGAGCAGCCGCTCAGTGCCGAACTTGTGGGCTTGCTCGACATCACGCTGGGCACGCTTTCGAACATTGTCGAGCTCCGCAACCGCTCGGACGTACTTTTCCCAATTCTCGTCGGCTTTTGCTTGCAATTCGGCGAGCGGATCGTTGTCTGGGGCTTCATCCGCAGACTGCGCGGCCCGAGCGGCCTCGGAAATCTCAACGTGCTCGGTCTCAGGTGCGCCGGATTCGTCGCTTCCATCCTTTGGCGAAGTCGAATCCGCCGGATTCGCAGTATCAGTCATTCGTGCAACTCCCATCGATGAGCTCGATCCAAGCTCAAATTTCGTTCTGGGAGGGCTTATTGGGGCTCGTTTCGAGAATTCAAGATCGTCGAGAGCAGTTTCGCTGTGATATCGACCACTGGAATCACACGTTCGTACGCCATGCGGGTGGGTCCAATGACGCCTAACACACCGACAACCTCGTCATCCACGGCATACGGCGACGCAACCACACTGCAATCGTCCAGAATCTGAAAGCCTGACTCCTCGCCAATAAAGATCTGTACGCCACTGGCTTCGATACTGCGGTCCAGCAGGTCCAGAAGATCGCGTTTTTGATTAAACGCTTCGAAAAGCCGCCGCAATTTTTCAACATCAGAGAGCTCGGAAAATCCCATGAGGTTAGTCTCACCCGCCATGATGTATTCGGCCTGAGCCGGTGTGTCGGTATCGAGTGCACTTTGCGCCATGCTCACAACATCGATCATCGCCTGGTTCATCGACGCACGAGCGCGCTCCAACTCATCCACGATCACCTTGCGGATCGCCGAAAGCTCCATGCCGGCGCATTTTGCGTTGATGAAGTTGGCCGCCTGAATGAGCTCATCACGAGAATACTCACGGTCCGTCTGCAAGACGCGGTTTTGCACCTCGGTGGCGTTAATCACCAGAATAGCGAGCACACGGCGATCCCCAAGCGGCAAAAATTCGATCTGGCGCAAAGTTACTCGGTCCGCGCGCGGCACTGTGACGACGCCTGCCATCTGGGTGAATTGGGACAACAGACTTGACGCGGACGAGACCAGCGACGCTGTGTCGCCGCTTTCACTGGCCAACTGTCGCTCGAGCTCTTTGACCGTCCGCGTGGTCAGCGGCCTGACGCGCATCAGGCTATCGACGAACACTCGATAACCCAGTGCAGTGGGAACGCGCCCCGCGGAGGTGTGCGGCGCGCTGACCAGGCCCAGCGCTTCCAGATCCGACATCACGTTGCGAATCGTCGCTGGGCTGAGCTCAAGCCCCCCGTCCCGAGCCAGAGTGCGCGACCCGACAGGACTCCCGTCTTTGACATAGCGCTCGATCAAGACACGCAACAGCTGTTGTGCCCGAGTCGAGAGTTCCGTCTGCCCTTGCTTGGCTCCAGCCACTTCGGCGCTGACCTCCAAATTTCTGGTAACGAGAGCTTACCGCGGCGCTCTCTCGGGTCAACTCCTACACAAAACCGGTTTGCCGGTCCGAGACCGAGAGGTCAAACTATAGGGATGATCAAAACAGCAGCGCTTTTCGGACAGCCCACGGACCCACGCGTCAGGGAGCAAGCGCGTCAAGTCGCTGCGTGGCTGGAGGCCGCAGGCGTTCGAACGTTAATCAGCGAACCGACAGAAGGTGTTCCCGCTGAGCTGGTCGATCGAAAGACGCTTGTCGCGACGTCGGACTTGTTTATCGCTATCGGCGGAGACGGAACTTTGCTCTACGCGGCTCGGATTGCGATCGGCCATGACATCCCGGTGCTCGGGATTAACCTCGGGAGACTTGGATTTCTCACCGACATCTCACCGGATGAAATGGAGAGTTCTCTCGCTTCGGTGCTCGCCGATGAAGCGATCAAAGAAACTCGGATGCTTCTGATCGCCGAAGTCTGGCGTAACGATCGCAAGATCTCAGAATCGTTGGCCGTCAACGATGTCGTTGTCGGACGCCGTGACACCGGAAGGATGATCGACTTCGAAACCAGGGTCGACGGGGTGTTCCTCAATGATCACGCAGGCGACGGCCTGATTCTGTGCACGCCGACCGGTTCCACCGCGTACGCGTTGTCTTGCGGTGGACCCATCTTACAACCCACGCTTGAGGCCATTGCGCTGGTTCCGGTTTGTCCACACACCTTGAGCGATCGGCCGATTGTGCTGCCCGCTGAGGCTGAAATCGGTGTTCGGCGCACGGAGCGCTACCAGACGGCCGCGGAAATCAGTGTCGATGGGCAGCTGCTCGGCGAGCTGCAGGCGGATGACTCGCTGATCGTTCGGCGTGCAGCGCAACAGCTTCACTTGTTGCATCCACCAGGTTACGACTACGCCGAACTGCTGCGCTCGAAACTGAATTGGGGTGCGGACTCCCGTCGTCGAATGCCGCGCCAGGAGCCATGACATGCTGTGCATGATGCATGTACGAAACTTCGCGATTATCGAGGAAGTCGAAGTTGAGTTTGCTGCTGGGATGAATGTTCTTACCGGCGAGACCGGTGCAGGAAAGTCTATTTTGATCGACGCGCTGGGACTGTTACTCGGCGAGCGCGCATCGACCGATGTCATCCGAGCCAAACAGGAGCGCGCAGAGATCGCAGCGACGTTTGAGCCGACGCAGGCCGCCAAAGCGTGGCTCTCGCAGCGTGCAATGGATGCGGGCGACGAGTGTCATTTACGGCGTGTCATCGCCCAGGACGGCCGTGCTCGAGGCTTCATCAATGGCAACCCGGCGACCATGCAAAATCTGCGAGAGCTCGGCGCCTTGTTGGTCAACATCCATGGACAACACGAGCACCAAGCCCTCACCTTGCAGGACGTGCAGCGTCAGTTGTTGGACGCCCGCGGAGATTATGAAGATAAGCTGCAAGCGACAGCCGCGGCGTGGGAGGCTTGGTCTACATCGCGCGACGCACGTCGAACGCTGGAGTCTCAATCGACTGACCAGGCGGACCGAATCGAATTTCTACAGTTCCAACTCGCGGAGCTCGATAACGTGGCGGCGCAGCCCGGTGAGTTTGAATCGCTTGAGACCGAGCGGCTGAGGCTCGCCAGCGCAACAGACATTGCTGAGCGCGGTGAGCGAGCTATGCGGGCGCTTTCCGAGGGTGAACCCGACAACGCCGTCGCACTGCTTGCCACGGCCATCCGCGAGATTGAAAACCTAGCGGAACTTGGCGGCGAAATCAGCGATGCGTTAGCTCTGTTGAACGAAGCACAGACCAGCCTCGACGAAGCTGCCATCACGCTGCAGCGGTTCATGGCCTCCACCGAGCACGACCCAGCGCGCCTGTCTGAAGTAGAACAACGGACCGATGCGATTCGATCCATTGCACGCAAACACCGTGTGGAACCCGAGGCGGCACACGCCCAGGCCGCTTCGCTGCGCGATGAGCTCTCCCGCCTACAAAACGCCGATTTTGCACTCGACCAACTCTTGGCCGAAGAAAGGGAAAAACGCACCGAACTCGACCGACAACTCGGGCCTTTGTCGCGCGCGCGTCAAAAGGCTGCCAAGGCGTTCTCGGCGCAAGTCAGCGCCGACATGAATGCGCTCGGCATGCAAGGCGGCAAGTTCTCCGTAATCGTCGATGGCGACGAACAACGCGAACCGCAGATTCATGGTCGCGACCGGGTGCAATTCCAGGTGTCAGCAAACCCTGGGCAACCCTTGCAAGCCTTAGCCAAGGTGGCATCCGGCGGCGAATTGTCGCGCATCAGCCTCGCCATTCAGGTCGCGGCGGGTCAAAAGAAAGGGGTGGCCAGCATGATTTTTGACGAGGTCGACAGTGGCGTCGGCGGTGGTGTCGCAGAAGTGGTTGGATTCAAGATGCGCGACCTTGCTCAATCTTGCCAAGTGCTCGCAGTGACCCACCTACCGCAGGTTGCTGGACAGGCGCACCATCATCTTCGAGTCAGCAAAATGACCGACGGAAAGAGCACGAAAACCAAAATTGTGGCGCTGTCCGAAGACGAGCGGGTCGAAGAAATCGCAAGAATGCTGGGCGGTGTTGAGATTACGAAGACGACTCGAGAACACGCCCGGGAGATGCTGCGCCAGAAACAAAAGCAGGCGCAAAAGGGCTAGAGTTCACCGTCAGGATTTCTTCTTTACGTAAAGCACGAGGCTGTGGTCGTGCAGCTCGTAGCCATGCGCCTCGGCCACCTCATGCTGCAGCTTTTCGATCTCGTCGCTCACGAACTCGATGACGTCACCGCTATCGATATCGACCATATGGTCGTGATGGCTGCCATCATCCAGTTCAAACACTGAATGTGCGCCTTCGAAATTTTGCCGCGAAACCAATCCCGCCGTCTCGAACTGGGTGAGGACCCGATACACGGTCGCAAGACCGATATCCTCGCCCGCATCCAACAGCTCACGGTAGATATCTTCCGCACTCAAATGCCGAGATTCGGAACTTTCGAGGATTTCCAGAATCTTCAAACGTGGAAGTGTGACCTTTAGGCCAACTTTTCGTAGGTCGCTGCTTTGAATCTTGCCGGGCATTGAGCATCTCTGTGCGAATGACGGGAGCGCTAAGGTATCATGTTCGTCTGGATGCTGTGAAACTGGGAGGGCCGGTGTGCCACGACTAAGACCGATACAACAATTAGGGCGTTTTCTCTGCCTGATGGTCATTATCGGAACTAGCTCAGGCTGCGTGTACCGGCTGGCTATCCAACAGGGCAACATCGCGAAACTTGACGACGTGGAGCGCGTCGAAGTCGGAATGACCCCAAGCCAAGTGCGCTTTCTGCTGGGCTCACCCCTGGTGGACGATCCGTTCAGCAGTGACCGATGGGACTATGTGTTCTCCAGCAGGATCGGCCGAGATCCACAAAGCACACGGAAATTCCTCACGGTCTATTTCGAAGATGGCAAAGTTGCGAGAATCGTTCGCGAAGATCCGCCACCCTTGGAACCAGATGCGCAGCCGGCCGATGCTGTGACCGACGGTTAATCGGTCGTCGCTGATTCGCCACGCATCGTTTGGCCGACCGCTGCAAGCTCACGCCGAGCCTCCCTGGGGTCCAACGCCAGTGGTCTATAGAGCTCGATCCGATCACCTGCTTTGACCAGTTGGCTACGGGACTCGACCTCGCCCCAAACACCGACGCCCAGGATGGCGAGATCGAGATCAGGACATTCCTTGTCGAGACCGGATTGATCAATCGCATCCTGTAACGTGGTACCGGGACTAACGCTCAAGGTCTTGACCCATTGCCGCTCCGGAAGCGCTAGCGCGACTTGAACGCTGAGAGTGCCTGAGGCAAGCGCGTCCATCAGCCGTAAACCGCCTCTGCACGTTTTGTGAACGCATCAACAAGCTCATTGCAGGTGGTTTCGAAAAAGCCGCCGAGCATCATTCCGAGCACCGGCGATGAAAACGCAAAATCGATGTTCAACGAGGCTTTACAGCCGGCGTCTCCCAAAGGCACAAACGTCCAAACACCTTCGAGATGGCTGAACGGCCCATCGACCAAATGCATCTCCATACGCTCCGACGGCGTACCCACATTGCGAGTCGTGAACGCTTTGCGCATGCCACCCTTCGCAAGCTCCAACGTCGCCTCAACCGTGTTGCCAACACGTGTCAATACCGTTGCATCAGCGCACCAGGGCAGAAACTCCGGATAGGCTGGTATGTCGTCGACCAAGTCGTACATCTGACCTGGCTCAAACGGAACCAACGCGCTCCTGCGAACCGATCGCATCAAACAAACTGCTCAGCGATCAACTGCCAGAGTCCGGTGCCATTCACGAGCACTAACAACACTCCCACCGGAGCGACGAATCGCGCAAGAAAACGCCATAGGCGGAACGAGAGCCCGGTCGAACCAAGCTCGGAAGAACTCGAATTCGCGCACATGACCCAACCCGCGAATAGCGTGATTAAAACACCCCCAAGCGGCAACATGATGTTCGTCGTCAGGAAGTCGATGTTGTCGAAAGGCGTGCCGCGAAGGAATGCCACATCAGCCATGACATTGAACGAGAACACAGTCGCGAGACCGACGAACCAGACGATGCCGCCCACGATAAAAGCGGATACGCGTCGAGTGAATCCATATCGCTCTACCGCCCACGCCACGGCGGGCTCCATCAGACCGATTGCAGAGGTCAAAGCCGCAAAGCTCAAGAGCACGAAAAACAACGTGCCAAACAAGACGCCAAACGACATGTTTCCGAACGCAAGTGGTAGCGTCACAAACACAAGCCCCGGCCCTTGCCCGGGATTAAGCCCATTGGCGAAAACGATTGGGAAAATCACCATCGCAGACAGCATAGCGATCGATGTGTCCGCAACCACGACCGTCACCGACGCGTTGCCGATTGAGGTCTCTTCCGGCAAGTAAGCACCATACGCCATGACTGCGCCCATACCGATCGACAAACTAAAAAACGCCTGTCCGAGTGCGACGAGTACGGCGTCGAGGTTAATCTTGGAGAAATCTGGCGTGAACAGAAACTTCACACCCTCCATAAACTTGCCGGTGGTCATCGCGTACACCAGCAGAATGAGCATCAGCGCCAATAACGCGGGCACCATGAACTTGACGGCACTTTCCAGGCCTTTTTCGACACCACGGGCGACAACGAGAATACTGATCACCATAAATACGGTGTGCCACAGCAGCACGTTGCTCCAGCTACCAGTAAGCCCGGAAAACACCTCCGCAATACCATCGGCATCCTGTTTGTGGAACGAGCCGGTCAACGATTCCAAAACGTAATCGAGTGACCAACCGGCGATGACGCTGTAGTACGACAGAATCAACACGCCCGCTAATACGCCCATACCACCGACCCAGCCCCAACGCCGTGTGGAGCCCTCCTCCTCGCCGAGGAGCGACATCGTCTCGATCGGATTTCGCCGACCGCGGCGGCCAATGATGATTTCGCTCATCATCACCGGCAAACCGATGACAAAACAGCAAAGCAGGTAGATGAGAACAAATGCGCCACCGCCGTACTCGCCAGCGACGTACGGGAACTTCCAGATATTGCCCAAGCCGACCGCCGACCCCGTGACCGCGAGAATAAACGCCAGTCGGGACGACCACTGACCGTGCAGTGACGATCTGCCTTCCGATGTTGATGCCACGCGAAACCCCTCACACGTTATGATTTTTGCAGCGATTCTGCGCCAATTGCAGTGCCTTCACAACAATTGGGCGATGCGGAGCCGCGATCTATCCGGTATTCTTGCGGCCCTTTTTCATAAGCCGGTAAGCGGCAATGGCCAGCAAGAAACGAAAAACGCCAGACAACGTCATCGCTTTGAACCGAAAAGCACGCCATGACTACACCATCGAGGAGACCCTCGAGGCCGGCATTGTATTGCACGGCTGGGAGGTCAAGGCACTGCGAGCGGGCAAAGGGCAGATTGCCGAAAGCCACGTGCAGCTGCGCGACGGCGAGGCGTGGCTATTCAACGCCCAGATTATGCCGCTATTGTCTGCATCGACTCATGTGCGCCCGGAACCCACTCGCAGTCGTAAGCTACTGCTTCACCGTGACCAGTTGGACCGGCTAGTCGGCGCCGTAGAGAGAAAGGGCTACACCATCGTTCCTCTCGACTTGCATTGGAAAGCCGGCAACGTCAAAGTCACCATCGGCTATGCGAAAGGCAAGAAGGTCCAGGACAAACGCGCCGACGCGAAAGAGCGCGATTGGGCGCGCCAGAAGCAACGCATCCTGAAGCACAGCGGCTAGCAGCTACGCTAGCCTGCGTGGGCAATGCACTCGATTTCAACGCGTCCATCCAATGCGATACCGCTGACGCCCACTGCGCTGCGGGCTGGCGGGTTGCGGAAGAACGTCTTGTAGACCTCGTTCATCGCACCCCACTCCGCCATATCCGCGAGGAAGACGGTGCACTTCACGACATCGTCCATCGAATATCCGAAGTCTTCCAGTCTCTGCGAAATGTTCTCGAGCGTTTGCCGTGTTTCGGGTTGGATGCCACCCGGCACCAAGGATCGCGTGCCTGGCGGAATTCCGAGCATTCCCGACAAGTACAACGTTTCGCCGGAACGGACCGCAGCGGAAAACGGCAAGTCCATATTTTCGGTGCCCGGCGCCTTCAAGTACTCAACCGTTGAGTGCCGCTTGTCGTAGTCTCGATCGAGATCAGAGTCGACGGCCAATACACATCCTGATAACCACAAAACCGCGCCAACCACACTCAAACTCTTCATTCGGCTAGACCTCTTCTCCATCATTAAATCTCATTTGCTCGCGCTGCTTTCGCGATATGTTCTGCTGCCCGAAACGCCAACGCCATGATCGTCATGGTGGGCTGGCCTCGACCTGATGTGACGAAACTGCTGCCATCACAGATAAACAGGTTGGGCACATCATGGGTTCGATGATAACGGTCCACCACCGAACGCTCTGGATCATCCCCCATACGACAGGTGCCGAGCAAATGGGCGCTATTGCTCGCGGGCCCCACCGGCAGGCGCCAGAACTTCTCAGCGCCCGCCGCATCGAACAACTCGACACTCCGATCCTGGAGAAACTTTGCCATTGCAAGGTCGTCATCGTGGTCTAGATAAGTCACACGCAGCGCCGGCCTACCCCAACGGTCTTTCGACTCTGGGTCCAAGGTGATGTTGTTGCGATCGAGTGGCAGGGACGTGGTGCTGCCCACAAGAGACATTTGCCGCGTGAAATTGTGAGCCATTTCGTCCTTGAAAGCCTTGCCCCATGACGGTCCATCCATTGGCATTCCGGCCATCGCAAAAAAGATCGGCGTCGCGGAGAACAGCGACCGGCCGTCGATGCCGCCACCGCCATAAAAGCCGCGCGCAGGATCGGCGTCATAAAAGTCGTGGATGATTCTGGAAACCTGAACGCCCTTGTAATCGTTCAATGGGTGCTCGAACACACCATTAACTGCAGAGTGTGCGTTGAACATTAAATTGCGCCCGACGAACCCGCTAGAGTTAGCGAGGCCGTCCGGATGTCTTTCGCTCGCGGACATCAATAGCAAACGTGGCGTCTCCGCGCCATTCGCTGCGACGATCACGGCCTTTGCGCGCTGTGCGCGCTCGTTGCCCTCAGCGTCGAAGTAACGCACGCCCGTCGCTCGGCCTTGTGCATCCGTCTCGATTCGAAAAACGGCACTTTCAGCGCGGATCTCGCAGCGTCCGCTGGCTTCCGCCAACGGAATCATCGTAGCGAGCGTCGATGACTTCGCGCCATGCTCACAGCCATACCACATGCAATAGCCACAGTTCATGCAGGGTGATCGGCCGTTGAACGGTACGGAGTTAATCGCATGCGGCTCGGGCTGACAGGTCATCCCGAGCTTTTCCGCCGCGCGTTCCATCAACACACCCGACGATTGGATGGGCAAAGGCGGCATCGGAAACGGCTTGGAACGCGGCGCGTCGTTCGGCCCCGGGGCGCCTGAAACACCGACCTCCCAATCAACTCTCGTGTAGTACGGCTCGAGCTCATCGTAAGTTAGGGGCCAGTCCGTAAAATTGGTACCGCCTATTGCGCCGTGAATACTGCGCTCCTTAAAGTCGATTTCACGGAATCGCCAGAAATTGCCAGTGAAGTGCACAGAACTACCACCCACCGTCTGTGCATAGTCTGCCGGTGGGAGACCGCGGCCAGGCATTTGTGCGCGCTCATCCGCTGTTCGTCGGAATGTTTGACCGTTGTTCTCGCGCTTTCCACCGTGGAGTTCAAAGCGGAACAAGATAGAGAGTTCATCGTTATGAAACTCATGCGACTTACGGTAAGGGCCTTGCTCGAAGACCACGACATCAAAACCATTCGTCGACAGCTCCTTTGCAAGGATTCCACCGGCCGACCCAGACCCCACGATGACAAAATCGACGGCCTCATCCAACGCAAAGGTCACGTTACTCATCGCCGACCTCCGCGTTGTGAACTTGGGCATCGTAGTAGCCGAATGGATACTGCCAAGCGTTGGGACGGCCCTCGAATCCGAGTAGTTCCCACCCGACGTAGTCCTTATTACCCCCGTACTGTGGCAACGCGAACATTCCCCAAAGCGTCATTACGCGAACACTATTAAACAGCGCTGTGTCCTCCTGCGTACGCAGGAAATCATCTTGTTCGGTCTCGCTCAGCGCAGAGAACTTGCTTGCAGTCGGATGCGCCGCTTTCAACGCTTCATTGAACTGAATAAGACCCGCCTCAATCGGTGGTTTGCGATCCGACATCGCTTCGGCTAACGCCGCGTCGATAAAGTGAATCACGCCCGCCTCTGTCGCCCCAGGCGTTTCGGTCGTCGGCATGATGCGCGCAGCGATCGCGCCAAGGTCATCAGCTTGACTCGCCGTCAACGCAACAAATCCAGACTGCGATTCATGCTGTTGGCAGGCGGTTGCTGCGATTGCCCCTGCGGAAATGGACAGTCGGGCTAACCAAGGTGCCATCGACAAGGCGCTGGCCTGCATGAAATTTCTGCGCGATAGGCGGTGTGCTTTTGTCATTGTCTTCTCCCCGCCCCCCGGCGGTTTCAAGCTACCACAGTCCGAAGATGCACGGGGACAGATTCGTCAATTTGCGGCTGACGGCATTGAATTCGGGCCGCGGCGGGCGCATATTTGCAGTATCTGGGGGCGACATGGCTTCGACGTGGGTCGCGAACCTCTGGGTGCATGCCGAGGGACAGGTTACCTCGTAAAACCAGCTGTAACACTATAGTTGCAAACGACGACAACTACGCAATCGCTGCCTAAACACCAGTAGATTGTCCTCTGCCCGTTTCGTGCCTGTGCGTGCGGCGCCAGGGGTTATTTACACAGGACCGCTTGAAGGTGCGTCTGACACTCGATAGTTAAACTAAATTTTCGGACTGGTTTTCGGTTTGCCCCTTTCGTCGGGTTGCCGAAGATGAGAATAAAGACGAAATAAGCATGTAGAGCTCAGAGCAGAGGGCTTGCGGACGCCGGTTCGATTCCGGCCGCCTCCACCAACTGCATGCCTCGCGGTGGCGTCGTTGCCCACCGCGAGGTTCACTCTCGAATTTGGTGCCTACCCTCTACCGACTAGGTATGGTGCGCCAGCCAGCGATCCAATGCGTTGGCAAAGTCCTGACGTTCGCGTTGTCCGAACTGCGATAGGCCACCAGTATCGATTCCACTCGCACGCAGCGTATCCATGAAATCCCGCACGTTGAGTCTCGCACCAATATTTTCCGTTGTGAGCGTCTCACCGCGAGGGCTGATGACGTGCCCGCCCTTGCCAATCACATCGGCGGCTAAGGGAATGTCGGCGGAAATCACAAGATCTCCCGCCTGCATTCTTTGGACAATCTCGTGATCGGCGACGTCGAATCCTTGCGGCACCTGAAGCATGCGAATATTCGACGCACGAGGTACGCGCAGCGAATGGTTGGCCACCAACACCAACGCGACACCTGTGCGTTGCGCTGCCCTAAACAGGATGTCCTTCACAACGACCGGACATGCGTCCGCATCCACCCAAATTGTCTTCACCCGAGCCTCCTCGGCGAATACGTGTCGCACAGTCAGAACTCGACTTTGGGTTAAAAAAAGAAAAGCCCCGCCGAGCGAACTCAACGGGGCCCCGTTTTATCACGTCAAGATACGATCGTGTTAGGCAGCTTTTTCACCTTCGATCGCCGTTGGTGTCACACCGTTGATCGCGATGGTCCGCGGCTTCATCGCCTCAGGCAGCTCTTTGCGAAGGCTGATCGTCAGCAAGCCGTTGTTCAATGCCGCATCGACCACTTCGACGTAGTCGGCCAGCGTGAATTTACGCTCGAACGTGCGATTCGCAATGCCGCGATGCAAGAACTTGCGTTCGGCTTCGTCGCCTTTACGGCCACGCACCGTCAGCACGCCTTTCTCGACGCTGATCTCAAGGTCACCCTCGGCGAATCCTGCTACCGCAATTTCAATCGCGTAGCGCTCATCACCGGTAACCTCGATGTTGTAAGGGGGGTATCCGGCCGACACCGAATCTGTGCGCAACGTGCTGTCGAGCAGGCTGGCCAAACGGTCATAACCAACGGTGTGGCGATACAAAGGGGTCAAATCAATCGTTTTCATCGTCATATTCTCCAATGAGCAATACTGTCCAAAGACCTGTCGAACGACTCTCTGAGAGACGACGCTCGACGAGATAGATGTGGGATCCATCCTCGCCGTTTTCAAGAGGCGGTTTTGTTACACAGTAACAACGCGCCGGACTTACCCCTGGTGCCCACAGCTACCTGGTGGCACAGTGAAGCGATTCAAGACAACGACGAAACGAACGAGGGGGATATCATGAGACCGTTTAGGCTGGCGCTCGGCGCATTGATCGCGGTGATTGTGGTCGTCAATGCAACTGCTGAAACCACACTCGTGCATGCGGGCAAGTTGCTCGCTATTCCCGGCCAGTCGGTTGCTGCTGAGCAGACCATCGTCATCGAAGACGATGTGATCTCAGAGGTCTTGGATGGATACGTCGACGCCACCGACTATCCCGACGCCACTGTCATCGATCTAAAAGACCACTTTGTCATGCCGGGCTTGATGGACATGCATGTGCACTTGCAAGGCGAACTTGGGCCGAACAACGACCGAGATGCGCTCAAAATGTCCGACGAACTGGTGGCGATGCGCAGTTTGTATTTTGCACAAAAAACGCTTCGTGCAGGATTCACTACGGTTCGAGACGTCGGATCCAACCCGCAATCAATGTATGCGATGCGCGACGCGATCAATAACGGTTGGCTAGAGGGTCCACGCATTATTGCTGCGGGCGGTGTCGGCATTACCGGTGGCCATGCGGACGTTAGCGGCGTGAAACCCGACCTGTTGTCCAAATATACGCGTGAGACGATTTGCGACGGCCCGTACGACTGCCGCCGCGCGACGCGACATGCGATCAAGTTCGGTGCTGACCTCATTAAGATTACATCGACAGGTGGGGTACTGACCGATCGTGCCACCGGCACCGGCCAGCAAATGGAAGCGGATGAGCTTCGCGAGGTTGTTTTGGCAGCGCAACGCATGGGACGGAAAGTCGCAAGTCATGCGCACCAGGAAGATGGCATTATCGCCGCGCTCCAGGCCGGTGTGCATTCGATCGAACACGGCACGTACACGGGCCCTGAAGCGATCAAATTGTTCAAAAAGACGGGCGCCTATTTGGTCCCCACTCTTATTGCTGGCGACACCGTCAAGACCATGGCGGAAACGAGCGCGTTTATGTCGCCTCCGATCAGAGCCAAAGCGATTCAAGTCGGTAACGATATGGCGGGGAATTTTGAGAAAGCGCATAAAGCGGGCGTGCGAATTGCGTTTGGTACCGACAGCGGCGTCTCGCAACACGGAACCAACGCGCGTGAGGCGGTTTTGATGCATGAAGCTGGCATGGCGCCGATGGACATTCTGGTCTCCGCTACGATCAATGCCGCTGACTTGATCGACATGACGGATTCTCTGGGAACGCTCGAGCGAGGTAAGCAAGCCGATATTGTGGCGACTGCCGATTCACCCTTAGATGACATCGCGGCGCTGCTGGATATGGCGTTTGTGATGCGTGGTGGACGGGTCATCGTCCAGCCGTAAACACTGGCACTCAGGCCGCGGTCAATCGATCGCGGCTCCAATGCCGTGAAAACTCGCATTGAAGTGCCGCCTGCATAAGGACACGTAGCGATCATTGCCGCCGATCTCGACTTGCTGGCCGTCGGTCACCGTTGTGCCGTCGGCATCCTGACGTACGACCATCGTCGCTTTCTTGCCGCAATGACAAATCGCTTTGATCTCTTTGAGGTTGTCCGCCCAGGCCAAGAGGTATCGGCTGCCTTCAAAGGGTTCTCCACGAAAGTCCGTTCTGAGGCCGTATGCCAGAACAGGAATGCCAAGATCGTCGCAAACCCGCCCCAGCGCAAAAACCTGCTCACGCGTTAAGAACTGGGCCTCGTCGATAAGCACGCAATCCAACCGCGCTTGAACATGCTCCTCCGCAATCAGAGCAAGTAGATCCGCATTTGTATCGAAAACTTGCGCCTCCGCATCGATCCCAATCCGCGATGTCACCTTGCCGGATCCGTATCGATTATCGAGTGAGGGCGCAAGAATCAT
>JBCAZH010000052.1:13267-21036 GCA_038533155.1 Pseudomonadota bacterium | reverse complement strand
GTCGGCGATGGTGGCGAGCAACTCACGTTGCAAGGCAAGCAGATGGTCAACGTGGCAACCGAGTACGTCTCGACCACATCGATAGAGCAGATGCGCGCGGATCTCGGTGAACTCGGGTACAACGTCACCGTCGGTGGTGTGGATCTGTTTGCGAACTGGATGGTCGACATCGAAGCAGCTTACGCCGCTGGTGACACGCGCCGAGTATCACAATTGTTGGCAGAGCCTGGCATCGAATTGGCGGCCGGTGTTGGCGTCGAAGCCGCTGGCGCACAGCTGTTCAGTCGACTGCTGAACAACGGTGCCACACGACGCTTATTGAATCGGTTCAAAAAGCGCGATGTGCCCGACGAGAACGCATCCGGGGCACTGGTGCAGCGCTACATCGATGATCTCGATGCCGAGTGGGACGCCGTCCCAGAGGGCGTACCGCTCACCGGTCAACATGCGCTTGCGGCGGGCGTCGAGGGTGACCAGCTCGCTTTCATGATCGACACCGCCAAGGAGACCGGTGCGACATTCTTCGTGCGGCCGCGACCGGCAGCTGCGGCGCGATGGGCACGAGAAGGGTTCAACCCGAAGCCGCTGGCCGTCAAAACGAAATCGGTGAACAACATCGATTACGAATGGCTAGGGTTCAATCAAGCTGACGAAGGATTGGTGGTTTTCCGGGACCCGGTCAACCCGACCGATCGAATCAAAGCAGCGTTGGATGCTGGTCAATTCGATCTGCCGCAAGACCGAGAACAAATCCAAGCCATATTCGACCGCTACAGCAAGCAGAAAGCGCAGTACGAAAACCGCGAGAGCTTCATCGCGAAGTTTAACTCCATCAACGAGGAACCAATCCGAATCACTCGTCGGCCAAATCCAGGCAATCCCGATCTGGACTTCGTTGAAGAGTTTCGTGCGACACCTGGCGAGAAAGTCATCATCAACGGCGAGGAAGTCATCACGACAGCGACCATCGGTCCAGACGGTAAGCTCACTTTCGATTACAACGGTCGACCGGTCTACAGTGACATTGACCTGCTTTCCGTTGGCACTCCAGAGGGCGGCAACCTTCCGGCAAGTCTGCACCAGCGAATCCTTCGCGAAAGTCAGTACGGTATGGACGGACAACACCACGCGACCGCGAACAGCAGTGATTTTCCGAACGCGAACATCGCCAGGCGTTTCGCCGCAGAGTACTTGGCTGAGCACACACGAGACGGCGGTGGTGGCGCAGTGCTCATCATTGGACCGAATGCGACGACCAAGGGCTACGTAGAAGCATTCGATTTGATCAGTGAATCACGCGCTGCCGAACTCACCGCGCAAGGCCTATCCGACTACGACCTTTACGGACGGGTCGTCAACAACGTCACGTTTACCGGAGGAGCGCAAACCCGATGAAAACAACAATCCATAAACGAACTCTCCTGGCCACAATTGTCGTCGCGTGCTTAACCGCGTGTGGCGGTGGCTCGGGCGGTGGCGGCAATACGAGCGTCGGCACACCGCCACCTACGCCGACACCACCACCGGCTGACCCTGGCGATCCGGTGGTCGGTTCGGTCATCGAGATGGAGGACTCGGTACCCGGAACTTGCACCGAAATTGTCGGTCTCGACATCAACGTGGAGTATCTAAAGGTCGTCGACTGCAACCAGCCGCACACGTACGAGGTTGCAGGTGTGGTCGACACCGAGGATGCACCAGGTACAGCGTTTCCGGGAGATCTCGCGTTGAGCTTCTCTGCACATCGAGCCTGTCGGCCAGCCTACGAAGCATGGGTGGGTCAGCCGTACACTGGCGAGGATCTCGCGATCAACACGATCATTCCCTCTCGCAGCAGCTGGCGCAACGGTGACCGTTCGGTCATTTGTTTGATCACGAGCATCGATGGTTCGATGTTGACCGCGCCAACGGGAGGGTAGCTCGCCCGATACATGGGTTTTACGGGTCGGACTCCACGAGTCGGTAGCTCATTCGACCGGCATCCACGAAACAACGGAACGAGTAGGTGACGCCATTAGCCAAACCCGTCACGTAGGTCGGATACTCGTTGGGATGCCCATAGAACACGCATTCGTTGCTCACTGTATCCAGCGGGTTTTGGCAAGCGACCGAAATCTCGTACCGACCTGCAGGCACTGCGATCGGGCCATATCGCGAAGTAAGTTCGACCAACTCCCCGGTTTGGGTGTTTCGAATTTCGTCGAGTCGCACAGCAGGTCGATCGCAAGCCTCTTCCGTAATGGAGGTCACCACAGCGGGCGGCCCTAGCGGGTCGACGTGTGGTTCTGACACGCAGCCCGCAGCGTGTAACAACAGTAGTGACGCGCCGAGCAAGCGCCAGTTCGAGGTCTTTTCGCACCGCAACATGACTTTGACCCTGTGCCAATAGTGGACTTATCCTAATTCACGGAGTGATCAGCACACAGCGTTATTATGGGGTGGGTTATGCGCTCGGAAACATTCAAGCTCTCAAGCGTCCTCGGACTCGTTGCCGTCTCCTCGTTGATGTCAGGCTGTGGTGGAGATGGCGTCGACTCGGAAACGCTGGAGACCGAGCAACTTTGGATCGGCACCACGTTTGAAGCGATGGGCGGCGGATCGACAGTCGTCAACGTAGAGATTAATGAGGGCGGTAGCTCGGGCGCGAACGTGCGTCTGGGTGCCAACGAGCGCCTCGAAGCCAGCGCGAATGGACTCGTTGTTGTGTTGCAAGAAGATGAGGACGCTTTCGATATCGACTACGAGGGTCGCATTGACACCGACGCCGATGCAACGGCTCTTACACTGTCGTTCTTTCGAGCAGATGGGAGCGTTAACAGCGCTACGCGCGCGACACTGCCCGCACCATTTACGGTTTTACAACCGATTAACGATCAAGCCGTGCGTGTGGGCGATTTGTTGAACATTCAGTGGTCTCCTGCAGTGAGTGGCGGCACGATCCGACTCGATACACTTGCAATATGCTCAGGTTTTTCACGCGGCGAGTTTAGAGACGTCGCCGACAACGGCAATTTTATTTTCAACACCGGAGCGATCCCCGGTATCAACGATCCCGAGATCCCGCGCAACAATGACTGTCGATTCACCGTCACACTGACGCGCGATAGCACAGGTACGGTGGATCCAGCGTTTCGAGCGGGCGGGTTCGTCAGAGCGTTTCAAGAGCGTCAGGTCGTGATGTCGCTGTCGTTCTGACTAGGTGTCACACCCGCCCATTTCTTCGAGATAGCGGATTACCAATAACATCGCATTCTTGTCGTCGTAGCCGTTCTGGTGCGCCAGCATGTATCGAATAATCTCCGGCACGTCGAAAAAGTCGGATGCCTTGCGGCAATAAATGGTATCGAGGTAGTCCGTCTCCTCATCGAGCATCGCAACGAAATCGAGCGCACCGCCAACATAGGCCTGAAGGAACGGACTCTTGCTGCAGTCTCCATTGAATGCCTCGCACGCGGAGGCGAATTGCCCCATCGTCAGTGCATGACCCGTCACAGGCGCCAAGGCCATGAGCAGCCCTAAAGTCACCGAGAGAGCATAGATACGCATTGCAAGACTCCTGTTGTAAAAATTAATGTTTTACGATAATTTATTACACATTAGCAATCATTTCATAGTGAGGTCAATCGTGAGTCGAAAGTTGTCGTTAGTCATCGCTTGGGCCTGCTCTGCGCTTTTGATCGCCATCCCGGCAGCGGCTGTGTTCTACCTCGTGAAACTAGGCAGCTTCGCGACCCTCACCCAATCCACGGTCGGCTTACCCATCCAGTGGTGGACGGTATCCGACAGCCAGTGGTACGCGCTCTGGGGGCTCACTGTTGCGTACCTCTCGATTGGCCTCGCTGGCCTGTTCTTTCTAAGACGCGCGTTCAATAACTTTTCGAAGGGCGAGCTGTTCAATGCAAACAACAGTCACGATTTGCGCCGCTTCTCTGTACTGTTGCTGGCGCAAGCAGTGGCGACACCGGTCCATTTGTCATTGATGAGCGTAATTTTGTCGTGGAACCATCCCGCTGGGCAGAAGATGCTATCGATCGCTATCGGCAGCAACGAACTCAGAGCGGTCGGTGTTGCTCTGGTGCTTTGGGTTCTGAGCGATCTGCTCGTTGAAGCGTGCCGGGTTCACGCCGAAAACAAGCAGTTCGTTTAGGCGATCCGAATGTCGATTAACGTCACGTTGGACGTCATGCTGGCGCGCCGCAAAATGAAAGGCAAAGAACTCGCGAGCGCGATCGGGATTTCAGAACAGAATCTGTCGATCCTGAGAACCGGCAAAGCGAAGGGCGTACGCTTCGCGACACTCGAAAAAATTTGCGAGGTGCTCGAGTGCCAGCCCGGCGACATACTGGAGTATGTATCGGCGGAGTGAAGGTCTACTAGGCGACGGTGTTCGTGATTCGATCACTACATCGTGAACAACGCATTGGCAAGTTGGCGCCACCAATCCATGTCGCCGACAACGGTGGGTAACATGAGTGCAACGCTACCAAAAGACGCCAGTAAATAAGCAGGATGCGCGCGCTTATCGCGGATCATCAAGATCGCAAGCACGACTATATTGATGACACCTGTCGACCCGAGAACGAAGGGAACAACGGCATCAAAGTTATCGAAACCCATCGCAAACGCTGGGCCAAGTAAGAGCCGAAATAGAGCGGGCGGCACCGACCAGAACACCGTTGAGATGATCCAGCGCGAATGATCATCGATTCGCTTGGCGCTCAAAACGGCTTGAACAACGGCAAGCGCGAACCCTGGCACCAGAATCATGTCAACGAACGACAGTCCGTAGCGCGCGACCTCGGGAATGCGATCGTTCGCGAGGTTGTACGGGATTAGATCGAGCCCCGACGCAACGACCGCACCAGCCAAGATGAGCGCCAACATACCCATTCGACGATGCTGGGTAACCTGACCTCGCGTGACGAGGTACGGCTGAACAATCAGGAACACAAACCACAACGTCGCGCTCAAGCCGTGCACATGATGTCGCCACGCGGCTTCCGAAAATCGCAGCCAGTAACTGGGTAAGAAACCAACCACGGAAATCAGAAACGGGATTAGTAACCAAAGATGTACGTTCTTGTATCGAGTCATGTGATGTTCTTATCTGTACCAGTCTGACGAAGGATGCCGTGATTTTCTCGAGACGATCGAAACAATGGTTGTGGTCCTGTTCGAGCGACTGAATGGGTAGCCGACTACAAGCGGAGCGCCATGCCCGCCGAGGCCGGCGCCGTGAACTCAAAACCAAATTTGCTGTATAGCCGGTGCGCGTCGCCGTCCGCAATCAGACTCACATAGGCAGACTCAGGCGCATTGTCGCGAAGGTAGCGCATCAAAGCCTCCATGATTCGATAACCCAAACCTCGACCTTGGTAGTCCGGATGGACTGCGATATCGACAACCTGGAAGCAGCATCCGCCATCACCGATGATGCGCCCCATGCCGATCAGCGTCTCATCAACGCGCACACAGACGGCGTGCCATGATCCCAGCAGCCCGATCTCGGCGGCGGCCAGCGTATTCGGGCTCAGCCCGGCAGCAACACGCAAATCGACGAATTCTTGCGGTTTGGGGACCTCACCTTTCAGTTGAATGTTGCTCATAAGAATGGTCAGTTGATGTACGTTTCATCACCAAAGTCCGGACATTCCTGAACCTGCTCCGGCGCTTGCAGATCTTTTCTGCTGTCCGCGAGCCAACACTGATCAAATATCGAGCAATAACAGAAAGTCAGTGCGCCTCTTGGTTTGTTGAATGCGTGCACCAGTTTTCTGGCGAGCGCGGTATTTGTGGTGCCGAACACAACAACGCTCTCGTCGGGACGCAATACACGTTTGCTGATGTAGTTGCGATTGACGGCAGCATCGGGGTTACCACCAACAATTGCGACAAGTTCCGTCCAGTCTCGGATCACGACATTATCAACCGCGACTCGAACGTCACGCATCCGCGCCGGGCCGACTCCTGCGTTGGTGAAGGCAAACGAGAACCCCGCGGCGCCTCCCGTGTCATAGTTTTCAACCGTCAATTGGACGAATGGCCAAACTGCCGCTTCCGTTTGTTGACGAACCGCTGCGGATTCATTCAGCGCTGCATACAACGCGAGTATTGCAATGATGACCCCGACAACTGACAGCACCGTCTGCCAAAACGTCAGGCGAACGATGTGTTGCTCGGCGCGAAATAGGGAGCGAGCGCTTTCGTTCTCGAGTTTGGATTTCTCAGAGTCGTCGTTGCTCATGGTTTCACTATCGCGCGCTTCGATGCGCGGTACGTTGCAAAGAATCGTCAGAGTTTGGCGGATGACAGGGCTCGAACGCAACGAGCCATGGTTTCGTGCGTTTCGACCGTACCGCATCACACGCGAGGCTTAACGTCTCAAGCAAGCAAAGCAGTCCACGGAACGCCGGGACGAGGATCGTAAAATTTCCAGTGAACGACGAATCCTTCATGCCGTTCTAGTTCACTCCCGGGCGCGGCGAGAACTCGCTCGAAGCCCTAGACGACAGGTCAATCAACAAACCTAGATGATCTGATCCAGGTATCTCAACGGTCCTCACACTCGCCGCTGCAAGCTGCCACAAAAAGCAGTGATCAATTCGAAGCAACCCGCGCACACCTAGCTTTGGCAGGTAGGGCCAAGTTCGAACTGATTTGGTAGGGATATCGGCGGCGCCGATTACGCCATCGACATAGCGCGACAGCATGCGCCGATAGGCCGGCCATATTGGCGATGCATTAAAGTCGCCGAAGACTGCATGCGGTGTGTCCTTTTTTTGTGCGTGGTTGCTCAGCAACGCCCTCAACTGCGTTTTCCGCCGGACAGGATGCGGGAAATACGGCCACGTATGCGGACCGGAGATGTGCACGTTGACGATTTCGACAGCGATGGGCAGAGCGTCCCAGTGTTCAGGCGACAGGCGAGCAATCCAACCATCACGCTTCGGCATCGATATTCGAGACACCTCGACCGGAAGGCGGCAAGCAATGGCGTTGCCTCTAGGGATTTGCCCATGGCCAAGATCACCGTACGGCAGCTCTGCCGCTATCGTCTCAGCCAGCGCGACCGAGAGTTCTTGCGCGCATACGACGTCGACTGATTCTCGACGAATCAGATCCGTTAGTGCAGATGCGCTGGCGCGACCGGCACGCAGGTTACAGGAGAGTACGCGGATTCCCATCGTCTAAGCATAGGATGATCCGATGGCGCTTGCGATGGCGGGTTTATGCTGAACGAAAGCGTCTCGTTACGGCAAAACGACCTTGAAGATCGAGAAGAAGACGATCGCAAGAATCGCACCAGCGGGGATGGTCACGACCCACGAAACGAAAATCCTACCCACGACGCGGAGGTCGATCGCCTCGATGCCGCGTGCCAGGCCAACGCCGAGCACCGCGCCAACGAGCGTGTGCGTGGTGGAGATCGGGATACCTGTGCCCGAGGCGATGACGATAGTGGTCGCAGCGGCAAGCTCAGCCGCAAAGCCGCGGCTCGGCGTCAGGTGCGTGATTTTCTCGCCGACCGTCGCGATGACGCGAACGCCATAGGTTGCGAGGCCAACAACAATGCCGACGCCGCCGAGCAGCAAGACCCAGATCGGTGTCGCCGACTCCGCAGCGATCAGACCCGATTGCGCGACACTGATGATGGCAGCAAGCGGCCCAATCGCGTTCGCAACATCATTCGAGCCGTGCGCGAACGCCATGCCGCACGCCGTCACGACCATCAGGATCGCGAACACCCGCTCGACAGTGTGGAAATGCTG
>JBCAZH010000052.1:0-13167 GCA_038533155.1 Pseudomonadota bacterium | reverse complement strand
GTCGCCATCGCGTTGGCCACATCGTTGGCACCGATCCCCCAGGCCATAAAGATGCCGAAAACCGCCGCAAGGATGATGTATACGAGTTGCGCTTCCATCAGATTCGGTTTCCGGGCTTATCGGTTAGTGGGAAAGAAGAAGTTCTAATCGTCGGCCAACGCGTTCGGCCATATCAGCGATCTCTCCAATCAGCGAGATCACCTGATAGAGAAACATCACGTTGACCGGTTCGTAGTCGCTCTCGATCGCGAAGAATTTGCGGCGCAGATCCGCCTCAAGACCATCGGTCTCGGTTTCAATCGCGTCGAGTACTTCGATCATGTCTTCGACAAGCTTCGCCTCGGCGCCCCGAAATCCGGTCGTAAACAACTCATCGAGCTCGCGCACACTCTGGCGCGCTTGGCGCGTTGCATCGGTGCAACGCTCTACGAAAACGAGGAAATCCTCTGCGATGGGCTCAGGAACCTGGAGCTGTCGACCCATGACGATGCCGGACACGTCCCTCGCCCGGTTGGCAATCATGTCTTGCACGAGGAGCAGCTTGAGGAGATCTTCGCGAGGCACCGGCATGAACAAGCTCTTCGGCAGGTTCAAACGGATTTCTTTTTTAAGATCATCGGCCTGATTCTCGAGGTCCTCGATCTTCTCTCGAATCCTTTGCGCCTCTTCCCAATCGCCAGCGACGGCGGCTTGGAAGAACCCAACGAGCTGATTGGCGCACTTGTGCGCTACGGCGATGTGCTTTTCCATCGGCCCGACCGGGGACGTGCCGAAGATATTGGCAAATACGTTAGACAAGTGCTCACCGCCGTTCGTAACCCTAAGACGGGTCGTATTCTACTTTTTTTTGTAGCGACTGAGCCAAGCACCGCCCGTTCAGAGGCCATTCAACCTGAGTTGAGCGCGGTAATTTACTACAGAACTGTGATGGAAGTGTTACGGGAATGTTGAGGTGGCTCTTGACTCAGAGCGGCGGCTAGCCGTTATCGACTAACAGTCTTGAAAACGTCAACGTAGTCCCGGAGTGATTGATACGCTTCGGGGCGCTTCGAATAGAGAAAGTCGACAAACTCAAAGCTGTTCAGTTCATCCACCTTTGTTCCCGGCTGATCAATCCTTGCACTTAAGTCCGCGCCCCGGTCAATCAAGAACTTAGCGGCCTCAGTGTCGCCCTGCAAAATCGCGGCCTGAACGGGGGTATATCCCTGCCACCGTTCTTCAATTGACTCGCCCTTGCGAAGAAACACATCCATCAGCGTTAGCATTCGTTCGTCCAGCGATGCATCTCCAAGACCGCGGCTTGCGAGTGCAGTGCTAACCAATGGGCTGGACTCAACGTCAAAGAACAGGTCGCTTTTGTGGAGACCGCTTCGATACCGGTAAGGCCAATCGAATTTTGACAACAACCAAACGGCGCCGCTCTGATGAATCAAGTAGCAGTCCTGTGACCACGGGTTCCAATCGAAATCCGAATCAGAGAAGGATGCCAAGAGCAGCAGTCCGTCCGCAGAGTTTGCTAGCTTGACTGTGCGAGCGACCGGTGGACCAAGAACAAGCGCTAGCGCAACCACGAATACGCTAAGCGTCGACCTCAACCTCCTAGCCATAGATTAGCTGATTCAACATCAATCGCAGAACGCCATGTGAGATTCGAAAATGAGCTGCTTCGTTGCCGAAAACTGGTTCTCGGGTATTCCAAAGTATTTGTAGGGTATAAACGACGAAATCGTCTCCCCTGGTTCTACTCTAAGAGAGCAACCCCCAGGACAATACCCGAGATTGAAATCGGAGTACTGGTAGCGATCAATGCCAATCATCACATATACGCGGTCCCCCTGGTAATGAAGTTTTCCACCAGAGTTAGGCCACTGCGAGGGTGTCAAGCAAACAGGCTCATCGAGCGAGTTGGTAAACGATAAATCCAACCTCTGTTGTTGGACATTATCTGAAACCACGTAGTCGGTTGGCATGACCAGCACTCGACCTAGGGAAGCGCAAGAAGCAAGGAAAAGAGCACCGACTAACACAGAGATTCGCATTAATTTACCCAAACCATCAGTTGGTCAGAACTCACCGGACCCTCGTCAGTGCGTTTCAAATCTTGAAAGGCTAACGCAGCAGGGCACTCATCAAGAAGCGTGATTTTTTTGCCTGGGAACAGTCAGTTTTGATTCCCTCGCTCAGAGCGGAGCCGAACTGCGGGAAAGCCAGAACATCCTGGCGATAAATATGATAACGCCTAGTGCAGGAAACCCGAGTAGAATCGCGAGCGTTCCAAGATTGGAACGTTCTTTCCCGCCTTTAAGGTTATCGAGATAGTCCTGTCGAATTTTCTCTACGCCTCCGTATCTCTTAACCTGGTTCACAAAAAACCGCTCACACAGACTGTAGACTGAAAGGAACAGAATCAGCAACGCAACCGTTGCGCTCCCTGACAATCCGCTCCCCCGGTGTCCTGGCGTAACCGAGAAAGCGGCCCATAACATCATTGCTATGAGCGCGTGGTAGATAACGAGATAAGCCAGGAAATGACAAATATGGTTGTCCGGGTCATCCGCGATTTGGGCAGCTTTTGCTTTACTCGAAAGAAAAAGCAGATAAGCCCTTAGTGCCAGCTCGCGAGCCACTACCGTTACCTCCCCTCATTAGTAGACTCTTCGACAGCCAGCAAACTGAACGCCACGGCGTAACTCCGTCATTTTATGGGCTCTAAGTTTCTGACGTCATAGAATCGAGAGCACTGATTTAGGCCGATAAACTCCGTCACGTTTGGAATTTTGCTATGAGCGACCGCTCCATTCGTTAGATTTGAAGTGCTCGTTCTTGCACCGGCTACTAACGCGGCCAATCAAGCTCATGACACTCGATGGCTGCGTCGAGCGTAGAGAAGACCAAATCCGTGAGCACGTGTTCGATATACACAACTCTTGAGTTATTGGGTGTCAGCCCATGAATATTAATCGAGTCACTTGGCCCGGTAATGGATTCACGAACGGAGATTCGATATCTGGAGTTCGCCACGGTTGAATGAACACGAATCTAACGCGACCACGCGCCGGACGAGCCTAGATCTGGTAAGCACGGTAGCTTGTCGAGTGTTTGAGACATCTTCCCAGATATCGCTCTACGATCCAGACAACCGGCGCAACCACTCCGACTCTGTAAGTCCGACTCGAGACAAATCACTGGCTAGTCTCTCAACGGCTCGCTGCGCATGGCTAATCTTCAACTCATCTATCCAGTTGTAACGTCGTCCAGATACGTCAGAGTAGCCCCACTTCTTGTCTGGGTAGAGTTTACTTTGCACTGTTCTGGTCTTTGAGACAGGGTCAAATGTGGCCGAAGAACAGAAGACTGACTTTGGTTTGTAGATAAGCTCGACCAAATCTCCCGTTTCGCTTTCGACTATGTGCGTTGGCTGATTTTTTGAGTCATCATCGACCACGATCAACTCGACAAATAGAAAGTTGGTCGCGGAATCAAGCCTTACGCTATCGCACACCGGTTGAACGCACAGAAGGTACTTCTCGGCTCGCCTGCGGAAAACAATAGTACCGAGCTTGAGCTGTCTTGAGTTAGATGCCGCGTCCCCATAAAACGTGCGACTAGCCAAGAGCCTACCGAAGCGGTGATTGCCGTCGTCGACTTCGCTACCGAGTAAGATCCTGGCTGCTTTTCTCGTGTTCCGTTTACTTGAGAGCTTTGGTATACCATTAAACTGTGACTTGGCTTTCTCAAATCCAGTTACGCAAATCGCTTCTGCCAGTGCACGTTTATCTAAATCATCTTGGTTGAATATTGCATCCAAATGTTCTCCAGGCTGCCACACATTGCGGCACCAGTCTCTCTTCACAGCGTCTGAAACTAATGGGCTAGGCAATGCATCCTGAAGGACAGACTCTATTTCCGAGACTAACAATGGTGCTACTTGATTCGATGCATCGTCTTCCGGGAGAGTCATCGCGATATGAGTCAAGAATGCGGGGTCTAGTTTTCTATTAAACTTTGAGAGTATCCTCCGGCTATTTTTCTTAATTTCGGCCAAACCGAGCAACGCCGCAGCATGCAGGATTCCATCCGCCAGCTTGGCAAACTCCCTAACTGCAGCGTTGGCTAGATCCTTTTCCTCTACGATGTGGCCAGCGTCTACGTTCGGTCTTGGACGACCGGCTTTTCCCAGAATTGAGACTCTACTGTTAGCGGTTCTGAATGCTAGCCCGCCTTCCTCTTGAACAGGTTCCAAAACATCCCCAAGAGCAGTGTTGACCTTCTGATAAAGACGATTTGCAATCTCAAATAAGTTAGTTTCTTGGGTGTAAACGAGGATAAGCCGTAGTTGCTCTGGAACGTCGTTGACGGCCTGTTGGATCAATCCGCTAATCAATTCTAGTGTGCGCTGACCGCTATCCCCGTACAGATCCCAATCCACAATGGCAATATCTGCAGCACGACAGAGTGGGAAAACATCGGATCCTGTCGAGACCTTTGCTCTCTCACTTGGCTGGTACAACGAACAAACAATCTGCTTCTTTGCGAAACTCGTGACAATCTCATAAGGAGAAAACTCATCACGCTCGGTTTCTGCCACTGCTTCCGCAGCGATGCGCTCTTTTTGTGGCAAAGATCGCACCGCTTTCTTCCTGCTTCTAGGTGAAACTACTTTACCGACATCAGCTATGGAGCGGGTGCGACTTTCATAGATCCGATCATCGACAAAAACAACCGTCTGTAAAAATTCTCCAGCCGCATACTCCGAATACTCATTGACCGTATTAATCGTTCTTGTCATGCACTGGCCACACTATTTTTATAGTTACACGAAATTTGTCGCTACTTGGAACTACCTCGATGTCCATTCCTTCCTTCTGAAGTGCTCTGCGTGAGATAAAAAGCCCAAGTCCGCGCCCACCTGGTTTTCTTGTGAATCCTTGCTCGAAAATCGCTTCGTAGTCTCTCTCATTGATAGCGGGACCGTTATTGGAAACAAGAAACGCCCCGTCTATGGCATCGAGATGGATTAACTTCTGGCTCTTCAGACTGTCGAGCCAGAAGATGGCGTTGTCTATGACATTGACAAATACTGGGTAAACTGTCGACGGAAAACCGATTGTCTCTGCCGACAGGAAAGCATCAGTCGCATCTAGGTCGATTTGATGTCGTTTCAGACGGACCTCGAACAACGACCGTACATAGTGATTGATTTCCTTGCCCTTAATCGGTATCGCAGTCCTATAAAGCCGTCGTTGTAGAGGAGTGAAAAGGTTCAGGTGGCCATCAAGATGATCGAAGTTATTTCGTATCTCTTGGTAGAGACTTGCCAATCCGTCATTAGAATTTGCCCACGGTCGCAGTTCCCGTAGCGATTTACGTATCCCTTTGATCGCTGCCTCGAATTCGTGATTGATTACGGCAACCGCCAATCCAAGCTGAACAAGCTCCGCGTCAGTATCGGACTGCTCACGAAGCTCTTGGAGTTCTTGGTCCATCGCCTCAACGATATCTGACTCCGCGATCTCGAGACCCTGTTCCAGATTGGAAGACACTGCGGTGAGCATGTCGCGCACCTTGATCAACGTCTCGGTATTCTTTCGACCTACAGTCGCAATCCTGTTTTCGAACCCGTCTCGAATGCGCTCGATGTCACGTTCCGAGATGTCAACCAAATCTCTTTGTGCGAAGTCCACTTCTACACCAGAAATCGTTTCTTGCATCTGACGGATAGCTTCACGCGCGAACTTCAGAGCTGCTGACTTTGTATCGTTGGCAGAATGTCTAACTGCGCCCGCTTCTTGCGCAACAAGCCTCCGCTTTTCTTCGGCTTGTTGATTGATTAGCTGACCGAGGCGCCTCCTCTGATCGATGTACAGTTTCGCTTCTGTCGCGACGGACCCAAGAGTCCTGCCAATCTCATCAGAGAACGGATCGAAAAGCTCGGTATCAAGGCGTTGCTCCGTCTCCAAATAAGCATTCCAATCCCGTTGAAGCTTGCGCGACAGGCCGACGCCGCGTGGCTTCGTTACCCGGTAACTTTCACGAATCGCAGAAAGCCGCCGGTTGGCTTCCTTCTCGGCGTCAATCAGTGCGGTAGATGCGGTATCTGGATCCGCAATTTTGGAAGCAAACTCCATGCGCTTTTTGATGCTATCCCTCAGGGCTGAAATTTCAGTAGCCGGTAACGCCTCCTTAACACGGTCAAAAAAACTATCGAGCGTAGCCGTAAACTTTTTTCGCTTCGTCGAAACCTGTTTTTCACGTCGTCGTCGGGCAAGTTCGAGCCGTTCAAGTTCAGCGCGTTGCGAGCTGTAGTAGTCCGAATAGCTTCCACTATCTCGAAAAAAATCGGCTGCTAGCTGTAGAAACAGATTCTCTAGAATATCTTTTAGTTGACGATAGGCTTTATCCTGTTGGAAACCCTCACGCCCAGCCTTTTCTTTCAAGAAAGCGTTGTGTTCCCTGGTCAACTTTACAGCGCCGAAAACTCTTCGATAAGAGAAAAAGTAATACGCTGCTCCCTTGTTACGACGTAGCTCAATATCCAGCCAGTCAATGTCAGCATTTCCGTAAGGCAACACACGGATTCGATCCCTGTAGACGTAAAGCCCGCCGATCCGATTGAGTTTTTCTGTGATCCGCTTCCATTCGTCTAGAGGAAGTCGAGTCTCACGTTGCGCACCGGCAACGTAGCCGAACTCGATCTCGAAGGGCCCGCAGCTTGTAGGACGGCCACTGCCGTCGCTCCAGGGAATGATGTGATCCTCAAATTCCTCATCATAGACTCTCACCGAGCCTCGAAACTGCCCAAACTCGTCAAACACTCCTGTGACGCGATGATCGGCGGAGTCTAGCTCGTCGCGTGTGAAGAACTCCGCGTTTTCGATGAGATCATCGCCGTCGATATCTGTGGGCCAATAGCGAAACGCAGTCTGCAGCGGAGGCGGAGGCTTTTCTCTAAACACGGAGTTGGAAAAACCAAGCAGGAACTTGGAGAAATCTTTCGAGTCTTGTTTTCGTTCCCTTTCTATCTCGTGGGCAATGTTCTCGTCAGCCGGAACCACAAAAAAATGAGTGCCAGAGCTTTTGTCGCGGAGCGTCAGTCCGCCGAGGAACTCGTCCAAATCCTCTGGATCAAGTGTAATCTCATCTAAATCTCTGAGAATTCGCTCAAAAGACTCCGCGCTATGTTTGTAAGCCAGCTGTTTTACCGTTGACCTAACACTGTCCAGAAGCTCAGCAACCTGTTCAGCCGTTGGAATCTGCCCATCTGTGATGAGCTTTATTGGGATATCAATCTCATCCAGATTCAGGCCCGATATCTCGAATAGACCCCAGTGGATGAAACACATCAATAGACTACTGTATTGACCGTCACGTTCCGCTCGTGTCAACACGAGGACCTGACGACCTAGTAGCGCTATCGCGAGCCGTCCAATACCTTTCTCTCCCATCACAGCGCGTTTTTTCTTTTGGGCAGGACGGTATGCCGTGGATCTACGTCTATTCGGCGCGTATTTGCTCTCTGTACCAAGTACCAACCACCGGTTCTCGAATTCGTCGGGTGTCATGCCGACACCGTCATCACGAATTACGAGGAGATTATCCGATCGGAAGTAGTCGACCTCGGCATTGTCAGCGTAGGCGTCGTACGCGTTCTTGAAAAGCTCACTGATAGCTGTTGAGACGTTCGCGATCTGTTGCCGCCCCAGCATATCAACCGTTCTTGCCCTGGTCTTGAACGTCGCCATCTACGGATCCATATTCTGTGTATAGTGACGAAGAATCTGAGAGCCTAAAGCCTCTGCAAGTAATACCGGGACGGCGTTTCCTATTTGCCGTGCCTGCGAATTCATTGACCCCGAGAACGTGAAACTGTCCGGGAAAGTCTGAAGAGAGGCTGCCTCCCTCACGCTTATCGCTCGATCCTGCACCGGATGGCCATAGCGACCATTGGACAAACTGATGCATCTCGTTGTGAGGCCGGTCGCAGGCGCATCCCACTTCATGCGCCCGTAGACATCGGTGTGTCCTGTGTAACCAGCTTTCGTATGACACGCAAGCTGTAGCTCCTCTGGCCAGTCGTCTCTTGAACCCTCTGGTGGTGTCGCTTTAATCCGCTTCAAATTGAGATCCGAAAGATTCGCTGAGCGATGGTTGCATACGGTTGGGTGAGTCTCGCCAGCTGCTATTGGCGGCAAATGAGCTATCCACTCTCGAACCGTGCTGTAGGGGTTATCAAGGCCTGGGCCATGCGTCGTGCGAGGTAGGTCGATGTCTCCATGAAGGGAGGCAATAAGTACCAGCCGACGACGACGCTGTGGAATCCCGTAAGCCTGCGATTCGACAACTCCTACTGTTGTCTTGTAATCCAACCGCTCAAGTCGCTTGCGAAAGCGCGAAAGCGTGCTGTTGCCGACCACGCGCTGCATTCCAGGAACGTTCTCAACGAGAACGTAATCCGGCAAATAGTTTTCGACTAAGTTTCCAAAGCTAGACAGCAGGGATCTTCTGCCGTCTCGCTGGCTGTCTGGCTTGCTTGTATTCTGTTTTGTAAAAGGCTGGCAAGGGGCGCATCCGCAAAACAGTGTGCCATTGCTATTGTCTTGAAGAAGGTCCTCGACTTTAGATGAATCAAAGCTAGTAATGTCATCTTCTATGAATGTCACATCAGGAAAATTGTCTTGAAACGTCGTCGCCGCATCCCGATCGAAGTCCAACGCAAAAACTGGGTTGAGCCCAGCTCTCTTGAGACCACAGCTCGTGCCGCCGCAGCCCGAGAAGAAATCGAAGACGCTTAGGCTCATTGGGACTCTTCGCTTTGTTTTCGAGCGTCTTCGATACTGAAACGCCCGGAATCGTTGTATCCGCGTACGCTAGTCTTCATCCTTCTTTCCAAACGGTATTTCCAGGAATTCCTCTCCCGCATGACGCTCCAAAAACTCTTTCATCGCTCTGCGGATTAGCCAAGACGCACTGACGCTGCTTTGCTTGGCTAATTGCTCAATCGCCATGTAATCAACCGGGTCGACCGTCAGTGAAACCCTCTTCAGCAATTTCGACTTAGGTCTACCGGGCATAACTAGTAATATATGTGATGCATAATCTCGTATAGTGTACTACCGAGCATAAATTTTTTCTCACCGTGTTCTACACCCTTTCGAATAGAAGCAATCCGCCGCGCAAGGTCAACCGAAACAGCGGTGCACGTGCAATACGAGCTAAGTCAGAGCGCCTCGCATGACCCGACCGCCTGCTGGTCTTTGTACGTTCTACCTGCGGAGCGAGCCCGGTGAACTCGCCTAAGGCGATCAACGGTTTCGTCGCTATCAAAGACCGGATGGATCTGGATCCTTCGACAATTCTCGGGGTGTCGGCTACAGGTTTAGCGAGTCCCGTGATAGCGGGAACGATGTACAAGAACTCGGGTTGATACTGAACGTCTTGAGAGAACGCTAGCAAAGCCCGTGAAGCACTCAGCGCTTTACTGATTCGAGCTCGCCCCCTCGATAAGGACATCGAATCCATTGCTTTCCTCAGCTTCTATAACCCACGAGGAATTTGACCAGCCTGTATGACAGTTGTTTTTCACATTTTCGAACTTGTCACTGGGATGTGGATCAACATTCACCGTCACGATGTGCTGACCCTTCGCTAATCGACAGTATCCAACAACTGCCCCTGGATCGTGCTCGTTGTCAAACCCATGTTTGTCTAAGACTATGCTCTCCGGGGAACAGCTTTTTCCATCTACAAGCAGCTCCCATCGACAGGCTCGCGGTACGGCATCATTTCCATCGTCAGTCGGGCGTGTCACCCTGAAGTTGTCGGTATAGAGAAATCGCACCCAAGCATCGTCCTTCCCAACCTCAAACCTCAAGACTCGTCCTTCTATGTTCCCGCTATCTCGCTTATCTATTGGCCCGAGCCCATAAGCAACTGAGACCTTCCTTCCAAGAAGGTCGTCCAATGCTCCGTTAGCAGCCATTGCAGCTGCAACCGATTCCGCTGAAGGAGAAACTCCATCGTTGCCCGGGTCTCCCTTCTCGCCTTTCTCGACGACTTGTAAGATCGCGAACGTAGCCCCTAATAGGCCAATTATCCCCCAAATCAAAATCTCCAATCTAAGTTCGCGCTTTATCGTCAGGTATACCGCTGATTCGGTTTCATCGGTTGACATTAGAATCCTTCCGTTGATTGCTACCGCGAATTTTAGCGTAACAGTTTGCCGGCTCCACATGCGACAACCAGCGCCGCGCAGGAGCTTTGAGGACTGTTTGAGGAATTCAACAGCTTATCTTCTTCCAGGCGCCCTTAGCAGGCTTGCACTTGAGCCCGGCACGGCGCAAGAAAGACTACGATCAATCTAAGATCACGAAACCCACGACATAACCAAGCCGAGATCGAAAGCACATCCAACCGATGAATGCCCGCAGCCAAGACATTCGCAAGGTGAGTTTAGGAAAAAGCGGGAGTCTCACTCGATGTTTGATGTCAGATAACCTTCGTTCAATGGTCTTAGAAATCGACTAATGAACACAGACAGATTGCTACACTCAACTAGGTAACACGCGACCGATGAGGCAAGCCCAAAGTGCACAAGGACCACGAAAAGCCCGCGGACCGGCTGCGAGCAGCGTACGAAAGAATTCGTGAGCTAACCCGGCATTCGCTCAAAGATGCGCAAAGGATTTACGAAGCCAGCGGCCCAGAATTCCAGGGCTGCAAACTCCATCGACAACGATTGATTGCGGTCGCTAATGCCTGGCCCGATGACCCGGCCGATGAACAGGCAATGCAGAAATACCATCGTGCGGTAGCGAAGTGGAACGATTGGCGCGCCAAACACCGAGATATCGTTGAGCTCAGAGGGTTAGACCTCAGCAACCGCGAAAAACTTATGGGTTTGGACTTGAGTTGGACGGATCTGAGCAACGCGCGACTTATGGTCGTCGATTTTTCTGGTTCATCCTTCGATTTTGGATCACTTGAAAATAGTGATCTTGTGAACTGCACTTTCAACGATTCCAGACTAGTAAATACCGATCTTAGTGGGGCCAAGCTCGCGAGGAGTCGCTTCGAACGCGCCGACTTCTCAGGCGCAACTGGCGTTCGTTTTGACGAGAACCTTGTTCGCCTAGCAAGAATCGAATCCCATAGATTTCTAGGGGTATCACTGAGATCCATATGGCGACGAGTTGTTGGTGCAGACAATCATTGGTTCACAATGATGCGAATCTACAGCGGCTCTCGTTACCTTCTGCATCTGGTCCTTCTCGCTGCCTTCTTGACCCCATTTGCGATTGAAGCTGCGTGGCTATTGAACCAGGGATCGAGTCTCTATCAGATTTCGGCTACATCGGGGGATGGCACGTCACTCCTCCCTTCGTCTGTCGAGGCACTCAGTCCCGACGCTAGAATTAGTCTGGAGCGGACTTTCGTGATTGAAGTCCTCTCTGGTTGGCATGAAGGACCATCAAGCTTTCTCACTACTATCGTATTCTTGGTCTACCATGGCGCCAGAGCCTTCGTCACCTCGCGGGTCACGGCGTTGCGCGAAGAATTTGAGCCTATGGGCACAACACCGAGCGCGTCGAGCTACGGGTCGCTGTATACATTACACGTGAGGTTCCTTAGCTGGTTTCAATTGATAGCCTTACTCGCTTTTTGCACTCGAATCGGCCAATACCTCACCACTACTGTATTGACTCCGGTCAACGCAGGTTAGCGCGACAACTGAATTGACAACAGTGATCGCCTTCAGCACAAAAAACAAAGACTAGCCGAAAAAATAGCCGAGTAAGTCGAAGAGTGACCGAGTTACCCGGCAATTCACATAGAAATGACCGGGTTGTCGGAAAAGTGACGGAGTTAGACGTTAAGGTTCACAATTGAACCTCGGAGCCAAACTCCGTCATTTGTCGCGATGTAAGTTACTGATCAGTGGTTCTGTCCAAAGATCGGTGGTCTGCGTAACTCCGTCACTACTCCCAGCGTCCCGAACAAGTAGCGTCAGGTTTCCTAGTTTAGCGGAAGCTCAATGTCCGATTTCCAGGGAGGTATCAGAGGGAGCTATCGGCCAAGAGCGGACGGTTCATAGCGGCGATTTCGGATCAGAATTCGGCGCTGCCGAAACAATTCAATCAAAATCAATGAACTTCAACGCGAACCCAAAAATCCTCATCACCCACTGATCGAAATAGTTGGGCGACAAAAAACTCATAACGCGCCTCGGTCGCGACGAATTCAAAGTCCTGCCGCATATCACCGACGCCTATAACGGTCGCTGCGACATTTTTGAAATCGGGTCCTACTTCCAACCGCACCTTTCTTCCCGGTTCCACATCGACATAGAACCACTCAGGCTCTTTTGACCCCACAATACTATGAACCGTTGACTGACCATCGGCACTAAGCAGCATCTTTGTCTTGTCGTCGCTAGGCGTCTTTATCGCATTAACACTCCTAATCGCAACTTCACCAGCTGTCACATACGTAACATTCACCTCTGTCATTAGTCCTCGCGGATGGCCTGTCACAAAGAGCAGCACCATCGAGCAAGTTCCTCTTTCAATATTGATCTTGTTTCCCGTACTACCACGCAGCGTCCACTGCGAATAAGGATCGGGTAGCTGTCGTGCAGCGGCCATCACTTGCAAATAGACATCGCGATCCTCGCAGTCCGGAACAAATCTTGTGGATTCGATAATCTGATCGATCTGCGAAGTTGTTTCCCTAGCTTCACTTCTATCTATTCTGTAACTCTGAATCGAGAGAAGCAGTCCGAGGATACCGAGTATGCCCAATATGCCGGTGATCAATGGATGGCGGCCGAAAAACTCGAGGCCGGTTTTGATGGCCGAGCCGACACGTTTCGTTCCACCAGCTGCGGTCTCTAGGCGGCGCGAGGCCGACGATTTCGTGCTTCTTATGCCGTTGTCAGATTCAGGTGATTCATCCGTCATCGCGATGTTCTCCCAAAGGGTTTCCCATGTCGCTCATGATTGGCTCAGCGTTCAGGTCATCTGTGATAGCTTGTGATCATTTGCAGACTATCAGATTTGATCGCCCGCAAGGCGGGCACCTACGGTCCTAAGTCCTGGGTCTTCGAATGGCTGCTTCGTATATGGACTCCCCCAGTCTAGCAGACAGATTTTTGTGATCAGATAACAGACG
>JBCAZH010000051.1:5028-21736 GCA_038533155.1 Pseudomonadota bacterium | reverse complement strand
GTGCAACAGGTCGCCGATGCTCGCCGAACTGCGGCGCCTGATGAATAGTTGGCGCGTTGCACTAGGCGCGGTTTCGTCACTTGTGCTCGCAGGGTGTGTGGCCTACCAGTTGACGCCAGACGGCGAAGTCACGTCCGATGTGCATCGATTGCGCATGATGCTCAGTCCTGAGTGGATTCGAGTCTATGACGATCGAATCGGTGCGGATATTGCCTTTACTCGATCGGGTATCGACCAAGACCTTGTTGCACTATCTCGAGTTCCATACGCCGATCTGCCGAACAGCGACCCGACGGCCTCTGCAAGTGCGCTTGGACGGTTGGAATTGGGTGAGGATTTTTTGGCGTTGGTAGCGCAGCAGCTTGAGCTACCGATATTCAATGTGGACGTGCATCAACCAACAATGCTCGACGGAATGCCCGCTATCCAACTGCGATTGAGCTACCGCGGTAAACTGGGCGAGCGCGTCACGATATCGTACGCGTTGGTGCCGGTGGACGATGCGCTCGTCGTGGTGCAGTGCCAGACCATGCCGGACGCATCAGAACCGGTGGATTGTCGTCAGATTCTCGACAGCGTGGTCTGGTCAGATCGCGAGTGATCGACGCTTGCCTAGATGAGAGTGATTATCATTTGAATGTTTGGCAAAATACGCGGTCGAAGCTAATGACACGTCTTAATTTCCAGTGAAGGAAGCCCATGAAAACCCTGAACAGAACCGTCCTAATGTCCTTTGCGGTTGCAGCGATCGCATTCTCGACCGATGTGATCGCGCATGGCGACCGGGACGAGGAAAAACTGGCTGAGTTTCAGTTGCACCTGGATAGCTACGAACAAGACATCGTTGCGATGGTCGCGACTGTGGGGTCCATAACGTCGAACACAGAGGCTACCCGAGAGGATGTTGACGCGCTGATTCAGCAATGGGAGGACGTCACTGTCCATGAGGCGATCGAGGACAAAGCGACGCTCGCCTATCCGGGCGTGTGGCAGGCGTTGATATTGTTTCAACAAGCCGTCGATGCCGGTGATGGAGTTGCCGAAGCAGGCGAGAATGTGAAGTCTGCGCTTTGGCAAGGCATGGGCGCGTTGCGCATGGCAGCTACCATTGTTGATGCGACGAGCTCGACGGCTGTCGAGGACGGAGGAGCGCTGTCTGGCCCTGAGTCGATCTCTGCAATTATTTCCGACTTGAATGCGGCCGTCGCTAGCTATGTCGAAGGAGACTCTGAAGGAGCCCAGAGGGCCATTTTCGATACCTACGAGAATCGGTTTGAGTATCTGGAAGGCGACTTGATCCCGAAAGACCCGGATCTTGTGACCGCGTTGGAAGCGGATTTCAATGCAACGCTCCCGTTGTTGCTCAAGCGTGGTGCCGATGAAATCGAGGTTCGGCGCACCGTCGCAAACATGACCACTCAGTTAGAAGCGGCACGGTCTATTCTCGAAGCTGTCGAATCGCAGCGAGGGGATGTGTTCTGAGCATGCATCGTAGAGATGTCATTGCCGGCTTGATGGGGGTGTCCGTGACCACCGCCATGGTCGCCGCCAACCCGACCTTTGCGGCGGCCGTGTCTGTGGACGCATTGCCGAAGCTATCCGGCGCGCTAACGCTGTATCTCGGCCGGGGTGAGGGTGGATTATATGAGGACATTCTCAACGCCATCGAAAGGCGCAATCCAGACCTAGAATTGAAGATACGGCGCGGTCCTTCGACGGCATTGGCCAACACGCTTGTTGCAGAAGCTCGGTTCGGCAAACCACGAGCCGATGTGTTTTGGTCTATCGATGCGGCCTCGTTGGGGTTGGTGGTCGCTGCTGCAGAGCCAAACCCGGTCGACCCGGCGTTAACGGCATTGCTGAAACCCGACTATCGCTATGAACGTTGGTTGCCGATCTCTGGGCGGTTTCGGACGCTGGCGTTCAATACCGCAGCCGCAAGCGCGGATGCTTTGCCGACAGACGTGATGCGCTTGCCGGAAACGGATTTGAGTTTTGGGTGGGCGCCGGCCTACGGCGCATTTCAATCGTTCGTTACCGCCATGCGGATACTTGAAGGTGATGATCGCACGGGCGCCTGGCTTGAGCAGATGGCGGCCAAGAGCAAAGCGTACGCCGGTGAGTTGGGCGTGGTCATGGCAGCGGGACGCGGTGAGCGTGATGTTGGGTTTGCCAACCACTACTACACGCTGCGTCTCAAGCAGGGCAGGCCAGACACCCCGTTGGGGTTGGCCTTTACACGCAATGATGCGGGGTGCTTGCTCAATGCATCCGGCGTTGCGATCCTGCGAGACGGCCAGCTCGCGACTGATTTTGTTCGCCATTTGCTGACTTACGAGGTCCAAGGGTACCTGGCTAGAGAAGCGTTTGAGATTCCGCTTCTGGAAGGTGTCGATAGTCCTTCTGGACTTCCCCCTGTAGCACAGCTAAAGCCACCGAAAGTCGATCTTGAACAGCTCGCCGACGTAAGACCAACGCTTTCGCTGCTGCGATCCACTGGGGTCTTGTGAGCGGCGCACACCGGACCACCGCCATCAGCGGTGTGGTTGCATTGTGTGTTGTCGCGCCGATCATTGTGCTGGTTCGTCTCGGATGGGGCGCGGATCTTGATGCTGCCAGTGAGATTTTGCCGTTAGTCCGAAACACGCTCGCGCTCACAGTGCTCACGGTCATCGGCGCCATCGGTCTCGGCGTACCACTGGCGATCGTCACGGCGCATTGCGATATTCCCTATCGGCGGTTTTGGCTCGCGGCGTTGGTCGCACCGCTCGCCGTGCCTAGCTACATCGGCGCGTTTACGTATTTCGCCGCGTTTGGGTCCGGCGGAGAGATTTCGAATTGGGTTGGATGGGACGTACCGAAGGTGGAGGGGCTTTGGGGCACGGCACTTGTGATGTCTCTATTTACCTACCCATTGGTGCTGCTTACCACTCGTGCGTCGCTAAAACAGCTCGACGGTAGGATGGTCGAGGCCGCGCGAAGTCTCGGCGCGACGTTGCCAGAATCGTTACGGCGCGTTGTGATGCCGCGTGTGCGAAGCGGAATCGCTGGCGGTGCGCTGCTTGTGGCTTTGTATACGATGAGCGACTTCGCGACGCCTTCGATCCTCGGGTTCGATACGTTCACCCGAGTAATTTTCGTGGAGTACAACGCTTTCGGCTTAGACCGAGCGGCGTTGCTTTCGTTAGTACTCCTCGTGATTATCGCGGCCGTTTTGATGTTCGAATCAAGAGTAGGCGTTGAAGAAGAACGCGCCCAACATCCGTTCTCCATTGAGCTGACCGGGGTTGCGCGTCCGGCACTCATGGGCTTGATGGTTGTTACTTTGATGGCGGCGCTTGTTTTGCCAGCGCTCGTTTTCGGCGCGTGGTTGTTGGGCGATGAGACGAGCGGTGTTTCCTGGGCTCTGGTTTGGAATACGCTCATGCCGGCGCTGCTTGCTGCATTCGGTGCGGTACTCCTCGCGCTACCTGTTGCGTCCGGTGCGGCGCGAGGCGGTTTGGGGCGTTGGTTCGAGCGGTTGGCGACACTGGGATACGGTATTCCTGGCATCGTGCTGGGGACTGCTTTGCTCTACGTTGGTCTACGGGTCGATTGGCTGTACCAGACACTGACGTTACTGGTGCTGGCGCACATCCTAAAATTCTTACCGTTGTCGATTGGCCCGCTGCGCGACGCCGTGGCCCGATCGGATCAGAACCTCACGAACGCAGCGCGGGGTCTGGGCGCTACGCCGGCGGAAGCGTTCCGTCGAGTTGCGTTTCCAATGTTGCTGCCCGCTGCCATTGCCGGCGGTGCCTTGGTTTTTTTGGAAGTAATGCGCGAACTCCCTTTGACCCTATTGTTGCGTCCGACCGGCTTGGAGACTTTAACCACAGAGCTTTGGCAGGTCTACGAGGCGGGCTACTTTGGTCGTGCTGCAGTACCGAGTCTATTGCTGATCGCGATCTCCGCGGTGGGAGTCGTGTTCATGCTGACGGGCGAGCGGGGCCTCAACGACGTTGGGGTCCGAAGTTAGATGCTGAGCATTCAAGACCTTTCGATTCGCTACGGCGATGTTACTGCCGTCACAGACTTCAACCTCAGTCTATCGGGCGACGAGATTGTGACTTTGGTCGGTCCGACAGGGTGCGGCAAGAGTAGCGTGCTGCGCGCCGTTGCCGGTTTCGAAGAGATCGCCTCCGGTCAATTGACGCTCGCGGATCATGTTGTGACCACCACTCGGAGCCTACCTCCTGAGCAACGGAACATCGGATTGGTGTTCCAAGACTTCGCGCTGTTTCCGCACATGACAGTCGCTGAGAACGTCGGGTTTCGCGTGCAGGATGCCGAACGAGTTCGACATTGGATTGATGTGCTTGAGCTTTCCGAACTCAGTCACAAAAAACCTGCAACGCTTTCGGGTGGTCAAAAGCAGCGTGTCGCGCTCGCTCGAGCCCTTGCACACGCACCGCAACTCGTGTTGTTGGATGAGCCGTTGTCAAATCTCGATGCGGCACTGAAGTCAGGCTTGAGGTGGCGGATTCGCGAAGCGTTGAAGTCGGCCGGTGTGCCGGCAATATGGGTGACGCATGATCAATCGGAGGCATTGGCGGTCGGAGACCGGGTTGGCGTCATGCGTCGTGGACGCCTCGAACAGCTAGCGGAGGCGGAGACGTGTTACCGGCGCCCCGAGACGCGGTTTGTTGCCGAGTTTCTTGGGGAAGGGGTGTTGATGCCCGGACGCTTGGTCGGAGAGCAGGTCGAGACGTCGCTCGGCACCGGCCGGTACGATGATGTGCAAGAGGTGCTGTCTAATGGCGATGAAGTCGACGTCTTGATTCGTCCACATGATGTTTCTCTGCTGCAAGCGTCCGACGGAAACGCGAAGATTGTCGAGCGTCGGTACGAGGGAGAGACACGTCTGTATTGCCTCCAGATAGATGGGCATGCGGATGTGGTCAAAGTCCGTGTTTCACACGAGCAAGACATGCCGTTAGGCACGCACGTTACAACTACTATCGACGCACACCACGCTTTACCGGTATTTCCGCGCTAGTTGCAATTCGGCAGCTGGTCAATCCACGCGCTGAGCAGCGCAACACCCGCCGTATCCACCAGTCCACTGCCGATGGGTGGCATCGCATTGACGTCTCGCAGATTCATGCGTTCGACGAGAACGGAGGCGCCACTGTCTCCCGGCGCGATGATGCGGGCATTCGTGATGCCAAGGTCCCCGCTTGAGGGTTCCGCGTCGCAGGCGTTCGTATCCGCTAAACTGGTCTCGTAGCGCAAATCGAGATCGGACGGCGTTGGCCCATTGGGCCGGTGGCAGCTTGAACAATTGGTATCAAGGTAAGCTCGCGCACGCTCGTTCACAGAGGCGGATGTGTCTTCGGGGTCTACCATGGCCGGGAGCTGATCCACACTCGCGGCCAATGGTGCGGTTAACATCATGACGTGCTCGATCGTCTCCAATTGATTGGCGCGGCGCCCGGTACGTGGGTAGTCGAAGTTTCTGTTCAGTTGGTTCACCTCGGGCCCCAGTGCGAATTTGGCCGCAGCCGTATGGCATTGCATACACTGGGCTTCGGACGGGTAAATCCACGTTTGGCCGGCAATCAGCGCAGTCTTACCGCCACGTACGCGTGTCGCTTCCGTCTGCGCCTCATTCCACTCGTACGTGTATCCCGCCCAGACGCCATCCGTGTGCCTCATGATGTGGCGCGTTTCAACAAGCCGGTTGCCTAGGCGGAAATTCTTGACGATCACGGTACCGATCGGGAATTCGAAATCTCCGTCCGAGTCGATGGTGATCGTCTCGCCATTCGGCAGGCCGATGAAGCGATCTTTGACCGCACCGTCTGACCAGAACGGGGCGTTTAGGCCATATGGCAACAGCCCAGAGTAGGGTTGTGTCGTATTAGCGGGTTCGACACAGCCGGAATCGGACAAGCGCTCCGCGATTGTGTCAACGCTACCGGCAGAGGCGGCGATCATGCGTCGCACGCGACCTTGCCCGTTGCTGCCATTGATATCGACCATGTAAAGCTCACCGTCCGGTCCATTGGCGAAAGCAGTTGGGCTGAAGTTCGTGCGCGCGAGTTCGTCGTTGATGAAATTACCGGATACGTCGGGTCGCGCCGCCCAAATTCGGCCAGAACCGAAATCGCCATACACATACAGACCCACCAGGTCCGGGAGGTCACTACCGCGATACACCTGACCACCGGTTACAGAGCTTCCGAACGAACGGTCGTATTCGGTCACAGGGTCGATGAGCGTGTCGGGTTCACAGTCGCCGGAGTTGACCGTGTCTCTCGTGCCTTCCTTGCAACGCCATCCGTAGTTGCCGCCGCGTTCGATCAAATTGATCTCTTCGCGTGCGCCTTGACCCACATCGGCCAACCAAAGTGCGTCGCTTTGTGAGTCGAAGGCCCAGCGCCAGGGATTGCGTAATCCCCACGCGTAAATCTCTGGGCATGCCGCGCTGTTGTCCGAGGGGCCGCACACCGGGTTTGTAGCAAACGGGTTGTCGGACGGAATGTTGTAGCCGGCGCCTGTACCTTCGACGTCAATTCGCAACATCGCACCGAGCAGTCGCGAATTGTCTTGTGATCGTTGACGTGGATCGTTGCCGCTTCCGCCATCACCGAGGCCGATGTACAAGAGTCCATCAGGTCCGAACGCAATATCGCCGCCGTTGTGGTTGTCAAAGTCTTGATCGATTTCAATCAAGACTTCTTCTGTGGTCCCGGCGCCCGGCGATTGCAAATCGTCGAGCGTCAGTCGTGACACCACACTGCGCATTGCGGGTCCCGTGTGGTTGATCGTGTAGGAAAGGAAAACCTCCGGCGTCATCGGGTAGTCAGGATGAAACGCCATGCCGAGTAGTCCACCCTCCGAGCTGGTTCTAAGGTTCCGTGTATCGTTGAGATCAAAAAACTCACTCGACGATGCTGCGCTCGTTGGATCGAAAGTCAAAATCTGTCCGGTCTTCTGCAACACGAACCAGCGACCGCCGGGTACGGGTTCCAACAGCAGCTTGGTCGGTTGAATGAACGATGGGAGATTCGGGTAAGGGTCCTCAAACTGCACGGTGGATCCGACGATAGGTCGAGCCGGTGCGATGCAGGTTTGATTATCGGGGCGCCGGTCAAGACCGAACGATGCGATCGGTGTATCGTCGTCTCGAATCACGCCGACCGCATTACTCGTCGCAATCGATGCGTTGACCGGTGATGATAGCTCCAAAAGGAATTGTTCATCCGGCTCGATATCGCTGTCGCCAATGATTTGGACATCGATGGTTGCACTTGTGACACCCGATGGGAGCTGCAGGGTACCGCTGGTCATCACAAAGTCGCTACCCGCGGACGCGGTATCCGCGACGGTCGCATAATCGACGCTCGCATCGGCGTAGCTCGCGCCTGCTGGTAACGCACCACCCACCGAGACGGTAAACGTCATGGTTGCGTCACCGTTGGTGCTTTCTGTCACACTGGCGTTTGCGATCGACAAGGTAGGGTTAACCACTGTCGGTGGTGTGACGGTTCCACCTCCGCCGCCACCACCACACGCCCACAGGAGTGGCGCTATGCTGAGCAATGCTGCCAGTCGGACTGAAGTTGTACGCATTGCGGTGCCCCTGCCACGATGATGGCTTTGAGGCTAGCAGATTGCTTTTCGGGAATCTTTGCAACAAAGCGCTGTTGTCGCCGTAGTGCGACGACTGTCGGTCCGTTTCTTCCGTAGGCGGAGCTGGGATCTCGAAAAGGAGTCACATGGCGAGCGACACGGTAGTATTGGGCGCAGAGACCAATAACCGCGATTCGGCTCACGGAGCAGGCTATGACACAGACCATTTCCATTAACGGTGAATTGCATCAAGTTGATGTCGAGTCGGAAATGCCATTGCTTTGGGTATTGCGAGACATCGTCAATCTCACCGGGACGAAGTATGGTTGTGGAATCGGCGCGTGCGGCGCCTGCACAGTGCATATTGACGGCAATCCGATTCGGTCTTGCAGTTATCCAGTGTCGGCTGTGAAGGGCGACGTTGTGACGATCGAGGGGTTGGGTCACGAGGACGCGCTGCACGCGGTGCAGGCGGCCTGGATCGAGGAACAAGTAGCGCAGTGTGGGTACTGCCAGTCCGGCCAGATTATGAGTGCCGCGGCGCTTTTGGCGAGACACGCCGAGCCCAGTGACGCACAAATCGATGCCGCTATGTCGGGCAACATTTGCCGTTGTGGGACATACCCCCGCATTCGATCCGCAGTGAAGCGGGCGGCGAGTTTGTTACGTGAGTCTGATACATGAGTCGGCTAGGCAAGATCACTCGGAGGACGTTGCTGCTCGGGTCCGGGATCGTAGCGGGTGGCGTCGTTTTCGGGTATTGGCAGTACAAACGGCCGCACAAGAACCCGCTGTTGGATCAGCTGAAGGCGGGAGAGGCGGCGCTAACGCCCTACGTCCACTTGGGCGCCGAAGGGATCACCGTCATTGCGCCGAGGGCGGAGATGGGGCAAGGCGTGCATACGACACTCGCAGCCATGGTGGCCGAGGAGTTGGACGTTGATCTCGACCAGGTCACGGTCGTTCACGGCCCTGCGTCAAAGGCCTACTTTAATGCAGTGGTGCTCGAGGAAGCGGTTCCGTATGCGCCAACCGATACCAGCCCAGCGGCTGAGCGTGCTCGGCATTTTATGCGCGTCCCGGCGAAGTTCTTGAGTATGCAGATTACGGGTGGCTCGACCTCGGTTCCGGATGGGTTCGAGAAAATGCGGATCGCTGGGGCAGCAGCAAGAGAAGTGTTGGTGGCTGCAGCGGCGGAACAGCTCGGCCTGGAGAAGCGTGATTTGGTCACACAATCCGGCGAAGTCCTTGCGCCAGACGGGCGTCGCATTCGCTATGCGGCACTCGCCGAACGGGCTGCGCGAATTCCGTTGCCGGAAGATCCTAAACTTAAAGCGCCATCAGAATGGCGTTTGCTCGGGAGGTCTCAAGCCCGCGTCGACATTCCGGCCAAATCGACGGGACGCGCCGAGTATGCAATTGATACGCGATTGCCTGGGATGCGGTTTGCGACGGTACGCCGAAATCCTAACCTCGGGGCCAAGATGCGCTCGTACAACGCCGATACGGCGGAGACGATGCCTGGCGTTGATGCCGTGGTGCCATTGACCGATGGGGTAGCTGTGGTCGCTGACAATACCTGGCGAGCCATTCAGGCTGCGAAAACGCTCTCTTTTGAATGGGAAGCCGCGAGTTATCCGCCGAGCTCGGATGAGATTTTGCAGCAAACTCGAGGTGCTTTCGGCGCGAGGTCGCAGGACAGTCAGTTTAGAGATGATGGCGATGTGGACTCTGCGCTCGCCGAAGCGGACGTGATAGAAGCTGAATATCGAGTCCCGCTGTTGGCACACGCCACGATGGAACCGATGAACGCGACAGCGTGGTTGCGGCCAGATCGACTCGATGTTTGGGCAGGAAATCAAAACCCCACGCAAGCGCTGAAAGACGCGGCCGACCTATCGGGACTCCCTCGCGACCAAGTTTTTATTCACACGCCGTACATGGGTGGGGGGTTCGGACGTCGAAATGAAATGGACTTTGTTCGCCAGGCTGTCGAGATTGCCTGCGCGCTGCCCGGGACGCCCATTAATCTGACTTGGTCGCGCGAAGAGGATATGACGCACGATCAGTATCGTCCGGCCGCTGTTGCGCGGTTTCGTGGATCGGTGTCGGGAAACTCGGTTGACGCGTTTGATCTGAAGCTCGCGGCAGACTCGGTCATGGCGTCTCAATTGGGTAGGATTGGACTCCCGGCCATGGGATCGGACGGTACGATCGTTCAGGCGGCTTGGGATCAACCCTACGACATTCCGAACTATCGGGTGACAGGTTATCGCGCCGAGCCTATGTTGCCGCTGACTTACTGGCGCTCCGTCGGCGGCTCTCAAAACGGGTTCTTTCACGAAAGCATGCTGGATGAGCTCGCTTACGCGGCCGGCCGAGATCCACTCGACCTTCGCTTGGATCTCGTATTCGACCCAGTGAGCCGAGCTGTTTTAGAAGCGGTCGGTGACCTTTCTGGGTGGGGCCAGTCTTTGCCTACAGGCCATGCTCGAGGGATCGCATTCGTGATGTCATTTGGCGTGCCGGTGGCACAAGTGATTGAGGTTGCCCACTCCGACCGTGGAGTGCGTTTAGTGAACGCCTACATCGCGGCGGATGTCGGTGTGGCTTTGGACCCGAGCAACATCGAAGCGCAGCTGCAAGGCGGTTTGGTGTTTGGTCTGTCTGCAGCGATGATGGGCGAGATCTCGGTAGAAGACGGCAAGGTCGTGCAATCCAATTTCCACGATTTTCCTGTGATGCGATTTCATCAGTCTCCGGTCATCAAAACCGTCGTTTTGGAGAACGGCGCGCGTATACGGGGCATCGGTGAACCTGGCGTGCCGCCAGCCGCACCTGCGTTGGCAAATGCGCTGTTCGCGCTCACCGGCGAGCGATATCGGACACTGCCCCTGAATCAGCATGTGAGGTTTGCCTGATGGGGCCATTGAACGGTTTGCGTATTGTTGAGGTTCGCGGGATCGGGCCTGGCCCTTACGCAGGGATGCTGTTCGCGGACATGGGCGCGGACGTTATCGTGGTTGAGCGTGCGGCCGAACCGTCGGGTGTTGCACCGCCAGCGGCCCACGATACGAATATGCGGGGAAAGCGCTCGATTGCCCTGAATCTGAAGACGCCTGAAGGCGTCGAGATTCTACTGAAGCTTTTGGAATCCTCCGACGCCGTGTTCGAAGGTTTCAGGCCTGGAGTGGCAGAACGCCTCGGGTTCGGTCCCGATGTTTGCTTGGCACGCAACCCGAAGTTGGTTTATGGCCGTGTAACCGGTTGGGGGCAGTCCGGTGCCCTGAGTCATTCCGCGGGGCACGATATTAACTATATTGCGTTGACCGGTGTACTGGCCGCTATCGGTCCGAGTGATAAACCTAGCCTACCTCTGAATATTATCGGCGACTATGCAGGCGGGAGCCTGTTCTTGGTGATCGGTATGCTCGCGGCGCTTCTCGCGGCGAAGCAGAGTGGTATGGGGCAGGTTGTCGACGCGGCGATCACGGATGGCTCGGCGCATCTGATGTCGTTGTTCCATACGCTGGCTCCTTTAGGGCTGTGGCAATCGGAACGCAACGCGAACTTATTGGATGGCGCTGCACCGTTTTATGACGTCTACGAGACGGCGGATGACAAGTACATATCGATAGGGTCAATCGAACCGCAGTTCTTTCGATTGCTCCTGGAGCTGCTCGAGATGGATACAGCGCTGATTGCGCTGCAGCACGATCGGTCTGCATGGCCGCAGCTGCGAGACGAGATTGCGTCCAAAATCAAAAAAAGAACACAGGCTGAGTGGCGGGACGTTCTCGAAGGGACCGATGTCTGCTTTGCGCCTGTGCTCGATATGACCGAAGCATCCAAGCACCCACACCACCAGGATCGTAGGACCTACATCGATGTGGGCGGTGTTGTCCAACCAGCACCGGCGCCACGGTTTTCCGAGTCGCCCACCACGCAACCCGAACCACCACACTCCGAGGGAGCGGACACGCGCTCAGTCTTGGCATCGTTAGGATTGAGTGTCGAACAGATCAATGCCGCACTTGCCACCGGCGTGGCCTTCGAATGATTGCCTAGAAGCGAGTCTACTGCGCTACCATAGGGCGCCCTGCATTGCGGACCTGCCTGATGTTTCGCTTTTTCGAATCGCGTATTGAGCCGTTTCCCGAGCGTGACGCTGGGCGGCCCCCATCGTCGCTAGTTGGGTTTTGTTGGGTCTATACCAAGCCAGTAGTGGGATGGTTGATCGCGATGGCGGTCCTTGCCGCGATCATAGCGATTGGCGAAGTCGCGTTGTTTGGGTTTTTGGGCTCGTTGGTCGATTGGCTGGCGGAGGCGGAGCGCGAAGGGTTCCTGATGCGCGAAGGCGGGCGACTCATGTGGATGGGCGCATTCCTGCTGATTATCTTGCCGATCACCGTTGTGCTTCAGTCACTGATTATTCATCAGACATTGCTTGGCAACTACCCAATGATCGGTCGCTGGCAAATGCACCGCTACCTGCTTGGGCAGAGTCTTGCCTTTTTTGCAGATGAGTTTGCCGGTCGGGTCGCGACTAAAGTTATGCAGACCGCGCTCGCCGTTCGCGAGACGGTCATGAAGGTCACCGACGTCTTGGTTTACGTTGTGGTCTATTTTCTGTCGATTGTCATCATGTTGGCGCAAGCCGACCTTTGGTTCGTGCTCCCTTTCCTGGTGTGGATTGTCATCTATGCGGTCGCGGTTCGTTTTTTTGTACCGCGTCTATCCCGCGTCAGTCAGAAGCAAGCGGACGCACGTTCGTTGATGACAGGCCGAATTGTCGACAGCTACACCAATATCATGACGGTGAAGTTGTTTTCCCACGCGGGAAGAGAAGCCGTTTACGCGCAGGACGGCATGGATAAGTTTTTGACAACGGTACACCAACAGATGCGATTGGTGACCTTGATGCAGAGCTGCGTCTACATCAACAATATCGTGCTCGTGTTCACCGTGTCGGCGCTCGCGATCAGCCTTTGGTTGAGTGCATCGGTGTCGATAGGCGCTATCGCCATTGCTATCGCTTTGGCATTGCGTCTCAACGGCATGTCACAGTGGATCATGTGGGAGCTGTCGGCGCTGTTCGAGAACATAGGCGTTGTCCATGACGGCGCCTCGATGGTTTCGCAAGAGCAAGCGGTGATCGATACGGACTATGCGGTTCCGTTGGAAGTTCCGAATGGTGAGATCTCATTTAGAGACGTTCGCTTTCACTACGGGAAAGGTTCAGGCGCGATCGAGAGTCTGTCGTTAGACATTGCAGCCGGAGAGAAAATTGGTCTTGTGGGACGTTCGGGAGCGGGTAAGACGACCCTAACCAACGTGCTTCTCCGCTTCTACGATCTGGAGGGAGGCGCGATCTATATCGATGGCCGAGATATCAGTGAGGTTTCACAGGATTCTCTACGCAGTCAGATCGGCGTGGTGACGCAAGACACCTCACTATTGCATCGTTCTATTCGCGAGAACATCGCCTATTCGAGACCTGATGTTTCGGACGATGAAATTATCAAAGCTGCAGAGCGTGCGAAGGCCTGGGAATTTATCCAGACACTTGAGGACAAGCAGGGTCGCGTGGGGTTGGATGCGTTTGTGGGTGAGCGCGGTGTCAAGCTATCGGGTGGGCAGCGCCAGCGAATCGCGATTGCACGGGTATTTTTGAAAGACGCACCGATACTGATTTTGGATGAAGCAACGTCGGCGCTCGATTCGGAGGTCGAGGCGGCGATCCAGGAAAGTCTATTCGAATTGATGGCGGGCAAGACGGTCATCGCGATCGCGCACCGGTTATCGACCATTGCCTCATTGGATCGTTTGGTAGTACTGGAGGCGGGTGGCATTGTCGAGACGGGAGATCACCAGACGCTGATCGCATCCGGCGGAATCTATGCGGATCTCTGGTCGCGCCAGTCCGGTGGTTTCATAGGAACCGAATAGGCCCACTTTCACGCGCGCTTCACAGGTTCGTGACAGCGAGTTCACACGCGCGCACACACACTCAGCGAAAATTTTGGTAGGAGTGTGGCACGTGAGTTCATGGAAGCGTCTTCGATCATTGACAGTGACGGCCGTGTTTGGGGTTCTTGCAGCTTCCGCGCAAGCGCAAGAGATGACACAAGCCTCGTCTGATCGCCCTTCCGGCAACCGAGGTCCAGCGGTCGGATGGTCCGCAGACGTAGGGGTCGCCGTCATTGCTAACCCAGAGTTTCAGGGCTCGGACAGCTACAGGATCTTGCCTGTTCCGTACTTTGACTTTCGTTATTCGGACGAGCAGGGTGTTAAGCACTTTGCCAACATTCCGCAAGGGTTCGGGACCTATCTCAAGCGTGAGCGCGGCGCGAGAGGGGAGCAAAACGATGTATTTGTTTCGATTGCTCCTGGGTTTGCCAATCGAGAGGTGGATGACTTGGAGGGTATCGAAGAGTTCGGTACAGCCGCTGAGCTTCGCGTTGGATGGGAGTTCGCGAGAGGTAGCTGGGCGTTAAATGCAACTTTGGCGCAGGCGTTAGGATCGGGTCACGAAGGTCTCTACCTCGATCTTGGGGCGTCGATGCGCCAGCGTCTGGGCGCTAGAGGCTTTTGGTCGCTAGGGCCGAACCTACGGATTGCAGACAGCCAGTACATGAGCGCCCTGTATGGCGTAACGTCAACCGAGGCAGCAATCAGTGGTTTGTCCCGTTTCGAGGCTGAGGCGGGCATTGAGAGCACCGGTATTCAAGGCTTGATCAGCGTTCCTGTCGGTCGGCGCTGGCGATCGACGACGGTTGTTGGCGTGTCGCGTTTGCTGAGCGATGCGGCGGACAGTTCGCTTACTGAAACATCCAACCAGCTGTTTTTTCTTACCGCATTGACGACGCGATTCTAAGTGTACGGCTGATGTTCGCTAGTTGACGTAGTTCGGTGGATTCACCGAGTCGACGATAAACAGCGCGTCGTATTCGTCGTGTAACTGCAAGTTGATTTGGAACTGGCCCCATGCCCATGTTGGTGTAGGCGTCCGCAACCACTCGCTGCCGGGTCCCGTATCCGCGTTCTCGAGGTCCAAGAACAACCAAGCCAGCCTGCGTGTATGAAAGATCGCTTCCAGGCTGTTGTTCAGCGGCGGTGATACTGTCTGGATGCTGCGGTCGTTAAACGCATGCGAGCCACGGTACATGTAAAAACCCACCGTATACATCTGCGCCTCCAGTGAATCGTGCACCCACTTCCCCATGTTCGCATCCGGCAAGAATCCGGTCCCCTGATGCCGTAGATGCGCATTGTGGGCCCACACCAGAATTTTCTCGTCCGGGTAGATAACCTCGGCTAACGCAATCAGGTTTCGCGCCATACCAAGGTCGCGCGCCAAACCGCCGGAATCGAGCATAAATCGATTCGCGTTTTGTTCAGCGAAGTAGGGACTGCTCTGCAGGTACTGCGCGACGATTTCAACATCGCGCACCGAGAACTCTCCATCCGCTGTGACGATATCGATGTTGGCGCGCAGTTCTGCCGCCAGTGTCGCGTAATCGTTCTGCAAGAACGGCAATGCATTTCTAAGATCAACGATGCCCCGGTCACTTCCTGAACTCGCGCCCAGCGCAGAGTCGATAAGATTGCGGTAGTTTTGCTCAATCGCAAGGACTTCTTCTGCGCGGGCAGGGGAAAGCTTCTGGAACATGCCGGCGGTCCGCGCTGGGCGCTCGCCGATTCGATCGCCGCTCGATTGGACATCAAAGCCAGTGATTCGCAGAGGATTCGCCGTGAGCTGAGTGCTCCGCACATACTCGAACAGCTCAAGCACTGTGTCGGTCCGCCAAACGCCAAAAGCGCAACTGCGCATCGCGGCGAACGCTGAGACTTCGGTTAGGAGTTCGTTCCCCCGCTCACAGTCAAACAGGCCACCTTCGAGTGCGAGCACGTTGTAGCCCTGTTGTTCATGCAAGTACTTGATGAGACGAATCTTGGCGCTCGAGAACTCCTCGACGCCATGACTACTCTCGCCCAACAATATGAGCCGCTTGTTTCGGACCAATGGATCTATGAACCCGAGGTCCGAAAAGTCGGAATCTTCCGTCAACGACCTCACGATCTCGGCATTCGCAGCGAACCAATCGCCCGATACGGAGTCAGCGAGCCCCGCATTGCTATCGGCAGGTGTCGCAAGCTGCTCGTTCGTGAGTAACCCTGTCGGTGGCTGCGGTGGTGCGGGTGAGGTCGGTGGAGGCGGTTCTGGCTCGCTGGTCCCGCCGCCTCCGCCGCAGGCGCTGATTCCGGCGAGTACGAGCGAAAGCACCGTAACTATTACCCGTTGCCTCGTTGAGCGAACAATCACATTGACGTCCCCGCGTCCTATGCCCCAAGACAAGAGTAGCCGCTGCTAAGGGCGAACCCAAGCGCACGATGATGGTCGCCGGTCTTGCTGAAAAAGTATCTGTATGTATGTACAGTACAGAGGATGAGGTCACTTCCCGTCTTCTACTACCGAGAGAACTTCCAGGAGCTACTGGCTTTTGTCGTGGAGCACTACCAGCCAGTGCTCTCGGAGGCGCGAATAGCATGCCTGCAGAGTTTTGAAAGACTGCCAAGCGCTGCGCAGTGTTTGTACATCCGGTTGTTGAATCGGCAGGGTACGGTGTTTGAGTTGCCGAAATTGCGGTATCCCGAACTCGGCGCGCTCGCGGAGCGTATTAATGAGCTGAAGGCAGCGGGCTTCGTTCAGACACTCAGTTCCGGAGATCTTGGCGACGTTCTTGCCTGTCTACCCAAAGCGAGCATTATCGAGTGTGCGGACGACTCCGCAATCAAGCGCGCTTGGACCAAGTCGACGTGCATCGAACATGTCATTAGGCATGTTCCGACGGACCGGTTCTTATCCAACGCAGCACGATTTGACCTCGTACGAATCGCTAACGAAGACACTTTCGAGTTCTGTAAGTTCCTTTACTTTGGGCGGATCGCCAAAGGTACATCGCCGATCACTTTGCGGGATCTCGGCGTAGTTCGAGCCAACGAGTTCGAAGAGTTCGAGGCGCGATTCGAGAGTCGGAGAGACGCGGAGGCCGCGTATTTCTTCGCTAAATCGCGATGCAGGCTGCAC
>JBCAZH010000051.1:0-4928 GCA_038533155.1 Pseudomonadota bacterium | reverse complement strand
GATGGTGCCTACCACTATGCGATTGATGCGCTCGACCGACACTTCAACACGAAACCGCGAAGTGCGGCCACAGAGTTTTTGAAGCAGTCGGAGTCGCTCCAGTTGGATGAGTACTACCGCGGGCGACCGGAGTATGCCGTGGCTCGCTATTACGAATCGCGTGGAGTCAGAGCATTTCGCACCGAGAACGAACTCTGGGTGAGCCTGTTTGGGCTACTGTTTTGGGATCTGTTGTTCGAGTCGACCAAAACCTATTCGCCGTTCGAAGGTCTGCCAAGCCAACTGATTGACGAAACGTTCTACGTTAGAAATAACGATGTCATTGAACAACGCTTGCAAGATCTCAGTGAGTCGGAGCGCTCGATCCGTCGCATCCTGCAATCGGCAATTCAGCACCACGGCGCACAGACTGGCGTGTTTCGTTGGCGGACAAGGACTATTAACGCTATTCAAGCGTTGATCGCTCACGCGTCGCCGGTGGCTATTGGAGCGGTACTCCGACGCATGAGTCAGTCGTTCAGCGCATACACGAAAGGCTACCCCGACCTGATGCTGATCGAAGATGGCAAGGTGGCGTTTGTAGAGGTGAAGACACCCGGCGATCAGCTTCGCAGTCATCAGTTGCGACAGATCATTGCGCTGAATGAGGTGGGATTTCCGACGTCTGTGGTAAAAGTCGAGTGGGTGCCAAACCCACAGCAAGCTTATGTTGTGGTTGATGTGGAAACCACAGGTGGCCGTGCTAGCGCGCATCGTGTCACCGAGATTGGTGCGGTGAAAATTGTGAATGGAAAAACCGTTGATCAATTCTCAACCTTGATAAATCCAGAGCGCTCGATTCCAGCAAAGATCACCAGACTCACGGGCATCCGCGACGATATGGTCGCATCCGCCCCGCGATTCTCAGACATCGCAACAGAGTTCGCCGCCTTTCTCGACGGCAGTGTGTTCTGTGCGCATAACGTTAACTTTGACTACGGCTTTGTTCGGGAGGAGTTTGCTCGTGTTGGCCATCGATTGCGGCTACCGAAGCGATGTACGTGTGCCTCGATGCGCCAGAAGTTCCCTAGCTTGAAGTCTTATGCGCTGAACGCGTTGTGCCGCGAATTTGATATTCCATTGAAACAACACCACCGAGCGTTGTGTGATGCACAAGCTGCGGCCGAATTGTTGCTGCTATCGTTACCCGAGGATGGGCCAACTGTCGGTCGGCGGGCGTCATGAGAAAAGCCGGCGTAGAATGGGGGCACTGCGGTGTTTGATAGGAGAGGTTGGTGATGCGATCGTTGCGCAATTCGATTCGGCGTGTGGGCCCAGTGTGGGTTGTCATCGCGCTCGTAGCAGGTGTGGCGAGTGGCGACGGTGTTGACATGGAACGTGGGCTGGAATGCGGCGGTATCCTGTCGGATGTCGAACGACTGACTTGCTTTGATGAATGGGTGAGGGCAATGCAAACGCAGCCCGATTCAGTCGACGACTCGGTAGCCGTTGGTGCGGAGGAAGCCGCGCCTGCTGCCGATATAGCACCGAAATCGGAGACCGACTCGCTAGACGTCGAGGATGAGTTCGGTTTGCCGCCTGTTGTACAGGCAGAGGATCTCGACAAGATCGAATCGACCATCGTTAGCCTCGACGACAGCCGCCAGGAGCGACTGTTGATCACGCTCTCTAATGAGCAGGTTTGGCGCCAAACACGAGGGACGACGCTTCGGCTCGATGTGGGCGATAATGTCGCAATCGAGCGCAAGTTGTTTGGCGCATTTTCACTGACAAAGGATGGGTCGTCTCGATCGATGCGAGTGAAGCGCGTCCGATAAAGATAACGATACCGATTACGATCGCGATACGCTCGGAAGGCGTTTTGAGATTAGTCGGCGGCGCGGTCTCGAGCGTCGTAGACAACTTGCCCGTCCACGATGGTCATTAGCACTTGCCCCTCCAACAGTTGGTGGGGCGCTTCGCCGGCGAGCGCGAACGGATCGATATCGAGAACCGTCAAATCAGCCCATTTGTTGGCTGCGATAACACCGACGTTGTCCTCACGAAAACTCGCATAGGCGGACCAGGTGGTGTAGCCGCGAATGGCTTCTTCGATGGTCATCTTCTGCTCTGGATACCAGCCGCCAGCAGGTTCTCGGTTTTTGTCTTGTCGTGTCACTGCAGAGTGCAGTCCGTAGAAGATACTGTGATCTGAGCCAGGGTTGTCAGCATTGAACGTTAATGCGGCGCCGGTCTCACGAATGGTTCGCCACGCGTACGCACCGCGGATCCTTTGGGGTCCGAGGCGGGCTTCGGCCCATGTCTTGTCTTCCATCGCATGTGGTGGTTCCATCGATGCAATGAGCGAGAGCGCATCGAGCCTCGGCATATCGTCTGGCGAGATGACTTGCGCATGCTCGATCCGATGGCGGTTCTGTCTGGTTTCCGGCGCAGTCTCATACACACGTTCGAGAATATCCATGGCTTCGCGATTGCCCGCATCGCCAATCGCATGTATCGCGATTTGAAAGCCAGAGCGCATAGCATCGGCCATCAACGCTTCATCAAAACCGTAGCCGGATCCACTGACGCCACGATGGCCTGGAAGATCGGAGTAGTCGTCCAACAGTCGAGCGCCCCGCGATCCCAACGCACCATCGTAGTAGGCTTTGACCGATCGCGTGACCAGACGACTGTCGTTGTCGGTGTCCGGTCCGCGGGCGATCCAGGTTCGCATCAGATACTCATCCCGCAGGGATAGCATTGCATAGACGCGAATCGGTAGTTGTTCGCTTCGTTCCAACGCGGCGAGCGCGCTCATCATCAACATATCGTCGCCCGCGTCGTGGATCGCCGTGTAGCCGTCCTCGGCCATTTGCTGCAGCCCGGCAAGCGCATTCCGTCTCATCGATTGCGCAGTGGGTTCGGGGAGAACGTCGGTCATCATCGTCACGGCACGATTCAGAAATATACCGGTCGGTTTTCCGTCATCTCCGAGCAAAACCTCGCCGCCGACAGGAATGGGCGTCGTGGCATCGATCTCGGCGATGTCCAACGCCCTTTGATTGGCCCAACCCGCGAAACCGTGCAAGCCACCCATGTACACAGGATGATTAGGTACAGCTTCACTCAAGGCGATTTTGTCGGGGTAATCATCTGCCCACGCACCTTCGTCCCAACCGCTGCCGACAATCCAGTCACCTTCCGGGATCGACTTTGCATGGTCCGCTATGATTTGTATCGCTGCCTGCTCCGTCGCAACGCCCGTTAAGTTCACGCGATTCAGTAACGCGCCAAGTTCGAAAATATGGGTGTGTGAATCGACCAAACCCGGTAGTACCGTCGCGCCGTTTAGCGAGAGGATTTGGGTGTCTGATCCTTTCCAAGATTGGAGTTGGGCGGCCGATCCAACGGCGATGATTCGACCATCGCGAATCGCGATTGCTTCAGCATCTGGGGTCCAGCGGTTGCCGTCGAACGGTGCGTTGTTTGCCGGTGTCCCATCCAGCGCGGGATCACCCCAGTTCAGCGTGTAGACGCGGGCATTGGTAATGATCATATCCGCGGCTTCCGAACTCGAATCGTCTGAATGGCATGCGGTCAGTCCCGTCAACACGATCAGCAGCAACGCGCGGTACGATGTGGTCATTCTCAATCTCGCTCTAGCTCGAGTTCAGTGTACCCGTTAAACCTGCAGGTCGACATTCTGAGCGTCCTGCGGCGCGGGGAGTGCCCGGCGGGTTATCATTCCAGGTGCATACCGGCGATTCGATCGTTGGTGTAGAGAATTCAATGAGGGACCCAAATGGAAATTCCAAGACTCGAAACTGAGCGGCTGATTCTGCGTGCTATAGAGCCCGAGCGCGACTTCGAGGGTTGGGCCGCTGCGATGTCCGATGAGCAAACGGTTCGGTATCTTGGTGGGCAAGTCATGGATCGATCAGTCGCCTGGCGCAGCATGGCGATGGTCATAGGGCATTGGCAAATTCGGGGTTTTGGTTTCTTCTCGGTCGAGGAGAAGGCGACCGGTCAATGGGTGGGACGTGTCGGACCATGGTTTCCGGAGGGTTGGCCTGAACCGGAGATCGGATGGACGATCATGCGATCGCATTGGGGCAAGGGGTATGCGACCGAAGCAGGGCGAGCGTGCATCGAGTACGTTAAGGAGTCACTCGGCTGGTCGCGCGTCATCCACGCGATTGTTGCCGGCAACGAAGGCAGCGCCAGCGTTGCTCGAAAGCTGGGCTCAACAAAACTGTGGGAGCAGCAAGGACTTGGGGGTGTGACCGAGGAGACAGTTTGGATCTATGGCCAAGATTTTCATTAATCGTGTACGTAACAGATTTTTCTAGGGGGCACTATGGAACGGCGAACACTTGGGGATACTGATGTTGAGCTACCGGTCGTTGGACTGGGCTGCATGGGGTTGTCGGAATTCTATGGCCCGCCGACCGAGCAACAGGCGGCCGTTCGTTTGCTGCACGAGGCCATGGAGCTTGGTGTCGTTCATTTCGACACCGCTGAGATGTATGGATTAGGCAGCACCAACGAGCAGTTGCTTGGAGCGGCATTCAAATCGCGTCGAGAGCAAGTGTTTATCGCCACCAAGTTCGGCCCATTGCGTGACCCTGAGTCAGGCGCATTCATCGGTGTCGATGGCACGCGAGAAAACTGCCGGCGCGCTATCGAAGGGTCGCTACGACGCCTACAGACCGATTACATTGATTTGTATTACTTACACAGGGTTGACCCGTCGACTCCGATTGAGGTCACTGTCGAGGCGATGGCAGAGTTGGTGCGCGAAGGCAAAGTTCGCGCGATCGGCTTGTCCGAAGCGTCCGCCGAAACACTAACTCGCGCGTCGGCTGTACATGCCATCGCGGCTCTGCAGTCGGAATACTCGATCTTCAGTCGTGACATTGAACACGAGGTGCTTCCCACATGCATCA
>JBCAZH010000050.1:2407-22127 GCA_038533155.1 Pseudomonadota bacterium | reverse complement strand
TTCGTCGGTCTCGTCGTGCCGCATTTGGTGCGTCACTTTACCGGCGTGCAACATCGCCGCTTGGTGCCGGCCGCCGTGCTGGCCGGGGGCGCATTACTCTGTCTCGCTGATGCACTGTCGCGAACTGTAGCGGCACCCCGACAGCTACCGGTGGGTACGCTGACGGCGTTGCTCGGCGTACCTCTGTTTCTCTATCTGCTACGGCGACGCTACCGCTCACTCCCGGACTAAGGCTCGGTAGTTTGCTCGGCCGCGTCTGCAGCAGCGCACACTTGGTTGCGCCCCGCGGATTTCGCCGCGTACATCGCAAGATCCGCTCGCTTGATTAAGCGCTCACCTAAAGTTTTTAGATCTCCGGACGCCTCGTACGGCAGCGCACGAGCAACGCCGATGGATACGGTGATCGATAGTGGCGCCTCCCCTTGCACTTCCACCGATCGTTCCGCGACCGCAGAGCGGATACGTTCGGCCAACGCCATGGCGTCCTCAACCTCCGTCTCAGGCAGAAGAATCACGAACTCCTCGCCACCAAATCTCGCCGCCACGTCGCTCGACCGGATCTGCGCATCGATTCTGTGCGCGCATTCGGCCAAGACGACATCGCCTGCATGATGACCGAACTCGTCATTCACTCGTTTGAAGTGATCGATATCGAGAAACAGACAACACAACGGCAACCGATGTCGTCGCGCACGCGCGACCTCTTCGCTCAGCCGCACCTGCAGGTAGCGCCGGTTGAACCAACCGGTCAGCACGTCGGTGAAACCACTGCGCAACAGGCGGGCACGATTGACGGTGTTCTCCAACGCAAAAGAAGCGATCACCGCCAGGTGCGCCAGAAAATCGCGCGCCAGCGCCCTCTGATACCGACTCTCGTCGGCACTCAGGAGATTCAAACTACCGATGAGCTTGCCCTGACGGCGCAAACCGAGAATCGCGACGCTACCGTAGTCTCCGCGACCGGCAATCAACTGGTGATCGACAGCGCGAAACGGACCGAGCCACGGGCGATGTAGCGCAGCGTATTGCGGTGTAACGCCGCTCAGCGTATCGAAGAATTTAACCTCAGGCGGTACCGCGTCTGGCCCACCATCTGCGATCAGCAAATGACGAATTTCATGGTCAGGATCGCACAACACCAACGTCACACGCTCTAAGCCGAAACTGTCTTGCAGGCCGTGGGTGAGTCGAGAAAACAAGGTAGGAAGGTTGTCGGCTGTCAGGATCGATAGCTCGCGCTCCTGTGAGCGAGCCAGAAGCTGCTCATTCTTGCGGGCCTCGCTCTGCATCGCGCGAATCAGCGCCTGCAGCTTGTGCTCGTTGTCGGGTTCGAACGCCACCGTTTGAGGTTCGCACAATTTTCGAGCGATGTCGCGAAGCGGGAACCACGCGCGAACGGCGTGGTTCCCACAGAGTTTCAGTCGTCCCAGTCGTCATCCCGCGGCTGCAGGTGATAGGCGATAGTGCCGACCCGACGCGCATCATTTAGACCGTAGAACCAGACACCACGGTGACGGTGCCGACTAACGTGGTCACACGGATGGCCGACCGCGTGAAAGCGATAGCGAGGCGCCCGATGCCAATGCCAACCGCCGCGTCCGTGGCGGTGCCGAATACTGCGCCCGTCGTAGAGAAACCGGCGGTGATCCGCGACCCATCGATTGGTTCGCCAATGACGGCGGTATGCACGGCGATCCGCTCGACGTTGCGCACGCCTTTCGAAGCGACGATGCCCTGGGTGGTAGTGCACCTCGGCGGCCTTGGCGTGCCCATTCGCACGATGATGACCACGATCGTGCGCTTGAGCCGCCTCCGTGCCACCGATGGCGATCACGACGGTCGCGATTATTGCAGTGGTTTTCAACATGGGAACCTCCTCGGTTTCCCGGAGACACGACTGCATCTTTACAGGGGCTCAATGAACAGCTGCTGAACTGGTTGGGGACCTGACGTGACAGCAAAAACAAGCCGTGCAACCATTCCGAACTATGCCCGGCACAAACTTCACAGAACAACGTGACGTCGCTGTCGCGAGCAGCTCGACCGCTGCCACCGATGCAGCCACCCGAGTGATTCTCGACGGCGGCAATGCGGTCGATGCGGCGATCGCTGCTGCGTTCGTTAGCGTCAACACCGAACCTGGCGTTTGCGCGCTCGCCGGTGGCGCGTACATCACTGTGTGGGAAGCAAGCGATACCCCTTTGTGTATTGACGGTTACGCGCGCGTGCCAGGACTTGGCGCAACGCGCGCGCCGAGCGGCAGCGGCGAAACCGTTCGGATGGAGTACGGCGGAGGCGTCACGACCGTGGTCGGTGCCGCAAGCGTCGCGGTGCCAGGCACGCCGGCAGCGCTTGCCGAGTTACATCGACGCTATGGGGATCTTCCATGGGCGACGTGTTTGCAGCCTGCTGTCGATCTATGTCGTGTTGGATTTCCGTTGCCTTCCGCGTGTCACCACTATCTTGAGTACTCCGGTAAATCGATCTTTGGACGCAATGACATCGGGTTTCGCGCGCTGCATCCGGACGGGCGACGCTTGGCCAATGCCGGTGACAAAATCGTCTTGCCGGGGCTGGCCGACAGTCTCGACTTGATTGCCCGCGAGGGGGTTGGCGCGTTTTACGACGGCGCGATCGCCGATGCTTTGGTCAGCCATATTCGGCAAGGCGGTGGCGCTATGACCCGCCAAGATCTCGCCACGTTTAAGCCGGAGGTTCGCGCCGCGTTGCAACGCGAGGTCAACGGCTGGACCCTCGCGTTGCCGCCACCACCTTCGATCGGCGGCAGCATGCTGGCAGCATTGCTGGACTTGACGGCAGCCGGCGAAGACCCGGTCGATGCAATGCACCGTTGCTTGGCTTATCGGCGCCGAAACATCGACTTCGCGGACGACCTTCCGGCGGCGACTCGGGGACTACTTGATGCCGCACAGCATCAACAGCTGCCGCATTATCGAAGCGCTAACACCGTCCACACCTCCGCCGCCGACAGTAGCGGTTTAGCCTGTGCGATCACAGCATCAGCAGGCTATGGTTGTGGAGAGATTCCAGAAGGCACCGGCCTTTGGCTCAACAACTGCCTCGGCGAAATCGAGCTCAATCGGCGTGGCTTGGACGCTGGACCGCCGGGCAGTGTCCTCCCGACAAATATGGCTCCGGCCGTTACGAGGCGCGCCGACGAAGTGTTGGCAATCGGCAGCCCCGGTGCGGATCGAATCACGAGCGCGATGCTGCAAACATTGGTGCCGTTTCTCAGCGGGGAATCATCAATTGCCGAAGCGATTGCAGCCCCCCGTTGGCACGTAGAGATGGCGTTAGATACCGACATTTCAAATAGCCAATATCCGTCTATACTTCACGCCGAGCCTGGCGCGCAGTACACCGCTCCCTCACACAGCGAAACGCGGCGCCATAACAACAGCAACATGTATTTTGGTGGCGTTGGCGCGGCGGGAGTCTTGGGCGCGTCCCTTGAGCTGATCGCCGAAGCCGATCCTCGCCGCGTCGGCGGGGTCACCGTTGAACGCGGCCGACACTGATCCAGAGAGGCAAGAGATGACAGACCAAGTAGCGGCGGATTTTCTCCCCGACGTTTTGCCGGAAAATCCGATGCGAATCGTTGGCCAGTGGCTGGAGGAAGCGCGTCAACTGCGCAACCAACCAAACCCGAATGCGATGACACTGGCGACCACCGACGCCGACGGCACACTGTCCGCACGAATTGTCCTTTGCAAGCGATTTGATGCCGATGCCGGTACGATCGATTTCTTCACCAACTATCGATCACGAAAAGCGCAGGCACTGACTGCACATAGCCAAGTTGCTTTGGTGTTCCATTGGGATCATCAAGGTCGGCAGGTCAGACTTCAGGGGCGCGCCGAGCTGCTCGATGCAACTGACAACGACACCTACTTCGCGACCCGACCACGGCTGAGCCAAATGGGCGCGTGGGCTAGCGATCAGAGTGAGCCGATCGGGAGCCGCGCCGTGCTGCTGGAGCAGTTCGAGGCGCGCAATGCGGCGCACGGCGATGGAGAAATTCCCCGCCCTGACCACTGGGGCGGCTATCGCATTGTGGCCGACTATTGCGAACTGTGGGTCGAAGGCAGTGGGCGCGTGCATGACCGTGCCCGGTTCCAACGCGCCATTGAATCGGGAGCGTCTGGCGTCTGGACCGGTGAACGACTGCAACCATGAACGGTCTACTGGATGAGCACACGGCATCGTGCCCGTACTGTGGTGAACAGATCGACGTGTTTATCGATACATCCGCCGGCGACCAGTCCTACATCGAAGACTGTTTCGTATGCTGTCGTCCGATTCAATTTACAGTGACCGTCGAAGGCGAATTGGTCATGTACCTGCAGGCGGAGCAATCACATTAAACGCCTGATCATCGTCGCGCTCGCCCTCTGGGCCTATAGCGGCGCGTCTGCAACCGAGTTGATGTTGACCGAGGGCTCGGACTTGTCGGTCGACTTCAATCCGGTTACTGAAACACTGGCCTTGGGCTTGCAAGGGCGGCTGTGGACGATGCCTGCATCGGGCGGCACTGCAACGCCGCTGACCGAACCGACGCACACATTTCGCGATCCGAGGGTATCTCCAGATGGCAGCATGATCGTTGCGGTCGGTGGTGTCGCGCCAGACCATCGCAACCTGTGGCTCATCGACGTCGAGACGCGTCGACTCACGCAACTGACCGATGGGCCATGGCTTGACGCGAATCCTTGTTGGCATCCCGCCGAGCCCGCGATCGTTTTCGAATCCAATCGATCCGGCAATTGGCAGATCTGGAAGCAGCGTATCGACGATGTCGATATTCAGAGAATCTCCTTCGAGGACGGTGAAGCACGCGAACCGTCGTTCTCGCAGGACGGGCGGGCGTTGATCTATGTCCAGAGTCGACCCGGTCAGTACGAAATTCGGCAACGCTTTGGAACAGGTCGGCCCGTCACTTTGGTGCGCAGCTCGCGACCGCTGCGTTTTCCCACCGCACGACCCCGCGGAATCCTCACAACGTTTTGGGAAACGGAACCGGATGGCCACGCAACGCTGCAGATGCTACTCCCAACAGAGCAGACGATCGTCAAGGCGGTGCCGGAAACTCTGGACCAAACGCCCAGTCCGATTCGATGGCAGGACCGTGATCGCTATTTCGTCGTGCGTGATGGCTCGATAGAGCGACGCACGTTCGCGTCTCCCGCCAGCGAACGGGTGCCGTTGACCGCGTGGCAAACCGTATTACAGCCGACACCACTACCACTTCAAACACCGGTGTTTGCTGACAGCCCACGATACGTTCTGCGAGTCGGTTTTGTTGCGGATGTAGTGACGGGGCGCCTGATTGCCAACCAGGACGTGTTAGTGGATGCGGGTCGGATTGTGTCGGTCGGCCCGTCGAAGCAGTGGCCCGGCGACACCATTATCGAGTTTCCGCACTCGACACTGATGCCATCACTCATCGATATCGATCAGAGCGCCCCACCCAGTAATGTGCACAAAGCCGGCGGGATCGTATCGACACTTGCCGCTGTCCCGCGTTTATCCGTTCCGCAAAATGGCCGCTTGCAAGAGGGCATCGATGCCATTCAGGACGCGCCTAGCGATACCCTCGTGCATAGCATTCAGGGACAACCTCATCTCGCCTACGGCGTCCACTTGTACGCAGACGTCCCGTCGAATGCCGTCAGTATCGAGCCATTGTTGCTCGCATCCGGCAGCTACCTTCAGCTGGACACCGATGGCGTATTGCCGCGCGATAGCGACGGACACCGCGCCCTGACCGAATCTCGCCTGTTCGCCGGTCTGCAACAACGCTCGAGAACGGCGAGCAGCAATGAAATACCGCCATCGGTTTATTCGCGTTTGATCGCAAGTTCGACCCGATCGGGATTCGCCGCTCCGCTCGGCCTGCACGCCAATCTACTAGGACTCAGCCAGCTCGGTGTGCCCAATCGGGAGTTGGTGGCCGCGGCAACTTGGAGACCTGCGAATCTTCTCGGAATGAGCCAGCATGGGCTGGTAGAGGCAGGCTTCGTCGCCGATCTCATCTTGGTCGATGGTGACCCGTTTAATGACCTTAAAGCACTGCTCAACCCGCTCGCAATCGTTGACGCAGGCACGCTCCGCAGTGTCGAAGGTTTGCTGAACCCTTAGTTTGTCGGGGATTTTTACAGTTTCATTACGGCCGCGCGATCTGGCCGCCCGCTGCTATCGCTAATCTATTGTTTTTATTAGCTTTTTAACTATCTGGCACATGCTTTGCTTTAACCCAAGTGCCCAAGCAACAGGCAGTACTGCACGTCATACAATCAGGGGGAGCCGCCACGTTCGCGTTCGGATACCCGACACAATAAGAACGGCGAATAATAAAGAAACGCCAGCCGACAGGCCGGCGAGTACAAGCAGAACGACTGCCAGACAACAATAATAAGAAGAAAACCTGACCCCGGCTCTGCCGGGGTTAATTTTTTGTGCCTTGCGTAAGATCGCTTAAGCTGATCGCATGCACGCCGCGCAACCCACGCCCACCCTGACCGTCAACAGCGCCAACATCGGCATCGCCGGTCGAGTGCTGGTCGACCAGCTGTCGCTTTCTGTAGGCGCCGGAGATTGGCTTGCGGTTCTCGGCAGGAATGGTGCCGGCAAAACCCAGACATTGCGCGCCTTAGCTGGTTTGCAGGTCTTGCTGTCCGGCGATATGACCTGGTCCGGTCGGGATTTCAGCACTTACGATGCCCCAGACAGAGCGCGCGCGGTGACGATGGTCACCCAACATCAGCAAGACGCATTCGACAACGACGTGTTGCACCATGTGTTGCTGGGTCGGTATCCGCACCATGGTCCCTGGCGATCCCCAACCGATGACGACTTTCGATCTGCGCAATCAGCTTTGGCGGCGCTTGACCTGACCGCGCTTGCCGCACGACCGATCACTCAGCTTTCCGGCGGGGAGCGACAGCGCGTCGCACTGGCGCAAGCATTAGTCCAAGACACACCATTGCTGCTGGTCGACGAGCCATTGAGTCATCAGGATCCCGCCGGCAGCGCTAGAGTTCTCTCATGTCTGGATGCCTTTCGTGTTCGCGGTGGTAGCGTTGTCAGTGCGATGCACGATGTGAACCTTGCCCGCCACTATGCGAACCGAGTGCTAATCCTAGGTGGCGATGGCACCTGGCAACTGGGTGACGCCGAAGAATTGATTACCGCGACGACCGTCACTGAGCTGTACGGTGTGCCGGTACGTGACTTCGACGTTGGCGGACGACCCTGGTTTGTTCCTGAGCTCGCTAGCTAGCCGGGATTTCCGCACCTGACTTACGGCCTAAGTATTCGGGTCGCGCCGGCCGCTACGGGACATCAAGGACCGGGTGCAACATACCGGTCAAGCGCTCGTACAACGCCGGGTTCGCGGCCAAAACGGATCGCGTATCGCGATGCACACGGCCCCCGTCGATGTCCGTGAACACCCCGCCCGCCTCGGTCACGATTACGGACAATGCCGCTACATCGAGAATGTTCACGTCGGACTCGATAACCGCGTCGATGCAGCCTTGTGCCAGCAGATGGTAGTGCAAGAAATCACCATAGCCGCGGATTCGGCCGCAACGCGCGACGATCTCACCAATCGCAGTCCAACCCGGCCCTTTCGCTAGCGAATGCACATTGCCTAACGACACCGCTGCCTCTTCCAGCAAAGAGATGTCACTGACCTGCAATCGCTCGCCATTGAGCCAAGCACCGCCATCGATTTCGGCATAGGCCAGATCCCCTTGCACGGGCGCACTGGACACGCCGAGGATCAATTCACCATCGCGCATCAACGCGATTTGAGTCGAGAAGAACGGATAGCCGCGAACGAAGGCTTTCGTGCCGTCAATGGGGTCGACCAACCACAGAAATTCGGTTTCAGTCTCGGTCTCACCGGTCTCCTCACCGAGAAATCCATGGTCGGGGAACCTCGACCGAATCACCGAGGCGATCGCTTGCTCGGCGGCGATATCGATATCGGTCACCGGCGTTAGATCCGCCTTGGTGTTGACCGTAAACCGCCCCTGGTAACCCGCTCGGATGACATCTGCCGCCGACTTCGCCGCTTCCAGCGCCGTTGCGAGAAACGCACTTGCTTCCTGATCCACGTTTGCGCATCTCCTTCGCGAAAGCTGCAAGTGTAACCCAGTCGCACGTGCACCAGAGGGATCTTGCTTGACACCGCTTAGTCGCAGCTTCTAGGCTTGCCGCGCTTGTGGTGAATCCTTGAGCAAAGGATGAACGGGAAGTCGGTGCGCGCGCAGCGCCATTCCGACACTGCCCCCGCAACGGTGATCGAGCACAAGCTTCGACTGGGCATTTCGAATGCCAACCACTCCGACCGCGAATCGGGGGAAGGTGTCGAAGCAGACCGTCAGGTCGACTCGTCAGTCCGGAGACCGGCCCCAAGCTACATGCCGAAGGTGCGGTGGGCGCCTGAAAGTTGGGACGAGGAGACTCGACCGAGCTTTTTTTTCGTGTCCACGCCGTCGGTGAAACACCAATGCAACGGTACGGGTGAGTACCGGGGGACACGAAAAATGAGAACACTCTTAGCCACGTCGGCAGCGCTCCTAGCTTTGTGCGCACACGCCGATGAAACACCGAAAACGCTCGACGAGATCATCGTCACCACCGCTACGCGTACCGAAACCGATTTAGATGGGGCATTCGCTAACGTCAGGGTGGTTACGCGCGACGATATCTTGCGCAGCGGTGCGACCGACAGCTTAGAGTTGTTGCGCTATTTCGCGGGTATCGACATCGCCCGCACCGGTGGCCCCGGGCAACAAACCTCGATCTTCACGCGCGGTACCGAAAGCAACCACACGCTGGTGCTCCTCGACGGCGTGCGGATGAACCCGGCGGCCATCGGGGTTCCAGCGATTCAGAATGTTACGCCAGAGCAAATCGAACGCATCGAGTTCGTGACCGGCCCCCGCTCGGCACTTTATGGCAGCGATGCTATCGGCGGCGTGATCAACATTGTCACAACGGGCGATACGCCAGAGCGAGCGGTCAGTATTGGCGGTGGCACGAACAACACCGAGCGCGCAGGGCTGCAATGGGGATATCGGTCGGGCGACACCGTGTTCCGGATTAGTGCCGATCAGTTGCGCACCGGTGGAATCCCAACACGCGTTGGCGATGCCAATGATCGCGGCTACGACAACACGAGTGTGCGACTGTCTTTCGCAACCCTTATTGGCGGTGGTCGCCTCGAGGCCAGCCACTGGCAAGCTGACGGCGACGCCGAGTACAGCGATTTTTTCCTAAACCCTGTTAGCCAGTCTTTTGAAAACCAAGTCAGTGCCGTTTCATGGGAGCGCGGTGTCTCCGACACTTGGCGAACCAAAGTCGCCGTGGGGCGATTTGAAGACGATTTGGCGCAACGCGAATCACCTGACTTCCTCAACAGCGAACGGCTGACCCTCGATTGGCAAAACACCATTGATGTGGGCGGTGGCCACACGCTGGTCGCCGGCGCCTATCTCGCCGAGGAACAAGCCGAATCCTTGTCCTTTGGTCTCGCGTTCGATGAAGACGCGGACATCCGGGCGTTGTATCTGCAAGACCAGTATCAGGCGGAACGTTGGCAAGGATTGGTTTCGGTTCGCGCAACCGATCACGATGCATTCGGGTCGGAAGTGACGTGGAATCTCGGGTTTGGCATTGACGTCAACGAGCGGCTCACACTGCAAATCGACGCCGGCACCGCATTCCGTGCACCGGACATGACGGATCGCTTTGGATTCGGTGGCAATCAAGATCTTGAGGCTGAGACCGCCGAGCAGCTGCAGCTCCGCGCCATTTACCGAACCGACAATGGCTGGAGACTCGGGCTTGAGGCGTTCCGCACCGATATCGACAACTTGATCGAGTTCGATTTCGTGACCTTTCAGTTGTTTAACATCGCCGAAGCGGAGATCGAGGGGATATCCGCAGATGCGCGTTGGCTCAATGAAAACTGGCAAGTTGAGCTCGGCGTGACTTACCAGGACGCACGAGATGCGATTGCCGACACACGACTGCTGCGCCGCGCGCGCGTTAGCACGACAGCGAAGATCGCGCGTAAATTTGGTCCGCACAGTGTCGACCTGTCGGTCAATTCGAGCGACAGTCGGCGGGACTTCGGCGGCATCGCGCTCGAAGGATTTAATCTGATCGCGCTGGCCGGGCGATTTGCGCTCACCGACGCACTATCATTGACCGCGCGCATCGACAATGTTGGCGACGAGCGTTACGAGACGGCAGCAGGCTTCAATCAACTCGGCCGCACAACGACCGTACAGCTACGCTATCAGTGGTAAGACAGGAAAGAGCATGGGCAATCGGCTAAGCAAGATTTACACGTGTACCGGTGACGCCGGAGAAACCGGCCTTGGCGACGGCTCGCGCGTGGCGAAAGACGACGATCGCGTCGAGGCTTATGGCACTGTCGACGAAGCCAATAGCGCGATCGGCATGGTCCTGTCCTATCAACTGAACAATCGGGCGATCGTCAATTGCCTGACCGATGTCCAGCACGATCTGTTCGATGTCGGCGCAGAACTTTGCATTCCAGGTCACAAAGTGATCACGGACGCTTACGTGGCGCGCCTGGAACAACAACTCGATGGGTTCAATGAGGAACTTCCGGCGCTAAAGGAGTTTATTCTGCCCGGTGGCAATCCTCCGGCGGCCTCGTGTCACCTCGCACGTACCATCAGCCGTCGTGCTGAGCGGCGCGTGCAGACCTTGTCGAGAAACGCAGACATCAATCCCGAGTTGCTGCGCTATCTCAACCGACTCTCCGACCTTTTGTTTGTGATCGCGCGTGTGTTGGCGCGGACCGGTGGCGGCGAAGAGGTGCTGTGGCATTCAGAACGCGTGCGCGGCCAAACCGAAAGCGACTAACGATCACCTTCAGTAGCCGAACGTAGCTTCGCGCAGACGGCGGCTGCCCCATCCGCCAGTCGCGGCCCCGGGCGGGTCACTATATCGGCCGGCAAGCCGAGTACGTGATCGTTGGCTACCGCCTGCATACTGGGCCATTGCGCCCACAACTTGCGCGCATCATCGACGGCTGCTTCCCCAGTCAGGATGACATCCGGATCTGAAGCGATCACCGCTTCCAACGACACTGCTGGTGCCGCCTCGGTCAAATCCTCGAAGACATTGCGGCCGCCGCAACGCGTGATGAGATCCGATATGAAGTGTCGACCACCGACGGTGTACAGCGGTTGCTGTCCGATCTGGTAGAACACGTTGACGCTTGTCGCTGCAGGCTCAAGCTCACGTAGCGCTCGCTCGAATGCTTGCGCTGCCGCCTCGGCAGTACTCGATGTGCCGGCAATTCGCCCAATCTGGCGCAGCGCCGATGCAATGTCCTCCACACGCTCTCCGGGAACTCGCACCAACGGAATGCCGAGAGATTCGGCAAGTGCCACCATGCGACTCTGCCCACCACCCTGCCATGCGAGGATGATGGTCGGCCGCACCTCCAGCAAAGCCTCCACATTCAGGGAGAATCCATCGCTAACCACAGGCAAGGCTTGGACCTCGGCCGGATAGTCCGAATAGGCGCTGACACCGACCAGGTAATCGCCAGCACCGGCCGCAAAGACAAGCTCAGCGATATGCGGGGCGAGTGACACGATGCGCGGTGTCTTCTCGACGGGTTCCTGATTCACCAAACGAGTCGAATCGCCGCACGCTGTAAGGGTCAGGAGCAGCGCCGCAACAAAGGCGATGACCCTCAAATGGCAATCCCAGCGATGGTGAGCAACGCGACCCCAACAAGCCAGAACCACAGCGTTCGAAGCGCGAGGTTCTTTGCGCAGCGTGCGGAGCGAATCGCCCAATCGGTCGCCGGCTCGTCCTCGGATTGCACAAGGTTTAGAGACGCGGTACCCACCGATTCCAACACCCGTTCGTTGTGCCGCCCGATGCTGTCGGAGGTGTCCAGTTGCTGCCAGGCGGACCTGCCTTCGTCGTAGTTACCCGCGAACATATACCCGAGCGCCGTCAATCGCGCGGGAATCCAAGCGAGCAATGCATGCACATCATCACCGCGTCGCTCGCAATCGGGGGCGACTTCGGAGTTTTCGTCATTTCGTGCGGCTTGGAATAGCGCCCGACGCCGCGCAAGATCCGACACACGGAACAACCATGCGCCGACCGGCCCCAGGAGCACAAACCAAAATATCACGGCGAACATTCGGTTGTTCGCTTGGACGAAAACCGCGCCACTTACCGCATCGCGTGCGGATTCTCGATCTTTAAACCGGCGTTCAAGCAGTGCCTTGGCGTTCCGACGTTCTTCTTCCTCATCGCCAGAGCGCACCGCGGCCGACCATCGGTCGACCTCCTCGCCGATGTCTTCAGGGCCGAGACAGAGGAACAAGACTGCCGCCGATAAAAGAAAATACGGCAGACCCAGCCAAGCTTCATCGAGAAGAACCCTAAGACCAATGACCGGAGTGACGGCAACCGCAAGCGCCAGAATGATCCACATGTACGGCGTCACTTTGCTCAGTTGCTGGCTACGCACCAAAAACACATCGAACAAAGGATCGAGCCATCGCAATTCCCGCCAATGGAAAAGCTGCGATGCCATACGCTCAAGAATCAGTGCCACGAACAGCGCAAGAATCTTCATGGTTCGACTTTAACTGTCCAATGCGTCGATTGCATGTATTCGAGTCCAGTCGAAGCCGACGCCCGGATCGGTCTTGCGCCCTGGCGCGATATCACTGTGGCCGACAATCGGCGCTTGGGCGAGTGATGGGTAGGCAAACCGCAATGACTCGATCAGTGCATTAAGCGCTCGGTACTGCGCAGGCTCAAATGCCCCGGTGTCGGTGCCTTCCAACTCGATACCGATCGAAAAATCGTTACACCGATCCCGGCCTAAGTACGAGGACACACCGGCGTGCCAAGCGCGCTGATGGAATGGCACGTATTGAACAACGTCGCCCGCGCGTCGGATCATGCAATGGGCCGACACCCTGAGGTCTGCGATATCCGCGAAATACGGATGCGCGCTCGCATCCAGTCGGTTGCAAAACAGATTGTCAATAAACGGTCCGCCGAACTCCCCGGGTGGCAAAGAAATCGAGTGGATGACAATCAAATCCACTGACATTCCGAGCGGTCTTTGGTCTTGGTTCGGGCTCGTGCATTGGCGGGCGGGCGCCACAAGCCCAGTGTCCGAATCAACGATCAACCCACTGCTGGCGTTAGTTTCCTGCATTCACCTATGGTGCGGACGCAGCCGTTATGGGTCAAACTCGACGCATGAAACGACTGTTCATCGAAGGTCCTCTTGGCGACAACACCGCGCATACGTTGGACGCTGACGACGCGCATTACTTAGGTCGGGTGCTGCGTGCGCGAGTCGGTGATTCGCTGACTGTGTTCGATCGCGACGGCAAAACCGGCGAAGCGCGAATCGCGCAGCTAGCGCGGCGTCACGCGGAACTTGAGATCGGGACGCTGACAGTCGTAGATGATCGCTCACCGGTACGAACCACCCTGTTGCAAGCGTTGTCCCGCTCGAACAAGATCGACTGGGTCATCCAGAAGGCTGTCGAACTCGGGGTCGATGAGATTCGACCCGTAGCAACCGAGCGCTCGGCTATGCGAGTGGACGAGCTACGCGCTGACCACAAACTCGCTCACTGGAGAAAGATTGCGATCGGTGCCTGCCAGCAATGCGGTCGCGTGCGGTTGCCCGAGATACACAGTCCAGAGACCCTCGATCTTAGCTTGCAGCATACGATAGCCGACGTCCGACTGGTTGCCTCCCCTGTTGCGACGGTGCCACTGCGCGAGCGACTACAGACGCCTGCCGCGGCCAGCGTCGCGTTGCTGGTTGGTCCAGAAGGTGGCCTCAGCGAGGACGAGATTCGCCAGTGCGATGCTGCGGGGTGGCAACCGGTGCGCGCCGGTAGACGAGTGCTTAGGACAGAAACCGCGGCGATTAGTCTTCTATCGATCGTCCAATATGCTTGGGGCGATCTGACCTAGAGTGAGAGCTCCGCCAGCCGTGCTTCGATCACATCCAAGTCCGGTACTAGCGGGTATTCATTGATCATTCGTACCCGAGTGACGACCGGGTCATCGACCTCATACTGTTTCGCCGTGTCGACTTTCAGCACGTCCCGATTCACTCGGACAAGCTGCGGAAACCCTTGCGTCAGCAGCCCGTAGTAACCACCACGAATATTTCCGGTGGTTGCATGAAAGATCACCACTCGAGTCCGGCTCGTCAGCTCGGGCAATGATCTGCCCATCATCGATTCGAACGATACCGTCGGCACCGCTCTGCCAGACCAATCCAGTGAGCCGACCAGCCAATCAGGACCGCCGGCAACCGTCTCCGGTTGCGAAAGCCGAACGACTTCAGCGACGCACGCTCGCGGCACAATCAACCGGTCTTCATTCAACGGTACGAGCAGACTATAGAGCTCTTCGGTTGCCGCAGCCATTACACGCGCTCCAATTGCAGCCGGATGGCATCCAATAGTTGATGGTCTTGGTACGGCTTACCAAGATAGTCGTTAACGCCGATTTCGATCGCGCGGGCGCGATGTTTCTCGCCACTGCGCGACGTAATCATGATGATTGGTGTATCGGCAAACCGCGGGTCGTTTCGAACGTGTGTGGCGAACTCGAATCCGTCCATGCGCGGCATCTCGATATCCAACAGAATAACCGCGGGCTGTTGATCCTGAATCACACTCACGGCGTCCATACCGTCACGCGCAGTCGCCACTTCGAATCCATGACGTTTCAGGAATCGCTCGGTCACACGCCGAACCGTAATGGAATCATCCACGACCAGAATCAGCGGCTCTGTCGGTTCGTCAGCATCGATCGTCGGCGCATCACTGACCGGTTGCTGCTGGCGCACCAGCGATGGCATATCCAGAATCAGTACAACCCGACCATCTCCGAGAATGGTGGCACCTGACACACCGGTGATACCCGCGATTTGTGGCCCGACCGCCTTCACGACGATTTCGCGACTGGTGAGCATTTCATCCACCAGCAATGCGGTGGAGTGTTGGCCTGCCCGAATCAAAATGACCGGGACCGCCGCCTGTTCGTCCTCCGCCAATCGACCCTGTGCACCACCGACCAGAGGTCCGAGGTGGCGTAGGCGATAGCTGTGTTCCCCATAGTCGAACATCGGTTGCTCGTCCGACATCAGTTGCTCAATTTCCGAACGCGGGACTCGCGTGACACCTTCGACAGTCGGCAGAGGTAAGGCAAATACTTCATCGCCGGTGCGAACAATCAGCGCCTGTGTGATCGCCAACGTAAACGGCAATCGCACGGTGAAGTTGGTGCCCTGGCCCGGCATCGACGCAATACGTAACGACCCGCCCAGCTTCTTCACCTCGTTGGCAACAACATCCATGCCGACGCCACGCCCCGCCGCCTGAGTTAGCGACTCCGCGGTTGAAAACCCAGGCTCAAGGATCAGGTCCAGCACTTCCTGGTCAGTGTTCTGATCACCCTCACTGATCAGGCCGCGTTCGATCCCTTTACGACGGATTGCATCTACATTGAGTCCAGCGCCATCGTCAGCGACGTCCATGACCATCTCTGAGCCTTCCCGATGGAGTCGAATAGTGATCTGACCGCCGGCCGGCTTGCTCGCCGCCTGTCGCAACTCGGGCGTCTCGATACCATGCACAACCGCGTTGCGCATCATGTGTTCGAGTGGTGGCAACATCTTCTCGAGCACTTGCCGATCCAGTTCACCGGCCGCGCCCTCCACTGCCAGTTCCGCTTTCTTTCCTGTTTCCTTCGCGGTCTGGCGCACGAGACGCGACAACCGTGCCACGTGACGTTCGAACGGCACCATGCGGGTACGCATCAAGCCATTCTGCAACTCTGCCGTGACACGCGCCTGCTGCGTGAGCAGTGTGTCCGCCTCACGAGTGACAGTGCCGAGCAACCCCTTGAGGCTATCGACGTCATTGGAGGATTCCGCAAGTGCGCGCGACAGTTGTTGAATCTTCGAATACCGATCCAGCTCAAGCGGGTCAAAGTCTTTGCGACTGCGGTCATCCTCGTGACCGTGCAGGATTTGCGCTTCTGTTTCGATCTCGAGTTGTCGCAGTTGGTCACGCAAACGTGTGACGGTCTGGGTCAACTCCGCCAGGTGGAAGTCGATAGAGCTAACCTGCTGACTTAAGCGTCCATGATAGATGCTGACTTCACCTGCCGCGTTGAGCATCTCTTCCAGCAGACGCGAGTCGACACGGACAAACTCCGTGCGCTCTCTCGCCACTTCCCGAACGGGCAGACTTTCGCCCGGCATGTCGAGAACATCCGCTGTTTGGTCATCTTCGGTATCTTCGGCCGAGCCGTCGATGTGGTCCTCGGCTTCCTCGAACTGAGCATCGTCCGAAACATCTCGGGGCTCATCATCCGATTCATCAACCGCCAGCGTCTCGTCGTCCGATGCAACGATACCGGTCGTTGCGAATTTCTCCGCCGCGTCGTCGATTAACGCCTCAAGAAACTGAGACCGTTCGATAAGACTATCGGCCGGATCGATGGTCGGCGGTTCGGTCTGACTATCCCGGAAAGGCACCACATTCGAGTCGTCCGGTTCGAATTCAGCAACCGTTTCATCTTCAGGCGTCTGTTCGATGGCCGGAGCGTCTTCGGGCGCTGGCTCTTTCGACGCCTCATCTAGCGGTCGGAACGGGCTGTCCGTCCATTGCTGCGTCTTGGCATGTGGCCCGAGATCATCCTCATCGTCGGCGCTGACATCATCCGTGTTGAACGTCACCGCCGAAGTCACGGTGCCCTCGTCGAGCACCTCGCCGACCAGGCCTTCCTCATTTGATTCGCTCGGCAAATCCAACGCATCGCTCGAATCCGACGACGCCTCGTCTGATGTAAACAACGACTCGACGTCGATGAGATCGCTGTCGATGATTCCCGTCGGTTCCTCATCGGCCGTTTCCTCGGGCGGTCGTTCGCGACCTTCAGGAATCTCGACCAGCTCGTCTTCCGAGAATCCACGCTGCAACGCCGGCGTCGGCCCAATGGTCTCCGGCACAGGCTCACCGAGCGCGACCAGTCTGACCGTGCCGCCAAGATCGTCACGAGGTGCAGGTAGACGACCATCGAGTACGGTGTCGCGCATTTCATGCAATGAGTCGATACATTGGCGAAGCAGGCCATCGATCTGATTGCTCGCACTGATCCGTTCGTCATCCAACGCGATCAGCAAGGTTTCCAACTCATGACTCAGATTTCCGAACGAGCCGATTCCGGCCATGTTCGCGCTGCCCTTGAGGGTGTGCAGGTAGCGTTTGAGTTCCCCGAGCGCACCCGCATCTCGAGTGTCATGCCAACGCTCCAAAGCCACGTCGACATGTTCGAGGATTTCGCCGGCTTCCTCGGTGAAAATCTCGCCGATATCCGGATCATAATCCGGAACATCCAACAGCGAGGTCTCGTCAATCTTCGGTGACTCCGGCACCTGAACATTGTCGAGCACCTCGGTGGGCTCATAGCCCGGTGGCACCACACGATCACTCGGTCGCAATCGTTGCGTCTGCTCCTTGGCCAGGAACGCGGTGTGATGTTCGATCTGCGTGACGAGCGGCTCAAGGTTTTCGTTGGCGAGACCTTTGTTGACACTTCCAATGATTGACCGAAGTTGCGCGATTGCTTCCGCCAGCAAAGTGATCGCTTTACCGTCGAGCTCCGCATTGCCATCGTGTACCCGACGTACCAGTTGATTCATCGCGCCGCTGAGTGGCGTGGCGCGCTCAAGCCCAGCCGTGTTGATACTGCCGTGCAAAGTGTGACTCGCACGGTACAGCGCATCTGTAACCCGTGCTGGCGGCGCCGAGACCTTGGCAAGGAAGTCATCGACGACGGCCATATGACCTTCGGCTTCCTTCGAGAAAATCTCGTGCAACACCGGGTCCATTTCCAGCGGCGCACTATCGGCGACCAACGATGCACGCGTCAGATTGGCGGCATCGGGATCACCGTCGACAAATGCTTGCGCCTTCGCACTCAGAAGATCGACGTCCACCTGCGGCTCAGTGCCAACTTCCAACTGTTCGATCAGAGATGGCACCGCATCAGCCGCTTCGATGACGAAATCAGCCATCGCCGGCGTCAAACTCAGCGTCCGATTGATCACACGATTCAACAGGTTCTCGACTTGCCAGCAGTACTCACCGATCCGCTCAGCGCCAACCATTCGACCACTGCCTTTCAGCGTATGGAACGATCGACGCACGGTGATCAGTGCGTCCATGTCGGAAGTATCCGATTTCCATTTCGGAAGCAGCTGACGAATGTTTCGAACTTCGTCTTTGGCTTCTTCGATAAACAACTCGAGCAATTCCGGATCGATCGCACTCGTATCGTCCGTGACAACCGGCGACTGGATAACCTCGGTGCCATCGGCGATAGTTGCATTGTCCGCCGCTGCGAAGTCCGGCGCTGTTGTTACCTGCGTCGCCGCACCGATATCGGTCACCGGCGCTTCCAGTTTCTTGCGCACATCGTCCAAGATGAGCAAGCAGGTTTCCGCATTGTCCAGCATGTAGCCGGGTTCCTTGCGGTTGGCCGCAATCGTCTCCATGTAGTACTCAATACTGACCAGTGCGTCGGCCAATCGGTCCTGATGATCGCTCGCCAGAGTGTGGTTCGCTGCGTTGAGAAACACGCGAATAAAACTTGCTAGGCGAGCGAATAAATCGGCGGCGCGATCGAGCTCCAACATTCGGAACCCGGAGGTGATTCCCTCGTTGAGCGCCGGCACAGCATCGATGGCCACGGCATCGACGCGACCCTCCATCGTCTGCGTCAGCGTGTCTTTGATCCGCGCAAGGTTGACGATACATTCACGCATCAGAGCCTTGCGCACATCAACGAGATCTTCAGCACTCGCACTGCTAGCCACGGCCTCAGGCGTTTCGGTCGCGCCTTCGTCATCAGGCGCGACCATTTGCGTCAAGTGGCGCTCGAGCGACGATTCCACCTTCAACAAGGTAGACGCAATCGTCAACAGCACATCCTGATCTGCAGCCGCATTCTCCTGCTCGATCATTCCCTGCAGTCGATCGATCTCTTGCAATACACTGCCGCGCTGCTCACCCAATCCGAGCACACCGAGCGTGTCACCGATTTTCGCTAGCAGCTCTACCTGCGGACGAAGCTTGCTCGCATCGGTTTCACCGGTCCGCACGTGAATATCGAGCACATCTTTAACGGCGGAAAGATCTTCCCGAATCGCAGCGGCAACAGTTTGCATCAGTGCGATGCTGGGCTTCGCCATCGCCCCATGGACATTGTCGACCTCTGCCTGAGTCGGTAATGGGTCGGATAAACCGAAGGCTTCTCGAATCGCGAGCACGCGATCGCCGGGATTTTCAGCACGCGCAATGTAATACAACAAGCTGTTCAGAAGATCGGCGACCGGATCGGTATCGAAACTCTCAAGACCTTCGTCGATCGTCTTTTTGATTCGGCGGTCCGCCTGGCCTAGCAGACGCTTCACAGACACGCTAATCGGCAAACCGCCGTCGATCAGCGCATCAAGCACACCGCTGACGACCCACCACAGGCGGTAAACGTCGTCTCGAGCCGCAGCGCTTTCAAAAGCCACCGCCATACGACGGAGTTTTTCGAGGAAGGGCCGAGCCTGTTCGCCGTC
>JBCAZH010000050.1:0-2307 GCA_038533155.1 Pseudomonadota bacterium | reverse complement strand
AAGCCACCGCCATACGACGGAGTTTTTCGAGGAAGGGCCGAGCCTGTTCGCCGTCCGCCTTCAACAGGCCAAGCAAGGCCAGTTGGAATGCGGGTCGAACTTTGCGCGACAAGACAACAAAGTCTTCGCTTGGGTCGCTACCGCGAAGACTGACGGTGACCGACTCGCTGGGTGTCCGATTCAAAAGCAGAATCGTACTCTCGGATAGGAGTGGTTGCCCGCGAGCCGCTCGCAGATCATTCAGAATTGGCAGGAGCACCAATGCGACATCGCGCCCGCCGGCTTGAACCCGTTCCAGGTAGGCAGGCAGCTGCACCATCGCACGCGTCAATGCATCGAGCGCATTGTCGTGCACCGTTTGCTCTCGTTTGCTGGTAACGAGGTAGCGACAAGTCTGCTCCATTTCTTCGGCGAGCAAAGCACCGCCGTAGACTTCCACCATTTTGAGCACGCCGGACACTTCATGCAGATGTCCCGCGCAGCCATCGAGCGCCTGCCGCGGACCACGCCCTTCGATCGCATCTTCCAGCGTCACGCGCGCTTGATTGACGGATTTAGCAAGTTCCTGGCTTACGATTTGATAAGCCTGCTGCATACTCGCTCGCCCTGCCGCGCTCGGCCCGGTCTCTGAAGTTGTCGGGTTGCTATTACTCACGCTGTCGTTTTCCGACTACCCGACTTCTCGAGTGGAAACTTCATCAGCCGATGACGCTTCGGCTGGCCTTGTAATTCGAGTGACGTTGCCCGACTCCGGCAGGCGGAACCCAGATACGCTTTTACGAAGCTCCCCGGCCAATTGGGCCAACTTGGAGATCGACGAAGTCGTCGCGCCCGCAGCCTTGCCGGTCTGACTCGAAATTTCTTTCAAGGACACCGTACGTCGGTTGATATCGGACGCAGCCTGCGACTGCTGTCGTGCGGAGCTGTAGATGTTCTGGACCAAGCTCGCGATCTGATTCGAGACTTGCTCGATTTCATCCAGTGCTGCGCCCGCGTTCTCCGCCAGCAAAGCACCACCGACCACGTCGGTCGTTGATCGCTCCATCGACACCACGGCCTCGTTGGTGTCGGACTGAATCGTGCGTACCAGCACCTCGATTTGTTTCGTGGCATTGGTCGAACGCTCAGCAAGTCGCTGTACCTCATCCGCGACGACCGCGAATCCACGCCCAGCCTCACCGGCCATCGACGCCTGGATCGATGCATTCAACGCGAGGATGTTGGTCTGTTCCGCAATGTCATTAATCAACTCAACGATGTTGCCGATTTCCTGCGAACTCTCGCCCAATCGCTTGATGCGTTTGGAGGTGTCTTGAATCGTTTCGCGAATCGTATTCATCCCCTCGATGGTTCTGCGCACCGCATCACCACCTTTGTGCGCGACGTCGACTGAGTGTCTGGCAACATCCGCTGAACGCTCGGCATTGCCGGACACCTCCTCGATAGAAGAGGCTATCGCCGCAATAGACTCGGTCGCCGCGGCAATCTCGAGCGCTTGCTTTTGCGCCGCGCGGTTCATGTGTACCGCGGTACTCTCTGTTTGCCGGGTCGCGGAGTCGACCATCGCGGCAGTACCGTCGATGGTGGTCACCAACTCTCTCAGCGCTTCGATCGCATAATTGATCGAGTCGGCGATCGCCCCTGTGATGTCTTCGGTGACGGTGGCTTCGACGGTCAAATCGCCGTCCGCGAGCGAGCCCAATTCATCCAACAAACGCAAAATCGCTTGTTGATTGCGTTCGTTTTGATCCGATTGTTGCAGCGCAACGCGACGCAGATCCGCATCACGTGATGCACCCGCCACCATCATCAGGCTCAGCAAAAACGCACCCGCCAAAAGCCCAATCGGCAACCACGGCATCAACGGTGTCAAAATCGCTGCGGCGCCGTTGGTACTGCCAGTTGTCGCATTACCCGCCGCTCCAGCAACTGCACTGGCGATCGCATCCGCCGCTTCTCCGGCGCGGGCAATAGCCACGGCGTCGCTGGATAGCGCATCAGCGGCACCTCGAACCACCAGCATTTGCTCGGACAGTGCGATCGATGCCGCCTCATCCGACAACAGCGCCACGTCGTAGCCCAGCTCCGGGGCAAGACTGTCGGTCACAGCAACCGGATCGCCGTAGCCCGTCAGTGCGTCGACCAAACGACTCACTGCCGCCGCGGAACTTGTCAGCTGCGCGCCAATTTCCGGCGCTTGGGCTGGCGTGCCGCGCATCGCAGCATAGTCTGTTCGCAACGCGGCAAGGCCCGCCGCGAGATCGGCGATTGCTGCATTACCCTCATCCGATAGCGCGTCCACTCGCA
>JBCAZH010000049.1:21013-22297 GCA_038533155.1 Pseudomonadota bacterium | reverse complement strand
AGAATAGCGGCTGGCTGAAGACCAGCAGACGATGGTGCGACTCCATCCCGATCCATAAATGGAGCTAACGGTGAGGGTCGAACTCACAACCGGCTGTTTACAAGACAGCTGCTCTGCCACATTGAGCTACGTTTGCCGAAAAAACGTCTGGGGCGGGCGCATCAGCGCACGACGGGTCTGTAGATCGCAGTCTTTCCCATAAAGACTCCGCCCCCAACGTCTGAACAATCCACATTGTTAAAGAGCAAAAACCGGAGGCAATAAAAAAACCCCGGTGGTTCTAACGAACCGACCGGGGTCTCTACTTGGAGTTTTCCCTGGAAGGTCCGTGTGTCGAGCCTTCCAGGAAAAATTTCTGGGAGGCTAGGTCATACGTTCTCCACAAATCGTGGAGTGCAAATCAAAACGGTTTACGGCTGGATACGCTTGCATCGAGAGCAGGCGTACGTCGCCGACCCCGGCGGTGTTGGCGGGTGAATGCCAATGACTGCCAGCAGTGGTGCCGAGACCGAGTTGTTGTTTGATTATCATCATGGGGCGGGGAGTATACGCAGCTTTAAAACGCTGTCAACAGAAAAATGAACATTCGTTCCGAAAAACGGAACGCGTTCACATTCAGGGTTTTCTGAGCTTGGTGGGTTTAGACTCGCGAACGGATTTCATCCAGTTGTTAATTGTCGATTCTTGACGCGCAGTGAGATCTAGCGCGCCGACAAGCAACTCGATCGTATCGACAACGCGACTTCGGATGGCTTGGCCGAATTCGTCTGGCTTCGTGGTTGCGCCTTCGCCAAACAGAATCCAGCTTGGCGAGACGTTCGTGATGCTCGCTATCGCTTCGATCAACGACAAGTTCGGGTTCTTGGGGTCTTGGGTTTCAAGACGGTGCAATCCAGTCTTGGAAACATCGAGCCCGAGAGCCGCGAGCGCTTCTCGAAGTTCGGTGGGCTCGAGTTGCGCACGTTCGCGAGCCGTTCGAATACGTGCGGCAATGCCGTTGCCCTGAACTTCTTGTCGCTTCGAACGCGCCATGAGAAATCGCTACTGCACGACCCCGAGCACGCTGATGGTGAAGCTCGGTGTTGCCGAGCCGCTGCGCGGATTGAATGCGCCCGTTGGTCGGAAGCGAATGTGTGTGACCGCTGGATCAGACGGGTCGCTCGGGATGTAACCAAAGTTTACACCATCCGTAGAGAACTCGACGCTGTCCGTCGTGCTGTTTGGCCCGTCGTAAGAGAAGCCGACGCCCGATGGTTCTGCACCGTCGGCGAATTCAAATACGCC
>JBCAZH010000049.1:0-20913 GCA_038533155.1 Pseudomonadota bacterium | reverse complement strand
CGTAAGAGAAGCCGACGCCCGATGGTTCTGCACCGTCGGCGAATTCAAATACGCCGCTGCCCGAAACCAGCAACGCTACCTCGTCAGGAAATGCATCGGTCAAAACGAGTGTCGTCGGGTCAATGCGTTGCCCGAGATTCTCGACGAGAATGTCGTAGCGCACGATACTGCCGGGAATGTTGTACTCGGACCCACTGGTCGCATCGACGGTCACGGTTTTCGTCAGCGATAGATTGGTCGTGCAGCTCTCGCTAGGCGCGATGCTTGTGTTCACATCGACGTTGATGCACTGGGCTCCTCGAAGCGCGAAGTTACTGGAGCCCAAGTCTTGCCATGTGCCACCGGGTGGGCGCGCCTGAAATCCAACACGTCCGTCGCAGCACCCTTCGAATCCGAGTGCTTCGTAGCGGTGCCAGCCGGGAGTCAACGTAATGCTACCCTCGAGGGTCTCGCCGGTATTCGCATAATTGCCGGACCACCAAAGATCGTCGTTCCAATCCTCTTCCAGCGCTTGACCACTCACATACAGGTGTCCGCCTCGACCGAAGTCCGCACCGTAACGAAAGTCCCACGTGCCAGCGGTTGCCGGTGTCACATTCAACACCGCGCTGATACACCAGCCGAAATTGCCATTGGATCCACCCAGATCACGGTTACGCAAACCGGTCACCGTGGGTCGTACCGAGTCATCGACGTCGGACGTGGCGGCAGCAAACGCGGCTAACCCGGAAGCTGCACTCGTTGGATCTGCACTCGAAACGCGACTGCGAAGTCGCACACCCGCATCCGGAAAAACCGCGAAGGGGCTGTCGGCCGCCGCCAACGACTCATCGCCAAAGTAGATATAGATCAACTCCGAAGTGCCGCTGGGGATGGGTGGCAACCGTGTGTAGATCGTCGCCGTTCGCGCGATGGCGTCCCACCCCGCGACAACGAAGTCGACCGGTGTCAGGTCGTCGGATCGAAACACTCGCACATCCTCGCCACTGGTCGAGAACGCATACTCGAGCGGAAAGTCAGTGCTCGTTAGATCGATACGAGTTTCACTTGAATGTGTGCCAGCGGTCGCTGTGATGGTGACCGGGATGCGGTGACGCAAGCTACAACTTTGTTGCGGCCACTGTGCGTCCGCGATGCTAGGAAGTCCAAAAAGGAAAAGCAGCGCCGCGTGGCAGAAAAGTACGGCGGATTGACGGTGTCGCAGAGTTTTCACGCGCGTAAGTATACCGGTACCAACGCGTTCAGCGCATAAGCGCCCTAAGTACCCGCGAGTGACGCGGGTGAACGGTGGTCTTCAACGCGCCTGTCTAGTTAAACAGCCCGGGTTATTGGAAACAATCGTTTGTTGCATGGCTTTATCTGATATCCTCTTCCCATCTTTTGTGTCCTTCGGTCGACACACGACGATTCTGGCAGTCCGCCGAATCGCATAATCAATCCAAAGTCTGGACCGAAACGCGCCGACAGACCTTTCGGTCTTACAGCGACGTTCAGACGACTCGGAGAAACTCCTAGTGTTATTTGAAGAACTCAGCCTGTCGGCTGAATTGTTGCGCGCGGTCGAATCACAAGGCTACCGCGAAGCAACACCCATCCAGGCGGCTGCAATCCCAGCAGTCCTTGAAGGTCGAGATATTTTGGCCAGCGCACAAACCGGTACCGGCAAGACCGCTGGATTTACGTTGCCGTTGCTGCAAAAGCTCAACACCAAGCCTAGTCGTGGAAAACGACAGGTTCGTGCTTTGATCCTGGTACCGACTCGAGAGTTGGCAATTCAGGTGAGCGAGAGCGTTACGGCCTACGGCGCCAATCTGCCATTGAAGTCGATGCAGATTTTCGGCGGTGTCAGCATTCGTCCCCAGATTGCGAAGCTACGCAGTGGCGTCGATATTGTCGTCGCGACGCCAGGACGTCTGTTGGACCACGTGGGTCAGAATACGATTGACCTTTCGCATGTCGAGATGCTCGTACTTGACGAGGCGGACCGGATGTTGGACATGGGCTTTGTTCGGGACATCCGACGTATATTGAAAATTCTTCCCGCCAAGCGGCAGAACCTGTTGTTCTCGGCAACATTTTCGAAGGAAATCTTGAACCTCGCATCCAATCTTCTGAATGAACCAGTAGAAATCGAGATCGCGCCGCGCAACACAACCGCTGAGCGCGTGACCCAGGTGGCCCATCCGGTCGATAAGTCGCGGAAGCGGGAACTCTTGGCATACCTGATCGGCTCCGGCAACTGGCGGCAGGTGTTGGTTTTCACTCGCACCAAGCACAGCGCGAATCGGCTCGCGAGCCAACTGACCGAAGCGGGTATCGACGCGTCGGCGATCCACGGCAACAAATCCCAGGGTGCTCGTACACGTGCGCTGCAAGGATTCAAGTCTGGTGAGATTCGTGTGCTAGTGGCAACGGACATTGCGGCGCGCGGTCTGGACATCGACAAACTGCCGTACGTTGTGAATTACGACCTTCCGTCTGTACCCGAGGATTACGTGCACCGGATCGGTCGTACCGCGAGAGCGGGTGAGGACGGCTATGCAGCATCATTGGTCTGCGTCGATGACACGAAGTTGTTTCGCGATATCGAGAGACTACTCGGCTCATATATAGAGCAGCAGATTGTAGAGGGGTTCGAACCGGATCCTAACGCGAAGGCAGCGCCGACGACGCGCGGCAGTCGTCCGAACCGACAGTCACGGAACGCGCCGAAGTCCAGTGACCAGAAGTCGGCGAAGAAAAATCCGCGTAGGCGGAGAAAGTCGAAGGGTAAGCCGTCCGCCTCGAAAGCCGCACCGCGTTCGCAGGCGACCGACGCCAACCCGACCGCTGCCAAGAAACGACGTCGACGTCGGCGACGTCCTTCTGCGGCGGCAGGCTAGCGCCAGGCGCGATGCAATCTCCCCGCTGAATGGCTTTCGATCGGACGTCATCGGCTGAGATAATTCGCGCCTAAGTAGGTAGTCGTCGGTGAGCGGTGTGCAAAAGCAGATCACATGGGTTGCGGCAGTGTTGGGTCTTGTTGTTGCGTGCAGCACGGGCCCAGCGAGTCGTTCGAGTGCTCTGGGCGTATCGGAATCGCTGGAAGAACTCGAGCCCACGACGACACAGCCCGCGTTCGTTGTGCTGAGCGAACGGCGTCTCGATGCCGACGGTGCCGGGCAGGGTGAGGATGCCTATGATTTAATCCGGGCATTCGGTGGTAAGCGATCCATCGAAGCGCCGGATTTGTACTCGATCAACCACCCAGGCTCTGCGCATATCTACGAAGACTCTGATTCTGAGGTTGGCCCGCATTTCGTGTTTGTCATTCACCGCGATGACGATATGGATCGTGATCGCCGCGACAAATCAGACCGGCAGAGAAATGAAATTAAGACCTATCGTAGCTCTGAAGATGCCGTAAAAGGCTTCGAAGGAGAGACCCTTGTCTTTCGTTGGAGGTTCAAGGTTGAACAAGGAATGACGGTCTCGCGCAGGTTCACGCACTTGTTCCAATTGAAAGCGGTCGGTGGTGATGACAGTCAGCCGATTCTGACAATCTCTGGCGCTAAACGACGCGGCGAAGATGGCATCGAAATCCGCCACAGTTCGCCGCCCGAAGGGCAGATTTTGGAGCGATCGAATTGGTCGGAGATTGAGGGTGAGTGGTTGACGGCTTATTGCCGAGCGACCTTTTCAGACACGGGATCTCTGAGAATGATCGTCACGCGCTTACGCGATGGAGCGGTGATTTTCGATGTCGATACGGCGAATCTGGATTTGTGGCGCGGCACGAATGCCAGCCACTTTGTCCGTCCGAAGTGGGGAATTTATCGCTCGATCCTCGATCGCGACAATCTGCGACCGGACGAAGAGATGGTGCGGTTTGCTAACTTCTCGATCAGCAAAGTGAGACCGAATCAGGAGCGGCTGTGATGGAGAGCAAAGCCTCAAGACGCGGTAGAAAGATGACCGAGTGAAAAGCGCTCGCGGCTTTCTTGGGTCTTGCGCCTTATCCTATCGACCTGTGCTTGCTCATCGGCTGCGATGAGTTTGTTCAGAATTCGACTAAAGTGATTGTGCATTGCTTCCCGTGCCGCTTTCGGATCACGATTCTTGAGTGCATCAAGAATCTCAACGTGTTCATCTACACGTGATTGTGGGTCGTCTTCGCAGATCGCTTGGTAGGCCGCGTGCACGTCCGGTGAGTTGTCGCGGATATACCAGAGCTTATCGAACACGCTTATCATCATCGTGTTGCGTGTCGCTTCGGAAATCAGGCGGTGAAACTTCTGGTCGGCAAACTCGGAAAGCAACTCTCCGTTTTCAGTTTCGTCCACCATGTCGAACATGACTGTCTCAAGTTGCTTGAGCTGTTCATCGGTGATCATAGTCGCGGCCAACGCCGCTGCCTCACCTTCAATAAGGGCACGCGCTTCGGTAAGTTCGAACGCGCTGATTCGAGCATCCAGATTCCCGGCCCGCCCTGTAATGTCGCGTACGTAGACTCCGGAGCCCGTCTTGATTTCGACACGGCCCAACGCCTCTAGCGCGATCATGGCTTCACGAATGGTCGGTCTGCTAACGCCAAAGCGCTCTGCCAACTCGCGTTCCGGCGGGAGTCGGGACCCCGGGGAATACTCGCCGTTAGCGATTTGTTGTTCTATTTGCGCCTTAACGTGTCTATACAGGCGCTTGTCATTTGCCATGCCGTTCGTGCTCGTTATTCAAAGATAACGAGCTGATAGTAGCACGGTTTGCAAATTGGTAAGACCAGAGTGCCAGATTGGTTAGGTCGCTCGGCGGTCAATTACTGCCGAGGTATCAAGGCCCCTCGATGCTGAATGACCTGACCGGCCAATCGGTTGCCCAAGACTGCGGCGTCGGCGGGTGACTGCCCCTCGAGCAGCCCCGCGAGGCATGCTGCGTTGAAACTGTCACCGGCTCCCGTGGTATCGATGGGCTGGATAACCTCGTCCACCGGTACGTGAATCGGCTCGTTCGATCCGCTGAGCACCCACGCGCCATCCGGGCCATTCTTGACGATGACGGTGTCGACGCCGAGCGCTTTCCAACGCCGGGCATGCTCCATCGGTGGCGCTTCGCCAAAGAGCTTGTCGTCGTCTTCGCTGGTGGGTAACACGACGGTGGCAATCCCGCCGACGGCGTTTAGGCAATCTCTCGCCGCTTCTTTGGATTGCCAGCCATAAGGCCGATAGTTGCCATCGAAAGCCACCTGCACGCCGCGCGAGATACATTGGCGAGCGATATTGAGCAGCAGGCTACGATGGTCGGTCGAAAGAATCGCAAGCGATATGCCGCTGAAGTAGAACAGATCCCCGTCCATCGCGGATGCGAACTTCTCACCCGCGTCCGAGAGCGAGAAAAAGTCTCGTGCTGCCGACTGATCCCGCCAGTACGTAAAGTAACGCTCGCCGTTCTCGTCCGTGCGGATCGCGTAGAGCCCAGGGACTCGAGAAGGATGCCTTGCAATGTTTGCGGTCGACACGCCTTCCGCTTCGAGTTGCTCGATCAGCGCATCCGAGTAAGTATCGGCGCCCAACGCGGTGACGTAGTTCACCTCATGCCCGAGCCGCGCGAGATATACCGCTGTATTGAGCGTGTCTCCGGCGACACCGAGCATGGCGGGTCCGAGTACAGTGCCTGCACGCGTGCCCGCCAGCTCCAACAGCGGCTCACCGAATAAACTGATTCGCGCCATGTCGTTCGGGTGCCGGCTATGAGAAGAACAAACCGCCGTTAATGTCGACGCTCGTTCCCGTCATAAAGCTCGACTTTGGCGATGCAAGATACACAACCAGGTCCGCAACCTCTGATGCCTGACCTTCTCGACGCAACGGCGTGGCGTTCGCCACATTTTTGCGAACCTCGTCTTTCGTGAAAGTGTCATGGAACGTGGTTGCGATCATGCCCGGGCATACGCAGTTGACTCGAATTCCGGCGGGTCCGAGCTCCTTCGACATTGCTCGAGTAAACGTCATTACGGCGCCTTTGGACGCGGCATAGACCGCGGCACCAGGTCCGCCTCCGTCGCGCCCGGCTTGCGAGGAGAAGTTCACAATAGCACCGCCTTCACCCATGTGCGGTGCAACCGCATGCGTCGTCAGAAATGTGCTGGTGACATTCAATCGCATGAGCCGATCGAAAAACTCATCATCCAATTCTGCGAGTCCCTTGCGTGCTACCAAGCCACCGACCACGTTGACCAAGATATCAATCGTATCCCCAAAGGCTTCACGCGTCTTTGCGACAAGGTTGTCGACATCCGCCTTTTTGGTCATGTCGCCAGCGATAGCGATGGCGGTGCCGCCTGCTGCTTCGATGGCCGCGACCGTCTCGTCCCCAGCGGCAGGGTTGCTAAAGTAGTTGACGACAACTTTGGCGCCCTCGGCTGCAAGTTGCTCCGACACGGCTCGACCAATGTCTCTCGCCCCACCCGTCACGATCGCGACTTTACCCTCAAGTGTCTTCATCTTCGTTTCCCCTGTGTTCTTATTCCAAGTCAATGTAGTAATACGGACCTTGCCATCGGAACGTCCGATCATTGATCGTCAGCTCATGCTGGGTCTGCGGTGATGTGTCGGCATTCGACACGAAAAATAGGCTCTCTTTGCCGTTAGTATCCATAAGCTGCACGAGCGTTGTTCGGTCGCTATCGTGCAGGACCTTAATGGACGCGAGATTACCTCGCGGGTCGACGGTGAGTTCAGAAACCGGACTGTACGAACCATGCATTTCTATCGCGGATGCAAACACATTGTCGCCTGTTGCACCTCTACGAAGGATCAATGCGCGATCGGACCGCAAGTTCATGTTTGGATCATTCGCGCCAAGCTGGGCGTGAATCCATACATCGCTCGGTGCGTTGTCGGTTGTCAGTGTGAAAAAATGGTTGTTGGACAACCATTGAAAATAGGACGAAGGCGCCACGGGTTTCGAGCGCGCGGTGGCGTACAGATGTTGGTAGCCCGCGGACTCACCCATCACGACCGGTTTTGGTGCAGGCGTCAGCGCAGCGCTCTCTCCACTGCCGAGTGGGTGGCCGGTGTACCAGAACGGTAAGTCCCACTGACCGGGTGATTCGGTCTGGATACGGAATAGGTCCAAAACGACGGGATTGCCAATTCGCGAATCTTGTAAAAGCGCGATGGTGCGTCGCAGTGTCGCCTGTGGGTATGCGTTGGGTTCAACCGCGCTAACGACCTGTATCTTTGGTTCGGATGCGTCAAAGAAAGCAAGCTCAGAGTGGTGCTGACTTGCGATCTCATACTCCCCATTGAAGTGAGAGGCTTCATCGCGAACGAGGGTGTTGTGCGCGATCGTTTGCTTGGCCCAGGTGGCATTTTCGGGCAAGTAGTTTCCGCCACCCTTCTGCTCAACGTTGACGAATCGAGCCATCCCATAGTCTTGCAGGATTTCATTGCCAGCTTGGTACAGCGAAAACGACAACTTATCGTAGTGCCCGTGACTGAGTCCCTGAGCGGAATACTTGAACACCACGGTGAGCGATTCGCTGTCGGTTCTCAGCACCGCGACACCGCCTTGGTCGCCGGCGGGACCATCGGACAAATTGATGCTGCGCTTCTCATATCGCTGCAACTTTCCGTCGCGAATCGCTCGCGCTACCGCGAACCCTGCGTTGTCCAGCGTGACGGCGTTTTGTTGTTGTGCGATATCCAGTAGCCGGGGATCCTGGCCGCCGGAATGGTAGGCGATATCGACTGCGGTGATCATCGACTCGGTCAGAAACGACATGCCTTTTTGCGCGTCATTAAGCGGGAAAAAGTCGCCGTCCGCATCGGTCAGTTGAAGCAGCGCGTCGATGGCTTTCAGCAACACGCCGTCCTTGTATTCCAAAATTCCGAGTTCGGGCCTGACTTGGTGGAGACTCTGGCCGAACACTAGGAACGGGAACATTGCGTAACGCTGGTAGTAGGGGCCTTCGGTGTAATAGCCGTCTGGCGAGAAGGGTTCATCCAGGTTCGCTAGAAAGCCAACAGCTTGCCCCGCGTTGCGGATAAAGCCGCCGTCGTTGTCGCGAGCAGAATAGTCGTCGGTCACGTCTGCCAATCCGTACAATGCGCGTCGCACGAGCTCATCATCGTCCATCACCAGACCGATCATTCCGACGGCCGCCACGCCCCACGTACTGTGGTTGTGTACGCGATTAAAAAACTGTGGGTTACCTACCGACAGGAAGTCGGCGAACGGTCGAAACAGGTCCGATTCCAGCCGCACACGCTCTTCCTCGGGTAACCAGTCATAGATCGCGTCGTAGCCCAAGCTGGCGTACAACAGCCAATTCGCATCATTCAGGCATTGCCAAAAGATCTTACCGCGAGCGTAAGAGCGTTCTTGCGGGTGCAGCGGCAGCGTCGGATAAAGCGCTGCGTACTGCAGCAGCATGTCGCGCAGATACCTTGCGTAGCGTTCATCCTCAAGGATTTGATAGAGCGCGCCGGCTTTCGGCATCAGGAGGAAGTTTCGCTTGTGGCGCTCGTGCGTGTAGCCGCCAGAAAAGTCTTTGGGTTGAGGTGTGTCGATGCCACTCAGGATCGCCGCATCCACTTCGGCCTTGACCCTTGCCACCGTGGCATCGAACAGCGGAACCGTACCCAACTCCGAGCGGATGCTCTCGACCCCAGCAGGTGTTAGCGCCAGACGCGGGTGATCGGGGGCCGCTGCGGCAGGGCCTACCCCAGCCAGTAATGCGGTCAAGATCGCGATCGAACGGCAGGCTCCGATCGTGGCCGATGCGGCGGTCCGTCGAGCTTTCCAGCGTGCGATTTCGATCATTCGACCCATACGGCAACTGTACAGTGCAGCTGAGGAAAATTGAACAGTCCAATCTGCGTACGGAGAGGTAAATAGGCAGTAAATCCCCAGATAAATACTGATATCGGGGATATTTCGATATATGCTAAAAGGAACAAGAGATTGGTCCTACCAATTAGGAGAGAGCCATTGAGTGACCTTCGGCTTTACCAAGCGGTGGCGGATCAGCTTCAGCGTCGAATTTTGGATGGTGTTTATTCGCCTGGCGATCGCCTTCCTGGTGAGCGAGAGCTGGCCGACGAAATGGGCGTGAGCCGAGTGACGATCCGTGAGGCCGAGATTGCCTTGCAGGCCATGGGTTACATCGTGGTGAAGCCGGGCTCCGGTGCTTATGTCAGCGAGCCAACGTCCCGACATGATGCGGATATTCCCACGGTAAGCGCGCTCGAGCTGACGCAGGCACGGCTGCTGTTCGAGTCTGAGGCGGCGGCCTTGGCCGCACGGAACATCTCTGAAGAAACCTTGAGTCGTTTGGAAGACTTAGTCGACGTGATGTCGCAGACGCATGCTGATGGCGATGATGCCTCGTTACTTGCCGACCGAGAGTTTCATCTGACGATCGCGGCCGCCTCCGGAAATATTGCTGTGCAGTACACGATTGAGTCGTTGTGGCGAATGCGCGTCGAACTACCCAACGTGCAAGAGGCGCACGATACGGTTTGTTCGGAAGATTTGGCCCGCGAACGTGGCCGCGAGCACAGGGCAATCTGTCAGGCCCTCAGTGATCGTGACCCCTCGGCGGCAAGATCGGCTATGCAGGGCCACTTCACTCGTCTGTTGACCTCGATGATCGACGCGTCTGAGGCCAAAGCGGTCGAAGCGTTGCGCGTACAAGCCGCAGCGAGTCGACAACGTTATCTCACCATTTTTCCAAAGAGCGAATCCGTATGAGCGTTAGTGTGTTGCACCGTTTGGTTGTGTTGTTGTCGTTTGCGGTCGTCAGTGCATGCACGACGTCTGAGGATGAGAAATTCGTACGAAATCTCGAAGAGTTCAACGCGGCTACTGCCAGTTTGAGTCCTGGTGACAAGGTGGTCATGGCCGATGGGGTCTGGCGCGATGTTGAGTTGATACTGCGTGCTGAGGGCACCGCCGATGCGCCAGTTCATCTAACGGCGCAAACCCCCGGAGGTGTTGTGATCTCCGGCGAGTCGAACCTGTCGATTTCGGGTGAGCATATCGTGGTTTCCGATTTGGTCTTTCGTGATGGGTTCACACCAACGAGTGAAGTGATTTCTTTTCGCACATCGAAGTTCGAACTTGCGAACCATTCGCGTGTGACGAATACCGTCATCGATAGTTTCAGCAATCCGGAGCGCCACTCTTCGGATACTTGGGTTGCGATCTATGGCAAACGAAATCGTTTCGATCACAACACACTGCTGAACAAAGGCAATCGCGGCGTCACACTTGCGGTCAAAATGAACACGGAGGCAAGTCGGGAGAACGGTCATATCATCGAGCGGAACTACTTCGGCCCTCGCCAGACGCTTGGATCGAATGGTGGAGAGACGCTTCGAATTGGCACAAGTCACTATTCGCGAGAGTTCTCTAATACGATCGTGCGTGAAAACTTCTTTGATCGCACGAGTGGCGAGCTTGAAATCATTTCGAGTAAGTCCTGCGGCAACGAGATTCGCAGTAATGTGTTTTTCGAGAGCCAGGGCACATTAACCATGCGCCACGGCCACTACACGTTGGTTGAGAACAACTTTTTTCTCGGCAATCGCAAGCCCAACACGGGCGGGATTCGAATCATCAACGAGAACCAGACGGTCAAGAACAACTATCTGTATGGTTTAACCGGACATCGTTTTCGCGGTGCGCTGGTCATCATGAACGGTGTGCCGAACGGACCGATAAATCGCTATGATCCGGTAATCGATTCTGTGTTGGATAACAACGTTGTCATCGACAGTGATCATATCCAACTCTGCGCTGGCTCCGATGAAGAGCGCTCGGCACCGCCAACCAGCACGACGATGCATGGCAACCTCATTCTGTCGCGTACCAATCTCAATCCGTTCACAATCTACGACGACGTGTCGGGAATCAGTTTTCAAGACAATAAGATCAATGAGGAGGCAGAGGTGCCCCTCAGCTCTGGGTTCGACCGAGTCCCGTACGCGATTCAGACAAATGCGTCCGGTCTACGAGTCCCCGATCAGACGTTGCTAGACGCGATCGGCTTCGGCGAGGTGCGGCTGCCGGTGACAAAGTCCGAGACCGGTGCGAGCTTTTATCCGAAGCGGGAGCTGAGCGCGGCGTTTCGTAGTGGCAGAGAGATCATGGTGGTGCCAGGAACGAATACGCTGCTAGACGCGATGCAGGCGAGCGCGCCAGGTGATGTGCTGGTGCTCGAGAATGGTGGTGAATACTTGCTGACAAAATACGCGCCGACGTCACACACACTCTCTATTGTGGCACCAGAAGGTGTTAAGCCGGTGATTCGATCGGAGAAGTCGAGCTTCTTCATCATCCGCAACGGCGGGTCGCTCGAACTTGATGGTCTGCATATCGATGGTGCTGAGTCGCCGGATCTCGCAGGGAATAACGTCGTCAGTACGGACCGTTACTCGATGAACCAAAACTACTCCTTCATCGTTCGAAACGTGCAGGTTACGGATTTGGACGTCAACCACAGTTTCGATTTCCTCAAAGTGTTCCGGAGTACGTTTGCCGACCGAGTTGAAATTCTTAACACCGAAATGACCAATGTGACCGGTTCGATCCTCGCGCTCGACAAAGAAACGGACGACTTAGGTATTTACAACGCTGAGAACGTTCGAATCGAGAACAGCACGTTCATCGATGTTCAGGGTGCAATCGCTAATTTGTATCGTGGCGGTACCGATGAGAGTACTTTTGGTCCCATTGTGAACATCACCGGCAACACGTTTCAGAATGTTGGCCTCGGGCGGCGCAATAAGTCCGGCGCGTCATTACTGTTTCATGGTGTTCAAAATTTGAACATCGCGGATTCCACGTGGACTAGCAGTGCGCCGTTGACGCTGTTCTTGACCAATGGCGAACCGATCACACGGATCAAAGATGTGGTGATGACCGATACGGCGCCGATCGCCGCGAACCACTCAGGGTACGAAGCGAGCAATGTGACATACCAATAGTTGCTTTCGTCGGTGCGCTTAGCCGAGTAGGCTCGGCAGCCACAGCGATAAACTCGGGATGTAGATGACTGCGATTAGCGCCAGGATCAACGCGCCGTAAAAAGGCCAAATCGTCTTGACCGTTTGCTCGATCGGAATCTTCCCGATTGCACAGCCGACGAACAACACGGCACCCACCGGCGGTGTAACCAACCCGATGCCGAGGTTCAAAAGCAACATGATGCCGAACTGTACGGGATCCATCCCGAGCTCGGTCGCCATAGGTAAGAAGATCGGTGTCGTGATGATGATCAATGGCGCCATGTCCATGAACGTGCCGAGTAGCAAAAGGACGAGGTTGATCAGAAGCAACAGCAGTAGAGGATTTTCGGTGATGCCTTTTAGGAGATCCGCGAGTTGCGTCGGCGCTTGAAGTAGCGCCAGTAGCCAGCCGAATGCGCCCGCGGCGCCGATCACAATCATCACCATCGCTGTGGTTCTGACCGATGCGGTCGTTGCAGCGACGAAGCGCTCCCAAGTCAACGATCGATAGACGAACATCGCAACTAGAATCGTATAAACGACCGCGATTCCGGCGGACTCTGTCGGTGTAAATATTCCAGACAGCACCCCGACGACAATGATCGCTGCAGCGAGCAAACCGGGTATTGCGGCCGCGAATGCAGCGATGAATGCACGCCATCCCGGAAACGCACCACGTGGATAGCGGCGTTTCACAGCAACAACGTAGGCGGCGATCATCAACAACAAGCCGGTAAGTACACCGGGTATCACGCCCGCTAAGAACAAATCTGCCAACGATATGCTGACCCCCGCCGCAGCCGCGTAGATAATCATGTTGTGAGATGGCGGAATGAGAAGACCCGTGATGGCTGACGTCGCTGAGACATTGACCACATAGTCGGAGTCGTAGCCCTTATCGCGCATCATCGGCCCGAGCGTTGAACCGATTGCGGAAACACTAGCGATCGCTGAGCCAGATACGGCACCAAACAGCATGGATGCGCCCACATCGACTTGGCCTAATCCACCGCGAGTTCTGCCAAGTGCCGCGTCGGCAACCCGAATCAGGCGTTCGGCGATCCCAGCGCGGTGCATCAAGTCGCCGGCGAATACGAAGAACGGAATCGCCATCAACGCGAATATGTTCATGCTCGCGGCCATGCGTTGAAAGCCGACGATCAGCGGGATATCGAGTACATAGAAGGTCACTAGTGACGCGGCGCCTAGGGCGAATGCGACTGGTACGCCAATCACTAGCAATACCAACAACACACCAATCAAGATGGCTAGTTCCATTGTTGCGTGACCTCTTTGCTGCGGATTTCAGCGATTAGTTGTTCTGTGGCAAAGCCCGTGATCATGACGCCCGACAGGGCGATTGGGAGATAGGCAAAGCCTCGCGATACACCGAGTGTTGGAATGACGTGCCGCCAGGTTTCCTGCGTGAGTTCTATGCCGTAGATGACCATCGCGATGCCGAACGCTACGACCACAAGTTGTGCGACTAAACGAACGATGCGGCGAGGTCCTTTGGGTAAGTTGTCTGCAAACACCGCGATGCGAATATGAAAACCCTCGCGAATACCCGCTGCGGCAGCGATGAACACATACCAGATCATCAGTAAAAGAGCGGCTTGCTCCGCCCACGCAGGGCTATCGTTCAACACGTAACGTGCGAAAACCTGCAGACCAATAATCCCGGTCATCACTAGAAGTCCGAAGCCAGACAACCATTTCGCCGCGGTACTGATACCAGCACTTGCACTACCGAGTGCCTTACTCATCGATGTTCTCCAGACTAGCGCCGACCTCAATAATGGCGTCTACGGTCTGCTGCATTTCAGGCGTTGTGACAAATCGATCCCATACCGGCAACATACGATCCACGAACGCTGAGTGCTCAACGTCCTCCACCACTTCGACGCCTCCCTCTTTGACCCGCTGTTTCGAGACTTCTACGCGCTCATCCCACATAGCACGCATGATGGGAACGGAATCTGTCGCGGCAGCTTGCAAATAGTCTTGCGCCTCATTGCTCATTCGGTCCCAGCTGCGCCCCGATGCCACAACGAGTTCCGGCGCCATGACATGTCGAGTCAAACTCAAGTTCTGAGCAGCTTCAAAGTGCCGGGAGCTTTCATAGGAGGGGTAGTTGTTTTCCGCGCCATCCACGACGCCCTGGACGAGCGATTGGTACACCTCTCCGTAAGGAATCGGTGTCGCGTTGGCGCCCAGCGCTTGGATCATCGCAACATAAATGTCCGATTTGGGGACGCGAATTTTCATACCCGCCATGTCGTCGGGAGAGACGATGGGACGCTTAGTGTTGTAAAAGCAACGAGCGCCGGAATCGTAATAGCACATGCCACGCAAACCGTATGGCGTCATTGCATCGAGAATCTGTCGCCCGATTGGCCCGTCGAATGTCGCTCGCGAATGCGCGATCGATCTAAACAAAAACGGGAGTGCCAGAACAATGGTCTCGGGCACGATCGAATTTACCGGAGCCAGGTTGACCCTCGTGAGATCAAGCCCGCCGAAGACAGCGATTTCGAGCGTGTCTTTTTCAGCGCCCATTTGACCGCCGGGGTAAACACGCACTCGCATCTCGCCATTGGTGCGCTCATTCAATAAGCGATCAATCGCCCGTAACCCCTCCGTGGTCGGATAGCCCAGAGGTTGTGAGTCCGCTGCGAACAGTGGGCGGGCACCTTTGCTGCGGCTGCACGCCGATAGCAGCAACGGTGCCAACAAAAACGTGCGTCGACTGATCATCGTCCGAGCCAACCGCCGTCAACGGGCAGCAGTGTGCCGTGGATGTAATCGGAAGCTGAGGACGCGAGGAACACGGCCGCACCGCCCAGATCCGAAGGATTGCCCCAACGGCCCGCCGGAATGCGCTCAAGAATCTGGCGATTGCGCGTTTCGTCCTCACGCAATGCCTGCGTATTGTTGGTTGCAAAGTAGCCGGGGACGATGGCGTTCACATTGATCCCGACGGCTGCCCACTCGTTCGCAAGCAATCGCGTCAGCCCAGCGATTCCGCTCTTGCTCGACGTATACGACGCCACGCGAATGCCACCTTGGATTGAGAGCAGCGAGGCGATATTAATAATCTTGCCGCCGCGTTGCCCTGCCAACATCGACTTGGCCGCAGACTGCGCGAGGAAGAACGGGACCTTCAGGTTGGTTGCCATGACGTCGTCCCAGTCGCGCTCGCTAAACTCAAGCGCATCGTCACGGCGAATAATGCCGGCGTTGTTCACCAGAATGTCGATGGGGCCCAGCGCATTCTCGCAATTGCGAATCACATCTGGAGCGACGTCGGCCGTACTTAGGTCCGCCATGACAACGGCGCTTTTACCGCCGCGCTCGGCGATCATGCTCTGCGTTTCAGTTGGCTCCGATCTGCCCACGAGCGCGACTGCAGCACCCGCTGTGGCCAGCTCGACAGCGATCGCTTGTCCGAGTCCCGTGTTGGCGCCGGTGACTGCGGCGACCTTCCCGGCCAGGCTGAATATTGATTGACTCATCCGTATGCGTTATCCCAAAAGTTGCCCATGTGGGTGTGGAATCAAGACTTTCCAGACCGTCTCGTGGAGTCTCTTTCTATGAGTCGCGGCGTGGTCTGATTCGGTCCGCCGGCTGTCTCACTGTCGTTGTCGAATTCGAATAGTCGCTCTGCGGCTAATCTGCCAATTTTGCGTGCAGGTGTTCGTGCTGTGGTGAGTCGCGGCCATACCCGAGTCGCAGTTTCGAAATCATCGAATCCAACAATCGATAGTGCGTCTGGCGGCGTTTGCCCAGCCACATGCATCGCTTGGAGTACTCCGGCGGCCATTTCATCGTTCGACGCGAATACTGCGGTCGGGGAGGGGTCCAAGTCGAGAATTTCCGATCCGAGCTTGAATCCGGACTCGAAGGTGTAGTCGCCTTGCAGCACGTACTCCTCGGGCAACTCGATACCAAACTCGGCAAGTCCTTCCTCGAATCCTGCTCGGCGCTCATGCGAGGAGCGAAAGCTCCGACGGCCAGCGACAATGGCGATGCGTTTGTGGCCCAGTTTGGCGAGATGTCTGGCCGCTTCACGCCCACCGATTCGGTCGTTCGTGACGATCATGCGCTTTTCCATATCCAACGCAATCGATGCGATTCGGATATAGGCGCAGCCGAGCTCGCGCAACACCTCAGCCAAACGCTCATCTTCGGACACCGATGGTGTCAGGATGACGCCATAGAGTTTTTGAACTTCGATGAAGCGTCTCGCGTCTTCAATGAACGTGTCGCTTTTTCGGTCGCACGGATGTACGACCAGCTCATAGCCGGTTTGCCGTAGTACGTCGAGAATACCGAGCTGGATATTGACGACATATTGCGGCGTTGGGTTGTCCGAGATCATACCTACCAGATAGGACCTTCGAGATGCTAAGCCGCGCGCCTGCGGATCGGGTCGATATCCAATGTCCTGGATGAGTCCTTGTATACCCTTGCGTGTCGCTTCGTTGACTAACGGCGAGTTGTTGATCACGCGGGAGACGGTCTTCTTCGATACTTGAGCGAGCTCAGCTACATCTTTGATCGTCGGCTTGCGGCCATCTTTGTTGCCTTCTGCCCAGCGGCGCGCTGCTGCTGCGTAGTCGATTTGAGATTTACGGCTTGTCCGCCCCATGGTGTTCGCCTGCTAAGTGCGGAGCGGGCTGTGGTCAGGTCTGGGTTGAACGGCTTCGAAGCGTACTTTGAACGCACCGAATGCGCCAAAATCGACATCGGCCTTAGAGGCCGTCGTGACGTCATGAATTCCGGTGAGTGCACCACAAGATACGAAAGTACCGGCGTGCAGTGTGACGCCGCGCTGCGCAGATAGCGTGATTAAGAATCTTAACGATTGCAGTAAGCCACCTTCGACGGTGTCTGCGCTCGCGCGTCCCACTTCGATGCCGTCGACACAAACACGCGCCGTGAGATCGGCCGGTGGCTGTTTGTCCCAATCGGGAATGCTTGGTCCGACGAGCAGCCCGTTGTTGTTGCCAAAGTCGCAAACGACACAAACCGGTCCGATACGGTTTATGTCCGCCATGGGGCTGCTCGCGATTTCAGCGCCGATATGCAAAGCCGATACAACATCAATCAATGTTGCATCCGAATATTCTCGCTCGATGGGTTTGATGGTTTCGGCCAGTTCAAAAACGAACTCGGCCTCTACAGCTGCAAAGCCCCCATCAAAGATTCGCATGGATTTTTCTTCGCCAGGTTTGACCTTGTGAACTGACGAACGGTAGATCGGGCCCGCTAGCCTTGGTGCGCCGAGCGACTCTCGAAGTTCATGCGGTATTCCGCCTACCTTCCAGCCGGAAACTTGATCGGGCCATCGGGAGACAGACGCAGATTGAATTGAATACGCTTCGCTGAGCGTTCCAGGTAACTCGCCTGGGAACTGCGGTAGCGGGTGTGCGGACATGCGGGCATTGACCAAGTGCTTGGATATGTTGTCCATCGCGCTCGGGAGCGGCTCGCGTGCATCGATTGATTTTTCTAAACTAGGCATTCAGATAATCCTTCCCCCAAGAATCAACCGAATTAAGAGGCGTTGAGCAACACCAGATTAGTTTTAGGCGAGGACCAAAAAATTGCTCGCTTCAAACTAATGTCACCGGTGTCAATTCTACGCACTTCGCGATCTCTTATCCACTCTTGGTCGGTGTTTCGAGAGATCGTGTGAGTCGATTTGTAATCAAGCTCGGTTGACTCAGTCTCAATATGTCGTTGCTTTCCATAATACTTTTCGGCACTGGTCTTGCGCTTACAGCAGTCGCAGTGTCACGTTCTGTCAGTTTTATCCGGTCTAGAGACGATTTTGTCCTGTGGTCATATAGGACGGTGATCATCGCAGAGAAAAAAGCCCCGGCATGGTGGCCGGGGCTTTGCCCTTATCCGGTTCCCATCAAAGATGGGGGTGAACTGATCAGAACCGGTAACTGGCGCCCAGGGCGATACGCCGATCGGGTAGACCGACAAAACACAGCGGGCCGCTCTCACTCACGCAACGTTGATCGATGCGTTCTTCCGTGATGTTGACCGCTTGCAGTTCAACCAAGAAGTTGTCGGTGATTGCGTAGTTGATGCTCGCGTTCAACTGACCGCGATCGAGGGTATTGACCGGGAAGCTAAACGTACTGCTGCCGCTCGTGTTGGCGCCGCCACCGAAGTCTTGCGTGCGGAATCCTTCCCGCCATGTGTACCGCATGCGCGCCGACAAGCCATACTTCTCGTAGAACAGCGTAAAGTTGTAAGCGTTTTCAGAGAAATCGAGAAGACCGCGTGGGATCGAGACGTTGTCGCCGAGCACCTGGGCACCACGACCGGATGTCGTGTCGATGACTGAGCCACCATTGAATTCCTGCAGAGTGTAGTTGGCGATTACGCCAAAGCCGGAGGCCCATCCGAGCGTATCTTCGAAGTCGATTAGGCTGTACTGGAATGCGAGTTCAAGGCCAAACTGTTCGGTGGTATCTGAGTCGTTGATTGGAGTCTCGAAGTCGACACACAGACCGAGTGTGGTGTCGTCACCCAAGACGTTGGGTACAACGTTGGGGTTGAAGATGCCTCCGCCTGGGCAGCTCGGATCTGTTTCCCTGGCCAGACCGCTAGTGGTGCTGGGATCTTCGATCAACAGTGCACCGTCGAACAAATTGCCGAAGATGTTGGTGCGTTGTTTGTAGAACAGGCCTGCGCTCGCGATCGAGCCTTCAGCGAAGTACCACTCAACCGACAAATCGTACGAATCCACTTCCTCCGGTTGTAATCCGGGGTTGCCTTGGCTGATGACGGAGTTCTCTTGGTCATCTGCGGCAAAGGCCGTATTGATGTCACTGAAATTCGGACGTCGGATGTCAGACCCGTAACCGAACCGGACGATCAGGTCATCGCGGACTTCAGCAATGATATTGAGGCGCGGCAGAAAGAAGTCATAACTCGAAGAAGCGGTTACGAGGCTTCGGTTTCCGTTTGCATCCTCGAAGCCGAATGCAGTCGAGTCGATCGTCGTATCGACATAGCGGAAGCCGAAGTTACCGCGGAAGATGCCGTACTCAAAATTCGCCTGGGCGTACAGCGCGGTAGTGTCCTCCTCAACATCGTAGAACTGATTCTGGTCCGAGGCGAGGGCTAGGATGTCCGGGCTGCCAGGGTCATGCGTGATTACAGCGTTCTGCAAGATATCGACTACACCATTCGGGTCTGAGAAAGCCCGGTTCGGGTCGACCAGCAGGAAGTTCGCGATAAAGAGCGAGCGACCATCGCCATCACCGTAGTTGCTCGGTCCATTGACCAATAGCTCTTCAAACAACAATCCGTTCGGGCTGTCTACAAGCTGGCTGAATCCACCGATTCGATCTTCAACATCGTTGAATGTGCTGGATGACTGGTTATATCGAAGACCGAAGTCAATCGACGAAATGAAGTCGTTGCCTAACTCGTAACCGAAGTCCACGCGAAATGCGTTCTCTTCGTTTTCCGTTGTGTTGCGACCCACGATGACTTGGTCGAGTACAACGTTTGCCGGGTTCGTTAGATCCGCTACGCTCGGCGCAAACGGCGAATCGAAATTGATGCCCCATGCAAGGGAACCGCCCGATAAGTCGTAAACAAACGGCACGCAGTTGTCGTTGCTGGTGCCGTCCAGTGGGCAGTTCGGGTTAATGAAATTTAGCGTAGTGCTAAGGTTTGGATTCACGGTGTCGGAGGTCGTCGATGCGATCTCAGCGCGTGCAGTCCAGCGCTCGCCTGTCCACTCGCCCGCCAACGCGAAGACTGCGCTATCGGTAACACGAGAGCCGGTGTCGCTCGAAAATCTCAAGTTCGGGTCGTCGTCATCGTTTGCGAGGTCCGGCTCCAGGAAACCTGTTAGCGCGGCATCGAACAGGCCAGGGCCTACGCCAAAATCAACGGTTTCGAAAGAAGTCGGAATGCTGATGTTGCGCAGCGTACTGACGCCAGATGCCTGCAGGCGATAGCTGTCCTGGCTGCGCTCTTGTTCGTTGATAATCGCGTCGAAGCTGAACTTCAGGTTATCCCGTGGTGCCCATTCGAACGTTGTTGCCAAGTTGGTCGTCTCGAAATCAAAGTTCTCCTGTTCCTGCACCAGGAACTGAATGCCGAGATATTCATTCGGGAAACCGTCTGGCTGTACACGTGTATCGCGGTCGGCACGTGGTCGGAAGGAGACTGCCTCTTGTTCGGTGTAGCTACCGCTGATGACGAAGCCAAAATCGCCAACATCGGTGGACCAGTTGTCACCGAAAGCGCCTGAGAAACGCGGCTGGCTACCGTCGGACGTCAGGCTGCTTTCTTCATACTGAACTCGAATTGACCCAAGTGTGTCCGAAAGATCCAGTGGACGAACCGTCTTTAGGTTGATCGTGCCACCGACGGAGCCTTCGATGGTGCTCGCGTCCGGCGACTTGGTGACCTCCACCGCCGAGATGATGGCCGGGTTGACGTCTTCGAAGTTGATGCCGCTGCGACCTGCGCCGGAGCCAACCGTCGAGACGCCGTTGAACTCGACACGGTTCGCGTTCGTGCCGCGAATCTGCACTCCGGTTCCAACGCCCGCTGTCCGGGTGATTTGGATGCCGGTGATGTTCTCAAGCACTTCGGCCAAGTTCTGGTCGGGAAGCTTGCCAATATCTTCGGCGATGATGACTTCGACAAGCGTGTCGGAGTTTCGTTTCTGGTCGACCGCTCCGGCGAGCGATCCTCGAATGCCCTGAACAACGAGTTCTTCAATAGGTTCCCCGTTATCGTCTTCCTGCGCGAAAGACGGAATCGAAAAACCGAGCGTCGCTGCACAGACAGCGAACGCAGTAATGCGTCGTGGATATTTCACTTTTTGCCCCCCTGGCAAGTACCTGATTCACCCAAAATCGGGTTGGACTTGTGCCACCCG
>JBCAZH010000048.1:0-22667 GCA_038533155.1 Pseudomonadota bacterium | reverse complement strand
CCCAGGCTATCGTCGGCGCTTACAACGCATCACTGATGCCGAGCTGACCGATGATGAATGCCAATCGTTTCTGCAATTCCTGAGCCAGTCGGAACGGCCATTGATTTACGCGGGCGGCGGCGTCGTCAATGCCAACGCCAGTGATGCTGTGCGTCGATTCTCTGAGCGCTTTGGAATTCCTGTAACAACGACCCTGATGGGTATTGGCGCCGTCGACACGACCGAGCCGCTGTCTTTGCATATGCTAGGAATGCATGGCATGGCATTTGCGAACTATGCGGTAGAGGACTGCGACTTCCTGATCGCTGTCGGTTCGCGTTTCGATGATCGTGTCGCCGGTGTACCCAATCGGTTCGCACCCAACGCGCGCCACATCGCGCACTTCGATATCGATGTTTCGGAAATCGACAAGGTGCGGAGCGTTGCGTGGTACCACAATGGCGTTCTCACTAAAGACCTTGATGCGATTCTTGCCTTCGCTGATCGAATTGATTTCAACAAGACGTTTGACGCGTGGCATTCAGAGATCGCCGGATTGAAAACGCGCCATGCACTGAATTTTGATCGAGCGAGTTCGAAGATACAGCCGCAAGCTGTGATTGAAGCAATCAATCGCCTCACTGATGGTCGAGCGATTATCACCACCGGTGTCGGACAGCACCAAATGTGGGCAGCACAGTATTTCGATTTTCGAGAACCAAGACTGTGGTTGACATCGGGCAGCATGGGCACGATGGGGTTCGGCGTGCCAGCAGCGGTCGGTGCACAACTTGGCCATCCCGATCGTCTCGTCATCGATATCGACGGCGACGCCAGTATCCGTATGAATTTGGGCGAATTAGAGACGGTGACCACTTACAAGTTGCCGATCAAGATTGTCGTTCTCAACAACTACGGCGATGGCATGGTCCGGCAGTGGCAGAAGTTGTATTACAAAGGGCGACTATCAGCTAGCGACAAGTCGCTGCATCGCAAGAACTTCATCAAGGCGGCCAAGGCCGACGGCTTCGAGTACGCCGAGCGCCTCAGCGATCCCACACAGATGGACGCGACAATCTCGGAGTTCATCAACTACGCGGGGCCGGCCTTCCTAGAGGTCATTATCGATCCAGATGCAGCCGTGTATCCGATGGTCGGCCCCGGCCAAAGCTATGCCGAGATGATTACCGGCGAGTTCATCGAGAGCCGCGGAAGTGACGAGGACAAGAATACCGAGCAGACCGAGTCCTTCTAGCTGCCCGCATATACCTCGCACGCGCGAGCCAGCATGTCACTGTCAATGTTTCCGCCAGACAAAACCGCCACGGTAGCTTTGTTATCGGTATCGACCTTGCCATGCAACACCGCCGCGAGCGCGACCGCACCGCCCGGTTCCAAGACAAGCTTCAGCTCGCGAAAGGCAAAACCAACGGCATAGAGCGCTTGTTCGTCGGAAACGGTGAGCACATCTGTCAGTGTTTTCTGGTTGATCGGGAACGTCAGCTCACCCGGCTGAGTCGTCAACAATGCATCGCACACGGACCGCGTGGTGGCAGGGATCTCGACCCGACGTCCTTGCATGAACGACTGCTTCGTATCGTCGGCCACTTCTGGCTCAACGGCATACAGTGAAGTCGTCGGCCACCGCTCGCTGAGAACACTACCGATCCCCGCAGTCATGCCGCCGCCGCCACAACACACCAGCGCCTGATCGAGGCCCACCCCGATAGCTTCAACCTCTCGACTGATCTCCAATCCTATGGTCGCTTGTCCCGCGATAACGTCGGGATGATCGTATGACGGAATCAACGGCGCGCCCAAGGATCCAGCCAGCGAGCGAGCGATCGTCTCGCGGTCTTGTGTATACCGATCGTACCCAACGACACGTGCACCGAGCGCTTCCGTTGATTGTCGTTTGGCCGGCGGCGCATCATGAGGCATGACGATGTGAGCCTCGACGCCACAAATTTTCGCGGCTAACGCGACACCTTGCGCGTGATTGCCCGATGACCATGCAACCACACCATGCTTTCGGGCTTGAGTGAGGCAACCATACAGCGCGTTCAGTGCACCGCGAATTTTGAAAGAGCCCATGCGTTGCAAGTTCTCTGGCTTCAAAAATATACGGCCGCCGACACGATCATTGAGAACGTGAAACTCCAACAAGCTTGTTTGATTCAGATGAGCCGCCAAACGATCGGCGGCCTGTTCCGCGGCCTTCAAGACAGCGTGCGGCGTCAGTGCAGTCGTCACAAAGTTCCTTTGCAGTTACACCCTAAAAAACCGGTGAATGGTGCGATAAATGTCGCCAATGTATCAGCACTGCACATGAACGCCAGGCATTTCTCGCGTCATTTGTGCATGCAGGACCAATCGAGCACGAAAACGGATGCGATTTCTCATCGATGCATCGCTGGCAGTACACTGAATTTGGGACGACGCGCGAAAGCGCGTAAGGAGAGGGGATGACCGCTCGGACACGGACTACCGACGAGCTGATCTTGATGTTGCTGACGGCCGCCGGCTCCATCGCCGTTTTGCCATTTGCCATAATGAGATTCATGCAAGGCAGCTGGCCTTTGTTCGTGTTGGACTCTGCGCTGATTGCTGGACTGTGCGCACTCACGGCTTACGTCTACCTCACTGGTCGAATCGCCCTGGCCCGATATGCCGTCACGGCGATCTGCGTTGTCGCCGTCCTCGCCACGGTTTATATGGCCGGCAGCAAGCAGCTGGCTTGGGTATTTCCCCTGATTCTCATCATTTTCTATCTTTTGCCCGCAATGCAGGCTTTGGGTCTTAGTGTCATGACCTTCTCTGCACTGGCGCCGCAGTTTGTGACGACGTTGGAACCGGGTCAGCTCATGACACTTGTGTTCCCAATGCTTCTTACTATGGCGTTCTCCTATGCATTTTCATCGCAAAAGGAAGTGCAGCGCGCCGAATTGGAACGCGTCGCCACTAAAGACCCACTAACGGGCGCAGAGAACCGTCGCGGTCTCGGTTCAAGACTGAGAAACCTCATTGCGAAAAATCAGAGAAAATCATTGAAGGTGTCGCTAATCCTTCTCGACCTCGACAACTTCAAGAAAATTAATGATCAGTTCGGTCACGCTGCTGGCGATGACGTGCTGGTCGGCATCGTGAATGTGCTTCGTCAGCGAGTTCGCGCGAGCGACACAATCTACCGGATCGGTGGCGAGGAATTCCTGATCGTGGCCGATGATGCCGGCAAAGGCACGGCCCACCGTATGGCGGAGGACTTACGGGTATTGATCGAAGCTACGCGTTTGGTCGAAGGACACCCGGTCACAGTCTCGATTGGGATCGCTCAACTTGTTGCCGGTGAGGACTACGATAGTTGGGTCAAACGGGCTGACGATGCGTTATACGAAGCCAAACGAACCGGACGTAATCGCGTCGTTCACGCGCTCGCCGACGGAACACTGTCGAGCGGCGTCCCTGCTGAAGCCACTGAAGCGGCTCGACTGGTTTCCTAGCTCACGCTGCTAGGCGACTCCCGTCGTTGGCGACTAGCGACACCAAGATGCAACGCTTGCCTTGATAGGGCCGTCTACCGTGCATCACTAGGAAGTTGTCCACAACCACAAGATCGCCCGCCTCCCACGGAATGTCGAAAGTCAGCTCGTCCGCGATCGCAGACGTTGCGCTCATATCCTCAGGATCAATCGGACTGTAGTCGCCGAACAGAATAGACTTCTCAGCGTCTTGCCATCCGCGGAAGGCGGCGATGAGCTGATTGAAGAAAACCTCTCGACCACATTTCAGTTGACGAATCGCTGGCAACGCGGGTGACGTGAAGCTCAGCGCACCGTCATCTTGCCATTGCCAATCGTAGCCAAGCGTCTTCAATCGCGACTCGGCAGCATCGCGAGAATCGACCTTCAAAGTCGATCGCCAACTCCGCCCCTGCCCCGACTTCGCGTCATCCGCATCCGGCATTGAGTTTCGATATCGAACGCCCAGCTCGCGGCAGCGGGTGACGAAATCCGCGCGCTCGCGCTCTAGTCGCTGCAACAACCAGTCAGATCGACAGACCGGGGTCTGTCCATCCACTTCAGCAGCCTTTTCACAGAAGAAAAACAGCTGCGCTGGGAACACCGGTGTCTGCGCCATTTCATGGTGCATGAAGATAGATACGTCGGGCGGTGCTTCGTTGGCCGTGAACACACGCTCGGTCCGATTAATCCGCACAGCATTGGATAACGATTCTGCGTAAGTGAAGTTGGGTTGACCAAAAGCCTGAATCGCGGCGTCGAAATCCTGGTCCGATCGCCAAGGAAATCCTCGTAATAGAACGGCGCCGTGTTTTGCCAACGCATCCGCCAAAGATTCTCGGGACGACCGAATCCACACTAGCGACGCCTCGAGCGTCATCGCTTCGGTCGGCGCCAACGCATAAGGAAAAACCTCCGGGTTGGCCTGTTGATCAGGCACTTCAATTTGCTCTACAACCGACATGGTGTTCTCCTCAATCATAGATCGGATGAAACCGATTGAACGCGGCTTCGCAAAAAACGCCGGGGTCGTTGAACCGACGATTTTGGTTCAACGCCGATATCGCAGACATTTCTTCCTCTGACAGTTCGAAATCATCGACTGCGAGGTTTTCTACCAGCCGCTCACGACGACTGGTCTTGGGAATCACGGCGGTGCCTCGCTGCACGCCCCAACGAAGCACTACTTGGGCTGGCGTTTTACCGAGTCGTTGGGCAGCCGAAATCACAGGTTGCGTCTCGAGGACTGTCTCCTCTCGATCTGCCATGCCCAACGACACGTAAGACAACGCGCCCAACGGCGAAAATGCAGTTACAGGAATCTCGTAGTCGCCCGCCAACCGCAACAACGGCTCCTGCGTAAGATACGGGTGGGATTCGACTTGTAGCATCGCAGGCTTGATTCGTGCGTAAGTCATCAAATCGTGCAACAAAGCCGAGTTGTAGTTACAGACCCCGATTTGTCGGACCAAACCCTGGTCGACTAAGTCTTCCATCGCCGCCCAGGTCTCATGTAGCGGTACCTTCGCCAACGCCATTTTTGGCTGGGCGGCATCTGGGTCGAGGAACCACTCGGGCGGATAGCGCGTTTCGATGGGCACGTAAGGCTGGGCAATCGGAAAGTGAATCAGGTACAGGTCCAAATAGTCCAGGCCGAGATCGCTAAGCGTCTTTTTCAGACCTTCCGCAACATGCTCACGCGCGTGGAACGTATTCCACAGTTTTGAAGTGACCCACAAATCTTCTCGGCTGCAGTGACCCGCCTTCAGCGCTTCTGCGATGCCGACTCCGGCCTCGATTTCGTTGCCGTAATCACACGCGCTATCGATATGCCGATAGCCAACTTCAATCGCATCGCGAACCATCGCCGCGGTATCCGACCGATCGATTTTCCAAAGACCCAACCCAACGTCCGGGGCGCGTCTAATGTCGTCGCTCATCGATGCTCACTCCTCGATCGACGCAATATCGATTCCATACTCTTCCAACAATTCACGAATCAACACCGGCTGCCCGACGCGCGCCGAACGTTGCGCCGCACTTGCCACCAGAACCGACCACAAGCCCTCGAGCGGGGTCGCACTATCTACTTCGCGACCCTCCAGTCGATCATAGAACGCCAAGTGCTCGAACCAAGTCGCGCCATGGTGTCCACTCGACTCGACAGTCTCCGGATAACCCACATCGATAGACCGGGACGCCAACGGCTCGGGATGATCGATACAAACTTTTGACTTCGCTCGACTGTCGTTAAGGAAGTCGAACGACTCAGTGGCCTTCAACTTACCCATGGGCCCGGTTAGGACCAACTCCTCATGGAAGTTCGGGCAAAACATGTTCAGTGTGAAGTTAGCACGCACGCCGTTCGCGAAATCGATCACGACGAAAGCATGGTCATCAATGTCAGAGCGTTCACCCGCATATTCGAAATCCACGAAATTCACAGCCTGCCCAGCCGATGCGTAAACCCGCTCGGCGCGCGACCCTGCGAATAAATTCATCAGATCAAAATAGTGGCAACACTTCTCTACAAGAGTGCCACCCGAGTGTCGCGAGAACTTATTCCACTGATCGACTTTGTCCAGAAATGCCGGACGGTACTCACACATACTGATGGTTTTGATATCGCCGAGCACGCCCCGCTCCAAGGCTTCGTGCCGTGCTTCTACGTAAGGTGCCTTGTAGCGGTATTGAAGACCGATCTGGATAAACGACTGATACGATTCAGCCAGGCGCACCATCTCCAACGCATCCTCAAGGGTCGTCGCCATCGGCTTTTCGACAAATATCGGTTTGCCCGAGTGTAAAGCCGCTCGCAAAATGTCGATATGCGTATGATTCGGCGTGCAGATGAATAGCGCATCGCTACCTGGATCGCGACAGATCGCTTCAAGCGAGTCGAATACTTTCGGAACCTCATCACAAAGTTCGGCGTAGTTTTGCAGGGCGACCTCGATACTCTGCGGCGCCGAATCGTAAATGCCATGAACCACGGATCGACCAGTGAGTGCGGAAACGCGCATATGCTCTTGGCCAATTGTCCCGGTTCCGATAACACTGATCCGATGCGCGGGTGCATCTCGCTCATACAAATAGCGATCGGTTCCAACGATATGCCGTTGGCCCGGTGACTGTTCAAAAAATCGCAGTCTCGGCATTTGAGGACGTTTGGTCATCAGCCCCCAATCCCCCTTGATTCGGTGCGCTAAAACGCTGTTATACCCTGAGATGCTACGCCTCGGAAACAAATAATACAAACGTTTGTATTATGGTGAAGCTCCGGCCCCATCACTCGCGTGGCAATGCCTGTTAAAGTGACGCAAAGTCACAAGAACGGCCAATGAACCGACCAAGCTGGGATACAAAGCGCACGACGATTAAGGACATTGCCGCCGCCGCGGAAGTCGATCCGTCAACGGTAACGCGCGCGTTGCAGAATAGCCCGCGCGTCCGGGAAGCGACGCGCGAACGAATCCAGGCACTCGCCCGTGAGATGGGCTACGTGCCGAACATGGCGGCCCGAACTCTGGTCACCAAACGCAGTGGAATCATCGGTCTCGTCATTCCCGATATGACCAACCCGTTTTTTGCCGAACTCGCGCGTGGCATCGAAACGGAAGCGCAGAAACACTCACTGCGCGTACTGACACGAAATACCGAAGGCCTGGAGGCCGCCGAGCGCGACGCGATTGGGTTCTTCACAGAACTCAAAGTCGAGGGATTGGTTGTTGCGATGGCGCGCTGCCCCCGCGAGTACTACGAAGACCTGGCCTCGCCAGTGCCCTTGGTTCATGTCAATCGGGACGACCTACCGCACCACGTTAGTTGTGATCGTTACTCTGGCAGCCGCGAAATCATGGAACACCTTATCGATTCGGGTCATCGTCACATCGCGTTGGTGACTGGACCCGCTGGGCCGGCACAAGAGCCGAAACGCGCGGCGTACGTCGACGCTCTGGAAGCGCATTCGATTCCTTACAACCCAGAGCTCGTGTTTGATTTCAACGGCCTACTGCCGGACACCGAGCGTGTGGCCAATGAAATCGCCTCCACCCATGTGCGACCGACGGCCGTATTCGCGTGGAACGATCTATGCGCACTCGGCTTAATTCGTCATTTCACGCTGCAAGGGTTACGAGTGCCGGACGATGTTTCCATAGCAGGTCATGACGACCTCGCCATCACTCGCTACATGGATCCGCCGCTAACGACCGTTCACTGGCCCATGTATGAGCTCGGCCAACACAGCGTCCGATACCTTTACCGTCTTAACCATGGACAGCCCGCCGTGACACCTGATATTCCCGAGCCGCAGGTCCGGCTGCGCAGCTCCATCCGCAAGATCTCATAAAAAATCGCCGACCCGCTTTCACAGGTCGGCGGTGTTCTGACGCGTTCGCGTATCAATTGAAGTTTAGAACGAAATCAATACCGAAGTAGCGATCTGCATTTCGCGGAATCTGATAGCGGAAACCGTCACCCGAATAGGTCGTCGCATACGACTCATCGGTCAAGTTCTTGCCAATCAGGGTCACGCCAAGTTTGTCGTCTTCGGAGAAGTAGCCGATGCTCGCGTTCAAGATCGCGTAATCCGGAAGCAGTACCTCTGGATTGGTCGCCTCTGTCTGACCAATGTTTCCAGAGAGCTGCTCATCCGTGAAGACGTAGCTACCGTTGATTTGAATGCGACGCCCGCCGTCGAGTGGAATGTCGTACTGAGCGGCAAGCGAGTACTTAAGGTCAGGCGCGAACGGAATCGGTTGACCACCATTTGCCGACTCAGCATCCGATACGGCGACACCACCGCTTACAAACAGGTTCTCACCCAAGTTTGCCAGCACGTCGAGTTCGAATCCGCTGGTCTCAACATCGCCGCCGTTGGTGAATCCGGTGACCGTTGTGCCATCGGATGCGTCGAAGTCATTCGCTTGGAAGTCTTCGATATCGGTTTGGTAGGCCACCAAACTTGCGATACCCCAAGATCCTGAGTACTTCAGTCCGATTTCAAAGCTATCGGAAGTCTCCGGATTGATCGGCGCAATATCATCATCATCCATGTTGTAGAACACGTTGAACGCCGGACCCTTGTAACCCTGCGTAAACGTACCGAACACCATGGCCGCATCGCTCAGATCAAATTGAACGCCGATTCGACCGGACAGATCCGTCTCATCGGTCGACCCAGAGAAGTTAGTGTCGAACTGATTGTTGCCGTCCGAGAAGCGAGGACGGACGCCGACACCTCGACGACCAAACTCATCGTTGTTCCGACGGTTGTGGTTGAAGCTGACTTCGTCGTCCGTGTAGCGCAGGCCAAAAATCAATCGAACCTGATCGGAGAAGCTGTAGGTCCCTTGTCCGAAAACTGCCCAGTTGGTGAATTCGGTATCGAAGAATCCGGTTGCTGAGACGATATCGTTGGCGTTACACGTGATGTTGTTCGCCGCGATGAAAGCCGCTACGTCCGTCGCTTCGTTCGGTTGGCCCAAGGTGAACTCGAGATGGTTCGCAATCGCCGCGTCCAACTGGCCATTGTTGTTCTGACAGCTCGCATCGCGCGTGAAGTTGCGTTCGGAATCGATATTCCAATAGAAGAAACCGACCTGGTACTCCAGTGCCTCACCGATCGGAGAAGCGATTCGCAACTCCTGCGACACTTGGCGCCATTCCTGCGGGCCAACGTCGTGCAGTTGGAACGGCACGCCGAATACGGGCTCGGTGCTATCACCGGCGATTGACGTGAAATCACCTTCCCGGAACTCGGTGTTGTCCCACGAGCGGAACGCCGTGATCGAGGTCAGCGTGTGACCGCTATCAAACTCCGAATTGATTTGAATGGACGCACCCGTGAACGCGTCGAGCGTACGCGTTTCAAAGTCATGGTCGATCAGCCGTTGATCCAGATCGAGTCCGTTCCCACTCGGTACGGCTTCTGACGCGGGATTGCGACCGCTGGGTCGCGCCTCAAGGTCGGCACAGCAATCGTTATCCGCTTCGTAGTCTTCGAAAATGAACAACACGTTGGTGCGATCGCTGATGTCATAGTCGAGCATCGCGCGTACACCTTGTTTGTCGTAGCCATTCACCGTCTCGTTATTGAAGACGTTTTGGATGTAGCCATCGAACTGGCTTTGCACGACCGTGAGGCTGCCACGCAGGTCTCCGCTGTCTCCAAGCGGCCCTGAAACTCGCGCTCGAGTCAGGTACTCATTATCTTGATAAAACGTGCCGCGGAGTTGTGCCTCAAAAGTTTCGCTCGGCTTGCGGGTTGTGATGTTAACGACGCCCGCTGAAGCGTTTTTGCCAAACAGGGTACCCTGAGGTCCGCGGAGCACTTCGACGCGCTCTAGATCGTATAGATCGGCGAATGCTTGCCCCGAGCGGCCGAGCACAACGCCGTCGACGACCGTCGACACGCTCGGTTCCGCACCGATGCTGAAGGAAATCGTGCCGATGCCCCGGACGGTCAAAGCGCTATTTCGCGTGGTGTTACCCGTTCTGAACGAAACCGATGGCACCAGCGCCTGCAGGTCTTCGATGTTTCGCGAAAAGCTAGCTTCAATTTGGTCTGACGTTAGTACCGTTAGAGCGACAGGCACGTCAGCCAGACTTTCTTCCCGCTTTTGCGCCGTAACCGTGATTTCCTCGATTACCGATTGCGCCGAAGCGGTTTGGGTGCCAAACAGTGGCAGTGCACCGACAGCCAGGGCCGTCAGCGTTGTTCTTGCAACAAATCGCATGCTTCACTCCTTTTCGAATTGGCATGCCGAGAATTTGGCAGGAACAACCCACGTATAAGTGGCCCCCGCCCCCCTACAGCGATGTTCTACGCTCCTGAGACAGGAAATGCAAACGTTTGTATTACGATTTCCGATCCTATTGACAGGCTCAGACTGTCATTTTTGGCGCAACTGTTGCACCCATACAACAAGATTCGCAAAGGTCAGCAGCCCAAGCAATGGAACGAACCACCCGTTGCCGCCATCTACCAAACCCACCGGCGAGAACACGAGATACAGCAAAATGACGCACGACATCAGAGTCACAGCGACAGGCGTCGCGAGTCGCCAACGAGTCATATCGACCTTTGCAGACGGTGTGTAAGTCCACGCTTCGGCACGCGGGCGAAGCGCACCGCACACCAACATGATCGCGACTTCGACCACGAACAGAACGCCATACAAGTGCAAGAAATGCAGTGTAACGACATCGTCAAACACGAACTTGAGCAATCCGTAGGTCACCACGTGAAAGACAATCACAATCTTCGCGCCCAGAGCCGGCACTCGGCGCGTAAACAGGCCGACCAAAACGATGACCACAGTTGGAATGTTGTAGAACCCAGTAAAGATACGAATGATTTGCCACAGACCCTCAGGGGCAAACTGCAGCAACGGCGTCACCGCGAATGAGAAGAGCGCAATCACAACACTCGCTATTTTGGCGACGCGAACCATGTCGACGTCCGACACCTGGCCGCCCTTCATCGGTGCATAGACATCGAGGCAAAACAGCGTCGCGGCGGAGTTCAGCAGCGAATTGAATGAACTAAAAACCGCACCGAGCAGCACCGCCAGGAATAACCCAGAAAGGTAGAACGGCAGAACATCACGTATCAGTTGCGGGTAGGCAAGATCCAAGCTCGCGAGTTCTGGTCCGTACAAATGAAACGCGATCACACCCGGGATCATCATCATGAACGGCACCATGACTTTGAAAAATCCCGATAACAAAACGCCCTTCTGCCCTTCGGCCAGCGATGCGGCGCCGAGAGTGCGTTGGATCACGTACTGATTCGTACACCAATAGAAAAGGTTCGCGAACAGCATGCCGGTGAACAACGTGCCGAACGGTGTGGGATCCGAAGGCCCGCCGATTGCATTCAACTTCTGCGTCTCAGTCGTGGTCACAATCTCGAGGCCTCTGAGCGCACTCCCCTCACCTAACGCTGCCAGACCGAGGACAGGCACAAGAATCCCGATAAACAGCAATCCGATGCCATTCAAGGTGTCGGACACGGCCACCGCCTTCAGCCCACCGAAGACTGCGTAGATTGCGCCGACCGTGCCGATTGACACGATTGTGATCACAAGACCCGTCCCGTAGCTGACGCTCAACATTTGCGGCACATCGAACAATTTGAGTACCGCCAACGAACCGGCATAAAGCACGGAAGGTATGGTCACAAGCCCATAGCCGACCATGAACAAAATGACCGACATCCTGCGCACGGAATCATCAAAACGATCAGAAAGGAACTGCGGCAGCGTCGTAAACGCGCCAGACAAGTAGCGCGGCAAAAATATGAGAGCCATGCAGATCGTCGCAAAGGCGGCTGTCACCTCCCATGCCATGCTGCTCATGTTGTGGGCATAGGCTGACCCATTGAGCCCAATTAGTTGCTCAGCCGACAGGTTGGTCAGCAACATCGAACCTGCAATGAAAATCCCGGTCAGGCCGCGACCGGCCAGGAAATAGCCGTCCTTGGTCGCCACCTCATCCTTGGACTTGAGATAGGAAATCCAAGCGACAATTCCCATAAATGCGATGCAGCTGCTTAACGTCAGCCAGAGATTTCCGGAACCCATGCGCCCCCTCGGCAATCGGACATCCAGCGCCAGAGTGTGCACGGATCGGGCGCTGCGGTCGACGGATATCTCCAAACACTCAAGCGAAAGTGCAGTCCGGTCGCTAGCTCTGAGTCGGCGTTCAAACAGGCCAAGACCGTATTGAAACATCCTAGCGACATCGCATTATTCGACGCACACGGCGCGGCGCTGTTCCGAGGCCAGCGCACACTGCGTCGCCGGCGCCGAATTCTGGATGTATTTATCGTCGCATTTATCGTGGGCGCGTTCGCGATCCTTGCGAGCTCGATCGAGCACGTCTCGCAAGACGCCACCACGATAAACCAGGCCGGTCGGCAGCGCGCGTTAGCGCAGCGAGTCGGACTGTTGGCCGCCAGGCTGCCGAAACAACGCGATGCGGTGTCAGCGCAGTCCACGGTTCGCGCAATCGCCACGGCGCACAAGCTGCTGATCGATACGCATCGACAATTGAGCCGACCGCAGCAACACGATTACCCCTCTGAGATCCAAGAGGCACTCGCCGAGGCCTACTTTGCGTCCGACGCACTCGACGACCGAACTCGGGACTTCTCAGACCTCGTACAAAAGCTTCTCGACCCGCCGTCCGCGATGGATTTAGAACCCCTTGTTGATGAAATCGTCTTCCTCGCGGCCGGCAGCATCGAGGATCCAAGCTCACTCTTGTACGCGCAGAATCGCGTCGTCGATCTTTACGAAATTGGTTACGAACAAAAGCTGACACGCTTTCACTGGCAATTGCGGCTGTGCGCAATCACGATTTTCCTGTTAGTCGGTATCGGTTCGGTCCTCGTATTCTTACCGGCAATACGAAGCGTGGAAACGCAAGCTCTGCGCAACGAACGCGAGCGCCGTAGACTCATCGAAACGGCAGCTCATGGTCTGGGACGCTTAGGACAGTCCATCGATACCCTAACTCGGCATATGCGAAGCATCGCGCACGAGCATCCGGAAGTGATGACACTCGTCGAGAGCGTCGAGACTTTAGATAGCCGCGCAAAAGATCTCAAAGGGCTGATCGGAACGGATCGGGAGTATCGACCCGATGATCAGTTTAGCGTCACAAAGTTGGTCGATGAGGTACTCGCCGAACCAAAGGTTCGAAATGAAGCCGATGGATTACAGATCGATGTTCACATTCCAGAAGATCGCGAGATTCGAAATGATCGAATCCTGTTGACGCAGAGTCTCGTACATTTGGTCACTAATGCCATACGCTTCCGCGACCCCGCCGAACTCGTCCCAATGATCAACATCTATGTGGAATTCAAGGCTGAACACTGCGTCATCACGGTGCGCGACAATGGAATTGGCATTCCTCCAACAGTCCAGAGCACGCTTTTTCAAGCAAAAGCGGGAGCCGACGGTTTCTCCGGTGTCGGCCTGAGTATCGTGCAGCAGAACATTCGGCAATGCGGTGGTGATGTTGCCTACACCCCGGTGATCGGCGGCTCGTCGTTCGCGATTCGAATTCCAACAAATCGCAAAAGACCGGCCGATGACCCCACCCGCACGATGCGCGAGGCGCTGGCTTAGCGCTGTTTCATGAGATCGGCGCTATCGCAGTGCCAACAACTACTGGCTCCAATCGGACTGCCCGGTGGAATCGACGGTATTGAGGGTGCAGACCCGAGGTCATCTACGAGACCGCTGCCCAAGTAGGCGTCGATCAAACGAGCGAGTCGAAATGCGCCCAGTCGCACGGGAAACGACCCTCGGTTCAGCTGTTTGCCAACACTCGCCAACTCGCGACGTACCGCGTCACGAACTTTGATACTTGCGGCGGCATTCGAGTCGAGATGAATCAATGTCGACACGTACACCTCCAAAGCGCCCATTTGCGCCAGCTGTTCAGGACCCGACTTGGACTTAGACTCCAGCAAAGTCTGATTGATCGCCTCAAGTACGTCGGAAGCGGATAACTCACTCACGCTTGAATGCTCGAGCCGCGCCAGCCGCTCCGCGTTGAGCAAGCCGTTCAGCGTCACCGCCGCCGCGACGCGCGCAGCATGCAATGGATCAAAAACGACGCCGGTTTGCGCGGCGATCCGCTCTCGCCCGGCGATGGGCTCCCAGGCTTCGATAGGCGGCGCCATCTGCGCAACAACAGAGTCCGGAATGGCGAGAACCGCCGGTTCCAAAGTCGCACACACGGCTCCTAACGCGGCGCGTTGACGATCGGATGACACAGGTGTTACCGCGGCGTCGGTGGCGGCGGCACGCCGGTAGTCAAACTCGTAACCACCGATGAGTTTCGTCGCTGCCAAGACCTGATAGCGATGATAAAGGTAAATCGGTGCAAACACGGTCTGCAGATCGGACAACGATTGCGTCTCAGACAATCGATCTGGCCCGAACTCCCGCAGTGCCGCATCGCGCACCTGCATGACGTTTTCGAGACTGGCGACCGGATCACTGCCGTTGTCCCACAAGCTGCCGCGCGCATGAGCCGCGTTGACAGGACGGGAGTGGGCATCGGCGACAAAATGCAGGCCGCTATCAAAAGCCGTTTCGGTCAGATCATCAAGAGCAGCGCGCTCATCTTCCGTTGCATCAAACTCGCCGTACAACCATTGCACGGTAAACACATCCCACGCACCCATACCCACCGCATACGCATCCGCCAAGTTCACCTTGCCGTCCGCATCGAGTGTCGCAAGCGGTGCTGGGTAGTCCATCACCGACGCCCGATTGTCTGCGCTAGCTGCCATGTTGTGCGCGAACCCTAGGGCATGGCCCACCTCATGAGCGGCCAGCTGACGAATTCTTGCCAAGGCAACTTGCAACGGATCGTTCGGTCCGCCCTGCCCTGTCGCGCTGCGCGACGTCAGCCCCTCGAAGATCATTCGATCTTGACGAACGCGCTGGCTGCCTAGAATGACGTGACCCTTGATCATCTCCCCGGTGCGCGGATCCGCAACACCGCCACCATACGACCAACCACGCGTTTGACGGTGTACCCACTGAACAACGTTGTAGCGAACATCCAGCGGGTGCGCGTCTTCCGGCAACAACTCGACGCGGTACCCACCGACGAAACCGGCGGCTTCAAACGCATCCGCCCACCACCCAGCGCCGTCAAGAAGCGCGCTTCGTATCGGTTCGGGTGCCCCACGATCGATGTAGAACACAATCGGCTTTTCGACCGGGCTCGGCGCACGACCCGGCGCCGTCTTTTTCAGTCGGAAGCGCCGCGCCAACCTGCGCAACAGTGGCTGATCCAAAGGCTGCGCAAAGTCGTAGTAACTAATATCGATAATCGCTGCTCTGGGATCCGACTCACGCATCTGATAGCCCGTCTCCGGTAATCGCACTATCGAGTGATGCAACGCAAGCGATACAGCGCGCGGATCTGAAGCCGTCGCATAAACTTCGTCGCCGGGATTCGAACTCGTGAAGGTCAGTACCGCTTCGAGCTCCAAATTGTCAGGAAAAACCAATTGCTCCCGCGCGAGCAGACTGAGCGAATCATTGAGCGCGAAAGTGCCCTGGTTCGCCTGCTTCATCAGGTCTGCGATTCCTAACTGATCACGAACCAGGAATTCGCGGAGGTCAATCAGGGCACCGCCGTCCGGTCCACGCGCAAGAATGGGCGTCGACCAGATAATAGAGCGCGCGAAAGACTCGCGCGTCGCTCTGCGCTCATCGGGGTCGGCGGACGTCGCCCGATATTCCAAATTGTCGGCGATGAAAAACACCCGATCGCCGTTGGTGATCACGCTGATTACGCGGCCGAAATCGCCACGCCCCCGATCTAAACCGACAGGATTCGAACCAAGTCCCGTTCGAAGGCGAGTGGCGTAAATGTACTGGCCGACAACACCTCGAGGATTCGCCGGAGGCAACTGAGCGAGTACGGTCCCACCCTCGTCAGCGGTGTAGACGGTCCACAAACCGGTTTGTTGGGACAAGCCGCGTGTCGCTGCCTCGAAGTCGGCCGCACCGGCGCTCGTCGAAACCACAAGAAAAAGGACCAAGAATCGCAACATGATGGTGTCTCGCTAACGGATCATGTCTGAGGTTAAACGAGGACCGCGGTCTGCGCGACCATCAGGCGAAGACTTGGCGACGATCCCCGCTTTCTATAGCCTTCGCCGTCAGGTAGACGAGATCGATCTCGCAGCAGACCAACGAGGGGCGAATGGTGGACAAAAATGTACGACTCGACTCGACAGTCGCTGGCGATCCGGTGTACCGACGCTCGATCCGCCGAGAGGATCAGCGATGGGTGCATTTGTACGGGTATGCCGAGAATCGATCACCCGTAGTGAGTCAGGACCCGGAAGACTTACCCAGGGGCGCTGAACTTAGATGGCACCCGCTGCGCCAGGAGTGGAACATCTACGCGGCGCATCGGCAGAACCGTACTTTCAAACCCTCCGCCGCAAACAATCCACTTGCGCCGTCGCTCCCGGGACGACCAGTCACGGAAATTCCCGTTGAGAATTTTGAACTGGCGGTGTTCGACAATCGATTTACAAGCTTACATTTCGAGGCCAGCGCCGTAACCGACGTCGCGGATGTGAAACTGAGACCCGCCAAGGGTCAATGCGAAGTCGTGGTGTATGGAACCGAAGCCGATGGCGATCTCAATACGATCGGACAAGCGCGACGCCGATTACTCCTCGCTGCGTGGATTGACCGCTATCAAGCCTTGTTCGATGCAGGCTGCGAGTTTGTCTTGCCGTTCGAAAACCGCGGCGAAGATGTTGGGGTCACACTACATCACCCGCACGGGCAAATTTACGGCTTCGACCACTTGCCACCCGCACAGGCACGTGCCGAGCAAGCATTCGCGGGTGGATACAGCCTCACCGATGCATTGGCGCAACTCGACCCGCGCTTGGTCGTCGAAGAAGCTGACGCATTGGTGAGCTACTGCCCACCCTACGCCAGGTTCCCGTACGAGACATGGATTGCATCGCGAGTGCCACGACCGGGACCGTGGGCGATGAGCGAATCGGAGCTGGACGCGTTCGCAAGCCTGCTGGGTGATATGACTCGGCGCTACGATCAGTTCTTTGGACAGACGACGCCGTACATGTTGGCGCTGCATGCGGCGCCGAGAGATCGGGAACACTTTGAGTTCAGCGCACAGTTTTACCCCCTGTTGCGCGGGCCTGGGCGACTCAAGTATTTGGCGTCGGTTGAGCAACACACAGGCGTGTTCACGGTCGACGTGTTGCCAGAAAGCGCAGCACAAGTTTTAAGGTCCGCAGTATGAGCGCACCACTGCACTCGGCCGACCACTCAGGAACGGTTACCGTGTCGGTACCGGGACGTGTGAACCTCATCGGCGAGCATCTCGACTACAACGGCGGCATGGTTCTACCGTGCGCTCTCTCTCAGGTTCTCAAAATAACGCTTCGCGCTCGGGACGACGCTGTGGTTCGAGTCCAGGCCGATCATCAAACTCAGCTCGCCGAACGGACCGTCAGCGACAAAGCCACGGGACACTGGTCAGATCACACCATCGGCGCTGTGCGGCAAGCCATTGAACTCGGTCTGCTGTCAGCCGGAGCAGACATTCAGATTGAGTCGACAGTACCTCAGGGCGCCGGACTATCGTCCTCGGCTGCATTGATTGTTGGTGTGCTGAAAGCCAGTCGATCGTTGGCTGCCAATGACGCACTCTCCGACGTCGACATTGCGAAAGCAGCGCGTGTCGTCGAGAACGATTTCATAGGCGTGCCTTGCGGCATCATGGATCAAATGGCAGTAGCGATTGCCCAACCCGGCGAAGCCATTGCACTCGATACGTTGACGCTGAAGTACGAGGTCGTCCGTCTATTTCGTAGCCATAGTTTTGTCGTCGTTCATTCCGGAGTGACCCGTGAGCTGAGCGACGGTCGCTACAAGGCTCGCAAACTTGAGTGCGATGAGGCAGCACGAGCGCTAGACTCCGATGCATTGTGCCTCACCCCGCTCGAAACGATTCAAAACAAGACAGGACTCGCCGATCACTTAAAGCGCCGTGCACGTCACTGCCGCACCGAACACACGCGCGTGATCGACGCACTCGCCACGCTACGGGATGAGGCGCCCGAACCCTTCGGTGTTTTGATGACTGCCAGTCACCATTCGATGAGAGACTACTTTGAAATGTCGACACCGGAGATCGATCACTTGGTCGAGGATGCCGTCGAGTTCGGTGCACTCGGAGCGCGCCTCACAGGCGGCGGTTTCGGGGGTTGCATCGTCGCACTGGTCGAGAACGGTGACAAAGACAAGTGGTTAGATCAGTTACTGCGCGCACATCCCGGTGCTCGCTGGGTCAGTGAGGTCAGACAGACTCCAACAGCTGATCCGTCTTAGCAGCACAAATAAAGTCATTGACGGACAACCCATCGATGGCATGTGTTGTCCACCGAATCGTCACAGCACCATATCGCAGTTCAATAACTGGATGATGTCCTTCGGTGTTTGCAATCCAAGCCACCGCGTTGACGAACGACATCACTCGATTGAAGCCTGCAAATTCAATCGAGCGGCATAGCACTCGGTTGTCGTCGACGACAGTCCATTGCGTATCGAGTGATTCAATCAGCCGCAAAATCGTCGCCTCGTCCAACGGGTCTATCCCGCCTTCGCACGGGGTGCACCGCTTCTCCCGCAACGCTTCCTTGCTATAACTCATTCCGGTGCCTCATCCACGCAAAAAAAACCTCGCTTCAGATCATCATCTAAAGCGAGGTTGATTTTAGTGATTGCGACGTAAGGCGCAACCGCCTTTGTCAGCAACTACTCAACAATCGGATCCGCCTGCGCGGTCATGCCGTGCGCCGCTTCCGTATCACGATAGAAGGTCACGATGACGCGCCGCTGTAACGCCAATTCGTCGAGATCAACCGGATCACCGCCTTCGAAACTGGTCAATGCGCCATGGCCGAACGTCTGAATCCGCTGTGCGTCGACACCCGATGCGATCAAAAGGTCTCGGACCGCAGTGGCGCGTCGAAGCGACAAATCCGCGTTGTACTCAACACCGCCGCGAGCATCGGCGAAACCGTCAATCTGAATACCAAGGCCAGGCATATTGGCCAACGTCGCAGCGACGGTATTGACTTGCGTTACCAAGGATTGCTCCGGTGTCGCATCGTCGGTCCGGAACGGCACTGTGAAGGAGAGCCCTGTATCCATTGCCGTGTACAGCGCACGAACACCGCTCTCGTCGATCTCGACCAGCTCCGCTCGCAAACGCTCGGCCTGCTCTTGCTCGACGATCAACTGCGACTCCATATCGGTCAGCTTCGCATCACGCACCGCCACCACTTCGGTCAAGCTGTCGATCGTCTCTTCCTTTTGGTGATATTTGTCGCCGAGAAAAGCGCCGATAGCCGCACCGATAACGATTCCCGGAGGCCCGCCAATCACACCACCAACAACGGCGCCACCACCGACACCGGCCAACTCTTCTTTGGAGGCAGATTCCGCCTGACTCGTTGATGACATCGCCATCAAGAAAATAACGGCAACCGCACTACCTAGTAACTTCTTCATTTCGTTCTCCCGTATCAAGAAGTGTTTCGACGGGGTCTATTGAAACGAAATGGTGTGGCGCTATCGGGTCTACTCTACGGATCGATAGCGCATCAAATGTGGCGAAATGTGGCGGCCTCAACCGCGTTCTGTCAATGCGACGAAAGTACCGCCATTGCGTCGGCATAGCTCGCGCATCAGCGCCGCAAATTTGGTCGATCGGTTGTCACTCGAACCAATCCCACCAAACCCGATCGGAAACCCAATCGCATGAATTCTCACCCGCGGCCGACCCGACGCGTCCGGTTTGTTAATATCCGCAACGCCATCGACAACTCCTTTGATCGAATTGCCGCTGAAATCATCCCCAAAAACATAAAGGCTGATTTTTTTGTCGGCAGACCAGAAGGTACGTATGGCCGCAGCGATACCGTCCGCCGGATTCGAGTCACTGAATGCGTCCCAAGTCCGCATCCGCTGCGCGATCGAGCGACGCAGTTGGGCTGAGTCCGTCATCCAAGTTCTTGCGAACTGACCGAACATGTAGGCGCCGTTGTCATTCATGATTTGAATGCCTCGGACCCGCGGATACGCATTCAGCACTTCGTTGATCTTGCGCAGCACAAGATTCCAATTGAACTGTCGCATACTTCCAGACGTGTCGATGATGAATACGATGTACTCGCTATCGACCGGAATTCCGCCGACCGCGCCACCGGGTTTGCGTTCTTTGGCGCGCGCAGCCAAGCGACGCATCTCCTCGGTCAGTCTCTGTCGTGCGGACAGCAACTCACCCAGCGTCTCACCAGCTACGGTGGCATCGCCCGCCGTTGCTTCGAATTGACCGCGCAGTCGGGAAAGCTCCCCGCGCAGTCGATACACCCGCTCTTCCGCGTCGACCTTCTGGTCGGTAATCGATTTGAGCCGCGCCTCCAGGCGTTCACTCTCGCCGCGAATATCGAATAACGTGTCTTCCAGTTGCTCTACTAAGCCCTCAAGTTCCTGTGGCGGTCGATCCACCGTGACCGGGTCATAAATTTTGGTGAGCACCAACAACAAGACAATTGCGCCGAAACCACAACAGATGCAGTCCAGAAATGACAAGCTGAATGTTTCCGCCTCACCGCGACGTCTTCGTGCCATCTTCGCCTCCTAAGGCCAATCGTCACTCACGGACATGTAAGAACCACCGGACCGGTAGGCCAGCTGCCAAAACAACACCGCCGCTCGGTACTCGCCTTCCATCTGATACATCAGAACATTGACCGGAACCCGCCCGGGAAGCACCCGCACTGCCTCCAAAAACAACTTCTGTCGATCATTTTCACTGATCGACCTCGCCTCGGTCGGTTCGCGGCCCTGAGTTGGCAAACCATCGACCAGCACCACAATGTTGTCGGGAGCAGGGTCCATTTTCTCCGCTGCCTCGAACGCCTTGTACAGATTGGTGCCACCTTCAGGTGACAAGTCTCGAAGTTCCGCGATGGCGCCATTCAGCGCGGCGCTGTCATCAACTTCCTGCCAATCACCTCCACCACTCGGGACCAAAGATGTAGTGTCCTCATTGAATTGGTAGATCTGAAATTTCGATCCTGGTCGCAACTGAGAAGTTAACCACTCGACCGACGCGACGGTTTGCCGCCACTTGGCCGCCCGCAATCGTCGCTCTTTCGGTTGTACGCGCCGGCGAATCACACCGACGATCGTGTCGTCCAACATGCTGGCGGAGGTGTCCACCAAGATCAGGGTACGCTCGCCGCCGACGCGCAGTCCTGTGAGATATTGCCGTTGACCGTCGCCGACCACGCCTCGAACGTTCTCACCACTGGGTCCCGTGTTCTGACTCGACGCGGTCAACCGTTTTTTCGCGTTTTCGAGCTGCTCGATATCTGCCTGCAGGTCCTCGATACTGTCGCGCCGCGCGAGTGTCGATTCATCGAACTGGGCAAGGTCAAGTTCCAAAGATCGAATGCGCTCAATCAGTTCGTCCGATTCGGCATCAGCACGCGCGATATCATCCTCCGCGTCGGCCAACGTATTGCGTAGCCGAACGAGATCGCGCCGCCCATCGAGGACTTCAATCTCAACCTGACGAACTTCATTCGTCTGATTATCCGGCACCGGCGGCGTTCGGTCTCGAACAGTTGCGTTGATAATCATGAAAAACAGAATCACCGCGCCGAACCCACAACTCATGCAGTCGAGGAACGACATGTTGAAGCTCTGGGTTGTACGGCGACGTCTTGCCATCAGAACGCCTCCTCTCGAATCAGGTACAACTCCTGACCCGGTGTGCCGACCCGGATCGTGTCACCAGCACGTAACGTCGCGCTTCCATTAATGCGGCTGCCATTGAGGAACGTGCCGTAGCGTGATCGATCCATCAAGAGGCACTGCGACCCTTCGAGTGACACCTCGCAGTGGATACTGGACACCCCGGCCAACCCACCCTCAATCGATAGGTAGCGTGTCAATCCGGGCGCCCCGCCGCCGCCGATGACGACCGGTTCGGCTGACAATGGATAGGCGTTCTCGCCGAGCAAGATATGCGTTGGAACACCGTGCGCGGGGCCTTCGTCGCTGACCACGCCGACAACCTCGCCTTGCACGGGTAACTCGCGGACCATACGTGCCGGGTTTTGCCCAATCGCGGACAGACGACTGAGCACACCGCGCAGCATGCTATCGTCCTCCTGCGCGACAAAACTTCCGCCGACACGAGTCACCAAAAGCTCAGCCAACCCAGGTAACGCAGTGGTCCGGTCGCGAAGCTGAAACACCGGCGTCTCCCCGCTCGCTAGCATGGCGCGCGCCAAATCGGCGAGCCGCTGGTAGTGCTCGAATACCACATTGACGACGTCGACTTTATCGACTTCGATGGCGTACGAACTGCCGTCGATGCTCAAAGACAACGTCTGCGACTCATGGTCACTCAAACTGGATAACCACGCCGGTAACGCGTCGAACAAAGCCTGCTCGGAAGGCGCACTGTGCAACGGATCGAATCTCGATTGTCGAACGAACTCGGCGGCGAACCAACGGACCCAAGCGTCGTACAACGCGAGCACGCCACTGCCTTCCAAAA
>JBCAZH010000047.1:0-23241 GCA_038533155.1 Pseudomonadota bacterium | reverse complement strand
GCGACTTTGCCGAGGCCGATGATCCCCTCGCCCGTTAGTTCGATACTATCGCGGCGCACAAAGTTCTCTTCACCACTGACTTTCGCGATAAACGATCCGTTGGTGCTCTCGTCAACGAGATAGTACTTGTTGCGGCGCCGTTCGATGCGAGCGTGCACACGTGAAATCAGGTTGCCTTTTACGACCAGGTCATTGTCCTCGGCCCGCCCCATCGTAATCTGTTGCCGCGCCGGATCGATTGGCATCGTATGGCCGGCGAACGACAAGGTCAGTTTGATATCCGCTTGTGCACCGCCCTGCCAGCCAATAGTCGGCAGAACACTTGTCGCTTCCTCGCCGCGTTGCCACAGAACTTCGAACAGCGCGACCTCGTCCGTTTTGCCTTTGACCACTGCCAGATCAATTTGCCTCGCCATTCGCTGCCAGTCTTCACTGAGTAACTCGACCGTCGTGCCAGTCGTTACGATCTGCCGCGCTTTGGCTTGGGAGGTCATCCGGTTGGCCGTGTGGACCGCGGCGCCGAAAATGTCATTCGGCTCCTTGGCAACCACGCCATAGTGGCAGCCAACCCGGATCGAGATTGTTTGGCCTTCAGGTACTAACCCCTTACCCGCTGAGATTCGCTGCTGCATTTCCACAGCCGCAGACATGGCACTATCGGCATCGTCGAAAATCGACATGACCTCATCGCCCATGGTCTTAATAACACTGCCGCGAGCGGTGTCCGTTGCCTCGATCATGATATCGAGGCACTTGCGCACCACCTCTCGCGCCTTGTCGTCACCCAGTTGTTCGTAAAGCTGCGTGCTACCGACAACGTCGGCAAAGACTATGGCAACTTCAAGCTCTTCACTCATGGACACGGTGTCCGGTTTGCCCAACGACGCACAGTATACAGTGGTCGCACAGAATCAGAATCCTTTCGGCCAGAAACTGTTATTGCTCGGCAACGATGTACGCGATCCATGCGGGGTCTGCATCCCCCGTGGCACTGGGCTCGTATACCCCATTGCCCTCACCGTCTTCATCGGTTCCCTCCCAATATACTGTGGCAGATCGAAATCCTGCCTCCAGGAGAAGCTCTTGGACCTCAGGCAGAGTCCATAGACGCCAGTCGTAGGTGAAAGCCTTCTTCATTTTGGACCCATCAGGGAAATGAAAATGAATATGACACAGCATATGCGCGGTCACGGGATGGTATTTCGCCTGGTGCCAGACATAGGTGAAACCATCCAGTTTGGTTTTTTCCTTCATCTCCGTCAGGGCTTCGGAGCCACCGAAAGCGTCCAGAATGAACAACCCGTCCGATTTCAATCCACGCCGCGCGTTTTCGAAGTAGCGCCGCAGTCGCTTGCGCGTTTTGAAGGTGCAGTAGGAAAAATTGAAAGCTCCAATGATATCGGCCTCGCCAGCACTCACCGTCAGCACATCATCGTTGAGCAGTCGAACCCGCAGTTGCTGTGCCGCCTCCAAATGCGACACGCGATGTTCGATCCCCCAGTCGAGTGTCGGGCGATCGAAATCCACACCGGTCGCCTGTTTAGCCGAATCTCGGCGCACCCATTCACAGGCAGCACTCGCGGTACCGCAAAAATCCTCTCGAAAATGAACCGGAGACTTTCCCCGCAAAGACTCGTAGGTTTCAACTAGGAAGTCGACCTCAGTCTCGACGTCCTGCACTGACGCTTCATAGAGCTCGTGTCGATCGGCGCTGTCGGCAGCCGAGGACTTTGAGGAGGACTTTGCCATGAAAAATTCACCTGTCGGTTCGAAATGCCAGCGCGAAGTGTAGAGGTCCACCACAACGCTGCCAACAGGCATTGGCGCAAGGTATTGCCGTTTCGTAGCTATCGCTTCGTGGCGAACACTCAAACCATCGTCAGATAGGACGCTATGTCGCTTCAAGCAGCCGAGACGAAAGTTGCCGCCTCATCGATCAACGCGGCCGACGCCTCCGGTAGATGCGCGCGCTCAGACAGTGTTCGGCGCCATTGCTTAGCGCCGGGCTCACCCGCGAACAGACCCAACATGTGCCGGGTAATGTGTTTGAGTTGCACGCGATCGGTGCCTACGATCCGTTCGGCGTAGCGCACCATATCGGCGACAACCTTGAATCTTTCGAGCTCAAATTCCGGCTTCAACAGTCGCTCAAACGCCGTCAACGACCACGGGTTCTGGTAAGCCTCGCGCCCTATCATGATGCCGTCCACACGCTCGAGATATTCGCGCGCATCGTCCGCGGATCGAATCCCGCCGTTCAACAGCACGCGCAGCTCGGGACGACGTTGCTTCAACTCAAAGACACGCTCGTAATTCAATGGCGGGACTTCGCGATTCTGTTTCGGGCTGAGGCCGGACAATACTGCGATGCGCGCATGGACATCGAAGTGGACGCAGCCCGCATCAGCCACGGTATCAATAAATCGATTGAAAAAAGCGTCGCTATCCTGATCGTCGATGCCCAACCGCGTCTTCACCGTCACCGGAATATTGACCCTTTCGCACATCCGCGAAAAACAAGCTGCCACCGTCTGCGGTTCCGCCATCAAACAAGCGCCGAACCTGCCGCTCTGGACCCGATCACTAGGACACCCAACGTTGATGTTGATCGCATCGTAGCCAGCTTGCTCACCGAGTTCTGCGGCATCTGCCATCATCACTGGATCGCTGCCGCCGACTTGCAGGACAACGGGATGCTCTTCCGCGTTGAACGCCAAGAGTCTGCCTGAGTCACCGTAGGTCAACGCCGCTGCCGTAACCATTTCTGTGTACAAAACTGCCGATGGCGACAGCAGTCGATGCAAGAATCGGCAGTGCCGATCCGTCCAGTCCATCATCGGGGCAACCGCGATGGTCTTGTCAAACCCAGACTCACGCATCCGACCAAAACTCGCTGACAGGTTTGCCGATAGGATCGACCTCAGACAATCGCTGAAGCGTCTGCGCGTTCTCGACTTGAATCAACGCACGCCCGCGATCAGAACGCGACAACAGCGCCCCGAACCGCGGCCCTCGTCGACCATACGCCACAAAGAAACTCTCCACGGATGCTTCAGAAGCAACTTCATCAATGGCGACACTGTCCGACGCATCCTCCAACGAGATGGCATCCCGAAAAATGCGATCCACCGATGTCGGCGCCGCGCTCGAATAGACGGCTGCCGACAGCTTAGACAGATAACCACCGTTTGCGAGAACCAGTCCGGCCGCCGCAGGCGTTTCACGACACCGTGCAACGGTTGCAGCGATCGCGTGCAACGCGTAATTGTTGCCGGGACCACCGAAAAACGGCAACCCTCCCGTGACGGTCAACGGACGACTCAGCGGGTCGATCCCGAGATACTCACACGCAAGCAACACGACCGATGGAAAACAACTGTACAAATCCAACGTCGCCAGCGCTTCGACTCGAACATTGGCTTGGTCCAACGCATGGCGAAGTACTACCTGCATCGGTCGGGAATGTGAAAGATCGGCACGATGAGATACAGCATCGTCCTTCGCCTGCGCGAAACTGTGCATGAAGACCCATCGCCGTTCCGGTATGCCCAATGCCCGCGCATGGCCAACGGACGTGACGACCAATGCCGCGCCCTGATTGACCGCATCTTGCGCCATGTGCCATTTCAAAAACGGATCGGTGATTAGCGGATTCTCATCGGACGCAGTGGTCAAAAAATCCGCAGTTCGTCGATCGTGAAAGTAAGCAAACTCGTTCTCCGCTGCGACGGCAGAAAACCCGGCCAAAAATTCTCCAACTTTGAATCGATACTCGTCGCGAGACCAGCCGTATCGTGTTCGCAGCGCATGATCGATCAGCGCATAACTGAACATCGGCAACCCAAGCCCCTTCGAAAACTCGTAGGGGGTAATGATCATCTCACCGAATCCGCGGTCTTCAGATTGGCCAGACCCCGACAGATCCCAATTCAGAGGTTGTTGATTTCTGCGGGCTTGCTTGATCGCCGACGTTGCCTCAGCACCGGTGACGACTACGCACTTGTGCCGACCCGCAAAGACGTCACAACAGGCTTCGTACACCAGACTCTGTGGCTGCTCGCCACCCACGCAGGAATAGACGCGCTTCGAAACCTCTAAACCCGCGCGCGATGCGATTGCCGACGGTAGGTCGACAAATCGGGTGTCGGGATCATCCAACCCCGGCAAGGAATCGCGCATAAGGCGTGTGCAAAGCAGCGCGTCGATCTGCTTTCGCAACGATTCAACATCGTCGCCGGCACAATCGACCAACGCTCGCTCGACTGCGGTGGCCGCTAGGCCCGCCGGGTCTGGCGACGGCCCATTACCGTGCCAGTGCGCTACCACCTGACCCGCACCAACAATGACCGGCAGTCGATCGTCGATAGCTAAGGCCAAGCGCGTAGGTTCCCGAGTATCAGGCGACCGACAATTGGTCTGCCAACGGCAACGTCGTAACCAGCTGACCGGTAGCTGCAAAAATAGCGTTTGTCACCGCTGGCGCCAACGGTGGCAAGCCAGGCTCGCCGATACCGGTTGGCGCTTCGCCGGATGCCACCACATGCACTTCCACCTTCGGCATCTCGTTGATACGAAGTGGCCGATACATATGGAAGTTTTGCTCCCGAACAACGCCATCGTCGAGATTCACAGCTTCGCGCAAGAATGCACCCAGACCCATGCCGATCGCACCTTCTACTTGTGCCGCGATGACGTCCGGATTAATCGCGATACCACAGTCCACTGCGGCAACCACACGCTCAACCGAAAGCTGACCATCGTCCACGCGGACTTCGGCAACCTGCGCAACGAAACTGTTGAAAGACTCGTGAACGGCAACGCCACGGAACACGCCATCGACCGCGGGTGTTGACCATCCCGCTTTGCTCGCAGCTAACTCAAGCACGCCACGATGACGCGGGTGGTCCTTGAGCAACTCCAGCCGATAGGCAACCGGGTCTTCCCCTGCCGTGTGGGCAAGTTGGTCGATCATGACTTCGGTGACCCACCCGTTGTGAGTGTGGCCAACGGATCGCCACCAAAGCACTGGTACATCAACCCGTGCCAGCTGTAAATCGACGCGCAGATTGTCAATCGAGTACGGCAAATTCGCCGCACCTTCTACGGAACTGCTGTCGATACCATCGACGATCGACGTCGACTCGAACGGTGTGCCAACCATGAAGGAATGTGTGACGACACGGTGTTGCCACGCGGTCGGTCGGCCCGCCTCATCGATCGCCGCACGCACCCTGTGGACACCAATCGGACGATATCGGCCGGACGCCATATCGTTTTCTCGAGTCCAGATGAGCTTCACCGGATAGGCACCGCCGGTCGCTTTCGCGATGTTGACGGCTTCGACAACGAAGTCGCTGTCTGGCACCGCGCGCCGACCAAAGCTACCCCCCGCGAACTGCGTATGGATATGAATAGCAGACGGTGGTAGTCCGGTGGCCGCCGCCGCCGCGCCTTGGTCCATGGTTTGAATTTGCGACCCCGTCCAGATGTCGCACCGATCCGCTCCTAGCTCAACAATGCAGTCCATCGGCTCCATCGTGGCATGCGCGAGATAGGGCAGCACAAACTCATGTTCGATGGTTTGGCTCGCAGCCTGGAATGCCGCTGCCACATCGCCATCATCTCTTGCTTTAGGCGCGTCATCCGCAGCAGCAAGCTCGCGAAAGTCTTCCAGTAATTGCTCGGTGCCGCGCTGCTCAGCGTTCGAATCATCCCACTCGATAGACAGCAGATCACGGGCTTTCTTCGCGGTCCAGAAGCTATCCGCCACGACAGCGATGCCTCGAGGAATCTCAACAACGTCGACGACCCCTTCGACTTCACGCGCAGCAGCGTCGTCGAACTGACTGACGACTGCACCAAATTTTGGAGGATGCGCGATACTCGCATAACGCATGCCCGGGCGAGTAACGTCGATTGTGAACTGAGCGCTGCCGTCGGTCTTCGCGTTCGAGTCCATCCTGCCCTGGCGCGTACCGATGAGTTTGAACTGACTCGGATCCTTCAACGTTGGGTTTTCGCTCGGCGTCAGTTTTCCGGCCGCAGACACAAGCGCACCAAATCCGCTCTCTCGTCCTGTCTTTGCGTGTTGAATACGCCCAGACTCAACAGAGACCTCGTCCGCAGGGACTTGCCATTGCTCAGCAGCGGCACGCAACAGCAAATCACGCGCCGCGGCCGCAGCGGTGCGAAGCTGCATCCAGCTGTTTGCCATCGCGGTCGACCCGCCGGTGCCTTGAATACCGAACAGAAGGTTCGCGTACCTTTTGGCATCGGCCGGCGCAAACTCAGTCCGCATCTGCGACCAGTCCGCATCCAGCTCCTCAGCAACTATGGTCGGCAAGCCGGTGGTTACGCCCTGCCCTTTGTCGAGGTGCTTGACGATCACAGTTACCGAATCGTCGTTGCCGATACGTACAAATGCGTTGAGGTCAGTCGTTTCCACGGCCGGCTCCGCGGCGGTTTGTGCATCGGTCGTCGTCTCAGAGCGCTCAGCACATCCTACGATCAACCCGGCAGCGCCAATACCGCTGGCCGCGAGAAAACGCCGGCGATTCACACGCGGCGTCGCGATAACGGAAGACATCCATTTGTTCATGACTTAGGCCTCCAGTTTGTCGGCGGCGGCGTGAATCGCAGCGCGAATCCGATGGTAGGTAGCACAACGGCAAAGGTTGCCAGCCATCGCAGAATCGATATCGTCATCGGACGGCGCAGGATTGCGCTCCAGCAAAGCCGTCGCACTCATCATTTGTCCAGATTGGCAGTACCCGCACTGCACGACATCGAGCTCGCGCCAAGCTTCACGAATCGCTTTGCCTGCCGCGGAAGAAACACCCTCTACAGTGGTCACCGACTTACCGTCAATCGCCGAGATGGGAATACTGCACGAACGAATTGGCTGTCCATCCAGGTGCACAGTGCACGCGCCGCATTGCGCAATCCCGCAACCGAATTTACTACCGGTTAGCCCAAGATCCTCACGGACCACCCACAACAAAGGTTTGTCGCCGGGCACATCGACGGCTCGCGTCTCGCCGTTCACTTTAAAACTCACCTTCATGGGAACCCCTCCTGGCATCGATGCCTCATGCAAACAAGATCGTTACGCGACACTCGTCAATTCATATCAAGCGATTCGTCGAGTGTTCGCCCCGCCCGCTGATCCAAGCACGCCAAACAGATCCTTCGGATCGTCCGGCGTGAAAATGATATCGCTCTCCCGTCCAATTTTGAGATCACGACATTTGTCGTAGACGCAGCGCAAAACGGAATAGTCTTCCAGCGCAAATCCGACCGAGTCGAATAGCGTCATATCGTCGTCGGAGCTTCGCAGCACGACATCACCGTTGAGAACTTGCCACAACTCAGTGACGGCGATGTCTACATCGAGTGCTTGGATCTCACCTTCGATACGCGACTGTGGCTCGTACTCAACCGCAATCTTAAGATCTGGGAGCATATCGGGTGCCAGTTCGGTCTTACCCGGGCAGTCACCGCCCACTCCATTGAAATGCACGCCCGGTTGCAGATGTTTGCGACTGACGACAGTTCGGTTCGCCTTGTCCGCCGTCACAGTTGAAATGATGTCGGCACCCGCGCACGCGGAGTCGACGTCGGCGCAAGCCACGAGCTTCACTGGATGACCCGCCATGTTGCGCTCGAATTTGCGTGTGGCTTCAGGGTCGACGTCGAAGTGGCGTATCTCCTGAACACCCAGGCAGTGATGGAAACCGTAAGACTGGAACTCAGCCTGGCAGCCCGTCCCGATCAGCGCCATGACCGGCGTTTCCCGGCGCGCCAACAATTGCGCGGCGAACACAGAAGTCGCGGCGGTCCGAATCGCAGTAAGCAATGTCATCTCGGACACCAACACGGGATACCCGCTGTCGGTGTCTGCCAGAGCGCCAAACGCTGCGACGGTCAGCTTGCCATCGCGCGGATTCTGCGGATGGCCAGTGACGTATTTGAAGCTGTATCGATTGGCGTCGCTGACCGGCATCAGCTCAATAACGCCATGCGGATAGTGATGCGCAACGCGCGGCGTCTTATCGAAATCATTCCAGCGCCCAAAATCGGCCGCGAGATGATCAATCGTGTCTGCGATCAGTTGATCAAGCCCAACTTCACGCACCAAATCGCAAATATCCTGTCTCTCGAGGAGCAAAGCCATGGCGTCCCTCACTAGCGTTTAGGTAGCCCTCAATTATCGCAGATTTAGCGCTCGAATTCAGGCACCGCTGTGTTGGTGCGCGCGTGTTTCATCGACCAAATGCCGCACAACTTGCTGCAACGCAGCATGCTCGTCGGCGCCCTCGCTGATCGCTTGCTCATAGCAGGCAACCTGCTGGTGGGCGCTGCTGCCGCGATCAAGAATATTGCGTAGTGAGTTGATTTCACGCTCACAATTGAGTGCTTGCGCATCCTCTGCCGTGAGTTCGATCAACTCCTCGAGTAAGTCACTAAACGAGACCACTCGACCTTTGGCCAAATCGATCATGCCGGCATCGAACCCGTAACGAATCGCCCGCCAGCGATTCTCGCGGATCAACATCGGTGAGTAGATTCGCCAGCGTTGGTTGTGGGCTCGCAGCCGGTACATCATGCGTACGATGCACGCGTACAACGCGGCAATCGCAACGGCGTCGTCGAGCCGGGTACAGACATCGGTGACGCGCATTTCTAACGTCGGATAACGCACGCTGGGTCGCATGTCCCACCAGATCTTCGACGCATCCTCGATCAAACCGGCGTTGGTGAGCACCTCGACATGCCGGCAATACTCCGCATAGCTCGCGAATCGCTCCGGCAGCCCGGTCCGGGGCAAGGCATCAAACACCGTCAGTCGATAGGACTTCAGGCCCGTGTTGCGACCGTCCCAAAACGGCGACGAGGTCGACAGCGCGAGCAGGTGCGGGAGGAAATAACTGAGTTGGTTAAGCAGATCGATTCGCATCGCGTCTTCGGGCACACCGATATGCACGTGCATCCCGCATATCACCAACCGTCGTGCCGCGGTCTGCATTTCAGCCGCAAGCGCGTTGTATCGCACCCCGTCAGTCGTTTTCTGTTGCCACCATTGGCCCGACGGATGACTGGAGGCCGCGATCGGTGCAAGCCCGTACTCACCGGTAATTCGAATGATGGTGTCACGCAATCCGGCGAGGTCGTCTCGCGCCTCGGCTAAGCTCGTGCAGACTTTGGTGCCCACCTCAATCTGCGAACGCAAAAACTCCGGGCTGACCTGATCGGGCGCGACGTTCTGACAATCCTCCAAAAGACCTTCCGGCGCATCGGTGACGAGCTCCCCCGTCTTCTTATCCACCAAGAGGTACTCTTCCTCAATACCCAGCGTCAGATCCGGAAAATCAGCTAGCACGTTGCACCCCCCATTGGCCTGCCGTCTCGAGAAAATCACCTGGGTCCGTGGCAAACGTCGGCGGCGCGCTCTCGGTCGCCGTCGCAAGCCTGGCTGGCGGGGACTGAACAAAGGGCCGCAACGCTGCTGCTAGCCGGTCCGCCCATGCTTGCACCCCAGCGTCCGTCGCCAAGTGGTCCTGCCGAACCTCAATAGAAATATTTGAGAAACCTTGTCTTTCGGCATGAAAATCAATAGAAAAATCCTGAATAGCTTTCCCGGAATAAGGTTCGTTCATACCGATCGTCAAGCCGGAGTTCTTTTTGAGGTGACGCCCGACCTCGGTCGCGACTCGATCATCAACATCCCACATCAGTCCGGCATCCCAAGGACGTTGCCGCCCGTTGAGCACCGGCGTAAAGCTATGCACTGCGACGTAAAGAAGATCTGTGGAAATCGCACACTGCGCCTGCAATGCAGATTCGACAGCCGCATGCCAAGGCGCATAAATCTCATGCACTCGGTGGTGTCGATCTCTGGTGGACAATGCGTGGTTGGCGGTCACCGCCAAACCGTCCGCTTCCGGCAAAAACAGCGTCGGGTCATCGAGTCTGCGGTTGCAGTCGATCACGATCCGAGAGTAGTGCGCGCACAGCGCAGGCGCGGCTAACCGCTCCGCCAACGCGATCGTTAGCGCGCGACTCCCAAGATCGGAGCCGTAATGCGTGGACATTAAGTCCGACGGGTAGCGACCCTGTAAATGCTCAGGGATTCCGACGCCCGCGTGCTCGCAGACGAGCAGCGCCAGGCATCCGGCATCTCCAGATAGGTTTTCCGAGACAGGATTAATCGGATCGTTGGCGTCGGCTGGGAGACTCAACGTCGGTGTTCAAACGGATCTTGCATGCACCTCAGTCTAGCGCGACCGACACACTGTGCAAGCGATCAGGCCTGCATCGACTCACTAGGCACCCACGGAGAGAACTGCTCGATCGGCTTCGGCTCAGCGATATCGAAGCCTTGGACCAGCTTGACGCCCATCGACGGCAATGCCTGTCGGATCTGCTCCGTCTCCACATGCTCCGCGACCGTCTCAATGCCCATCGTTTGAGCAACCTGGGCGATCGCAGCAACCACGCTTCTATCTACCGGGTCGATAGCGACATTGCGCACGAACGCCCCATCGACCTTCACGTAGTCAACGGACAGGTTCTTCAGATAACCAAACGAACATAGTCCGCTCCCGAAATCATCGAGTGAGAATCGACAGCCCAGCGAGGTCAGCTCACCCATGAAATGGCGCACACGCGTCAGGTTCGCAATTGCCGCCGTTTCGGTGATTTCGAAACACACGGCGCCTCGACACAGCGGCGTGGACTGCAACTTGTCGCGCACGAACTCAAGAAACCGATCATCGCTCAGTGAGTTACCCGATAAATTGATCGACAATGTGTAGGCGGCGGGTTCGTTGGGGTCACCCTGGTCAGCATGCTCCAGCGCATGCTCTACCACCCAGCGATCCACCGCCGGCATGCGGTCGTAGCGCTCGGCCGCGGCAATGAATGTCGACGGCAGCACCAGCTCACCGTCCTCATCGATCATCCTCAGCAGCAGCTCATATTGATTGCAGTAGCGGGTCTCGCCGTCATCTCCAATGCGCACAATCGGCTGGTAGAACAACTTGAACCGATCATCCTGCAACGCGCGATCAATCCGAGTGAGCCAATGCATCTGCTGATGATGCGCCGTGGTTTCACCTTCCTTGTAGACGTGCACTCGGTTTCGCCCGAGATCTTTCGCGGTAAAACACGCGACGTCGGCTGCGCTGAGCACGGCACCGACGGATGCCGACTGCGCCGTAATCTCGACCACACCGATGCTCACTTGCACTGTATGGCCGACCTCCTGCCATTCGAACCGGAAGCCTTCGACGCTTTGTCGCAGTGCTTCGGCGATATCAACCGCGCCCTCAAGACTGACATTCCCCAACAGCACCGCGAACTCGTCCCCGCCGAGTCGCGCCACAGTGTCGTTGGTCTTGACGCACGTCTGAATGCGTTCGGACAGCTGGCGAAGCAACTCATCGCCCGCCGTGTGGCCAAACGTATCGTTGACGAGTTTGAACTGATCCAAATCCAAGTACAGGAGCGCGTAGGCTTCTCCCTGGTAGTTCTTAGCCCGCGCAATCGCGCGCTCAAGAACATTCGAGAACTCCAAACGGTTGATGAACCCGGTGAGCGCGTCGTGCGACGCTTGGTACGACAACTTGCGTGACAATCGCCCTTCGGCCGTCACATCGTGAAAGACCATGACCGCACCGACAATTCGACCGCTGTCGTCACGGATCGGTGCTGTGCTGTCCTGCACAGCGACATCCCGTCCGGCGCGGTCAATCAACAACGTGGGACTGTTGTTTGATATTGCACGGCCCTCGTTCAAGCAGCGAACAATGGGGTTATCGAGAAGCTCGCGCGTATGCTCGTTGACCAGCGTCATCACTTCCTCGATCGGCTGCCCGACCATCGCGCGCAACTTCCATCCAGTAAGCGCTTCCGCCACAGGATTCATGTATTCGACGCAGCCATGCTCGTCACAAGTGATCACGCCGTCGGCGATCGACTTCAACGTCACTTCGGCGCGCTCTTTCGCCGCAAAAACGGCTCGCTCAGCGCGTTTTCGCTCGGTCACATCCGAGATGGTGCCTTCGAGGTAGGGTTCGCGACCATCCTCGGCCACCAACCGCGCATTCTCTAGGACGTCGATGACCATGCCGTCCTTGCGGCGCATCTTTGATTCGAACTTGGCAACCCGATCTGACTTTTGGATCAGCTGCTCGAATCGCCGCGCGTCGGATTCGCGGACGTATGCGGAACTTCTGGACAGGTTCTGTAGCAGGTCCTGCTCATCGTTGTAGCCCAACATTTCGACCAACGCGGGGTTCGCTGCCAACAGATGCCCCTCGGTGGTCGCGATGTAAACACCTTCCAACACGTGATTGAAAAGACTAGTAAATCTGCCTTCGCTGATGGACAACGCTTGCTTTGAGCGGTCGCTCGCCACGGCCAACGCGGCCAGTCGCGCGAGTCCGTTCAGTGCATCCAATTGCTCCGTGTTTGGCTCACAGAATTCGCTGAAGTACAGGTCCAACGTCCCGAGCGCATGATCATCATTGTTTCCGAGGGGGATGGACCAGACGGAAGAGACGTCTAAGCGATCAGCAAACTCGATATGGTTTTTCCACGCGTGGTGGGCGCGGACATCCGTTGTGATCGCCACTTTACGCGTTGCCATCGCAACACCGCAGGAAAGCTCAGCTGCCTTCAGCGACAGAGTGCGAATCGGGTTTAACTCCAGTTTGGAGAATGCCGGTGCGCATTGAACGCCCAACGTGGTTTCGTTGGAATCTGCAAGCATAATCGCAGCTCGTCCACCAGGCGCCATCCGCTCGGCTGTTCGACATACGGCGCGTAACACCTTGTTGAGCGGGCGGTCGGTGGCGATCATCTCCAACAGCTTTTTCTCACTGTACTCGATGACTTCGCGTTGCTTGCGCTCTGCAATGCTCGTCACGCTGGCCCGAACTAGCGATCGGCCAAGTGCGGGCAGATGCGACAATCTCACCTCGCACTGCAATTCACGCCCGTCCCGAGGTCGATACACCCATTCAAAGGTGGGTTGTTGACCATCTAAGGCGCGCTGCAGATAAGCATCTATTCGCGCTTGCTCAGCATCTGGCGTGGCGTCCGGCGATGCATCTCGCAATCCAAAAAAACCATTAGTAAGAAGCCGTTGGCGAGACAAATTAAAAAACGTTGACGCTTTCTCGTTCGCGTCGACGAACCGATACTGCTTTACGTCGTAGACCAAAATCGCTTCCGGTGCGTGCTCGACCAGCGCACGATAACGTTCGTGATTTTCGCGAGCCGCTCGCTCGGCAGCGACACGCTCGCTGACGTCGCGTAAACACAAGACGTAGTCACCCGCGGCCATAGCGCTGAGGTGACTCGCGGTCACTTCCACTTGGTAGGCTTTGCCCTCAGGTCGTCGAACTTTCAACAATCCGGTCTGCACTTTCGGGTGGGTATCTTCAAGCGAGACAAGGTAAGGCGCTAGGAACGTCGCGACCGCTACGCCCTCCGGAATCGGCAGCACTTCAGCCAAAGGCTTGCCCGCGAGGCTACGGGCGGACGGTTTGAAAAACCGGACGGCGGCACGATTCGAAAACTGGATTTCACCCTCGCGACTGACTGTAACGACCATGTCGGCGACGTTGTCGAGCACCGAGCGCAGGTCATCATCGTGCAGGTCCTGGAATCGAGCCCGGATTCCACTGCTGGAGGTTAGTGTTTCGCCATGATCTGCCGGCTCAGGAATCAATCCCTGCCCACCATGACGGTGCAGGGCCTCGTGAATGCTGGTTTGATCCGCATCCAGAGCGGCATAAAAGGCGCTGACGATGTCCAGCAGCTCCCCGACTTGCAGCACGCCGTTAACCCCAGAGGGCCGCGTCGCTTTGGCAAGTTGCGATTTCAAAATGGGATGCACTACGCGCACTCCCGCCCTGCGGCGATCATTCGTTATCAGAAGGAGTCCGTTCGCGTAGGCCGCCATCACGCGACCACCGGCTGTCCAGGCCGAAGCGGTCTGCAGTCATTGCAAACCACCGAGCCTCGGAAGGTACGGGGTTTTGCTCGACATAAGCGTGAGCGATGTCTCGTTTCAGAGCATCATGGGAAAAAATTCCCGATCTAGAATCAATCGAGATCTTTCAAATAATTGCGAGATATTTTAATTGGTTACCTGCAATTTCTAGGGTTTTCAGTCACGGTGCGGTCATATCCTCTTGGGCAGGCAGTGATGACAACACCTCAACACCCGTGTCGATCACGTTGCCGTTGGTATCAAGATTGGGCTCAGCGGAGACGGCTTGAATCGGTATGGTCTTCGCCGTTGTGAAAGTGCGTCCTTCGAACAGACCGCCGATTTGAAGATTGACATAGGATCTCCCGGGCTCCTCAGGCGTAACCACGAGTTGCGCTGTGGCGGGTTCAGCGACCGTAGGATTCGGTTTTAGCGCAATTGAAGCCGGCGAATTGTCAGAAAGAGACACGCCGCCTCGCGTGGATGTTTGCAGCAACAGCTCGCTCGCTTGCTCACCGGAGACCGAAACACTAATGACCAGCGGTTGACCGACCGTCGGCTCGGAGTCGAACGCATACCCAATGGCCATCGGCGAAGCAGACGACCCGTCTGACTCTAGCTCGACGAGACTCAGCTCGGGTTTCGCTGCCGGCGCTATCTCGACGTCAGCCACCTCCTCCGCAACGCCGCCGCATCCAGCCAAGACGGCGGCAGCCGATAGGCAGGCGATGGTCTTCGGGAGATTACGAAGATTGGTCATGTTTTGTGCCTCAAATGCTTCATCGTGACGCCAAGACCGTCGGGTCTCGGCCGAACCGTGGATTGCTGCTCAGCGTGCGCCAGAGCTACGACAGAACGACGGGATCTGGATGTCGTTTCAAGCCTAGCAGTGCGGTCGACCTTGCCGCTAGTCACAGAAATCCAAAAAATGACGGCAAACTGCGACAAGTTCGACGCTTGCCAGCGTGCTCACTGGTATCATTCCGACAACAAAAACACCGAGAAGTTTGATGGGCGGCAAATACATTCTGGTCACCGGCGGCGCCGGATACATCGGCAGTCACATCGTGCGCCAACTGGGCGAGCGTGGGGAATCCGTCATCACGCTGGACAATCTGACGACCGGCTTTGCAAAAGCGGTAACGCATGGCGATTTGATCGTAGGAGATACGGGCGACACCGAAACGCTTTCGCGGATCTTCAACCAGTACGACATCGAAACGGTGATGCATTTCGCTGCCGCGACTATCGTGCCGGAATCGGTTGCGAATCCGTTGAAGTACTACCGCAATAACACAGCATGCACTCGAACGCTGCTCGCTGTGGCGAACGCACACAAAGTGAAACATGTGGTGTTCTCGTCTACCGCCGCCGTGTACGGCATCCCGCGCGACGGCACGGCCCGCGAGACAGACCCGACAGCGCCGATCAACCCGTACGGCACGTCAAAGCTGATGAGCGAGTGGATGCTGCGTGATCTAGAGGTCGCTGGCGGGCCATCGCACGTCATCCTGAGATACTTTAACGTTGCAGGATGCGATCCGAACGGTCGAATCGGGCAATCCACTCCTAGAGCGACATTACTCACTAAAGTGGCCTGCGAAGCCGCCGTCGGCAAACGCGAACATGTGGCGATTTTCGGCACAGATTACCCAACCAAAGATGGCACGGGCATTCGCGACTACATCCACGTTGAAGACCTGGCGTCGGCCCACCTCAAGGCACTCGACTACCTTCGAGCCGGCGGCGAGTCGCAAACGATGAATTGTGGCTACGGCCACGGTTACTCTGTCCGTGAGCTTTTGTCGGCTGTCGCAGATGCGAATGGCGCCCCATTGAACGTTATCGAAAAAGACCGCCGAGCAGGCGACCCACCATCATTGATTGCGGTCGCAGATCGCGCTCGAGAGTTGCTGGGTTGGACACCAAACTACGACAACCTCGATGCGATCGTAACCTCAGCGCTCAACTGGGAACGCCGCCTGGCCGCGCACGACGAAACCGCGTACTGGGCCGACTAAGCGGACACAACCACGATGGCGTTGCGAATTCCACGACCACGATCCATCACGTCGCTGGTGCTGCTCGGGTACGCGATCATCATGCTGCCTCTCAGCGTCGCATTGGTGTGGACGATGCTGCAGCTCGATCGGTTCGCAACTCGATCGCAATCGCTGATCGTGGCGGGTGTCGATGCCACCCAAAACACACGCGAGCTGCAGGAACAGCTTTCAATCATGGAACGCGTTTCCCGCCAATATTTGGTCGCGGAAAACTCTGAGTTGATCGATTTTTTGCGAGCAGACCGAGAGAAGATTCGCGATGTTTTGACAACGCTTCGCCGTTACACCGATGAGCCGACAGCCACCGAACGAATCGACCGAATCGACCAAACTGTGACCGCGTTAGTCGATGCGTTGCCCGAAGGCTCGAACGCTTTGGCGGGCGCCATCGGCAACCTCGTCGCGGCCGGAGATGCTGCCAGAATGCTAGAGGCGCAATTCCAGGCGGGAATCGACGCGCAAGTCAGCGCCTTAAAGAAAGACGCCGCAGACACCCGAACCGCTCTGATCTGGCAAGCGGTCGTTTTGGGTTCGTTGAGCGTGATCACAATGATCTTTGTGACATGGCGCGTCAGCCGACCAATTCGCGTGCTCGATCGAGCCATCAACCAACTCGGCGAAGGTCGATTCTCGCAGCGTATCGATGTCGATGGGCCCGCCGATCTTGTCGCCCTAGGCCGCCAACTCGAGTGGCTTCGGCAACGCTTGTTGGAATTGGCACAAGAGAAGAACCGCTTCCTTCGACACATGTCTCACGAGCTGAAGACGCCGCTCGCCAATATCCGCGAAGGCACCGAACTGCTGCTGGACGGCTCGGTGGGCAAACTGGACGCCCCGCAGGAAGAAGTCACTGACATCCTCCGAAGCAATGGAATTCGGCTGCAGCGGTTGATCGAGAACCTTTTGAACTTTAGCGCTTGGCAAAGTCGTAATGAAGTACTCACGGCGAGCGAGTTTCCATTGCGCAAGTTGATTGAATCCGTATTGAAAGTACACGCACTCTCGCTGCGCTCTCAGAACATCCGGTTGCTGACCACAATCGATGACGCATCGGTGTTCGCGGATCGCGAGATGGTGCGGACAACGTTTGACAATCTCATCTCCAACGCACTCAAGTTCTCGCCTCAAGATGGCGCGTTGTTTGTCCGCGCCCAGCGCTCGGATGATGCATTCATCATCGAGGTAGCCGACCAAGGCCCCGGTATTCCAATGGCCGAACGAAAAAAAGTGTTCGATGCGTTTTACCAAGGCGAGCAACAGCATGGCGGACTTGTCGCCGGCACCGGCATCGGCCTGTCGGTTGTGCTCGAATGTGTTCAGGCTCATGATGGCTTGGTCGAGATTTGTGATGAGCAGCGGTCGGTGCGCACCGCGCAAGGGGACACCGTGCTATTCGGGGGCGCGCATTTTAGAATCCATATTCCTCAACAGGCTGCGGCCACAGAGCCGCGGGTAGTCAATGCGTAGCCGCCTTCTGAATCGCTTACTCATCGTGAGCCTTATCGTCGGGACCACAGCCTGTGGCTCTGTCTCAAAAGTACTAGACCGTCGCCAATCAGCGACAAATCAAGCACTTACGGTTGAGGAGTCGACCGTTTCACTCTACCTTTCTGACATCAGGACCCTACTTGAGGGAGATGCGAACAGTCAGGCGAGAGTGTGGGACGAGCTACAACTCGATTACACGCGCACACCGACGACAACAAACCGACTGCGATTGGCGCTGGCCCTGGCAACCCCCGGGCACCGCTGGACCGACGCAGCCCGAGCCGATGGAATGCTAACGGAGCTGTTGATCCAACCTGAGCTTCTGCTCGCGGACGAGCAAGTGCTCGCCGCGGTTCAACTGAATATGCTTCGCTCGCGTTTGTCCGCGGAAACCGAGGCTCGCCAGGCTGGCAACAGCGCGACTCGAACCAGTGAGCGAGAGCTTGCAGCGGCGAGGGCCCAAGTGGAATTGTTGAGAAGTGACAACAGCCGACTACGCACCGAACTCGAAGAAGCGGAAGAGAAACTGCGTGCGATCACGTTGATCGAACGCTCGATTCGGGAACGAGATGGTGCGAATGGCAACACTGGCGACAGCGGAACGGGTAACAATGAATAGCGGCACTCGCCGGAGCGCCCTCAAGCAAAAGGGCAGAATCCTTCTCGTCGATGACGATCCGGGTTTGTTACGCCTGCTCAGCATCCGCCTGCGGGCTGAGCACTACATCGTTGAGGCTGTGGAAAGCGCAATGGCCGCCCTAGCAGTGCTGGGGCGCTTCCAACCCGACCTTGTCATCACCGACCTTCGGATGGACAAGATGGATGGCATCGGGCTGTTGCACGAGCTACAACGGCGTGCCCCGGGTCTGAATGTGCTGATCATGACCGCTCACGGCACGATTCCCGATGCGGTGGAAGCAACTAAAGGCGGTGCTTTTGGGTTTCTGACCAAGCCGATTGAGAAGGAAGAACTGCTAGAGCATGTCGAAAAAGCGCTCCGCGTATCGGGCAGCTCTGAAATCGGCGAGGATTGGGCCAACGAGATCATCACTCGCAATGCGCTGATGCGCGATCGCCTGACTCAGGCGCGAATGGTTGCAGAAACCGATGCGCGAGTGCTCATTACCGGCGAATCAGGAACCGGCAAAGAACTGCTCGCACGCGCCATCCACCGTGCGAGTTCACGCACGGAACATCCGTTTGTTGCGATCAACTGCAGCGCAATGGCCGAGAACCTCCTCGAGTCTGAGTTGTTTGGACACGCCAAAGGCGCGTTTACGGGTGCGACTACCGAACACAAAGGCCTGTTCCAAGCTGCCAACGGCGGCACGCTGCTGCTCGACGAGATCGGCGACATGCCGATGCGGCTTCAAGTTAAGTTGCTTCGCGTACTGCAGGAGAATCAGGTTCGCCCTGTCGGCAGCACAGAGTCGATCAATGTGGATGTTCGCGTGCTCTCAGCAACCCACAGGGACTTGGCAGAGTTGATGGCCAGCGGCCAGTTCCGCGAGGATCTGTACTACCGCTTAAACGTGGTCAACATCGAAATGCCACCGTTGGAAGAGCGCAGAGAAGATATCCCGTTGCTCGTTGCGCATTTTCTGCGCCAGCTTACCGAACAAGGTGATACCGAGCGCCGCGTGTATGCGCCTGAAGCACTCGAGCTTTTGGTGATGGCGAAATGGCCTGGCAACATTCGCCAGCTGTTCAACGTCGTGCGCCAAAACGTCGCGCTCGCAGGTTCGCCTGTGATTAGTGCTGAGCTGGTCCGATCTGCGTTAGGCGAGCACGGCGAGCGCCTGCCCTCTTTCTCGGATGCGCGTGACGAGTTCACTCGGAATTACTTGTCCCAGATCTTGCAAATCACGGGTGGCAACGTCAGTCAGGCTGCACGCCTGGCGAAACGAAACCGCACGGACTTCTACAAGCTCTTGGCCCGCCACGATCTGAACCCCGACGCATTCAAGGATCGCTGAGCCCGGCTAGTCTGCTTTGGCCACCAGGCCCTCAGCATCGATCCCGTGTCGCTCCATCAAGTCATAGAGCGTCGGCCGACTGACGCCGAGCAATGCAGCGGCACGCGAGATATTGCCTCCCGTGTGGACAATCGCTTGGCGCGTCGCATTCCGCTCCGCGGCGTCCCGAACTTCACGCAAGTTCAAAGACAGCGCTTGCTCCGGCACTTCCAGACCGAGATCCTCTGCGGTCACTTGTGGCCCGTCGGCCATAATGACCGCACCGTTCACTTTGTTGGATAACTCACGAACGTTACCTGGCCATCGATGCGCGACCATCGCTTGGTGTGCATCTTCGCTGAACCCGCGAATTGATTTCCCGTGCCGCTCAGCGGCTTCGTTCAACAACACGCGCGCCAACATCAACACCCCATTCTCGCGCTCTCGCAACGGTGGAATCGGAATTTCAATCTCACAGATTCGATAATACAAATCTTCTCGGAAACCGCCGCTCTCAATCAACGACTTCAGGTTTTGGTTGGTCGCGCACACAACACGGACGTCGACGGGAATCTCCACCCTGCCCCCAATCCGCTCAACCACACGTTCTTGCAGAAAGCGAAGCAACTTCGCCTGCAAGGACATCGGCATGTCGCCGATCTCATCCAAGAACAACGTACCGCCGCTAGCGACCTCGACCTTCCCCGGGGTCTGTTTGGCCGCCCCGGTAAACGCGCCTTTCTCAAATCCGAACAACTCGGACTCGAGCAAGTTCTCGGGGATCGCCGCGCAGTTGATGGCGACGAACGGCGCATCCGCTCGGGGACTCAACTTGTGGATCGCTCGTGCCAGGACTTCCTTACCCGTACCGGATTCGCCAAGCAACAACGTGGTGGCAATTGTGGGCGCCACTTTTTCAATTGTGCGGCAGACCTTGAGCATTCCTGGACTCACGGCGACGATGCCGTCCAATGGCGAATGCGATGTCGATTTTCTCAACCGACGGTTTTCGGTCTCAAGCGCAGCTAACGTGAACGCACGATCAACGAGCAGCTTCAGTACGTCAGTGTCGAGCGGCTTTTGATAAAAGTCGTACGCACCTGCGCCGATCGCTTTCAGCGCATTGTCTTTATCGCCATGACCGGTGACGACGATAATTTTCGTATGCGGCGCTAACTGGAGGATCTCTTCAACACAGCGCAGACCCTCAACAACACCATCAGGATCCGGAGGCAACCCAAGATCTTGAAGCACCACTTCGGGCTCGTGCCGACGTATCGCATCGATCGCGCTCTCGCGGTCCGCCGCCTGGATCAACTCCACATCGTCAAAGACCCATTTGAGCTGACTCTGCAGCCCCGGATCATCCTCGACAACGAGTAACGTAGGTTGTGATTTCGCCATTTTGAATCGTCAGGTGTTCGCCGCATCCATCAGGGGCGAAAGTGTGCCATGCGCAGCGCCCGCTTGGCAGCCACAACCACCCAATTTTGGCATTCGGCCTGGATCGTTTGAGCCGATGATGATCCTCGCCCAAAACCGTGAAGAAACTCACAAAATTTAATTGACAATCATTCTCATTAACATTTACATTAGGGCCATGTACATTTGCATCTGCCAAGCCATCACCGACCGCCAAATCAAGAGCGCGGCCGATAGCGGTATCGACACGGTCGAGGATCTGCGCGATACGCTCGGTGTTGCCAGCTGCTGCGGCAGTTGTGCGGAAGATGCCGAGAAAATCCTGGCCGAGCATCGTCGTCGCCCGGCGCCCTCCCCTGGCATTTATCGTCCGCAAAACGCCGTTTCGGCACAGCTGTCGAGCGCTTGACGAACCTTCTCTAGCGCCTACTGCGCACGACAAAAAAAACGGGTAACCGAATGAAAATAGGAGTGATTTTCATTCCTTAAGTCGTGCTTGCATCCTGTCTGTCGACCGTTATGATTCGCGCATTGACTCCACGCGGATCCACCGCCCAACCCAGGAAATCATCCATGAAAGGCGACAAACAAGTCATCGCGCACCTGAACACCATCCTCAAGAACGAGCTGACGGCGATCAACCAGTATTTCCTGCATTCACGCATGCTGAACGACTGGGGCATCACCAAGTTGGGCGCCTACGAATATCATGAGTCTATCGACGAGATGAAGCATGCCGATTGGCTAATCGAGCGCATTTTGTTTCTCGAGGGCCTCCCGAACCTGCAGGATCTCGGTCGTCTGAAGATTGGCGAAGACGTGAAGGAGATTCTTGAATGCGATCTCGCGATCGAGATGATCGCGATCCCAGACCTACGCGAAGCGATCGCATACTGCGAGACCGTTAAGGACTATGTTAGCCGTGAAATCTTCGAACGCATTTTGGAGTCCGAAGAAGAGCACGTCGAATTCATCGAAACTCAACTGACACTGATCGAAAAAATCGGCCAGCAGAACTACAACCAACTGCAATCGGAAGCGAAGTCCGAAGACTAACCACCAACGGTTAGACGGTGGTCGAGAGGCCACCGTCTACCGGAATCACAACCCCGTTTAGGTAGCTCCCAGCTTTCGACGCGAGGAAGATCGCGACCCCCGCCATATCACTCGGCTCGCCGATGCGCCCACGCGGAATGCCCTGCACGATCGAGTCCTTCATCGTTGCAAGCGTATGCGCCATCATTTTGCTCTCAAACGGACCAGGCGCGACTGCGTTCACAGTGACGTGTCGTCTCGCAAGATTTTTCGCCATCATCCGAGTCAAGTGGATGATCGCGCTCTTGGAGGCTGCATACGAATAGGTCTCCAGCTCAGATACGTGTAAACCATCGATCGAACCGATGTTGATGATGCGTGCGGGATCTTCATGCGAGCCGGCCTCAACCAGTAAATCGATCAGCTGTTGGCTCAAGAAAAACGGCGACTTCACGTTGATGTCCATGACCTTGTCCCAGCCATTGACCGGGAACTCGTCAAAGGATGCGCCCCAAGTCGCACCGGCATTGTTGACCAGGATATCCAGCTTGCTCTCGCGCTCACGAATCGCGCCGACTAACGCCATCAGGCCTTCCGTCGTCGACAAATCCGCCGGAATCGAGATGCATTCTCCAATTTCCGACAATCGATCCGCCGTCTGATCGCAGGCTTCCGCTTTGCGCGCGGAAATATAAACGCGAACGCCGTTTCTTACGTAGCCTTCCGCGATCATCTCGCCGATACCGCGAGAGCCGCCGGTTACCAAAGCGACTTTTCCGGAGACGTCAAAAAGATCTTGCATGGTTGTTCCCAGTCATCAAATTCACATCAATGATAGCGTGGACGCACTGCATAGCACACCAGAAAACACTCGGGCTTACATCCGGGGTCGCGTCTAGTTACTCGATGTGACGCGCTGGTCGATCGTGCCGAAAATGTTTTGACCGGTAGCGTCCAGCATATCGATTTCTACCCGATCTCCGAACCGCATAAACGGTGTCGTCGGCTTCCCGTCCTGGATGGTCTCGATCATCCGGATCTCGGCGATGCAGGAATAGCCGACGCCACCTTCGGAGATAGGCTTTCCTGGGCCACCATCGAGCTTGTTGGACACCGTACCTGAGCCGATGATGGTGCCGGCGCACAGTGGTCTCGTTCGAGCGGCGTGGGCGATCAATTGACCGAAATCGAACGTCATATCGACACCAGCGTTTGCACATCCGAACGCATTGCCGTTGTAACGCACCTGAAGCGGTAGGTGGAGTTTCCCGTCACGCCA
>JBCAZH010000046.1:21519-23629 GCA_038533155.1 Pseudomonadota bacterium | reverse complement strand
CTGACAGCTTCGGCCAACGAGGCCGGCGCAAACACCTTCGCGCCTTCAATGCTGCAAGTCTCGGCACGATTGCCAGGCGCGACAACGGCGAGACGATCGCACCTTGTCGTCTCCATCGCGGCCGGCAATGCACCAGCGATGGGCATCAACTCGCCGGCCAGCGTCAGCTCGGCATAACACTCGAGCTGGTCGAGCGCCTTGAACTTCAATTGTTCAGACGCAGCGAGAATGCCGAACGCGATGGCGAGATCATAACGGCCGCCGTGCTTCGGCAGATCGGCGGGCGTTAGATTGACGGTGATGCGGGAAACAGGGAAGTCGAACCCAGCAGTGGCTAACGCACCCCGAACCCGGTCACGCGACTCGCGCACGGCCGTCGCCGCGAGTCCGACAATCTGGAAGGTCGGCAAGCCGCCAGCAAGATGAACCTCAACGCCAACTGGCGGTGCGTCGAGACCGAGCGCACCGCGGGACCAAATCTTCGCATAGCCCATCGCACCTCACTTTAGGTACGCGGGCAGGTTTAGCGGTTACTCGACCTGTGCCTCGAGTTCGCTCAGCAACGCCTCAAGTTCGCCCAGTCGCTCCTGGGCACGCGCCAGCGCGGTGGCTTGAACATCGAATTCCTCGCGGGTCACGAGGTTCATTTTTCCGAGGCTGGTCTGCAACACGCCGCGGAAGCTGCGTTCAATATCGCCGCCCGCGGTTCTGAGATGCGCCGGTAGTGCTTCAGCGAGGCGTGAGGCAAGCCCACGTACGGTTTCTTCTGTCGTCACGCATATCCTCCTGCACGGCGAACGCCACTGTTTACTCATTATGCCCACGATTAACCCAAAAACATGCACTGTTTCAGTGCGCCAAAACCGGCCGCACTCCCCGTGCTTCGCACCATCGTGGTGCAGATATAAAATTGTCTTGTCCCTAAGACACTGAATTTAAAAGACTCTGTACTTGGCATACATCCTGCTCTAACGCTGTGCAGCAATCCATTCGAGAGACTTACATGAAGCTCATCACCGCGATCATCAAACCTTTCAAACTCGACGATGTGCGTCAGGCCGTGGCCGACATCGGCATTCAAGGCATCACCGTCACCGAAGTAAAAGGTTTCGGGCGCCAGCGCGGCCACACCGAACTCTATCGCGGTGCGGAGTATGTGGTGGACTTCCTACCAAAAGCAAAAGTTGAGTTGGCTGTGGATGACGACGTCGCGGAACAGGTGGTCGAGGCCATTATCAATACTGCGCGCACCGGCAAGATCGGCGACGGCAAGATCTTTGTCACACAGCTTGAGCAAGCCATCCGTATTCGCACCGGCGAGACCGGCGCGGACGCGGTCTGATTGGAGTTGAGCTGTGGAAGAAGTTAACTCAATTAAAACACTGACAGACTCGGTCATCGGCCTCAGCTACGCGCTGGACACCTTTTACTTTTTGATGTGCGGCGCGTTGGTCATGTGGATGGCCGCTGGATTCACGATGCTCGAAGCGGGACTCGTGCGGGCCAAGAACACGGCCGAGATCCTGACCAAGAACGTGGGGCTGTACTCGATCGCTTGCATCATGTTCATGCTGTGCGGCTATCAGATCATGTATCCCGGTGACGACTTCGCAGGCGGTCTGTTCAACTCACTTACCAACATCGGTGTGCTAACGAGCGCCGACAACGCCGTCGGTGACGTCACGCTCCAGTCGATTGCTGACCAGGACACCTACTACTCCAATCTGTCCGACTTTTTCTTCCAGGTCGTGTTTGTTGCCACGGCCATGTCGATTGTGTCGGGTGCAGTCGCCGAGCGGATGAAGTTGAAGACATTCTTCATCTTCGCGATCGTGCTGACCGCGTTTATCTATCCGGTCCAAGGCTTCTGGAAATGGGGCGGCGGCTGGCTGGATCCAGGCGGCAACGGCGAACGTTTCCTCGACTTTGCCGGTTCCGGGGTGGTGCATATGACCGGCGCGGCTGCCGCATTAGCGGGCGTGTTGTTGCTGGGTCCGCGCAAAGGCAAATACGGCAAAGACGGCGCTGTGCACCCGATCCCGGGTTGCAACCTGCCGTTGGCGGCTATCGGCACACTCATCCTGTGGCTCGGCTGGTTCGGCTTCAACGG
>JBCAZH010000046.1:0-21419 GCA_038533155.1 Pseudomonadota bacterium | reverse complement strand
CGTTGGCGGCTATCGGCACACTCATCCTGTGGCTCGGCTGGTTCGGCTTCAACGGTGGATCCCAGTTGCAAGTTGCCGGCATCGAGAACGCGAATGCAGTGGCGATGGTATTTGTGAACACCAACATGGCCGCAGCCGGTGGGCTAGTGGCCGCACTGTTGCTGTCGAGCCTGTGGTTTGGCAAGGCAGACCTGACGATGGCACTGAATGGTGCGCTCGCGGGACTCGTCGCGATCACGGCAGAGCCGCTGACACCAGCACCACTCGAGGCCACCGCAATCGGTCTGGTTGGTGGCCTGCTCGTGGTTGGGTCGATCATCTTCTTGGATAAGTTGCGTATCGACGACCCGGTGGGTGCGATTTCCGTGCATGGTGTCGTCGGCATCTGGGGATTGCTCGCCGTGCCGCTGACGAACCCGGACGCCACCTGGAAGTGGCAGCTCATCGCGATCGCAAGCATTTTTGCGTGGGTATTCGTCACCAGCTTGATCACCTGGCTGGTACTGCGCGCGACGCTCGGCATTCGAGTCGCGGAAGAAGATGAACACGGTGGGCTCGACATCGCGGAGTGCGGTCTCGAGGCCTATCCCGAGTTCACAACCTCGGAAACCTAAACAGAGGATCGTCATCTGCTTGTCATGTGGGTGGGGTAACTTAATCCTGCGATTGAGTTCCACCCCCCCTCGTGAAATCAGTCGCAGTCCGGTGGCCCACGACCAGGCGCGCCGGCGACGGGCCCACAAGTGGCCCGTTTTTTTATGATGCACCGCACAAATCCAACTGCGAGCCAGTTCACCGAATTTTCTCCGGTTTATGGTTATATTGTGGAGGTTGCAGAGGGAGGTAACCTCAGGATGTACAGCCAATTGCTCGGAAAACTCGTCACGATTGCCGTCTGCGGCTCACTCGCGCTTGCGATGACCTCGGATGCGAATGCGCAGATCTACAAGTGGGTCGACGAGGATGGCGTTGTGCACTACGCGGACCAGCCTCAAAGCGATGATGCAGTGCAGTCTGAGATCCGTACCGCCCGAACCGACGATGCGGCAGCGCGTGACCGCTTGCGCGCATCACTTGAACTCAACAACGAGCAAAACGAGCGCCTGTTGGCTGGTCCCACCGACGAATTTAGCGAGTTGGATCCTGCCGAAGCCGAACGCATGCGTGAATTGCGCCGCCAAAGCTGCGACGCGGCTCGCAGCAAACTGAAGAGCTTCACGGAAGCGCGGCGTTTGTACACGCTCGCCGAGGATGGCTCGAAGGTCTACCTGGACGAAGAAGGCACATTAGCTGCGCGCGCCGAAGCGCAAGCGGCCGTCACCGAATTCTGCGAATAAGTGTCTGCAACGGCGCGCTTTTGGCGCTAACCTAGCCGCTGCGGCGAGCGGGGACCCTCGCCAAGATCCTATGGCTGGGGAGCATCGTTGACTACGCATACCATCCGAATCGCGACACGCAAGAGTGATCTTGCGTTGTGGCAGGCAAATCATGTTGCAGCTTTGCTGCGGGAATTACCCGAAGTCGCGGACGTGGAACTCGTCCCGATGGTGACCAAAGGCGACATTATTCTTGACCGTGCGCTAAACAAAGTTGGCGGCAAGGGCTTGTTCATTAAAGAGCTGGAGCATGCGATGCTCGAGTCCCGCGCCGATATCGCCGTGCATTCCATGAAAGACGTGCCAGCGGTGATGCCCGACGGGTTCGCGCTGGCCTCGGTGCTCGAACGCGCCGACCCACGCGATGCGCTGGTCGGGTCACGACTCAACGACATTCCCGAAGGCGCGACCGTGGGCACTTCCAGTCTGCGGCGGGTCTCGCAACTCAAACGGCTGCGACCGGACCTCGATATCCAACCGCTGCGTGGCAACGTCAATACGCGATTGGCGAAACTCGATGCTGGTGAGTACGCCGCGATTGTTTTGGCATGCGCCGGGCTCGACCGGCTCGGCATGTCGGATCGAATCACAGAGGCGCTAGAACCTGAAACTATGTTGCCCGCGGTTGGCCAAGGCATCGTCGGTATCGAGTGCCGAGATGATCAACCCGAATTGAAGGCTTTGCTCGCCAAACTCGAGAATCACGACAGCGCGAATTGCATTGCCGCAGAGCGTCGAGTCGCACTCGCGTTGGACGCCAATTGCCATTCCCCGTTGGGCGTTCATGCCGTCGCCGATGGCGAAGATTTGAGACTTCGTGCGTTGGTCACGAGTCCTAACGGTCATGAAGCAATCGCCGAGCAAGCAACTGGACCCGCCAATGACCCCGAGGCACTCGGGCAGCGCGTGGCACAAGCCATGCTGGAGCGGGGGGCAGCAGCCATTATCACCGGAGCGCAGTGAGCGGACCGCTGACCAATCGTGGCGTTCTGATCACCCGAGCTGTGACTCAGGCGGAACCGTTCGCGCGCGCGGTGCGCGAAGCGGGCGGACTCCCAGTGCTCTTACCCGGCATCTCGATCGAGCCGATCGCACCTGCGCAGCCGGTAAGCCAAGCCGATTGGTTCATCTTCGTCAGCCCGAATGCTGTGGAACACGGACTACCCCTGATCGAGCACGCACTAGCGCAAGGCGCTCGAGCTGCCGCTGTTGGCCCGACCACCGCCCGCCTGCTGCACTTCCACAACGTGCGACAACCGCTCGTCGCTCGGGACGGTTTCGACTCAGAGGCGCTGCTGCGCCTGCCCGTGTTCCAAAATGTTGCGGGCAAGCGCATCACGCTGGTTCGCGGCGTTGGCGGGCGGGAGTTACTCACTCAAACGCTACGTGCCCGGGGCGCACGGGTGCGGCTGCTGGAAGTCTACAGACGCGAAAAACCCACGCTCAGCACGCAACAAGTACAATATCTCGAATCGCGCTGGTCGAAGGGCGTCGTGGCGGTGACAACCTGCCTCAGCGTCGCGACGTTGGATAACATCATGACGACCCTGACGACCCGTGGACAAAGGATGTTTACTGTGACGCCCATCGTCAGCCCCAGCGAGCGTGTGCTCGAACGTGCCAAGGCCCTAGGCCACCGCGCATTGCAGGCGAAAGCGCGCGGTCCGGCGGTGGAGGATATCGTCGCCGACCTTTGTCAATTAGCGCAGGCGGCAGAAATCTAAACGGCGAGAACCCGGATGAGCGACAACGACACCCCCCAGGACGACCCGAACTCTGAGTCACCGCCGGAATCCAACGACTCACCGGCGCCAACATCAGACAAGACACCAAAGACGAAACCGGCGCGAAGCAAGCTGCCTCTGTACATCGGTGTGCTCGCCATCTTCGCCGTCGCCATTTTCTGGGGTTGGACCAACAAAAATAGTCGAAATGACGCGGCGGCTGAACCGGAACCGACACAAGTCGTAAGCGAATCGCAGGAGGTCGAGGCACCCCAAGCCGACACCGCGGATAGCAGTGGACCTGAGCCCGCAACCGCGCAGCCAACCGCCGCCGCAACCACTGACGGTCGCGACATCGCGCCAGACCTAGTCCCTGCCGCGACCCAAGCCGATATCGACAATCTACGTCGAGAGATCGCCACGCTGCGTTCCGAGCTGGCAGACCTCAGCGTACAGCTCACCGATCAGGCCGGACAAACGCGGTCTCAAGCACAAACGCTGACCCGACTGCGTAGTGAGCAACAAGACCGCCTGGATATGCTGGACTCGCTCCCTGGCCGCGTGCGCAACACCGAGGAGGCGCTCGCACGACTGCAGGGCATCTCGGCGGGGTCGCAGCGCGCCTGGCTGCTTGCGGAAGCCGAGTACTACATGCAGCTTGCTAATGCTCAACTGCAACTCGCCAACAACCCGGAACTGGCATCCGAAGCATTGCGTCTCGCTGACCAGCGGGTGCGCGAATTAGCCGACCCCGTGTTCACACCGGTCAGGCGTGCACTGGCAGACGAGATCGCGTCGCTCGCCACCCTCAGCACCGGTGACGTCGAGGGCGCTAGCCTGACTATCGGCAGCCTGATGAGCATGGTCGACCGGTTGCCGATCGATCAGGACGTGCGGCGAACGGTTGAAGCGGACGATGCGTTGCCGGAATCGGACGACACCAAAGGCTGGGCCCGTATGCGCGACAAAATTGGTGGGGCTTTGAGCTCTTTTGTCCGGGTACGAAAGTCGGACGCACCATTGGAACCGTTGCTGCCGCAAGAGGCGGAGTCGTTCCTGCGGCTCAATCTCAAGCTGCAACTGCAATCCGCACGCTCGGCGTTGCTGCTGGGTGAGCATGCTGCCTACCGTCAGGGTTTGAACGACGTGCGCGATTGGGTCACGCAGTATTTCGATACGGACGACAGCGGCGTGCAATCGCTGCTTGGCATGATCGACGATGTCGATGACGCGCAACGCTCCAGTGCCCGACCGGATATCTCTGGGTCACTCACGCTATTGCGCGAACAACTGGATGTCGAAGGCCCCGCCGAATGAAGTTCACGCTGTTCGTCATTCTCGCGCTAGTGGTCGGCACGGTCGCGGCACAATTTCTGGTCGCCGACCCAGGCTACGTCGCGATCGATTTTCGTGGCTATACCATTGAGACATCGGTGCCGGGGTTGGTGCTGGTCTTGATTGCGGCTGGAATCTTGTTTTGGCTGATCCTGCGAATCATTCGCGCACCTCGCCAACTGGGAGAAGCGGCCGCCGCCTATCGCGGACGACGTGCCGGCAAGCGCTTTACGCAGGGCCTGATTGAGATTGCGGAAGGCAACTATTCGAAGGGCGAGCGATTGTTGACCCGCGGCGCCGCAAAAGCTGACGCGCCGCTGTTGAACTACCTTGCAGCAGCACGCGCTGCACAACTGCAGAATCAGGACGCCCGCCGGGACAATTGGCTCAAGCTAGCCTACGAGCAACAGCCTGAGGCCAGCAATGCAATCCTGCTAACTCAAGCAGAGCTGCAAATCGCCCACGAGCAGTACGAACACGCGCAAGCGACCCTGAAGCAGCTCGATGAGCAGGAAGGCGGCAACGGACAAGCCGTGGTGCTGCTCGGAAGACTGTTCCGTGAGCGAGAGGACTGGCGACAACTCGGCGAGTTATTGCCAAGACTGCGGCGAATCGGCAAACCCGAGAAATCGGTGATCGACGAATGGTCAGTGGATTTTCACGAGTTCCAACTCGGGGATACCGCACAACATGCGGGAGATATCCCGCGCGCTTGGGAAGACGTGCCAAAGCACCTGCGTAAACTGCCACGCCTTCAGGTCGCCTATATCGCCGCTCTGGCAGCAACCGGTCTCAGTAACAAAGCCACGATCGAGGTGCGCCAGATGCTGAAGAGCCGTTGGCACCCTCTGCTGGTACGACTGTACGGCAAGACACTGTCAGACGACCCAGCGGCGCAGCTGCAACAAGCCGAAAAATGGCTGTCAAAACATCCCGAGGACCATGAACTCTTGCTGGCCGCAGGTCGACTCTGTATTGCGACCGAACTGTGGGGCAAGGCGCGCAGCTACCTCGAATCGGCGTTGGCGACCCGTCACACACCGGAAGCCTACTCAGTGTACGGTCAACTGCTGACCCAACTCGGTGAAAGCAGCGCGGCCGCTGACGCCTATCGCCAGGGACTCACACTGATCGAGCAGTCTCAACCCGCGCTACCCGGACCCAGCACCCCGAGCGAGCGCACGTGAGTCATACACTGATCGCCGGCGCCGGGTTTACCGGACGCCGGATTGCACAGTCGTTGATCGACGCCGGCCAAACCGTGACGGTCGCGAGTCGCACACCACCTGCGATCGCCGGTGCCACCCCTTTGGTGCTCGACGTCGACCGACCTGACAGTCTGGAAACCCTGTCGGATCGGCTGCGCGCGCCGGTCGATGACTTGGTGTATTTGATTCCGCCTGACCGCACGGCCGCCGATGCATCCGATTTGGATCAACGCCTGAACGGCGTGCTTCACGCTGCATCGGAAAAACTGAACCGAGTTGTGCTCGCCAGTACGACCGGCGTGTACGGCGACCATGCGGGCGGCATCGTCACAGAACACACACCATTGGCACCGATTACCGCGCGTGCCAAAGCCCGCGTTGGCGCCGAAAAAACGCTGGCCCGTTTCGCCACGATTCACGATGTTCGCCACACGATCCTGCGAATTTCGGGAATTTACGGCCCGGATCGTTTGATGCTGGATGGTATTGAAGCGCGTCGACCTATCCTTCAGCCAGAGGATGCCGGGCCGGGCAATAGAATCCACGTCGAAGACTTGGCGATGGCGTTTGTTCGAGTGCTGCAATCGGACCCAATGCCCGATGTCATCAATGTGGCGGACGGCAATGACATGAGTCCGACCGACTTCGCGTTAAAAGTCGCTGAACTCGCCGCGCTCGACCCACCGCCGTTGGTCGATCGGCAGACCGCCACGGCGACGTTCTCTCCGATGCGGCTGTCGTTCCTCAACGAGTCGCGACGAATTCAACCGGAGCGACTCCTGGCCTTGCTCGGCAACCAAATGCGCTATGGCGATCCGGTCGCGGGTATCCGAGCCAGTCTTAAGGCGATGGGGCGTCTCGCTGTCGGTTAGGGTTGCGAGCGTTTAGAGCGCAACCATTTCAGCAGTGGCTCCCACTGTTCGGTATCCGGCCAGGCCAAATATTCCGGCAACTCGAAGATCCCAAGGCCGCGGGTGTAAGCCCGCACGTAGTTTTGCGCATCTCGCAGCCATGTGAGGTAGGGCACCTTCATGTGTTCCAGATAATCGTCGAGCTCATCGAAGATCAACGTGTTTTCACGCACTCGGTTGCCGATCACGCCGATTTTGACCTGCTTGCGCGTCACTTTGCCGACTGCCTGTAGCTCTTCGACGAATTTCGTCGTTGCCTGCATGTCGATGGTTGACGGCAGCACCGGCACGATGATGGTTTCCGCATGCTTCACAAGGTTCGTCAATTCCGGCCCATGCGATCTTGCCGGCGCATCGATAATGCACACATCCGCGTTGCGCGGCACTGGGCGAAAGCCATCGTTAACCGCATCGACCGCAACGATCTCTGGCGCATTCTCTGGGCGCGCATCTAACCAGTCGAGCGACGACCTTTGCGGATCGCAATCGGCAAGCGCCACCGTGTTGCCTTCTACCGCGTAATACGACGCAAGGTTGGTTGCAACGGTGCTCTTCCCGCAACCCCCCTTAGCATTTAGAACCATGATGCGACGCATGCACTCCCCCTTGCCGGTTGTTATTATTGTTAAAGTAACGCCACGCATACGGTGTTGTCCAACACTGTTCATTTTTGCCGCCGAGAAACACCACAACGATGTCGATCGCTTTTACGAAGATGCATGGTCTTGGCAACGACATCATGATCGTCGATCTGATTCGTCATCCACGTGCTGCTGAACTCTTGGACGCTGATCGAATTCGCGAATTGGCGGATCGCAAGACCGGCATTGGATTCGATCAAATGATGGTGATCGACTCGTCGCCAGAGAATGAGCTTGACGCGGCTTATCGCGTCTTTAACGCCGACGGCACCAGCGCTCAGCAGTGCGGCAACGGCGTGCGTTGTGTCGCGCTGTATCTTCAGAAATTCCACAGCGTTGGCACGTCGATGAAGCTGGGCGGCCCGGGCGAGATTGTCGCGTGTGACGTCGTCAACGATGGGCAGGTACGAGTCAGCATGGGGATACCGACTTTCGAACCGAGTGCGCTACCGTTTGACCCCGGCGCCCAACCGGGGCCGGTCTATTCGCTAGATACCGAAGCCGGCCCGGCGCTGTTTTCCGTGGTCTCAGTCGGTAACCCGCACGCGGTCCTCCAAGTCGACGACCTCAGCGCCGCCCCTGTGAGCGAAACGGGTGCGGCATTAAACCAACATCCCGCCTTTAGCGACGGCGTCAACGTCGGATTCGCGAAGATCGAACAGCCGGATCGAGTGGCACTGCGAGTGTTCGAGCGCGGTGCCGGTGAAACCGCTGCTTGTGGCAGCGGTGCGTGCGCAGCAATGGTCGCGCTGCGGCGTCGCAATCAAGTTCTGGATTCTGTTCAAGTGGTCCTGCCGGGCGGAACACTCGTGATAAGCTGGCGCGCGTTGTCGGAGCCGGTTTTGATGACCGGTCCGGCGGCACTGGTTTATGAGGGGAACCTGACACTATGAGCAATAGCGCGAAGACGCGAAGCAGAGCGAACCAGAGCCCAGCGATCACCGAGCAGGACATCGTCGAGTTCTTGCAGTCCAACCCGGACATTTTCGAGCGCAATCCGCGCCTTTTGACCGCACTTGAGCTACCGCATGGTGCCGGCGGCACGGTGTCTTTGATTGAGCGCCAAGTATCTGCGTTGCGCCAACAGGACCTATCCACAAAACGTAAGCTCAACGAACTGGTGGGTCTCGCGCGACGCAACGATGCACTCGCCAGCCGGATCCATGCGTTAGCGCTCGCTTTGATCGAATCATCGACGTTGGAAGAAACTCTGACGATGATCGAGGAGAAACTCCGGCGGAGTTTTTCAGCCGATGCGGCGGTCATGGTGTTGTTCGGCCACCAGGAAGACTACGGCGAGCTCGTCCAACAGCGGTTTTTGAAAGTGCACCAACGTGACGAAGCCTGCCTCGGGCCATTCGGTACATTCCTAGAGCGCAGCGACCCACGTTGCGGTCAAGTTCGCGATTCGCAAAGAAATTTTTTGTTCGGCCGAGACGCGGATGAGATCGGATCGATGGCGCTCGTGCCACTCGGTGCCAACAGCAGCCTCGGTTTCCTCGCGATCGGCAGCCACAACGCAGATCACTTCAACCCCGGCATGAGCGTCGACTTTCTGAAGCGCATCGGGCAGTTGATCAGCGTCGCACTCGACCGGTTCTGAGATAGCGCAGTGGACGAAGCGGCGCTCGAGTGGTGCAAACGCTTCGAGTCGCATCTATCCAGCGAACGCCGGCTATCGGAGCACACTGTCAGCAACTATCGGCGTGACCTGGCGCTGTTGCGGGGTTGGTGTGACAAGCAGGCGATCGACGATTGGGCAGATCTGACCGGTAAAGACGTCCGCGCGTTCGCTGCAGCGGAGTTTCGTCGCGGCCAGAACCCTCGCAGCATTGCCCGTGCGCTGTCCGCAGCACGCGCGTTCTACCGATATCTCGCACGGGAAGGCCGTGTGACGCGCAACCCGGTGGACGGGGTGCGGGCACCGAAAGCGAGTAAGCGCCTACCGGGAACCCTAGACGCCGACACGATGGCCGCGTTGCTCGCGATCAAGGACAAGCGCCCAATCGCACTCCGCGACCGAGCCATGATGGAGCTTTTCTATAGTTCAGGCTTACGACTGGCGGAATTGACCGGCCTCGACCTGTCAGATGTGAACCTGAACGATCAGACCGCTCGACTGCTCGGAAAAGGCAACAAGGAACGTATCGTCCCGATCGGCAAGATGGCTGCAGCTGCCTTAGCCGCTTGGTTGCGAGTTCGCAGCCGATTCGCAGCAACTGTCAGCCATTCGCAGCAACCAGCGATCTTCGTCACCGCCGCTGGCAACCGAATCAGCCGCCGGGCGGTTCAAGACCGAGTGCGCTACTGGGCACGTCGCCAAGGGATTGACGCCCGCGTTTACCCTCACCTATTCCGCCACTCCTGCGCCACCCACGTGCTGGAGTCCAGCCGTGATTTGCGGGGCGTTCAGGAACTGCTCGGTCACGCCGATATCGGAACGACGCAAATTTACACCCATCTTGATTTCCAGCACCTGGCACAGATATACGACGAAGCGCATCCACGAGCGCGACGCAATCGCGACTGAATTCGCGACGATTTATCGGCAAGGCCCGTAGGGCCGAATACCAGGACTGAGCATGAAGCAGTACGACGGAACCACCATTGTCAGTGTGCGGCGTGGCACTGAAGTTGCCATTGCGGGCGACGGCCAGGTCAGCATGGGCAACACGGTCATGAAGGGCAACGCGCGTAAGGTGCGACGCCTGTACAAAGACCGGGTCATTGCAGGATTCGCAGGTGGCACAGCCGACGCGTTCACTCTGTTCGAGCTGTTCGAACAAAAAATGGAGCAATACGGCAACTTGAAGCGTGCGGCGATCGAGCTCGCCAAAGACTGGCGTACGGATCGGCGGCTGCGCCGACTGGAAGCGCTCCTGATCATCGCCGATCGCGAAAACACCCTGATCGTGTCGGGCAACGGCGATGTCATCGAACCAGAACATCAGGTCGCTGCGATCGGGTCCGGTGGCTCGTTCGCGCTGGCGGCGGCACGTGCAATGCGCGATCACACCGAGCTTCCCGCGGCGGAGATCGCCACTCAGGCGCTCGGCATCGCAGCCGATATCTGCGTCTACACCAATCACAGCATCACGCTCGAGACGCTCGGCGCTGATCAAGAATGAAGGAAATGCCATGTCCATGACTCCACGCGAAATTGTCCAGGAACTGGACAAGCACATCGTTGGCCAGCAAGCCGCCAAGCGGGCTGTGGCCATCGCGCTGCGCAATCGCTGGCGCCGGATGCAGCTTGAGGATGAACTCAAGCGGGAAGTCACACCGAAGAACATCCTGATGATCGGACCAACTGGCGTCGGCAAAACCGAGATCGCCCGTCGGCTGGCGCGCCTCGCTAATGCTCCCTTCATCAAAGTTGAAGCCACGAAGTTCACTGAAGTTGGCTATGTCGGTCGCGAAGTCGATTCGATCATCCGCGATCTGGTCGATGTATCGGTCAAACTGACACGCGAACAAGAGATGAGCAAAGTCCGCCACCGCGCGGAGGACGCCGCCGAGGAACGTATCCTAGATGCGCTGCTGCCGGGTATCGGTGGCGCAGACGACACACGCGACGAATCGGAGACCCGCCAGAAGTTTCGCAAACGCTTACGCGAGGGCGATCTCGACGAGCGGGAGATCGAAATCGATATTGCTGCGCCGAGTGTCGGCATCGAGATCATGGCGCCGCCAGGGATGGAGGAGATGACGAGTCAGCTGCAAAACATGTTCCGGTCGGCGAATCAGGGACGCAGTCAGCGGCGCAAGCTGTCGATCAAGGACGCCATGCAGCAGCTGACCGAAGAAGAAGCGAGCCAAATGGTCGACGAGGAGGCGTTGAAGAGCGCAGCCATAGAAGCTGCCGAGCAAAACGGTATCGTCTTTATCGACGAGATCGACAAAGTCGCTCGGCGCTCGGAAGTCACCGGTGGTGATGTCTCGCGCGAAGGCGTGCAGCGCGATCTGCTGCCGCTTGTCGAGGGCAGTACGGTGACGACGAAATACGGTGTCGTAAAAACCGATCATGTGCTGTTCATCGCATCGGGTGCGTTCAGTGCGGCAAGACCATCTGATCTCATCCCTGAGCTCCAAGGGCGTCTGCCGATTCGCGTTGAGCTCGACTCATTGAAGAGCGAGGAATTCATGCGAATTCTGACGGAACCTGACGCGTCTCTTACCCGTCAATATGCTGAACTTCTGGCGACAGAGGGCGTAAAAGTCGTGTTCACAGAGGACGGCATTCAGCGGATCGCCGAAATTTCCTGGCAGGTCAACGAGCGCACCGAGAACATCGGCGCACGCCGCCTGCACACGGTGATGGAACGCCTCTTGGATACCGTGTCTTTCGAAGCAGCAGACCACGGCGGCCAGACCTACACCGTGGACGCAGCATTTGTTGACGAGAAATTGGGCGATCTGGTCGAGGATGAAGACCTCAGTCGTTACATTCTGTGACCTGTAATGTGCTGATACCGCAACAGATCCGATTGCGCAAAAAATCGTGCGAATTAGTGCTCGAGTGGCCGGACGAAATCACCCACGCACTCAGCTTTGAATACTTGCGCGTGCATTCGCCGTCGGCCGAGGTTCGCGGCCATGGACCTGGCCAAGAGGTACTACAAACTGGCAAGCAAGACGTGCGCATCGTCCGAATCGACCCGATTGGGCAATACGCGTTGAGGCTGCACTTCAGCGATGGACACGAAAGCGGCATCTACAGCTGGTCTTATCTCAGGGACCTCGGCGAGACCTTCGACGTACGTTGGACCCACTATCTCAAAGCGCTGCAGGCGGCCGGCGCGTCGAGGGATAGCGACGCCAGCTCGCGCTGAACGCGCTACAATTCGCGGATGACCGACAAGCCAGGCAACACCACACATTTCGGCTACGAAACCGTCGACACTCAGCAGAAGGCCTCGAAAGTCCGCGGTGTGTTCGACTCAGTAGCGGGTAACTACGACCTCATGAACGATCTGATGTCGGGTGGCATCCACCGCTTGTGGAAACACACGACGATTCGCGAAGCGGCCGTTCGCCCAGGTGATCAGATTCTCGATCTCGCCGGCGGTACCGGTGATCTTGCAATTGAGTTCGCGCGACAAGTCGGCGCCAACGGCCATGTGGTGTTAGCGGACATCAATGCGGCGATGCTCGACCAAGGTCGAGATCGTGTGATCAATGCCGGGGTCGTTGGCAATTTGTCGATCGCCCAGGCCGATGCCGAGGTTTTGCCATTCGCCGACGACACTTTCGACCTGATCACCATTGCCTTCGGGCTACGCAACGTCACCGATAAGGATAAGGCGCTCGCGTCGATGCTCCGGACACTGAAACCCGGGGGACGCTTGTTGGTGCTCGAGTTCTCTAAACCCGATGCACGTTTGAAGCCGGCCTACGATCTATTTTCGTTTTCGGTGTTGCCGTTTCTAGGCCGAGTGGTCGCCAATGATGAAGCGAGCTACCGCTATCTTGCGGAGTCCATCCGTATGCACCCGGACCAAGAGACTTTGAAAGGCATGATGGAGAATGCTGGCTTCCAAACGGTCAGCTACCAGAATCTAACCGGCGGTATCGCAGCACTACACAGCGGCCGCAAGTCCGAGAAGGCAGACGCATGATTGACTTGGGATTGGTCTTCACCCCGTTCACGGCGTTGATCAATCGCCGTCTCAGCGAGCAAACCGGCGCACGGGAAATCGCAGAGCAGTTGGAAGGTGAAACGTTGGCGGTGCGGGTTGCCGACTTGCCGCTAGCCGTATTCCTGCAAGTCCAGGACGGCGGCCTAAAGCTGCGTACACGCTTCGACGACGAGCCCGCGGTCACGATCACCGGCAGCCCGATTGCGCTCGCATCACTGGCAGCTGGTGATTCGCAAAAACTGTTCAGCGAGGGGCGCGTACGCATCACCGGCGATGCGATGATGGCACTGCGTTTCCAGACGCTGATCAAATATGCACAACCGGACCTCGAGGACGAATTGGCCAACGTGGTCGGCGATACCGCCGCACATCAGGCCGGACGGCTCGCGCGCGGCTTGCACGGGGTCGCGAGTGTCGTCAGCGATCAACTGCAGGCGGGCGTCGGATCCTATTTGACCGAACGGCAAGAAGCATTGCCGACGCGAGGCCAGTTCGCCGAACTTCGCGACAATCTCGAATCGTTACGTGATGATCTCTCGCGCGCTGAGGCACGCGCGCGAATCCTCAGCCAGCGGCTCGCTGAGGAAGAGTAAACATGCTGACCTTGGCACGGACGCGCCGCTTGATCGGCATCCAGCGGGTGCTGGTGAAATATTCGCTGGACGATTTGATCGCGATGTCGCCAGCCTTAAGGCCGTTGCGCTGGCTGTTCGTGCTGGGGGGTCGGCGCGTGGACCGCGACCAACCGCGCGGCAAGCGCATTCGACTGGCGCTCCAGGAACTCGGACCCATTTTCATCAAGCTGGGGCAAGCGCTGTCGACGCGGCGGGACTTAATTCCTCATGACATCGCCGACGAGCTGGCTTTGCTGCAGGACCAAGTGCCACCCTTCGACGGCAAGATCGCTCGGCAGATCATCAATGACGCGTATGGGTTCGATTTGTCCGAGGTGTTCTCATCATTCGACGAAACACCGATGGCTGCAGCCTCTATCGCCCAGGTACACCCGGCCAAGTTGCACGACGGCACCGATGTCGTTGTGAAAGTGCTGCGGCCTGGCATGCGGCCGATCATCGAACGCGACGTAGACGTGATGTACGCCATGGCGGAATTGGCTGAGAAATACCTGCCAGACGGTCAGCGCCTAAGACCGGTTGAAGTCGTGCGCGAGTACGACAAAACGATCATGGACGAACTGGACCTAATGCGCGAAGCCGCGAACGGGTCGCAATTGCGTCGCAACTTCGAGCATTCCACCCAGCTATACGTTCCGGAAGTTTACTTCGACTACTGTCGCATTCCTGTGTTGGTGCTCGAGCGCATCTACGGCGTGCGGATCAGCGATATGGACGCGCTGCGCGCGGCCGGTACGAACATCAAGAAGCTCGCGGAAAACGGCGTCGAGATTTTCTTCACGCAGGTGTTTCGGCACAATTTTTTCCACGCGGATATGCACCCGGGCAACATCTTCGTCAGCATGGACGACCCCGAGAACCCGAAATACCAAGCGATCGATTTCGGCATCATCGGCACGCTGAGCCCCAAAGATATGCAGTATCTCGCGGAGAATTTTCTCGCGTTCTTTGATCGTGATTACAACCGCGTTGCCCAATTGCACGTCGACTCCGGCTGGGTACCACCGTACACGCGGGTGGAAGAGTTAGAGTCCGCGGTGCGCACGGTCTGCGAGCCGATCTTCAATAAACCACTGGCGGAGATTAGCTTCGGCCAAGTCTTGTTGCGTCTGTTCGACACCGCGCGGCGCTTCGAAATGGAAGTTCAACCGCAGCTCATTTTGCTGCAGAAGACATTATTGAACATCGAGGGACTGGGTCGTGAACTCTACCCGGAACTCGATCTGTTTGAGACCGCACAACCCATCCTGCGCCAGTGGATGGACGAGCGCTTGGGCGGGCGCGCTGTTCTGAACGATATCCGCACACAGTGGCCTGAGCTCAAGGAAACCCTTCGAGAGCTACCCACGCTGGTGCGCCGAGTCGGCGAACAGGCAGCCAGCGGCGAGCTTCGTTTCAGTGTCGATACTCGCGAGCTGAAAGATCTCAATGACCGACTACGCCGGTCCGACCGGCGCCGCTATCGGGTAACGCTCGGGCTCGGCGCAATTGGCGTTGGCTTGGCGCTGGCATTGATCACAACGCCGGTGTGGTGGCACTGGGCCACCATTGCGGTCGGCGGCGCTGCCGTGATGTCTGGACGGCCAGACTAACCGGCCGCGTACAGCTGCAACCGCTCGCGGCTTAATGCCAGCTCTTCTCGGATCGTAATAATGTCTGCTTCTACGATTTGCTTGCGCTCGGTCGCTTCGCGCGACTGATTCAACAGCAGCAGGCGTTGTTCTGGCGTCAAACCATCGCTGATGGCTTCCAGGGTCAACGTCGCAACCTCAGTCTCCAACGCGATCAGTTCCTCTTCGGCGCGGTCGAGTTCGCGCTCCAGACGATTGACGTCGCGCCGAAGGATGTAGAGCTCACGGCCCTCATCGAATGCCGCCAGGAACGCCGACTCCGTCGCCGCGTCACAAACGCCGTGGTACTGACCGCCACGCTCGCCGACGCGGTAGCCGTTGGCCGGTCGGCAATAGGTGTCGAGGCCCTGGGTGCGTCCCGCGAGATACTCATCAAGATCTGGGGTCACACCCGCGTCCGCACATTGATTGCGATAGTAACCAATCGCGGACGGGGTCTTGCCCGCAACGCCATCTTCGAACCCGACCGTACGCCAATCGGCGGTCAGGCAGGCCTGCTCGCTCATTCCTGTGGCGCAGCCGCCGAGCGTGAACGCCGCAGCTAACATAATCAAAGCGTGGATGGCTTTCATGAGGCTTCTCCCTAATCTTGGCGCCCACGTTACCGACACGCGACTGAATGCTCCCTGAACCGCCTCACAAAACGAGCGCCAAAGAGAAAAAGTGCGTTTGCCCTTTCATTGGGCGTGCAGCCCGCTTAATGTCGGGGGTTGACCGCATTGGCGGAGGGGGAGCGGCCCGATGGCCGATACAAGAACCAAACTATTCACCTCGCGAACGGCTTTTTCGATCGTGATCGCCAACATGGTCGGTACCGGCGTTTTCACAAGCCTCGGTTATCAGCTAGCGGATATCGAGTCAGGATTCGTCCTATTATCGCTGTGGGCAATCGGAGGCGTCGTCGCCTTTTGCGGCGCAATGAGCTACGCCGAGCTCGGCGCCACGATGCCGAAATCTGGCGGTGAGTACTATTTCCTCGGGCGGATCTATCACCCGGCGGCAGGATTCGTTTCGGGCTGGGTCTCGGCCACGGTGGGCTTCGCAGCCCCTACCGCACTCGCGGCGATCACATTCTCAAAATACCTGTCGCGAGCATTCCCCGCGCTTCCAGTCACCGCCAGCGCAGTGGCATTGGTCGCAGCACTCACCGTCGTTCACGCAACCCACCGTCGGACCAGCGGCGGGGTCCAGGTTGCGTTCACTGCGATCAAGGTCGGCTTGATTATCGTGTTTTGCGTCGGCGCGATGTTGGTCGCCGGCGAAACCCAGCCAGTCACGTTCACACCTCAGGCGGGCGACGGTGTGCTGATGGCTGGGGGTGCGTTCGCCGTTTCACTGATCTACGTGAGCTACGCATACACGGGGTGGAACGTGGCGACCTACCTTTCGAGCGAACTCGAAAATCCGCAACGTAACCTACCCTGGGTCCTCGGCGGCGGCACCTTGTTAGTCGCCTCGCTCTATCTCGCGTTGAACTACGTTTTTCTAAAGGTCGCTCCGATCGACGCGATGCGCGGCCAAATCGAAGTCGGTTACATTGCCGCGGAATATGCTTTCGGATCCGGCGTTGCACGGATTATGGGAGTCATTTTGGCGCTGCTGCTCGTGTCGACCGTCAGCGCGATGATCATCGCCGGACCGCGCGTCTACCAAGCGATTGGACAAGATCATGCGCTGTTCGCACGCCTCGCATCGACCAACCGTTTCGGCGTGCCGGCCTTCGCGATCTACTTCCAGGGTGTCGTCACGATCATTTTCATTGTGACCTCCTCGTTTGAGTTCATTCTGAAATTCTCGGGCTTCATTCTTGCGCTCAACACGCTTGCGACCGTCATCGGACTGTTCGTCCTGCGCTGGCGAGAGCCAGACCGGCCGCGCCCCTTCAAAGCCTGGGGTTATCCCGTGACGCCCGTGATCTTCCTCGCGCTGACCAGTTGGACGTTGTGGTACGTCGTGACGGATGAGCCAGGCACCGGTTGGCTCGCACTCGTGATCATCGCGGCTGGCCTTTTCAGCTACGCTGCGAGTACGCGTTTCGACAGCCACGCGACAGCGGCAGCAGGACGCGACTGAGGCTATTCGGTCTTGTACGTCTTTCGCATGTAAGCGACGGATTTTCTTATGAGGCTGCGCAGCACTTTCATGTCGATCTTGTCGAGATCGGTCACGTATAGGCACGACTTGCCCGTCTTGTGCGGCCCGAGCTTTGCCAATATCTCATCGTAATCATCGAACCCGCCCATAATGTAGAGCGTGAGATTCTTGGCGCGCGATGACCAGCCGGTCAGCATGAAGTCCCCTTCGCGGCCGCTGTCATACCGATAATGGTACTTGCCATAACCGACGATACTCGAGCCCCACATCTTCGGTTCACGCCGAGTGACCGCGCGCATCAACTCATCGACGGCACGGCATTGTTCAGCGCGCTTTTTGTCTTTGATGGTTTTGAAATACGCGCTGACCGGTACGTCATTCTCAACGGTTTTGTTCTGGTTCCTGCTCACGTTGCACCTCCCCTTGATGCCTCGTAAACGCGTATGCCAAACGGTAACACGGAAACGCCAGCACTGCCGCGAGCAGCGATTTCACCAGACCGCCGACAAGAAACGGTGCTACGCCGTTGAACCAAGCCGCAGTCACACCCAGGCTAAAGCTCAAAAGCCCCGCTCCGAACAAAAGGATGAGCACGTGGGCACCGACCATCCATAGCGGGAGCAGCAACGGTGAGCGCCAAAGCCAGCCGGTATCGGATCCCAGGCCAACGACGACAGCAGCGAACCAGAATCCGAGCAGATAACCGCCGGACGGACTGAAGAGCACCCCACCGCCGGACTGACCGTCCGAAAATACCGGCAAGCCGAGTACACCCATCATCAAGTAGACCACGACGGCCAAGCCACCGGCGTTCGCACCCAACGCCGCGCCTGCCACCAGCACAACCGCCGTCTGCAACGTAATCGGCAAAGCAACGCCGGGGACCGCCAGCGTGATTTGGGCGGCGACTCCGATCAAAGCGGCTGCGATCACCGCCAGCATGACTTTCTTGGCATTCATGACGGCGCGACTATATCAGCCCGACTCTGACTCGGACGAACCCCGTGCAACAGGCAAGCGCCAGTTGTACCGAATCGCCATAAAGCGAAGCACAAAACACAGCAACGCACCTGCCGCCATCGCAGCAGGTCTCGGGAGGTCGAATGCGTTGCCCACGACGACAACCACCGCACCCACCAACGCGGCGCTCGCATACAGCTCCGAGCGCATTACCGCCGGAACTTGCGCGACCAAAACATCGCGTGCGATCCCACCACCAATGCCACTCAAGACACCGAGCAACACCGCCGAAGTCGGCGTTAAACCAAACGCCAACGCCTTTGCCGTGCCGGCAACGGCGAACAGGCCCAGCCCTGCGGCATCGAACAGCTGCACCGGATTGCGCATCCGTTCAACGACATTCGCCGCATAAAACGTAAACACACCGGCCACACACGCGATGCTGAGGTAATGCCAATTGGCCAAAGCGACAGGCGGAGTAGCGCCGATCAGTACATCACGGCCGATCCCCCCTGCGGTTGCCGCCGCAAAAGACAACACCAACACACCAAACAGATCCAGCTCGCGCCGCATGGCGACGGTCGCACCGCTAACCGCGAACACGAAAGTGCCTGCGTAATCGATCAGGGTTAGCCAGCTCACTCGAGTCCCTCCATGGGCGCGAAGTGTAGCGGAATCGCCGGTTTAGGCGTCATAATCTCAAAGCGAGGAACTACTGGAGTTGAGGATGACTGCAGAGATGACCACCGTCGAGAACGTGAATACCCCGGGCAAAACGACTCGGGTCAACACCGCGAAGTACGAGGCCATGCGCGAGGCATACCTCAAAGTGCTGCCGAGCGAAGCGCCAGGCCAGACGCAGGCCGAGCTCATGGCGCGGGTAAAATCGGAGCTTCCGGACGCACTGTTCCCGGCCGGAAAGACGTCCGGCTGGTGGCTGAAGACCGTCCAGCTTGACCTGGAAGCCAAAGGGCTCGTCATCCGCGAAAACTCGAAGCCGCTTCGCTGGCATCGCGCTTAGAACCACTAAAGCCGTTGCCACGTCGGCCGCTAACTGCCCAACGGTGAAGGAATCAACCTGGGTAGGGGGTAGAAAGCTAAATGTCGACGGCGGCTTCCACGAACACGATGGGGCGCTACGAACTCAAACGAGTGTTGGGGCGTGGCTCTCAGGGCAAGGTGTATCTCGCCTACGACCCGAAACTCGAACGGGACGTTGCGATCAAAATCCTGACCTCCGATCTCGCGGAGTTCAATTTGACGGGCGAGAATGGCACGCCACTCGAAGCACTAACCTCCAGTCGCTTGAAGCACGCCAACATCGTGCCGATCTACGACATCGGCGCTGGCCCGCTTGGCCCGTATCTCGTCTTCGGGTTCGTACCTGGTAAGACGCTCGCGAACGAGCTGGGCGCTCGGCAAAGCTACTCGCTCAAAGATGCCGCCGGATTGATCACCACGGTACTCGACGCGGTCGCATGTGCCCACGAAGCCGGTGTCCTGCATCTGGATCTCGGGCCTCGCAACATCATGTTGGACGAAAACGGTAAGCCGCAAGTTATGGATTTCGGTTTGTCTCAGTTCGTCAATTTCGAACGCGAAGACTTGAGCCTTGCGACCGGCACGTTGCGCTACATGGCGCCCGAGCACTTTTTGCGCCAGGAGCTTGGTCCTTACACCGATGTCTTTGCATTGGCTTCGACGATCTACGAACTGCTGACAGGAACGCGATCGATCCCGGGCGATACAGTCGAATCGATTCAGCGCAACATCGTCGGCGTGCGCGTCGATTACGAGCGACTTTCAGAGCTGGAGCACGGTGAACACATCGTCAAGTTTTTGAAAGGCGCATTCGTCATGAGCTACGAAGACCGCTATCAAAACGCGCGTGAAATGCTGGAGGCCTTCAAAGTCTGCATCGTTGCCTCCGGGCTCGCTGACGAAGCACGAGGTACGGACGTCAGTCACAGTACCGTCGACTTTTTGATGCGCCGCATGCAGCACAAGAAAGACTTCCCGGCGATTTCGAGCACGCTGAACGACATCAACCGACTGGCCGGAGATGGCGGCAACGGTAATGCCGACAAACTGGCGAACGTGATCCTTCGAGATTTGTCACTAACGAGCAAGCTGCTGACGATGTCGAACTCGTCGTTCTACGGCAGTCGCGCCACCGAGGTCACGAGCGTGTCGCAGGCGGTTGTCCTGCTCGGCGTTCAGCAGGTTCGCATGGTGGCGTCCAGCTTGACGTTGTTCGGTCACCTGAAAGGCGACTCGGAACTCCTTCGCGACAGCATGACGAAGTCTTTCCTCGCCGGCCTGATCGCGCGACATCTCGCACAGCGGGCCAAATTGCGCGACGCGGAGGAGGCCTTCATCGCGGGTATGTGCCAAAACCTCGGCGAAAACCTGACGATCTACTACTTCCCAGAGGAGCATGAGGTGACCCTTCAGACGGCGCGGGACAAAGGCTTGCCGCGCTGGCTGGCAGCGATCGACGTGCTCGGGTGCGACTTCGCCATGCTTGGCGCCGCAGTGGCCAAAGTCTGGTCCCTGCCGCAAGTCATCATCGACTCGATTACCGGAATCCCGGATGGCGACGGCATGAGTCCGAGCAACGACAAGGAAGCGATCCGCAACATGTCCGTCTTAGCCAACGAGTTGTGTACCGCTTTTGTCGATACCGAGACGCACGAATTGTCTGAAGTCCTGGACACCATTGCCGCGCGCTATGCGCCGACAACAGAGTTGTCGAGCGAATATCTCTACAAACTCTTCGCGGCAGCTTATGAAAAGTTGTCGAAGTTCGCTCCGATCTTCGAGATCAACGTCAACAGTAGTGAGTTTTGCTCATCAGTACAGCGCTGGCTTGCGCTACGCGAGCGAGAACTGGCCGCGTAAATTCCCTGCTTCTAGCGCCGGACGGCGCGCTCGACTACTCTTGGTCGCTGGGAGAGGAGTTCGGGGACGAACGCTATGGCAGCGACTGAAGCCGCAACCAACAGCGGCATACTGGGTTGGATCGAGCGCACGGGAAACCGCCTGCCGGATCCGGTGTTCATTTTCTTCTGGCTGATTGCCGCTTTGGTCGTCGTCAGCATCGTCGCTGCCGCCGCGGGTCTGTCTGCACCCCACCCCACCAAAGTGGATGCTGCCGGACAAGCGTTGATCATCGAAGCGGAAAGCCTGCTGTCGGCTGACAATATTAAGAAGCTGTGGGTCGATATGCCGAAGACCTTCACCCACTTCCATCCTTTGGGCTACG
>JBCAZH010000045.1:21432-25547 GCA_038533155.1 Pseudomonadota bacterium | reverse complement strand
ATCCACTGCGAATAGGCGCGCACGAAGTAGTCCAACACATCCGGGTTGTTTTCATTCAAGTCAGACAGCTGACCGATATCCGGTTTCTGGTTAAAGAACGCATGCAGCGGCTCATCGTCGCGCAACAAGTCCTGCGTCAGATTCATATGATCGGCGACGAGGCTACCGTCGACGTCATACAGCTCACCGAATTTTGGTTGGTCTGTCGGCATCGAAAACGACGGCGACCCGTGGTTGCACACGATATCGAGTACGAACCCGACGTCATGATCATCAAGCACACCGGCAAAACGTTCGAAATCCAGACCGTCCGATACAAGGTGCTCGTCTTCGACAAAGAAGTTCACACCCCAGTATCCGTGGTAGCCCGTCTTACCTTTATCCGCCGGAAAGCCTTCCCCGACCGCTGCACCACCGCTAAACGCTTCGTCCGGATTGTCAACAATCGGCGTTAGCCAAACGTAGCTGAAGCCCATCGATTGGATGTAGTCGAGATGATCCAATACACCCTGAAAGTCCCCGCCGAGGTATCCGATGTTGGCGCTTTGCCCTTCTGGATTCATGATGGGCCGGTCGAACGTGTGCTGCGCTCCGCCTTGTGTCGGATAATTATTGCTGGGATCGCCGTCGACGAACCGATCTGTCAGCAGGAAGTAGACCGCTTCACTCGCGAATGGCTCATCGGTACCAATAAACGATTGCGTCGGACGCATTGTTTCGCTCGTCGCACATGCCGCGACACCGGCGAACGTCAGTGCCAAGCCAACCAGGCGCCACATATCAGGATGACTCCTGTAGTTCGAGGTTTGTTGATTGGTCTTCGCGCACTACTGGCTCCGCGTCAGCATCGACCAGCAGCACGGTGACGCCCGCGATGATCATCGACACACCACCGACGATCAGTCCGTAGATGCTGTCACCACCGAATAGGTCGCGGATCACCAAACCCAACACGCTGGCAGCAACCAGCTGCGGGATCACAATGAAGAAATTGAAAATGCCCATGTACACGCCGACCTTCCGTATCGGCAGCGAGTTAGTGAGCAAGGCATACGGCAGAGACAGAATCGACGCCCATGCGATGCCGACACCTACCATCGAGAGCAACAGCAACTTCGGGTCGGAGATAAAAAAGAAACTGATCAGGCCAAGCCCACCAAAGACAAGATTCGCCATGTGACAAACACGACATCCGAGCCGGCCGGCCATCATCGGAATCATGATCGCTGCCAACGCAGCAAACCCGTTGTACCCAGCAAATAAGACACCCACCCAATCCGCGCCTTGGTTGTATGCCTCAGTGGCAGTGTCGGTTGCGCCGAAATGGAAGCTGGTGACCGCAGGTGTCGCGTAAATCCACATCGCAAACAAAGCCAACCAAGAAAAAAACTGAACGACGGCGAGTTGTTTCATGACACGAGGCATGTTGAACAGGTCGTTGACCACTTCAACGATACCGTTGTCTTCGCGCCCATCGCGTTGAAGGAGCGCGGTCAGCCATTGCAATAAACCGAATGCGATGAACATACCGCCGAGAATCAGAAGCTGTTTGTCGAGTTCAGCCAACGATACCCATACAACAAACCCAACACCGACGGCCAACCACGCCGCACCGTGCTTGACCAGCAGGGCCGGGTCTCGAAGCGCCTGCTTACCCTGATCCGCCTGCTCTGCCTGCGCATGCCACGCCTCTAATTGCTCCGGCGGATACTCACGAGTTGAAACGACAGTCCAGATGACAGCACCAAAAAACGCGAAAGCGCCCAGGTAAAAACTCCACTTGACCGCATCCGGGATTTCGCCAGGCACAGGCTCGGATGTCACGCCGAACCAGTTTGTCAGCATGTACGGAAGCATCGACGCGACCACCGCCCCGATTCCGATGAAGAAGCTCTGCATCGCGAAGCCTTGCGTGCGCTGACGCTCAGGTAGCATGTCGCCGACAAACGCTCGGAATGGTTCCATAGATACGTTGATGCTCGCATCCATGATCCAAAGCATTCCGGCCGCGAACCACAAGTACGGCGAATTGGGCATCGCAATCAATGCGGCCGAGGCAAATATTGCGCCGAACAGGAAATACGGACGGCGACGCCCCAAACGATTCCAGGTCTTATCACTAAAGTAGCCGATGATCGGCTGAACAATCAGTCCCGTTAGCGGAGCTGCAACCCAGAGAATCGGGAGCTCGTCGATCGATGCGCCGAGTGTCTGAAAAATCCGACTGACGTTGGCATTCTGCAGGGCGAAACCGAATTGGATCCCCAAGAACCCAAAACACATATTCCAGATTTGCCAGAAACTGAGTACAGGCTTGTTCTGCATCGTCGTCCCCCTCGACGCAAGCATCTTATCCCACCTTGATGCCACAGCATTTTGCGGCACTCAAATGAATACGTTTACATGGCTGCTCGCAATTTCTCGAGCGGCTCGGCGCGGCAATTTTGCTCAATAAACTGGCGATGCGTCGGCAGTGTTTCGGCGGTCTCGGCGATCACCCGATGCAGTCCTGCCAAACGTTCGACGCCAGGTACTGCGCTGCGGTGGTGAACCAACGTGTCGTAGTGTTCCGGGGTCACATGTTGACCCACCAGCACGGCGAGCCAGCTTGGATTCTGGAACAGCTCAATACCGCTCGACACGAGTCGGGCACGACTGCGGAAATGCGCGATCTTGTATTCCAACGTCTCTGGAATCGACATGCTGGCGCACGCACGCCACAGCGGAGAGTCGCGCCGTTCCGTTGCGTGATAGTGCAAAATCAAAAAGTCTCGAATCGACTCATACTCTGACTGCGTCAGCCGGTTGTACTCGTCGATCGCCAGATCGCTCATCGACTGATCCGGGAACAACGCAAGCAGACGCGTGATCCCAGTTTGGATCAGATGCAGGCTCGTCGATTCCAGCGGTTCCATGAAACCCGCGGCCAAACCGATTGCGACACAGTTTCGGTGCCAGAACTTGCGTCGTCGGCCGGTACGGAATCTCAGCTGCCGTGGATCACCCGTTGCGGGCGTATCCAAGTTCTCAAGCAGGGTCGCTGCCGCTTCATCGTCGGAAACGTAACGGCTGCAGTAGACGTGACCGTTGCCGGTTCGATGCTGCAAAGGAATCCGCCATTGCCATCCCGCAGCATGCGCCGTTGACCGTGTGTACGGAATGAAGTCGTCAGCAGGCTCCGAAGGTACAGCGACTGCGCGGTCACACGGCAGCCAATGCGACCAGTCTTCGTATCCGGCGTGCAAATGCTGTTCGATCAGGAGTCCACGAAAGCCGGAGCAGTCGACGAAAAACTCTCCAGCGATTTTCTTCCCATCCTCAAGAACAACCGACTCGACGAAGCCGGTCTCCGCATGCAAGTTTGCCGCGTTAATTCGGCCTTCAACCCGTTGCACGCCGCGCGCCTCGGCGAAACGACGTAGAAAACGCGCATACAGCCCTGCATCGAAGTGGTAGGCGTAGTCAAACGTCGACTGAATCATCCGCGGATCGCGTGATGGCGGTGCGAATCGACCGCGGCTCGCCGCACCCCACGCCATGCAATACTCATCGAGCGACTCGGCCTTGCCTTCGGTCCGCGCTTGCAGCCAGTAATGGTGTAACGGCACGACATCAAAATCTGCGCCGTATTGACCGAACGGATGAAAGTACGCGTCTTGTTCGCGACCCCAATTCACGAACTGGATGCCGAGTTTGAAACTGCCCTGCGTTTCGCGAACAAACTCCGCTTCGGAAATGCCGAGTCTTTGATTGAAGAGTTTGATCGGCGGAATCGTCGCTTCACCGACACCGACGGTGCCGATCATCTCGGACTCCACCAACGTGATCTTGCAGCTGTCGCCCAACGCATGTGACAACGCCGCGGCGGTCATCCATCCGGCCGATCCGCCCCCCACAATGATCACCGACTGCAATGGTTTCGCGTTACCCATTGTCAATGCCTCAGGAACTGTATAGCGGTATGATACCACTGGTTTTTTGGGGGGAAATCGGATGCGTTTATCGGGGACACGAGTTCGACAATTCGCTGCGACATTATTGGTGATGTCATGCAGTGCACTGCACGCCGAGCCTTATCAAGTCGTGCGAACGGACCCGCCTTCTTGGTGGGTTGG